>NZ_JXAL01000003.1 GCF_000829465.1 Cohnella kolymensis | reverse complement strand
GGTCGGCTACGCATCGTCGCCTTGGTGGGCCGTTACCTCACCAACTAGCTAATGCGCCGCAGGCCCATCCGCAAGTGACAGATTGCTCCGTCTTTCCCAACCCTCCCATGCGAGAGGACTGTTTATCCGGTCTTAGCATTCGTTTCCGAATGTTATCCCGATCTTGTGGGCAGGTTGCCTACGTGTTACTCACCCGTCCGCCGCTAAGTATCAGAGAAGCAAGCTTCTCATCAACTCCGCTCGACTTGCATGTATTAGGCACGCCGCCAGCGTTCGTCCTGAGCCAGGATCAAACTCTCCATAATAGAGAGCCATGAAGGCTCAAAATGCTGACTTAAAAAAGTAAATCGTTGTCTATCGTCCCAAAGGACGACAGGAACCGTGTTACGCTCGATGTTCAGTTTTCAAAGAACAATGTTGCTTTGCTTGACTGCCTCGTTTCCGCGGCAGGAGTTATATCATATCGCGTATTGCCATCTCGTTCAACCCTCAATATTTTCCATTCCCATGAGTTCCATTGAAATGTTTGATCTCAGGTACTTAACGCGCCCCGCCGTGTCAGCGGCAGGAGTTATATCATACCGCGATACATCACCTCATTCAACCCACAAATTCTTCCATTTACACGAATGCTGTAAAGCAACAAATACCTGCCGACCAAAAGCACCTGCATGTCATTACATTAGAAAAAGGTGAACAACATTACAATGTTATAAGGAATATTCAAAAGTCGCAGAGGGCTGTGCTAGAATCGAACGGGTTGTAAAGCCACAAATATCCATCGGCGGAGGGGTTTAAAGATCATGTACAGGCTTCTTACTCTAATTACACTAGGTATCGTACTCGCAGTAAGCGTCGGAAACCATTCGGCTGATGCTAAGGCTCCACCTGTTCTAAAGCTGGGCAGCAAAAGCTGGGCCACTCAGGAACTTCAATTCCGGCTTCACATGCTCGGCTATTTCAACGTAAAGTTGACGAAAAACTATGGCAAAGTAACCCGGAGATCCGTTCAGAAATTCCAGCGCCACCACGGGCTTCCGGCCGATGGAATTGCGGGTCCCCGCACATGGGCGAAACTTAAAAAACTTTCTGTCAATCAAAAGAACTGGCGATGCTGGCACGTGTTATCTATGCCGAGGCCAGGGGCGAAGCCTTCAAAGGCCAAGTCGCGGTAGGGGCCGTGGTAATGAACCGTTTGCAGTCCCCAAAGTTCCCGAAAACGATTAAAGGCGTCATTATGGAGCCAAGGGCTTTCTCAGCTGTAGACGACGGACAATATAAGCTAAAGCCCAGCAGAACTGCTTGGAAGGCCGCCAAGGCCGCCGTTAAAGGCTGGGACTACGGCAGCAGCGTTGTTTTATTACAACCCTAGCATCTCGAAATCGGATTGGTTCAAGACACGTAAGACCACAAAACGGATCGGAAATCATCTGTTCAAGTTATAGAGGGGAGTCAATTAATGAGGGTAATTACAAATGGCCAGCTTGAGTCCAGAGTAAATATAGTTATCGATGTCATTAAAGAAGTTGCCGGACAGGATACACTGCCGGATCGTTTGACGGAAAAGCTCCGAGCCATGACGTACGACGATTTAGGAAAGCTCGTCATGGACATCGTGAAAACGAGAAAAATCGATCATATCATGGAATGAAAAACACCACCCTCTTCGGCATACTAGAAGAGGGGTGGTGCGCCGTTTACGCTACTGTGGCATAGAGCCGCCATTATTGTCGTTGCTGCCCGAGTTGGACGTCTCATCTGTCCAATTCTGCGCGGAAGAAGCAGTTCCTCCGTTATCGCCCGTTTGGGCAGCGGCGGCGAAGCCTGGCGTGTTAGAAGCAGCTCCAGTGTCGCTATAGACGCCCGTGTTCCCGCCTGCGGCACCGTTTCCGCGAGCTGCTGCGGGGCTGCCGGAAGCAAAGCTCTGCGTACCGTACGATGAGTTTGCACCCATGCTTCTGCCGGCATTCTGCTGACCTGATTGGCCGGCAGAACCTGCACCCTGTTGTCCGAACTGCCCCGCGGAACCTGCACCCTGCTGTCCGAACTGCCCGGAAAACCCGCCGGCTTGCGGTCCCATTTGCCCGGGATAAGGTCTGCTTGTCTGACCGAACGGTCCGCCGTACCCGACGGTCGGCTGCCCGAATTGCGCGGCATAATTGACGCCCTGTTGACTGAATTGAGCGCCCATGCCTCTTTGTGCGCCGAACCCGGCATTTTGCTGACCGCCGAACTGTCCTGCGTACCCTCCACTTTGCGCCCCGTATCCGATATTTTGCTGGCCGAACCCGGCATTCTGCTGCCCGTAACCGGCACTTTGCTGGCCGTACCCGGCATTCTGCATGCCGAAGCCTGCGCCTTGTTGGCCGAATTGACCACCGGCGTAACCTGCGCCTTGCCGGCCGAACTGTCCGGCCATACCGCCGTCTGATTGACCGAATTGAGCTGCGCTGCCCCAATTGCTGGCTCCATTATCGGAATTCATTGCGGATTGTCCGGCGAATTGGCCGTTGCCGTCCGACGGCTGATAACGGTGCAGGAATGTTTTGGCCGTATGATCGTTCAGTGTCGGCACTTGATACAGGCCCTGTTCGTTCATGAACAAGAAAACTTCGTACGCCTGCCGCACACAGTTAGCGGAGCTATTCATAAGCAGCTGCCGCAGATTGGGATCCGCACATTCCAAGCTGGCCCAAATTGCGTTGCGGGCTGCATTCTTATGACAGCACAGCATGCCGATCGCAATTTCCCGGTCGCTTATTGTGGTACCGGATTGCGGCGCCATCTGCGGCGGATTGTTCAGACCGTATTGGATGGATTGCGGCGTGACACCGCTGATATCCGTATTCGGAGGCACAGGCGAAAAGGTGTAATCGTGCGTATAACGCACAATCTCGTTATAGCCTGCGATCTCCTCATCCAGATGCCGGGAGATCATATCTTGAAGCTGCGGGTTGTTCGTCTCTCTTGCGTAAAGATTGAAATGGGTAATCATATTGATTTTTTCCAGTAAAATCTCGTTTGTTTCCATCGCTTCGTGGGCACCGTAAGGCATGGGAGTCACTCCTCTTATCTTTTTGTTACCAAAGATTAGGGTAGCCCCATTCAAAACCTTTTTATACATGAGAAAGACCCTTGATTGAATCAAGGGCCTAACAGGAATGCAGTCTGTCAATCGGCCGGATAAAACCTCACCAATTGCTCCACGATATCCTCTTTGTTATTGTCTAGAACAACTTGACGCTGCGGCTTGTCAAACAGTTCCCGCACTGCCTCGGGGAACGACTGCTTAATTCCGCACAAGCGGATCGCCTCATCGAACTTTGCCGGATGAGCGGTGGCCAAAGACACAGTCAGCTTATCCTTTCTGTCGGCTTCGGCCGCGGCGATTCCACAGGCTGTATGAGGATCAAGCAAATAATCGTAACGATCCTTGTACGCCTGAATCGTGTTCAGGCATTCCGCCCCGTTCACACTGTGCGCGCCGAAATCGGACAAGATCTTTTCCCGCTCCGCCTCGTTAAATTCCAGCCTGCCTTCAGCCTTGAAGCGTTCCATTCTCTCGGCGACTTCATTGGCATCCTCATCGCAAAGATAATACAAATAACGCTCAAAATTGCTCGCAATTTGAATATCCATGGAAGGGCTATACGTGCTGTGAAATTTGTCCGGCATATAGATCCCGTCATGCACGAACCGCTGCAGAATGTTGTTTTCATTAGTAGCAAGAATGAGCTTATTGATCGGCAGACCCATACGTTTGGCCAAGTAACCCGAGAAGATATTGCCGAAATTACCGGTCGGAATGCTGAAGTTCACGCCGCCGGCGCGGACACCCTCTGGCAGCTGCAAGTATGCGTAGAAGTAGTATACCGATTGCGCCAAAATACGGACGAAGTTGATAGAATTGATAGCCCGCAAATGGTACTTGTTTTTGAATTCAAGGTCTGCGAACAGCTCCTTGATGATCCCCTGGCAATCGTCAAAATTACCTTTTACCGACAAATTAAGCACGTTGTCATCCTGAACCGTCGTCATCTGAAGCTCTTGAACGCGGCTCACTTTCTCATGCGGATGCAAAATACAGATTTGAATGCCTTCCTTGCCCCGGACACCGCTGATCGCGGCCGCGCCGGTATCCCCGGAAGTCGCGCCGAGTATGTTAATGACTTTATTTTGTTTTTTCGCTACATACGCGTACAAGTTGCCCATCAGCTGCAGCGCAACGTCTTTGAACGCAAAAGTCGGCCCATGAAAGAGTTCGAGGATATAGAGTGAATCATTCAATTTCGTAAGTGGCAAAACTTCCGGGCTGCGGAAACCGGCATAGCTTGTATACACGAGATCCTTCAAATCTTCTGCCGGAATTTCATCGTTCGTATATAGTGAGAATACAGCCAGCATCAAATCCTGGAAGGACAAGCGCTGCCACTCGGCTAACGTCTGGCTGGATATTGCGGGTATCGTTGCCGGAATCATAAGTCCGCCGTCATCGCCAAGTCCCATCAGGAACGTATCGATAAATCCGCATGCCGGTACTTTTCCGCGGGTACTCGTATATTTCATCAGTATTTTCTCCTATGCTGCATCAGTTTTTATCTATTGTGTATGTAAACACAGAAAATTTCAACCATCAATAGCCGCGAACCACTTCCGCACCCATCGACTGAGCGAAGTGAGTCAGCGCCCATTCGTGCCCTTGGGGGTTAAAGCTAGCTACAGCATCTTCATGAACGTAGATACGAAATCCCTTGTTATAAGCGTCGACTGCCGTGTGCAGCACACAGATATCGGTGCAAACGCCAACCAGGTGCACCTCCTGTATGTCCCGGGCGCGCAGCTTCAGCTCCAAATCCGTCCCGCAAAAGGCGCTGTATCTCGTTTTATCCATCCAATAGACTCTTTCTTCATTCTGCTCGTACCATTCGTTCAGCCTGCCGTACAAATGTCTTCCTTGCGTGCCGCGAATATTGTGAGGAGGAAAAAGCTTCGTTTCCGGATGATAAGGATCCTGCTCGTCGTGCAGATCCACAGCCATTACGACAAAATCGCCGCGATCCGCAAAACCTTGAGCGATTTCGTTGATCCGGTCTTCAATCGCGATTCCCGGTTCTCCGCACGGCAGCTTGCCCACGACAAAATCCACCGTATAATCGATCACAATCAGAGCTTTCATCCTCATACGCCTCCTTGCTTTCCCGCGATCTCGGCAAGCCGTTCCTTGATCCCGTCCGTGCACACCCCTCCATGATAGGTAATGACAGTGTGTATCTCTACGTCCAACAACTTAGCGACCGACTTGAGCGCAGATTCCATGTCCGGCGTGTGATCCCGGCTGGGCGGCATAATTATACCCTCATGCGAGGTTAGCGCATCCCCCGCAATCAACGTTTTGCTTGATTGATGATACAAGGAGATATGATCGGGAGTATGCCCCGGCGTGAAGATGACCTGAATACCCCGCAGTAAGGAAGCACATCCCCGTCTTGAAGAGACACATCCACATGACAAGGCTGCGCGAACGCTCCGCTTTTGATCAACGGCACTTCTCCTGACAGGTAAGGCTTTGCCAGCTCATGCGCGAGCACCTTCACCCGTCCTTCAGCGGCTTCCAACAACGCAGGCAGACTGCCGATATGATCCCGATCCTGGTGAGTGATCATAATTTTCGTTAGATTTTCAAAAGGAATATTGTCCCGTTTCAGCGCATTGCGAATGACTTCCACCTGACCGGGTATGCCGGTGTCCACCAGAATGACATCGTTATCGTCCCACATCACCGTGGCATGGACGACAAACGGATGCCCGCCTGCATCCATATCCAGCTTCAAAGCTTTGATTCCCGCTTTTGAGTTCATTCCTTCCACCCCCATGAATAATCAATGTCCCGTCATCTCAAGAACCATTTTATTTTCTTCAATCCATTCTTTACATTAGGGTATCTGAAAGGCACATCGAACAACGTCGTTTGTTTCAGGATGCTTTTCTTATGCGAAAACGTGTCGAAGCTGCCTTTGCCATGGTAAGCTCCCACACCGCTGCTGCCCACTCCTCCGAAAGGAAGATAAGGCGAGGTGAACTGATACACCGTGTCGTTAATGCAGCCTCCGCCGAACGAAACACTGTTCATTACCCTTTGTTGAATGCTTTCACTTTCTGAGAAAATATAGAGCGCAAGCGGTGTCGGATGATTCCGTATCCCTTCGATAGCATCGGTCAGATCGTTATACTCGAGCACAGGGAGAATGGGCCCGAAGATCTCTTCCTTCATCACAGGATCGTCCCAGCTTATGCCGGTGAGTACTGTCGGTTCGATCGCCAACTTGTCCGCATTCCTCCCTCCACCGGCTAAAGTCACTCCGTCCTCGAGAAAACCGCTTAACCGGTCAAAATGTTTTTGGCTGACGATTCGGGTGTACTCGTCTCCATTAAGCGGGTTGTCCCCGTACAATTCTTTAATGGCTTCGGCCAGGCGGGAAAGTAACGTTGCCTTGATGCTCTCATGAACATACAAGTAGTCGGGAGCGATACAGGTTTGCCCCGCATTCATGAATTTTCCCCAAGCGATTCTCTTCGCCGCTAAATGAACATTGGCATCCTCATGCACGATACACGGGCTTTTGCCGCCCAATTCCAAGGTCACAGGAGTTAAGTTCTTCGCTGCCGCTTGCATTACAATTTGGCCGACCGGCACGCTGCCCGTAAAAAAGATGTAATCCCATTTCTCTTGCAGAAGCGCCTGGCTCGTCTCCACTCCGCCGGGAACAACGGATAGGTATTCCTCCGGGAAGTTGTCTTTGATCAGCTCTGCGAGAAGATCGGATGTCCGCGGCGTGAGTTCCGAAGGCTTCAGTACGGCACAATTCCCCGCGGCAATCGCCCCGATTAACGGAGCTACGGCGAGCTGAAAGGGAAAATTCCACGGGGCGACGATCAGCGCAACACCATAGGGCTCCGAGTAAACCCAACCTGTCGATCCGATATGCGTAACCGGCGTTTTCACTTTTTTCGGCTTCGTCCAAGAACGTAAATGACGGAGTGTAAATCGAATTTCTTCGAGAACGATGCCGATTTCGGTAGAGTATGCTTCGAATTCCGATTTGTTCAAATCAGCTTTCAAAGCTTGCATCAACGCTTCTTCGCAATTCTTGACCGCTGCTCTCAGCTTCTGAAGTGCTTCTATTCGAAAAGCTAAATCCTTCGTCTTGCCGGTATCGAAGAACGCTCTTTGTCGGTCAATCAGCCGGCCTGTTTCCATCGCAGTCCCCTCTTGAACCTTATTCACGAAATTCTAAGCTGCTTATTCGTATCATTTTTGTGTCGTTCATAGAATTGGACCATCGAACCTACCGTATCTTTAAAATCCGGACAAACGATTCCCGATCCCCTTAGGTCGTTCTGCGCTTGGGTGCAGTCGTAGGCCGCCATGCAAGCGAGATAATCCAGCGATTCCTTTTCAATTCGCAGCCATTTTCTTAATGCGGGAATTGAAAGAAAACCCTTGGCCGCAGCAAGCGGAATGGTCCCGATCGGCTCCTTGCCCAGGTATTCTGCGAGAAGGAACCGATACACGTCCTTCATGCGGTAAGGTTTCGGGTCCGTTAAGTGATACGTCTTGCCGATTCCCGCATTAGCATGTCCCAGATAGATCGTTGCGCTTAATACGTAGTCCACCGGGACGAAATTGCCTTCCGCTTCGCCTGCGCCCAAGTAAGGGATTAACGGCAGGAACCGGACTTTA
This sequence comes from Cohnella kolymensis, assembly GCF_000829465.1. Lineage (GTDB taxonomy): Bacteria > Bacillota > Bacilli > Paenibacillales > Paenibacillaceae > Cohnella > Cohnella kolymensis. The sequence goes on along the minus strand of NZ_JXAL01000003.1, from coordinate 236,832 downwards.
TCGAACACGTTCAAAATGAAATAGGGGCCGTCAAACTTGATCGTTTCCCCGGTTTGCGAATTCCCTTTCACAATGCCGGGACGGATAATCGTGGTCGGCACTTTGCCCATGACCTGACGCACAAGCATCTCCGCTTCGAATTTGGTGCTCTCATAGTGATTTTTGAAGCTTTGATCCCTATCCAGTTCGGATTCAAGAATCCGTCCTTCACGGGTTCCGGACACATACGCGGTACTGAAATAAACATATCTTTCGATGTTATGCAACCCCTGAACCCAGTCGTTTACGTTCCTAGTTCCGTTCACATTAACGTTAAACGCGATCTGTCGGGGCACAGCGAGATCATAAACGGCGGCCAGATGGAAGACATGCGTAACTTCATGCTGTAAAAGACCGTTCCTCTCAGGCAGTATGTCTAAATCAGGCTTTGTAATATCGCCGGATATCAGTGAAAATCGTTCGAACGGCAGACCTTCCTCAGCAGATACTCTCTGAACTTCTTCTCGTGCTTTCTCGAGCAGATCAGGCAGTACAAGCAGATAAATATGTCCGATTGCGGCGTGATGGTCCCGAATGATCTGTCTGATCAAGGATGAAGCGATGAAACCGGGGAACCCGGTGAAAAAGTAGCAGCGGGACATCTCGTATCTCTCCTTTATCGCCTCATCGGCATAAGTTATCTCGCTTCAGCTATGCCGCCATACCTTTTTTTCAGCTGGTTCAGAAAGAATTGTACCGACAGGATGAGAAAGAACAGGCAGGCGACGGTCGTTAACGGAATCCACGGATATAAACGTACATACTCCATTCCGTACGACAGCATCGATACCCACTCCCCTGTCGACGATACGCTGACAGCCAGCCCGAAATCGTCCCAATCCATCTTTTCGGAGCCGCCGACTACGATTTTGAAAACCGCCAGCTGCCCGATCAGGAAGATGACATGGACAAATTCGCTTAACGACATAAACAGCAATTCCAATCTCATGTTCGGCAGCAAATGCCGCAGCACCCGGTGGAGAACGGAGCCGCCCATCACGCGGGAGACTTCGACGTATTGCTTTTCATTATAATAGCGGGCCCGTTCGGCGACTTGCGCAGCCAGCGGGATAACGCCCAGCAATGTCACGGATCCGAAGAACACGATATTAAACAATGTCAAATAATGAGGATCCGCTTTACTGCCCATGTTGAGCCCCAATCCGAAGTACATCGCCGCAAGCGGCGGATACAGCAGCAGAACCGCAGGCACGGCGGACAGCAGCCAGTGCATTGATCGCAGGAAGCCCGCTCCTTTACCCGTGATCCCAACCCATAAGCCCCAAGGCCCCGCGAAAAAGAAAAACGCAGCAGCGTGAGCAGCAGTACAGTGCCCAAAGTATATTTCAACCCGGCCAGCATCAAGCTGACCAGATCGAATCCCCGATGATCCGTTCCGAGCATAAAGTTGGAACTGGGCGGAAACGGTGCTTGGGAATACTCGCTTTTTCCGTTCATTTCCTGCTTGATCCGAGCCAGCTTGTCCGCTTCAGATGTTCCATGCGGTTTAATCATATCTCCAAAGACGGCGGTTAATAAAATAACCAGGACAAGTGCCCAAGACAAATAGTATAGAGCCGGCGTTCTCTTCATCATCGTTTACGCAACCTCTCTGATCCGTACGACAAAACGTTTGCGAAGAAGTACGTAAACCGTATGGAATAGGATGGATATGACCGCGAGCACCAGACAGGACACCGGCATCGCGCTGACTCCGAACAGCTTCGGACTCACAATGATGCCGCCAAGTCCCAATATGTCGCAGAAAGCTTCCGCAACGACCATGCTCCCCAGCGCCAAGTTCGTCGCTTTCGGCATGATCGTAAGCAAGTCATCCGTAATATTGCGGAGAACATGGTTCAGGAGCACCTCCCGGCCCGACAATCCTTTTGCCTTCGCTGTGACGACATAGTCCTGCTCGAGTTCCCGCTGAATGGCCAGCCGCAGGGTGCCATAAATCAATACGCCCGGGATAAGGGAAATGGTAAACAATGGCAGGTAAAAAGGTACGGTGTCGCCGAATGCTGCAACGTTAAACAGCCGGACACCGATCGATTTATACGTAAAAATAGCGGTGATCGTTAATCCGGTCACCAATACGAAATCAGGCAAGCCCAGCAGCATCGTGTGAATGCCGTCCATGAATCTTCCAGCCTGGCGTGATAACGATGCCAGCAGCGACAGCAAGAGGGCCGAACACACGGCGAGAAGAAGTCCGGGAATTAAATAGCTGAAGCTGCGCCCGAACATGTCTTTCACCGCGTCGCCGATCGGAATTTCCCACGTTCCGGTAGGTCCGCGAATGCTTCCGAAATCACCCTCAAAATACCCCTTAACTTGATCCGTCACGCTGTACCAATAACTTTTAAAAGAGATTACCGGCTTCTCCAACGGCACGCTTCGCGCATACCATACCCCGGAAATTCTTTTGGCCTTTGCCGCGTACTCGTCGACTTGGGCATAAGGCACTCTTAGAATTTTATCCTCTTCGCTTTGGACAGCGCTTCCAGGAAGCAGCGAAGAAACATATTCAAGCGTCGGCTCTTCGCCGGTTCCGACCTGCAGGAGATCCGGCGCTTGATTGATAAATGCCTTGTTAAGATTACCGAGAAGGAAGATGCCGGCAAGCGTGAAAAGTACGAGCAACCCCCATTTGATGAAGGTCTTCATCTGCTGTAACGCCCCTGTCTTGGATGATGAGTAACAGCTGTTATTTCAGTTTGATAGAGATGAACTTAAGCTCCGTCATTTCTTCAACGGAATATTTGACCCCTTCCCGGCCGAAGCCGCTGTCCTTTACACCGCCGTAAGGCATATTATCGACACGGAAAGTAGGAAAATCATTAATCATCACTCCACCGACTTCCAGTTCTTCAGCAGCACGCATCGCCGCATGGATGTCGTTCGTATAAATGCCGGCTTGCAATCCGAAACGGGAATTATTGACTTCCTTGATCGCCTGGTCAAGCGAGTTGAAAGGCGCAACCGTTACAACGGGGCCGAATGCTTCCTCGCAGGACAACGGTTCGTCGGCCGGCACATTGGCGATGATCGTCGGCGGGAATATGCGGGAATTCAGCGCCGCACCGCCCGAGATCAGTTGTGCGCCTCTGCCGACCGCCGCCTCCGTCCATGATTGGATGCGAGTCACTTCCTTCTCGTGAATGAGCGCCGACAGATCCGTCGCTTCATCCAAAGGATCCCCGATCACAAGCTTTTCCGTTTGCGCTATAAACTTCTCGAGAAATTCCGGATATTTGTCCTCATGAACAAAAATGCGCTGAATGGAAATGCACACCTGTCCGCTGAAAGAAAAAGCGCCCAGCACACAGCGGCCTATCAATTCGTCGGTAATCTCACAGGACCGGTCGATAATGAGCGCCGAATTAGACCCTAGTTCCAATGTAACGCGCTTCAAGCCGGCCTTGCTTTTCATGGCGATACCCACCGGCGGACTGCCTGTGAACGTTACAGCTTTTACCCGGTTGTCGCGCACCAGCTTCTCGCCGATGATTGCACCCGGTCCGGGCACAACATTGAGCGCACCGTCAGGCAATCCGGCCTCTTTGAATATATCGGCCAGAGCAAGCGCCGACAGCGGAGTCTGGCCCGCAGGTTTAAGCACAACCGTATTTCCCGCCGCAATTGCCGGACCTATTTTATGTGCCACTAAGTTAAAGGGGAAGTTAAACGGGGTGATCGCGGCCACAACGCCCAAAGGCTTACGCAGCGTAAAAGCGATTCTCCCCTCTCCGCCCGGTGCGGCGTCCAAAGGAACCGTCTCGCCATGGATCGCTCTTGCTTCCGAAGCGGAGAATTTATAGGTTTGGATCGTTCTGGCGATCTCGCCTCTCGCTGTCTTGACCGGCTTCGCCGCTTCCAACGCAAGGATACGCACAAGCTCCTCCTTGCGGCTCTCCATAATGTCGCAGACTTATCCAGAATTGTTGCGCGCTGATGCGCCGGCATGGCGGCCATCGTCCTCGCAGCGTCTTCGGCAGCTGGATTGCCGACTCTACGTCATCCTCGTCCGCCTGCGCCACCTCGGCAACCTGTTCCCCGGAGAAAGGCGAATACAACGCTGTATATCTGGCTGCCTGTTTCCATTGACCGTTTATGAATAAATGCTGTTTCATGCCACACCTCCAACAATATGACCTTCACTCTCTCATTCTATGACGAATCGACTTGCAAATCTATAACCTGCCGCAATTACTGCATTTCCGCTTTGGAAGGAAGATGCCCGGCAATCCATAATTTTGCGATCACAACTTCAACGGCTTTAGCTAACGCCGCTATCAAGAACACGATCGCAGGCTCCGAGGCGCTCGCGAGAAACCCTCCGGCAAAAGCCCCGAGCGGCATCGCCAATCGCGTCAATACGCGGGAGAAGCTAAGCACTCGACCGAGCATCTGCGGAGGAACGGTCGTTTGCCGCAGGGAAGTCGCAATCACGTTCCAAGCTACGTTACACACCCCTACAATACCGAAGCCGATGCCGGGCGCCAGCCAGAAATCCGAAGCCATAGCGATCAAAAAACCTGCTGTTCCGAATGTCAGCAGCAACGGAATGACCGACCGACTGCCTACGAGTCTTTCCAGCGGGTGAACGATTGCCGATCCTGCCAACCCGCCCACACCGAGCAGTGCCATATTGATGCCGATTTCACCGGCGTTCAGATTCAGATCTGTTCGCAAATAATAGATCAAGATCGCGAGTGCCATACTGTAGCCGAAATTGCCCACCATAGCCTGCAGCGATAATGCGAGGTTGAGGCGGTCGTTCTTCAACCACTTGAATCCCTCGGCCATACTTGCAAATACACCTTGGCTTGAGACCGGCGTCGTATCGCCTTTTGCGAGAATAGATTTCAACCGCATTAATACGAACAACGTGGCTCCGAACGAAAGAACATCCAGCCAAAGGGTATGAAATCCGCCGATGGCGGCAATTAATGCTCCCGCACATACGGGCCCTAGCATATCGCCGGTTTTATTGACCAGCTGATATGCCGAGTTGGCTTTTGTAAGCTGTCCGCCGGATAGTCGGGGGATCACCGTTACCGCAGCCACATCAAACAGCATCGTTAAGACAGCAAGAACAAACGAAACCGCGAACAAATGCCATACCTGCAAAATACCGGAGATGTACAAAATCGGGATGAAAGAGATCAGGACAGCCCGGAGTACATCCGTCCAAATCATGAGCTTCCTGCTGTCAACCCGGTCGACCAGGACACCCACGAAAGGACCGAATAGGACAATGGGCAAAACCCCGACGGCGAACAACGATCCCATAACCACCGAAGAGCCTGTTAATTCATAGGAAATCCAAGGCAGTGCAAACGTATATAGCGCGTCTCCCAGCCGGGAAATAAACAACCCGCAAAGAAACTCCACATACGATTTCGTCAGATTCGCGATTGAACCTCGTAGGCTCAACTTGAAGCCTTTACGTTTCATCATAAGTTGTGTTTTCATAGGCAACCTTTATCTATTTTGATATACCGACCGTACCGTCAAACCTTTTCTTCAATTGATTCAAGAACAGCTGCACCGACAGAACAAGGAGCGATAGAGCAGCTGCGGCGCTCACAATAATCCATGGATAGGATCGCACATAAGTCATGCCGTAAGTGAGTAAGGAAACCCACTCTCCATGAGATGTCAGGTTCACAGCTTCAACCCCGACATCATCCAGATCGATTCGTTCCGAGCCCCAGACGATGATGTTGAACACGGCCAGCTGTCCGATCAGGAAAATGACTTGCACAAATTCGCTCAGCGTCGTGAACAGAAGCTCCAGCCTCATGTTGGGCAGGATATGCCTTATCGTTCTGTGGAGAATCGAACCTCCCATCAGACGGGATACCTCTACGTATTGCTTGTCATTATAATATCTGGCTCTCTCAGCCACTTGATAAGCCAGCGGAATGACGCCAAAAAACGTAACCATAAGTACAAATATTACGGTAAACAGCATCACACTCTCTGCATTGGCTCTACTTCCGAAGAACAGACCGAGAGCGGCATACATGCCAGACACAGGCGGATAAATAAACAGGAACGCCGGGACGGTCGATGTCACCTTGTGCACGGCGCGAAGCATGAAAGCGCCTTTCCCGGATACGCCCACCCATAAGCCCCATGCCGTTCCAAACAGCATACGCAGCAGCGTAAGCGCCAGAACGATGGCCAAGGTGTATTTCAAGCCGTTCAACAGCAAACTCAAAAGATCGTAGCCGCGATGATCCGTTCCAAGCAAAAAGGTTGAGCCGGGCGGGAGCGGAGGTTTCTGATATGTGATCTGGTTGTTTTGCTGCTGTTTTAACAAATTGATCTTATCTGCATCTGTAATGCCATGCGGCTTGATCATGCCTCCGAAAATGGCCGTCAAGAGGATCAGTACGATCACTGCCCAAGAAAAATAGTACAACCGCGTCGGCCGCTGTCTCATTCGTTATGCCACCCCTCTAACCCGTATGACAAAACGTTTGCGCAGCAAGGCATAAACCGCATGCAGCACGATCGAAATGACAGCGAGAATGAAGCAGGCAGCCGGCAAGGCGCTGACTCCCGACAGCTTCGAACTGACTATAGTGCCGCCAAGCCCCAATATATCGCAAAACGCTTCAGCGACCACCATGCTCGCGAGTGCCAAGTTGGTTGCCTTCGGCATCACGATCAATAAATCCTCCACAACATTGCGGAGCACATGGGTCAGCAGCACTTCCCTGCCTGACAACCCTTTAGATCTCGCTGTGACGACATAGTCTTGGCTTAGTTCCCGCTCGATCGCCAGCCTTAATGTACCGTAAATCAACACACCCGGGATGAGCGCAATCGTCAGCAAAGGGAGTATGAACGGCACCGTATCGCTGAAAGCGGCGACATGGAAAAGGCGCTCGCCGGTAAGCTTATAACAGTAAATGGAGGCGAACGTCAGAATCGTCACCAGAAAGAAGTCAGGCAGCCCGACCAAAAGCGCATGCATTCCGTCCAGCAGTCTGGCCGCCCCCCGCCTCAGCGAGGCAACAATCGACAAAACGAATGCCAGGCATAATCCGAGCAGCAATCCGGGGAAAAAGTATCCGAGACTTCGCGCCAGCATCCCCTTCAAAGCGTCTGTTAGGGGTATCTCCCATTGGCCGTTCGGACCGGTGATGGTGCCGAAGTCGCCGTTTAAATAATTGTACAGTTGATCCTTCACGTGAAACCAAAAATGTTCAAATGACAACTTCGCATTGTCCAATGGAACTCCCAGCGCCATCTTGACGAGCGTCTCCCGGAGCGCCAAAGCCTTATATTCCTCAACCCGGCCGTATGGGACCGATAATATGCCTTCGGTTTCGTTGACAACAGCGCTTCCGGGCAGCGTAGAAGCGACACCCTCCAGGCTGACTCCGTGAGCGACAAGCAGTTGCATGCGATCAGGTTCATCAGTTAAAACGAATTTATTCAGATAGGTGAGAAGAAAAATGCCCACACAAGTAACTAGTGCTAGCAAAACCCATTTGATCAACGTTTTCAACCAAATCTCTCCCCCGCTTAACCGTTCGCTTAAATGCTATTTTCCTAGTTTAGCACCGGGTTGCAAGAAATGGCAATATTTTCATATCATGACAAAGCGAAGCACTAACGCACAGATGACTCCAAAAAGGACGGTTAACAGCAGACTTCTGGTTTTCACGGCAACGAAAAACGTCAAAATGCCCGCCAGCAAATCCACATTACGTGTGATATTGAAGCTGCCGCCGCCTCCCAGCAGCTCCTGACCGACCAGAGCGGCCATGACCGCAATCGGGATATGTCCAAGCCAGCGCATCGCCCAGGCCGGCAGCTCGAACCGGCTTAATACCATAAGGGGAAGCACTCTTGGTACAAAAGTAACGAGCGCCGCGCCGACAATAACAACGAATACGCTCCAGGTTATTTCCATTTTTCGATCACCGATCCTATTGTCGCTGCTGAGAGAGTTGCCGCAATAATCGCTATGCTGCTGGAGAATAGCAATCCGCATCCTACCCCGACGATCGCCGCTGAAATACCGACCGTAATGTCAACGGCGTACTTTTTGCGGCTCACCATTTGTAACGCCAGAAGGCCGATAAACATGGCAGGCAGCGCGAAGTCCAAGCCGAATCCTTCCGGATCGGTAATCCACTGCCCGAAAACAGCACCCGCAACATTAGCCAGAATCCAGTTCAAATAAGCGGTCACATTTAAACCATGCATCCAGCTCGGATGAATCTTGTTCTCGCTTGCGGCTTGATTGGAAGCGACTCCGAAAGTTTCATCGGTCAACAGTGAGCCTATCAACATATTTTTTACCGGAGACAGCTTTCGAAAATAAGGGGATAACGCTGCGCTCATCAGCAAATGCCGCAAGTTGACGAAAAATATAGTAGCGACGATGCCGGCTGCCGTACTGCTCGCCGTTATCATTCCCGCAAATATGAACTGTGCCGAACCCGCATACACCAAGGTACTGAGAAGGGCTATCTCCGCTATGCTTAATCCGGCGGTTTTCTCTATGATTCCTGCGGCAAATCCTATGCTCAGGTAACCCAGCAGGGTGGGCACACAGTCTTTGACCCCGTTCATGAACTGTTGTTTATCCACTGATTCCGTACTCCTTGATGGTGGGCTCTATTAGAATTTAATTATATAGCAATGTGCCGCAAAAAAATAAGCCCCCGAAGCGAAGGGGGCTCACTGACTGCTGTATTAAATTGAAATATCACCGATCCGTACCGTCAGGTTTAATGCGGAGGCGATTTTTACGAGGGATGACAGCTGAGGATCGATACGGCACTCTTCCAGCTCTTCAAGATAGCGGACTGGAAGTCCGGTCAGGCTTGCTAATTGATCGAGCGTGACATTTCTCATCACACGCCCGGCGCGTATTTGCTGCAGAACAAATTCCATTCGTTCATTCTCCTCGATCCGTTGAAGAGTTTAATAGCCCTGACCGCTCTTGCCCTGCATGATCGAAACGCCCGAGCTTGTCCCGATCCGGGTAGCTCCGGCTTGAATCATCCGGCGTGCCGTATCCAAATCGCGCACGCAAGCTGAAGCTTTAACGCCCAACTCCGGACCTACCGTAGTCCGCATCAACTTAATATCCTCCGGAGTAGCGCAGCCCGGTCCGAAGCCTGTGGAGGTTTTGACGAAATCGGCGCCGGCCATCTTCGCCAGCATGCACGCCTTTTTCTTCTCCTCATCCGTCAGATGCCCCGTCTCGATGATGACCTTCAGAACCGCTTGATCCTTGCAGGCTTGGGCGACCCCTTCGATATCCCGTTTGACCGTTTCATAGAGGCCGGACTTCATTGCACCGATATTCATCACCATATCGATTTCGGCAGCTCCGGATGCGATAGCGTCGCGAGCTTCCGCCATTTTGGCATAGGTGCTGGTCGCCCCGAGCGGAAACCCGACAACGGTGGTTACTCCTACGCCTGAACCTTTCAATAATTTGCTGGCGGTAGAAACCCACGACGGGTTAATGCATACGGTAGCGAATTGATGCTCCATCGCTTCTTCGCAGAGACGAATGATTTGCTCTTCCGTCGATTCCGGCTTGAGCAGCGTATGGTCAATCATGCGCGCCACCTGAGGAGCGGTGATCATTGGGGACGAACCGGCAGTGAAGACGGGGGCGGCTGCGCCGGTTTCATCCTTTTTATGATCGGTTGTCTTCATCTCGGAGAAATGAGCCAGCACTTGCTTCGTAATTTCCTCAATCAGCAGCTCTTTGTTCATGGGGACTCACCTCGTTTAGTTGATTCCTTCATCCACGATCCCAACGATAACCGTGTCGTAAGCGCCGTTCGGATTGCGCATGATGTCGCGGGCCGACCCGCCTTCTTCCACGATCAGTACCGTTTCCCCTATTCCCGCATTGACTCCGTCAACGGCAATGATAGAATCGCCGGCTGGATTTCCATCCGTATCTACGGGCAGGACCACCATCAATTTGCATCCGTGATGGCTTTCGGTTTTCACTGTCGATACCACGTTGCCGATCACTTTAGCCAATTTCATGTTAGAGGATTTTCTCGATGTCTTGATGAGGACGCGGAATGACATGTACGGAAATGAGTTCTCCCACTTTTCTCGCCGCCTCCGCACCGGCTTCCGTGGCCGCTTTCACTGCGCCGACATCTCCGCGTACCAATACGGTAACGAGACCGCCGCCTACATTTATTTTCCGCAGCATGCCTACGTTCGCAGCCTTCAGCATCGCATCCGCCGCTTCTACCGAACCTACCAAACCTTTCGTTTCAACCATGCCTAACGCTTCGCTCATATCGCTCATCCTTTTCCTATTTAATATAATATTGGTCAATGATCCCCATCACTCCGGCGTCCGAAGGCACGAGAGGATTATCCAGAGGAATCGAGGATTCCTTGCTTTTGGCCAGATAGACGATATCATCCCTGCCGGCTTTGCCGATCGTATCGATCGCGATAACCGGCTTGCCCTTCGGCGCGAGATCGTCGCCCAACGGCTGCACCACCAGCAGCTTCAAGCCTGTTAAACTCTCATCCTTGCGGGTACAGATCACGGTGCCTACCACTTTACCGATATACATGGGCATTCCTACTTTGATCGTTTGATAAACCTGCTCTCGATCTCCATCATTTTCGTAACCCGGCGGTCATGACGGCCTCCGGCGTACGGTGTCTCCAGCCAGGTCTTGACCATTTGCTTCGCTAATCCTTCGCCGATATATTGTCCTCCGATGGACAGAACATTGGCGTTATTGTGCTCCCGGCTGTTGATCACGGAGGAAAGATCCCAGCATACCGCGCAGCGTGCTCCGGGTATTTTGTTGATCACCATGCCGGATCCGATCCCGGCGCCGTCCAGCATAATGCCGACGAAATTCTCGTTACCGGCGACGCATTCGCCGACGAGAAAAGCGATGTCCGGATAGTCTACGGCATTCTTGTCATGACAGCCGAAATCGAGACACTCGTAACCCCATTCATTCAGCTGCGCCTTCAACTTTTCTTTTAACTCGAATCCGCCGTGGTCGCTTCCGATCGCAATTTGCTTCTTCATGGTCCACCAACCTTCGTTCCGAACGACTGAATGATAGCTTGAAATTCGGCAATCGACAGACTTGCAGAGCCGACCAGAACACCGTCAATGTCCGGCTGGGCGCTATACTCCGATGCGTTCTTCGCCTTCACGGAACCGCCGTACAGCAGCCGGACTTTTTCCGCCGATTCGGGTGATATTCGCCGGATGATACCGCGGATGTCGGAGTGCACCGTCTGGGCATATGCCGCAGTCGCCGGCTCGCCGGTGCCGATCGCCCAGACCGGTTCATACGCAATGACAACTCTTGCTATATCCTTGACCCCTTCGAGAGCGGCCGTCAGCTGACGGCGTATGACCTGCGTCGTTCTTCGCGATACGCGTTCAACCGCAGACTCGCCTACGCATAGGATCGGGGTCAAGTCGCCTGCCAGTGCAGACGCTACCTTCCGATGAATCTGCTCATCCGTTTCACCGGCCGTTCTTCTTTCAGAGTGACCTATAATCACATAGCTGCAGCCCACTTGACGCAGCATGCTTGCGGACACTTCCCCCGTATGCGCTCCTGCTTCATTCCAGTGCATATTCTGGGCGCCAAAGCTGAGCGGTTTGTTCATGGATGTGCTCAGTTGATGCATCGGAAATAGAAAAGGAAGAGACGGACAGACAACAGCTTCAACGGTCCTGCGAGAGGCATCAAACTCTCGTACATAATGCAAGGCGTCGTCAAGCGAGAGATTCATTTTCCAGTTGGCGACTGCCAGCGGTTTCCGCAGCATGGCTTCGGAGCCGATGCCCGCTTCATAACGTTCAACGCAATCCGTCACTATGCCGCGAATCGTTTGTTCAAGATACTGGTTCATTGGACACGTTCAGCTTCGGCATGATCGCCTCTACTTCCTGATGAGGGCGCGGAATGACATGCACCGAAATCAGCTCTCCCACTCGCTGCGCCGCCTCTGCTCCTGCTTCGGTAGCCGCCTTGACCGCCCCGACGTCGCCTCGAACCATTACCGTAACCAAGCCGGAACCTACGGTTTCTCTGCCTACCAGAGTGACGTTCGCCGCTTTCACCATGGCGTCAGCCGCTTCGATTGCTCCTACCAAGCCTCTTGTTTCGATCATTCCTAACGCTTCTCTAGTCATTTAAAAATCCTCCTTTTGATTTCTTTCAGATGATTCGCAGGCCGTCGACCAGGACGCAGCGCCGCTGTCTCGTAAAAGTCCGCGCGGATGTGAGCCCTTCCCCGGTCGGACCTGCGATCGTAAGAGTTGTGAAGCCTTCGCCCTCGTATCCCAGTCCGGCAACAGAGGGACCGTTGACCACAAAAATAGTCGCTTGTATCGCAGAGGCCATTTTCGTAATGTTGCTGATGTTCTGTGAGTGCATGACCGCGGTATGCCGGTTTCCTTTTTCGGCGATGACCGCATATTCGATCGCCTTGTCCACATTCGGAACACGTATGATCGGAATAATGGGCATCAGCATCTCAGTTGACACCAGCGGATGATCAAAAGCAGTCTCGGTTACGATCAGACGGGTGGAAGGATCGGACGAGATGCCCGCCGCTTTCAGAATGTCATGCGCATTCTTACCGATGAATTCCCGCTTCGGATACGATTTGCCGTCCTTCTGCTCGAGGATGACGGCCAGAAGCTTGGCAAGCTGCGGCTTGTTCAACTCGAAGGCTCCGTTGTTAACCATCTCGGCTTTAAGCTCCGAGGCGACGCGGTCGACAACAAATACTTCCTTCTCTGCCGTGCACAATACGTTGTTATCGAAGCTCGCCCCGAATACGATATCCTTGCCGGCCTTCTTGAGATCCGCCGTTTCGTCGACGACTGCGGGAGGGTTGCCCGGTCCCGCCGCGATCACTTTCTTGCCGATGCCCATAGCGACCTTCACAACAGCCCCGCCGCCGGTCACGACCAGCCAGCGCGTGTCCGGATGCCGCATCACTTGTTCGCTGGTTTCCAAAGTGGGATCGGCAACGGATGTGAGCACGTCTGCCGGACCACCGGCTTGAACGATCGCACGGTTCAGCAGCTGCATCGCACGAAGCGATACTTTTCTAGCGCTCGGATGAGGATTGAACACAACGACGTTGCCCGCAGCCACAATAGAAATCGAATTGTTAATAATCGTGGCCGCCGGGTTTGTAGACGGTGTGATCGCTCCGATAATGCCGACAGGCGCCAGTTCAACGATCGACAAACCGTTGTCGCCGGTGTATGTATGGCCGGCTAAATCTTCAACCCCGGGCGTCTTTCGAGCGGCGAGGAGGTTTTTGGCCGTCTTATGCTCGACCCTTCCAAGTCCCGTCTCTTCCACAGCCAGCTTGGCAAGCTCCTCGGCATGCTCGATTGCGGTCACTCTCATGCTTTCGATCATTTTTTTTGCGAGTTTCCAGTGAGACGGCCGCCATTCCCGCTTCCGCTCTTTTAGCGGCTGCCACGGCTTCATCTACCGTCTCGAAGACGCCGTCTCCCAGAGGAATGTCGCTGGATGTTCGGACCGAAGCCGCGGCGCCGGGTGCGCTTAGTCTCGTCAGGACTTCCTCCACTAAGGCACGGATATCCTGTTCGTTTACACTCATTCGGCATCACCCGCCTTTCGACTTTTCAAAGGTTACTTGTCCGCCGATTTCGATCTGGTCTATGATTCCGACTACGGCAGCGTCGACCGGCTTGCCGGTTGTGGTTTCCGTTTGCCGGGCCGAGCTGCCGCTGACGACCATCACAATCTCGCCCTTGCCTGAACCGACCGTATCGACTGCAACAAGCGGCTTGCCTTCGTTCTGAATCGTGATCATGTCGCAGGGCTGGATGACCAGCAGCTTCTTGCCCGACAGCTTCTCTCTTTCACCGTCGAAACGACGCTTCCGACGACTCGTCCGATGATCATTCTATCCCCTCCCTTTCTCATCCTTGAATATGAGGGTCATTCCATGCTGCCTGAGGATGTCTCTTGCCATTGGAGTAACAATCGCTTGTTTCGAAACAATGAGTTCGCGCTGTCCCTTAGCCGCTAGAGATCGTACTTGTTCGGCAGAGACGAGCTTCTTTTTAGCGGGTCTGTCCTTCAGCTTTGTTATCGCGGCTGATAGCTCGGATAATTTCACAACCGATACGTTCTCATTTTGCAGCTGCCTTAGGTAAGAACTGATTCGCCGGGTTACACCATGGAAGCTTCCCGGACGTCGAACGCGAGATTATCGTCGCAAATCATAACCGGTTTCCCCTGCAGCTGCATCGCTATGGAGGCATACAGCGGCGGATCGTCGTCCATGGTCATGGACAACTTGGCTATGTAGCTGTAAGAGATTGAAGGTACGACGAGCGCCTCGGCTGACTGCAGTGCTTCAATCAGCGCTTTCCGATTGCCGCGAAGTTGGAATACGGATATAGGTTTTAGTTGATTTACGGCTTGCGTGTGCCAGGCTTCTGAGGCGAAAACCGCCGCTTCATACGCGGCAGTCAGAGATTGAACCGCTTTCAAAACGCCATCCTGCTCTACGCTTTCGTATTCCAACACGATGACAAGCTTGGTTTTGTGCTGTTCCGCTTCAAGACGGCTTAGATACTCGTCCACAACTTGCCTGACTACGGAGGCAATATGCCGATCCAAAACATCTCCCTCCTTAAGCCCGGCTGAGATAACCGATTTGCCCGGTTTTCAAGTTGGCCGCATTCGCTTCGTCCAGATCGATGTGCATCTCCAGCCTGTACTTAGGGGATACACGAATCAGAACGTTGTCAAAGGTAACTGCTCTAGCACCCGGCACCTGAATGCTCACTCTTTGTCCTTCGGAAACACCGAACCGGATTGCATCGTTCGGATGCATGTGGATATGGCGCGCGGCGCAGATCAATCCCCGATCCAGCTTCAATTGTCCTCTCGGCCCTTGAATCGTGATCGGCGAGCTGTCGGCCAGATCCCCGGAATCGCGGATCGGCGGATGGCTTCCGAGCGTAAAGCCGTCAAACAATGAGATTTCAACCTGGGTGTCGCCCCGTGAAGGCCCTAACACCCGGACATTGCGAATGATCCCTTTGGGACCGATTAAATCGACCGTTTCCTGCGCTGCGAACTGTCCCGGCTGGGAAAGATCTTTCCATTTCTTCAGTTCATAACCGCGGCCGAACAGCCTGTCCAAGGCTTTGCGGCTCAAATGCACATGTCGATTGGATACTGCGATCGGAACTTCATGGATTTGCTGAAGCGGACTGCGGCGGTTCTCCAGAGCCTGAATGACCGCTCTCGAAATCGCGTCTTTTAATTGATTATCCATAGGATCCCTTCATTCCTGGGACATTTCCAGCAGCGCTTTGGCCGAAAATTGATCGATGATGAGCACATTCGGATAGCGCCCCTGCAGCGCCCCGTAGGTGCCCGCCACCTTGTTCATACCTCCGGCGACAAGAATGCGCTTCTCTTTCTCTTTGAACTTGTTCAGTTCAATGCCGATCGTACGGTCATTAAGACTGGGATGACAGATGCGTCCGTCTTTGTCGAACACGCGTGAGCAAATATCGCCGACCGCGCCTTTCTCGTTGAGAATCGCCATATCTTCCTTCGAGAAGTAGCCGGCTCTGATCAAGGTCGATTGTTCACTGAATTCTCCTACCGTGAATATGGCGATATTCGCTTTTTCGCTTAACTGAAGAACACTTTGGATGTGACGGTCAGCCACAATGGTTTGTTTGACTACAGCTTGATCAACAATAGCCGGCAGAGGTAGAAAATGAGGAGTCGTGTAGAAGGCTTTGCCGATCTCGTTCAGTATTTCGGCTGCATAGGTGTTGGTTTCGGAGTAACTGACGCCGCCGTTCAGCTGAACGACTTTAACGTCCCTGACGTATTTCTGTTTCATATGGACTGCGACTTGATGCAGAGTCGTTCCCCAAGTAACACCGATAATGTCCCCATCGTTCACCGTATCGTACAGATAGTGAGCCGCGGCTTTACCTAATGAGGATTTAATGAGCTGATCATCTGAGGAGGCAACCGACACGATCATGCAATGATTTAATTCAAAGCGCTGCTTGATTTCTTCCGCCAGCGTAACCGCGTCCTCGATCGGATCGAAGATTCCGATTTTGACGATACCCTTCTGCTTAGCCTGCTGCAGGAGCCTGGATACCGTCGGACGAGAGATTCCCAATTTGTGCGCGATTTCCTGCTGGCTGTAATCCAGCTGGTAATACAGTGTAGCAGCTTCCACGAGGATTTTTAACTGATTCATTCGCTATCCCGCCTTTAACGATAAGACAGTGAAGCCAGGCTAATGGAGTAAATCACGCCCCCCTTCGCGAGATGAACATTTGTGCAAAATGATTTTTACATATGTTTATAGCCCCTATTATATTTTATTTCCATTTATAGTCAATGAGAGATTTTGTCGAATATTGTTGCTGGAAGAAAAAAGACCTTGAAGGATATGTACCTCCTCCAAGGTCCTAGCTTGACGAAGCTGATATTATCTATCCAGAAAGATGGATGCCGCGCGCTCTCTTTCCGAGATCGCATTACGATAACTTTGCGAGCTGAAATAAAACACTAAGCCTAGCGTACTCCATCCAAGTAAAATGTAGATACCTAAATTCCCCATGTAGCTGGGTAAGCCGGGTATTAACGTGCTCAGAATTAACGCAGCGGAAATTATTGCACCTACCCATGCTGTTGCAACCCCGCCGGGCATCTTAAACGGACGGTGCATATCCGGCTCGGTTTGTCTGAGCCGTATTGCGCAAAGTGCAACGGCAAACCATCCTATAACAAAGGCTGTACCACCTACAATTGTTAGAGGATCGATAATCCCCATACCGACAAAAGGCCCTATTAATGTGGCAATGGCGATAAAACTATTGGCTCCAACCGGGGTCCCGTATTTAGGATGAATGCGGGAAAAATACTCCGGAATTAAACGTGCTCGGCTCATGCCTAACAATAAACGGGCAGATGCGATGTATAAACCATTCCAAGTGGTAAGCAGTCCGGCTAGAGCCCCGATCATTGCAATC
Source organism: Cohnella kolymensis (assembly GCF_000829465.1). Lineage (GTDB taxonomy): Bacteria > Bacillota > Bacilli > Paenibacillales > Paenibacillaceae > Cohnella > Cohnella kolymensis. The sequence goes on along the minus strand of NZ_JXAL01000003.1, from coordinate 219,719 downwards.
CAATACAAGGTAACCCCGAAAGCGCCGTCGCCATAAAGCTCGGTAAACATTAAAGCAACTGCCGGCCGTTCAAGTCCTGCGAAGTCCTTCCAAGGCATTGCCATACCTGTTGATAGGATTACCAAACAATAAAAGCCGCCAGCCGCCAGAATGGATCCGACTAAAACTTTACCTAAGTTGCCGAAGTTAATTCTGGAATCACCCTCTTCAGCACCTTGAGGAATGGTATCAAAACCGGCTAAGAAGAATGGAGCCATGGCAAACATCGCTATCAAGCCGCCGAAAAAGTTGCTATGCGTACCTTTTCCTATATTCTCGTAAACGGGTTGTAGATTAGCCGGATCAGCTTTGATGAATGCAAATAAGATGACCAAAGCTCCCACGATGACCAACAGCCCCGTTAAATAAGTTTGAAATTTGATCGCTGTCCGCGATCCGATGTGATTCATCCAGATGAGCAGCAGAGAGAGAATGACCCCGATAATTAAGCCGTTGGTGTAGATTCCGGCTCCCGCAATGGAATACAAGGGTTCACCTGATTTCAGTGCGGGAAAAATCAGAGCAAGCACGTCATTAATATAAATGGCTTCCCAAGGAAGAACAGTGATATAGGCTAGTGCGATAAACCAGCCGGCTATGAATGAAGGGAACTTTCCGAAAGCCCTATAGGCAAATGCTACCGCTCCGCCGGCTACACGCATGGCTGGGGTCAGCTCGGCATAACAAAATCCGATTGGAATCATTAACAATGTCCCTATGAAAAACGCCAAGAATGTCGTTACGGGTCCGCCACCGCTCGCAAACCAGCCATTCACAGCTACCGACCAGCCAACTCCAACCATAGAGCCGAAACCCAGCATGAAAAAGTCAACAAGGCTCATTGAACCTGATTTAACTGCTTGATTCGCCATCTATCATACCTCCTTTAAATTTGTACAACACTCTTGGTAATTCCTAAAATGGCCCTTGCTTCCGAGGGTGTGGCAATCTCCCTACCCAATAGCTTTGCAAGTTCAACAACCTTCGCTACCAGTTCCCCATTGCTAGCCGCCAACTTCCCTTTTTGCAGGTAAACATTATCTTCAAAGCCAACCCGTACATGACCGCCCATGGTTATGGCAATAGCCGCCATAGGAAATTCACTTCGCCCAATTCCAGTAACACACCAAGTGGAGCCTTCAGGCAGCGAATCGACTAAAAACGTTAAATCACGGGCAGTTGCCGCAATCCCTCCATTCACCCCTAAAACCAGGTTAAAATGCATCGGCTTTTGTATCAGACCTTTGTTCGCTTTGCGTATTGCCATATCAACCATGCCTTTGTCAAAACATTCACATTCCGGTTTTACACCCGTTTGAATCATTTTTGATGCGAAGGCTTCAATCATTGTCTCCGTGTTTTCAAATACATCGTCGCCTCCGAAATTGCATGTGCCGCAATCAAGGGTAGCCATTTCCGGTTGCAAATCCAGCGGCTGCAAACGTTCCTCCGCACTCATTCCCACTGCGCCGCCAGTGCTGGGAAGTATAATCACATCGGGACATTCTTGCTTAATGGCTTCTATCGTCTGACGGTACCTTTCGCGATCCTGAGTAGGAGTCCCATCATCCCAGCGCACATGCAAGTGAATAATCGAAGCACCTGCATCATAAGAGGATTTTGCCTCCTTCACCATTTCTGCAATCGTGTAAGGTATGGCAGGATTAAGCTCTTTGGTTACCTCAGCTCCGGAAATAGCTGCTGTCAAAATAAGTTTTTGCATTAAGTCCCCTCTCTTCACTCGACTAATCGCTCACTGTGCTTCCTTTGTTTATCCAATGGAGTGACGCAAGTGCCTTCCGCCACGCACACAATAATGGGCTCATCTAAGAGATCACATGCCGAATCATTAATCTCAGGCTTTGGTATGATTACTTTACGAGCTTCAAATCGCATTTTTCTGGACGTTGTTCCGATATGGATGATTTCGCCGTGTGCTTCAATGTAATCTCCTGCGTACACTGGGGCGTTGAACTCGACCATGCTGTAAGCCTTGAATAAACCTTCGTCTCCGTCCAGCTTGATCAGAAGTTCTGTAGCTACATCACCAAAGAGTTGAAGCATCTTTGCCCCGTCCACCAGATTTCCGCCATAATGGGCATTATGAGCCGACATGCGAACGCGAATTAAAGAACTGATCTTGTTAGTCATTGTTTTACCGCCTAACATCTTTAGAAGCGCTTACATCTTTGATTTCACGAAAAAATGAAACGATAAAATACGAGATAGCAGCAAAGTATGGAATGGCCAGGTAACTCGAAGAATTCGGCTGAATCAGGTCTTTCTGCAATAGATATAGGGAAATGATTGCTGTAACGGATGCAAGAATAAGTGCTATAGACTTCGGCAGACGCAGGTTGAGATAGCCTTGTGACTTTACGCCAAGTCTTTTTTTGGCGGCAAAATCAAAAAACGTTAAAAACCCCAATGCCGTAATCCACAGTAACAAATGCAAAATCATATGCTCGCCGGTCAATTACACCACTCCCATTTCTAAAAAATTAGATTCTTCAATAAGTTTAAGAAGCAATTAGTATGCCAACTTTATATGCCGAAAAATTAACGAACCGCGGCTGTTTTGAAATGTAATGAATCAGAATTGAAGCAAATTGATTCATTTTTGAATCACTTGTATAGTCCGTGGAAATATTGCCGAAGCCCACTGTTTTCGCGAAGAATCTGAAACGTGATATCAGCGTGTCCTTCCGTGTAGCCGGTACCTATAAGAAGCGTCAGCACCTTGCCTACTCCTTCACACCCTAAGGCGGCTTTGGCAAAGTTCGTTGACATGCTAAAGAACAGCAAAGTCCCATGATCACGGCAAGCGAGAATTGATGCCATTTCCGTGTTGGGAACATTGACCGTATTGACAATAAAATCAGCCAGTCTTCCGCCGGTCGCTTGGAGCAGCTTCTGCATGACGGATACCGGCTGGGCAGCATCCGCCTGTATGACGATATCTGCCAGCTGCAGACGCTCAACAAGTTCGCATTGTGCGGCCTGTGACTCAATCGCAATAACTTTTCCAGTTATACCTGCCCGCTTGTGAGCCTCGTGTAAGCATAAAAGCCCTGCTTTGCCCGCACCTATGACAACAACAATATCGCCGGCCTTTACGTACTTGGCTGTCCATGCCGGGGCTCCGGCAACATCCATTACGGCAACACTGAGACTTTCCGGCAGGTCCTCGGGTATAGCTGCATATATGCCGGATTCAAATAGAACAGCCTTTCCTTTTACCCTGAGTTGATCTGTATCCACGTTTACTTCTAGAACTTTCTCAATAAACAATGGCGTTAAAGACAAGGATACCATCGTCGCAATTTTATCGCCGATTTTTACGCCTGCTCTGCCATTTAGGTCCAGACCGATTTTGTCTACATTACCTATTAACATGCCCCCTGATCCTGTGTCAGGACATTGGAATTTACCGCGTTCATTTACGATCTTTATCACTTCCTCAGCTATTCCCTTCAGATCTCCGCCGGTTAATTTCTCAATGCGCGTAAAAGCGGTTGCTGAAATATTAAGAATGCCGACATCAATCAAAATTTCATTGGAATAGATCTTCGGCGTATTGTCCAATTTTAGAGCGGATTGCGGTAATGCTCCCGACGGTTCTAGAACTCGATGGCTTCCAAACTTGCATCCTTTTTCCATAGCAAAACCCTCCTTTACAGCTTTCAGAAGCAATTTATATGCCAACTAAAAAGAAACAGAGACCTGGCAAAAAACCAAGTCTCTTTGAATTTAAATTTTATATTTTTTCAGCCGCCTGATTAACGTTGCCTGACTCATATTCAGAAACTTGGCCATTTCACGTGTTGTCTTAAACCGGTCTTTCGCTTCTTTCAGAATCTTATATTCGGTTTCTTCCAACGAACCTTTTATAGAAGTGTTTATTGTACCCGGTATATGAGACGCTTTTTGAATATCGTAATTCAGATTTGCCATGATATCTGCTTCTGATATCGCATCATGATTACTATTGATCAGGATCCTCTGAATGGTATTTTCCATCTCCCTGATGTTTCCCGGCCAGCTGTAATCCACCAAGCAGGAGAGTGCCGCCTCAATGAAATATTTTTTCATTTTAAATTTCTCATTGTATTTGTCCAAGAACAAGTTGACAAGAGGAATGATATCCGGTTTTCTTGTGCGAACGGGAGGAATGTGAATCGGAAAAACATTTAATCGATAAAACAAATCCTCTCGAAAGTTACCCTCTTCCACCATTTTTTTTTAAATTTTTTATTTGTCGCCGCCAATATACGGACATCCACTTTGATAGGTTTGATACCGCCGACTCTGTAAATTTCTTTTTCCTGAATAGCACGCAGCAGCTTAACCTGCAGTTCAATCGGCAATTCACCTATCTCATCTAAAAATAATGTCCCGCCTTGCGCGGCTTCAAAAATACCCATCTTCCCCTGATTCCTTGCGCCGGTAAAGGAACCGGCCTCATAGCCGAAAAATTCAGACTCCAATAGTGTTTGCGGGATTGAGGCGCAATTAATCTTGATTAAAGAAGCATTAGTTCGCCCACTGCCTTTGTGTGCAGCTTGAGCCAATATTTCTTTACCAACGCCCGACTCTCCGGTGATCAATACGGTACAGTCATACATCGCAACCCTTAGTACATTCTTTAATATCTGCTTCATTTCATCACTTTCAAACACATAATTTTCCAAACCAAAGCTTTTCAACACTTTCGAATCCAAATCCAAATTTCCCGTTGTGCTTTTTACCGTTTTTAACTTGTTATTACTTTCAAATCGGGCACTGAGCATTCTTCGTAACGTATCATTTTGTTTAAGCAACTTAATGGCAAACTCTGCGTGTCCGTCACTATAACCCTTGTATGCAAAAATGTTTATATCCTTGCCAATGCCCTCAGCTGTTAAGGAAGCGATATTATAATTACTGGCCAAGTTAGCAAAAAACACAGTACCTCGAGCCCGGGTCGCCAACACAGCTAATGTTTCAGTTCCGGGACAGTTGATACAATCAATGGTGATGTCAGCCAGATTGTAAGCGCCGAAAATCTCTTTTAATGTTTGTACAGATTTCAACGCATCTGCACATATGATTTCATCGAATACTTGCGCATACTTTATCCTTTTAGCTGATTTCCCGGTTTTTACTAATCCAATGATCTTCCCGCTGTCACCCAGCTTCTGTCTCGCTGCAAACGCGCAAAGCAACCCCAATTTTCCTCCTGCTCCCATAATCAAAACGGTATCATGCTGTTGGACGAGCTTCCATGCCTGCATTGGAGCACCGGCTTCATCCAGAACAGCCATGACTTCCGAAAGCGGTAAATCATCCGGAACCTTTACAATAGGGGCGCTATGAAATAAGACGGCTTCTGCTTGTACATCAATCTGGGCTGTATTCATATGTATCCCTTTAATTTTGTGTATTTTCAATGGTGTCAAAGATAGAGATGTCAGCGAGGCGATCTTGTCTCCCACAATCAAATTCTGCGAATTAAGATACTTTGCGCCGATTTCTTTAATTCTGCCGATAAGCATGCCGCCCGTACCTGTAATCGGGTTGTGCAGTTTGCCCCGACTTGACACGATCTTTAATATTTTATCTGCAATCTTCTCCCGGTCTCCTTCACATTCGTTGTAAATCTGGGCAAAGCTGACGGAATTAACATTAAGGGTTTCGACAGCTATTAAAAGCTCGCTCTCATAAATAACCATATTGTTATCCAGCTTCCATGCAGGTTGTGGCAATGAATATTGGGGTTCTAACACTCGGTGAGTTCCGAAAACACAATCAACCGGCATAAGGCTTCCCTCCTATCCTGCTAATACTAATTCCAGAAAGCAGATAGATATTCTAAATTCTTTGTTATTTAGAAAAACCCTTTTGGTCGATTCGTTCATTCAGCACATTAAAAAGCCTGTTGAAATATTCAACAGGCTTTGACATATCTAGTTTAACCTTCAAGAAGCAGCGTTTCCGGATCTTCAAGCATTTCTTTCACTGTGACTAGAAACCGGACCGCCTCGCTGCCGTCCACGATGCGGTGATCGTAGGATAGCGCGATGTACATCATCGGTCTGTTTTCCATGCGCTCCGCGTCGATGGCGACAGGGCGAAGCTGAATGGTATGCATCCCGAGAATACCAACCTGAGGCGCATTGAGGATTGGTGTTGACAGCAGGGAGCCGAATACTCCGCCGTTCGTGATGGTGAATGTGCCGCCCTGTAGATCGGAGAGTACCAGCGTGTTGCTGCGAGCTTTGGCTGCCAGCTCGCCGATCCGTTTCTCGATTCTGCGAAGCCCAGCTGATTGGCATCCCGTACCACCGGCACGACCAGCCCTTCCGGCGCCGAAACGGCAATGCCGATGTCGTAGAACTTTTTGAGCAGAATATCTTCACCCTGAATTTCCGCATTCAAGCGGGGGAATGCCTTGAGGGCGCCAACGACAGCTTTGGTGAAAAAGGACATGAAACCTAGCCCCACATCATGCTTATCCTGGAATCCTTGTTTGCGCCGCTTGCGGATGTCCAGAATTTTGGTCATGTCGACCTCGTTAAATGTCGTCAGCATGGCTGCCGTCCGCTGTGCCTCCACGAGACGTCTCGCAATCGTGGCGCGGCGGCGGCTCATTTTTTGCCGTTCGATGCGCGAGTCATCGCCGGCTTGCTGCCCCATAGAGGCAGGTGCGGGAGATTTCTTGGCAGCGATTTGCTCAGCGCCCGCTTTCACCGAATCCGCCTGGATCCGGTTCAGTCCACCTGTGGCTGCAACCTGCTGAAGGTCCACTCCTTGCTCGCGGGCCAGCCTGCGTATCGACGGAGGAGCGACAAACATCGCCGTCCGGGACGCTGCCTGCCCACTTTGATCTGCCTGCCCGTTCTCGTCGGCCCGTTGCACAGCGACTGTCTGCGGTCCCTTATCTCCGGCGTCTGCCGGAGCTGGCGGCGTGAAACCCGCTACGTTATTCGGCTGTTCTCCGGAAATCCGTTCACTCGAGTTTTCTTGTTCGGCAGCATTCTCCGCCGGCGGATTTTGCGCGGACTGAGCTTCCGTACCCAGCCGACCGATGACCTCGCCGATCCGGACGGTTTCACCCTCCTGCTTGAGGATTTCCTGGAGCACGCCGCTCTGTTCCGCGCTGATTTCCAGATTCACTTTATCCGTTTCGAGCTCGGCCAGAACATCGCCGCTGCCCACGTTGTCTCCTACTGCCGCCAACCATCTCGATATCGTGCCTTCCGTAATGGATTCGCCCATTTCCGGTACTTTAATGTCGCTCATCGTTCCCGCCCCCTTATTTATTCACGTCCAACGTGCTGCGGCTTAACGCAACAGAAAGGATCCGCTGCTGTTCATAGTTGTGAATTTCCTGGAACCCGCTGGCTGGACTAGACCGCTTCGGCAATCCGATGAACCGGACCGCTGCGCCTTCGGAAGCCCGTGCCTTAATCCGCGGTTCGATATAATTCCATGGCCCCATATTTTGCGGTTCTTCCTGTACCCAGACGATCTCCTTCAGATTGGGAAACCTGCCGATAACCCGCTCTATCTCCCCTTTGGGGAAAGGGTACAATTGTTCCACACGGGCAACATGCAGCCAGCTCCGATCCCGGTCGCTCTCGTCTATGGCCGTTTCCAGATCGATGCCCACTTTGCCGCTGCATAGAATAAGCCGCTGCACCGCATCGACTTGGCCGCCAAGGCCGTGCTGTTCCACGACAGGCATGAAGCTTCCTTCGCCGAAAGCTTCCGGAGACGATGCTACCCTCGGATTGCGGATCAGGCTTTTCGGCGCCATGATGACCAGCGGTCTCGCCTCGTCGCTCTCTGTAAATGCTGCCTGCCTGCGAAGCAAATGGAAATATTGAGCGGAGGAAGTCAGATTCGCTATGGTGAAGTTGTCTTCGGCCGCAAGCTGCAGGAAACGCTCCAGCCGTGCGCTGGAATGCTCCGGACCCTGGCCCTCATAACCGTGCGGCAGCAGCAATACGAGACTTGATCTTTGGGACCATTTTACCCGGCCCGCAGCCAGGAATTGATCGATGATAACCTGAGCGGCGTTGGCGAAATCGCCGTACTGCGCCTCCCAAATGACCAGCGTCTGCGGCGAGAACACATTGTACCCGTACTCAAAGCCCAACACCGAGGCCTCGGAAAGCGGACTGTTATAGATCGCAAAAGCAGCCTTGGACTGCGGGATCCGATGAAGCGGACAGAATGTCCGTCCGGAATGCGGATCATGGAGCACCAGATTTCTATGCGCGAAAGTGGCCCGTTCGGAATCTTGGCCGGTAAGCCGGATCGGCTTGCCATCAGCGAGGATTGCCGCGAATGCCAGCGTTTCCGCATGCCCCCAATCGACTTTGCCGCCCGGTTCGAGGGCATCCGCACGCCGCTGCAAAATCCGCTCGAGCTTCGGATAGACGGTAAAATCTTGCGGCCACTTCAACAGCTCCGCATTGATCGCCCGAAGCTGCTCCAGCGGCACGGCGGTGCGAACATCCGCCATTTTCCGCAAACTGACCTGCTCCGATCGGCGCCCGCCGCCTTTGTCCTCATTTCCCTTCACCTCATCCAAGGCAACTTGAAGCTTGGAGCGCACTTCAGACCTGATTTGCGCGATCTGTTCGTCGTTCGTGAGGCCCTTCTTTTTCAATTTATCTGCGTATAGGTCGCTGACCATAGGGTGTTCGCGCAGTTTCTGATACATCGCCGGCTGAGTCGTCTCGGGATCGTCCGTCTCGTTATGGCCGTAGCGTCGGTAGCCGACGAGGTCGATGACGAAATCCTTGCGGAACCGGTTGCGGTATTCGCAAGCCAGCCGAACCGCCGCAATACAAGATTCCGGGTCGTCCGCGCTTACGTGGACGATCGGAATTTCGAAGCCCTTCGCCAAGTCGCTTGCATAATACGTAGAGCGGGAATCTTTGATATCCGTCGTAAAGCCGATACGGTTGTTCGCGATAATATGGATCGTACCGCCGTTCTGAAAGCCCGGCAGACTGTTGAAATTCAGTGTCTCTGCGACGATTCCTTCGCCCGCGAAGGCAGCGTCGCCATGTACCAGCACAGTACCGGCGATGCCGAAATCCTGTTTCGGATATCCCGGCTGCGAGCGGTCATCCTGCGCCGCACGCGTAAAACCTTCCACCACCGGATTGACGAACTCCAGGTGACTCGGATTGTTGGCAAGCGTTATGCGCGTCTCCACGGTCTCGCCTGCCTTAATTGAACGGTGAGCGCCGAGATGGTATTTCACATCTCCCGTCCAGCCGTAGTTGATGCCGATCGAACCTTCCGAAGGAATTAAGTCTTTGTTAGGCGAATGAGCGAATTCCGAGAAAATTTTGCCGAACGGCTTGCCCAGCACATGCGCCAGCACATTCAGACGGCCGCGGTGCGCCATACCCATCAGTATCTCTTTGGCACCGTGATGCGCCATTTCACGTACAATCTCATCCATTACGGGAACCAGCATATCGATCCCTTCAATGGAAAAGCGCTTCTGTCCCACGAAATTCCGCTGCAAAAAGCTCTCAAACTGCTCGACTTCAATGAGCCGCTGCAGCAGCGCGATCCGCTCTTTAACCTCCAACGGTTTACGGGCGATTCCCGATTCCGCCTGGCGGTTCAGCCAGATTCTTTCATCCTCTTCATGCACATGCCCGAATTCAAATGCGATGCAATCGGTATATATCTCCTTCAGCTTCTGAATAGCATGCCAGCCGTCCTTCACGTTATCCGGAGCATGCTCCCAAATGAGCGACGCCGGAATGGCCGTCAAATCGTCCTGTGCCAAACCGAACGTCTCCGGCTCCAACAGGCTGGTATCCGGTTTATCTCTGAGGCCGAGCGGGTCGATCTCCACGGCAAGATGTCCGTACAAGCGGATATTCAATGCCAGCTTACCGGCGTCGACCAGCTTTTTCAGAAACCGCGGATCTGGCGCCGCCGCAGAGACCCGCATCGGCGCCGTTGAAATGCTCTCTGCCGACCTTGTCTCTTCAGGCGGCGGACCCCACCGCTCGAACATTTCCCTGAAGGAACTGTCTACAGACTGCGGATCGCGGACATATCTGTCGTACATTTCCTGTATATAGCCCAGATTAGGCCCATGGTAGCTCTCCCAAAACCGGGTCGCAGCAGATTCCTGTATTGCCATCATCCCTTACCTCCGTCCTTCTATTCGTGTTGCATGATCATGATGAAATAAATAAACCTTTTAACCATTACCCAAATTTTTATACAACTATAGTATGGACAAAGCAACTCCCTATAATTGGCAGTCATCAAATTTCCATCTTGATCGGAAACAGTTGAACCCGCCGCTTTGGTGCTATAATTGATTCAACTAACTTATTTACCGGGAGACCAACCTCATGCTCGCCAATTACTTATCGTTACGTTACTTTCTGGAGATCGCATCTCTGCTTCATTTCAGCCGTGCCGCCGAGAAGCTGCACATCTCCCAACCCGGACTCAGCAAGCAAATTACGGTGCTCGAAAAAGAGCTCGGCGTTAAACTATTAAACCGTTCGACGCGAAACGTCACGTTAACCGCGGAAGGGGAGTATCTCTATAAGACGCTCTCGCCTTCATTCGAAAACATAGAGAAGACGATTCTCGAGCTGACGCAAGCGGGAGCCGTGCCGCAAACGACCATTCGCATTGCAGCCGTGCCTTCGGCCGCAAGCAGTATCGTTCCTTACCTCATTAAAAGATTAAAAGAACGGCATCCTGCAATGGAATTCTTCATTAAAGAAACGACTTCCGTCCAGGCGATCGAGCTTGTGCAGAAAAACGAATATCATCTGGCATTTGTACGCACCCCTATCGATTTGAAGCAGACGATACAACGGCCGCTGAATTGGATCGAGTTCCCGGAGCATCCTTTGCAGGCCGTGCTGTCCAGCGGACATCCGCTCGCCGGTGAAGATGAGATCGACCTTTACGACCTCAAAAACGAAACCTTTTTACACTATGACCCCAAGCATTCGCCTTCCCTTTACTATTTACTGGAGCGCGCATGCCTTTCTGCAGGGTTCATTCCCAAAACGATCGGCGCCGGACCTGAGATTCTTACGATCGCCAACTTGATTTCCAATGGAATCGGGATCACTTTGATGCCGGCGGACATGCTGGAGCTGCTGAATTCTTATGAAATAAAAGCCGTTGGGCTTAAGAATTTGTCACTGTTCAGCTCGATCTCGGTTGTGTGGAATGACATCGATGTGCCGGTCATTACCGAGGACGCTTGTCGATCCTGCGGCTCTATGGATGTTAACCATGTGGACGATGCTCAAAGACCGAAGAATGGCGTTTCTGATGATTGCGAATGTTTTATCTTCCATTGGTTCCGGGGTTACCATGATTGGCGTTCCATGGATGCTCGTGAACCGCTCGGGCGGTGACGAGATTTACGGATACGCCACACTAGCGGCGACGATCGTTCTTTTCCTCTTATCGCCTCAAATCGGCATCTATATCGATCGCATTTCCCGTAAAAAGATGCTGCTCGGCAGCGAGTTGGCGGGAGGCACTATTACTCTGGTGTTTGCTATTTGGGGCTTGTATGCGGGGCGCTTGGAAACTTGGCAGCTGATCGCCGTCTATTTCAGCGGCTCTCTCTACTATAGCATTCATTTCCCTACACAGTTCGCTTTCACTCAGGAAATCTTCTCCAAGGAGCAATATAAAACGTTAAATTCCGTGCTGGAAGTGCAAAATCAATCTACCTCCATGATTGCGGGAGTCTCGCCAGCCTGATCGTCGACCATGTGGATTTCGCGTGGGTGCTGCTTGCCGATTCTATGACTTACTTTGCAGGGTTCGGACTTTTCTGGCTCATTCCCTATGTACAGAGCAAAGGTGTAGCAGTTACTCGTGCCGGCTCGATGTGGTCGAACGTCGCAGAAGGCTACCGATATCTGAAAACCAATCCGCTGCTTATTCTCTTCTTTCTATGCGCCCTTATGCCCTTCATTTGCGTGATGGTGGGCAATTACCTCTATCCGATCTACATAACGAGCGTGCTTCATGCCGGAGCCGGTGTTATGGGCGCCGCGGATATGATATTCGCTGTTGGAGCTGTGGCAGCCGGAATAAGCGTTCCGCTGCTCATGAACCGGTTCGGCCCGTACACGACGACAATCTTTACTTTTATCCTTTTCACAATATCAATCGTGTTCTTTTATTCTGTGCCCTTGGTCGGTATTTTTCTGATGTTTAAAACACTGAACGGCTGGGGGAATGCGGGCTCTCGAGTGGCGCGGAACACCATCCTGATGGAAATGGTGCCCAACCGCTTGATCGGGCGGGTGAACAGCTTCTTTAATACGGCAGGTATGGGCATGCGCGTTGTTCTCATCGCCGTATGCACCCAGATTGTCGCTTTTCAAGGCGTTCGATCCGCCATCCTCCTGCTTGGACTGCTGCTTCTTGTAAGCCTCATCGGACTCTTATTCAGTAGAAACCTTTTCGCCTCGGCCGCTCAGCGAACCACTGACGTGATAACTAACGAAGCGTGACATCAGCCTTTTTATAATCTCCGGTTATAAATGTATAACTTATTCCTATTTTTCGGGCTGACCCTCTCGATGTTAAAGTGTATCTAAACTTAGTTTAAGAGAGGGGTCAATTTTCATGCAGACAGTACAATTCAAGCAAGCTGAACAATTAAATGTCATCCAATACGGGTTAGGTCCCATCGGGATTAAAATGATGCAAAGCTGTTTGGCATCGGACAATATCCGCTTCTTCGGCGCAGTAGATATCGATCCGCAAAAAGTCGGGAAAGATGCGGGAGAGCTGGCAGAGTCCGGGTTCGTCGGCATTAACGTGGTGGGCAATTTAAGCGAAGTCGATACGGCTGCCGTATCCGGGCGTAAAATCGCGCTGCACGCCACCGGATCCAACCTCGCGCAGGTATGGCCGCAAATTCGCCAGCTCCTGGATGAAGGATACTCTGTGGTGTCGACCTGCGAACAGCTCTCTTTTCCATGGCACAGACATCCCGAGCTGTCCGGAGAGATCGATCGGTACGCCCGTGACAGAGGGCAATTTGTAATCGGAACGGGAGTCAATCCCGGTTACATCATGGATGCGATGACTTTGTTCGCTACTTCCGTAACACAGTCGCTGTCCAAAATCTCGGTATTCCGCAAGGTGGATGTATCCAAACGCCGTATCCCGCTGCAGAAGAAAGTCGGTATCGGGATGACGCCGGAAGCGTTCATCGAGCTGGCGCAGAACGATCGTATCGGTCATGTGGGGCTTGAGGAGTCGCTGCGTCTCATCGCTTACGGATTAAACCTGTCGTTGAGCGAGGTAACGAACACAATTGATCCTCTCATTGCGCAAGAAGACAAAATTTTGGCGGTCGGTCCGCTCAAAAAAAATGAAGTGACCGGTCTGCATCAGAATTCTTCGGGTACGACGGAGGAAGGTATTCCGGTCGAACTGGATCTGGTTATGTCCGTCGATATCATCCAAGAGGATCGGATCGTCCTGGATACGAAGGATTTGGGCGTAGTGGAGTTTGTTGTGCCGCAAGGAATTTTCGGCGATACCGCTACGGTGAATGTCGTCGTGAACACTGCAAAAACAATGCTCTCATCCAAGCAGACCGGGCTATTGACCATGGCGGACATTCCTCTTAGCAGGAATAAAAAGTAAAGATTGCGCTTTCGTTATTCTCTAATCTATACTAAGATGAAATCGTCTGACTACTATAAAGATTGTGTAGATGAAAGGGGAAAAGAGAAATGCGTAAGCCTATGTCCAAGTTATTTCTTTTTGCACTCGTCCTCATGTTGGTACTGACAGGTTGCGGCGGCAAAAACAATGCAGAGCCGTCTCAAGGCGCAGCATCCTCAGGCGCAAGCGCACCTGCCGCAGGTGGAGATAAGCTTCCAGCTTGATTCTCGCAACCGGCGGAACTGCAGGTACATACTACCCGCTCGGCGGAGGTATCGCGACTCTGATTAGCGAGCAAGTAAAAACGAATACGACAGCTCAAGTTACCGGCGCCGCAGTTGAGAACATGCGCCTGCTCAGCAGCGGAGAAGTAGATCTGGCGTTCGCGCAAGGCGATATCGCCGATTACGCTGTGAACGGTACGGAAATGTTCAAGGACGGTGCGGTTAAGAACCTGACTGCAATCGGCGGCCTTTATCTCGAAACCATTCAGGTCGTTGTCACCGAATCCAGCGGCATCAAGAGCATTGCGGACCTGAAAGGCAAAAAAGTGTCCGTAGGCGCACCTGGCAGCGGTACGGAAATCAACGCGCGTCAAATTCTCGAAGCCTATGATCTCACATTCGAAGATCTGAGCACAGAGCGTCTGCCTTCGGAGATTCGGCGAAAAAGATGCAGGACGGCGGTTTGGATGCGGCATTCGTTACAGCCGGAGCGCCTACTGCAGCGGTCAACGAATTGTCTGCGACCACCGGCGTTAAGATCCTCCCGATTGAAGACGATAAAATCGCCACTATTTCAGGTAAATACAAGTTTTACAGTGAGCAGACGATTCCAGCCAAAACTTATCCTAAGCAAGATGCAGACGTTAAAACAATCGCAGTGAAAGCGATTATTACCGTGCGCGCCGAGCTTGATGAAGAACTCGTATATAACATTACTAAAACCCTTTATGAGAATACGCAGCCGCTGATCGCCATCAACGCCAAAGCCAATGAAATCAAAACCGAAAAAGCTTTGGAAGGCATCAGCATTCCAGTGCACCCTGGTGCCAAGAAATACTTTGATGAAAAAGGCGTCAAGTAATGACTTCCGGCAAACTGCGGGTGTGGGGGCTTCCCCCCCGCACCTTTTTTTTTCACGAAGATACAGAACTGGTATCTTCTTTATTGTTTTTATTTGTGATTATCGCAGCCGCTTTCATATGGAGTTGGAGTGTTCCCGCGTTGACCATCCGTCAACTGCCTGGCAACCGGGTAGTTTATCAGATTCCTATGCATACGGACGGTAAGTTTAAATTGATTTACATTCATTCCATTCACCGGACTCCGGTGGAGGAACGTTACCACATTAATGCCGAACGTAAAATTGTCGTTGATGCGGTGGTATTCGACACCTACGGAGTCGGTATGCCCTCCTCTCTTGCCGAGGGGGAAACGTTACGTCTGGAAAACGGAAAAATGATTACGGAAAACATGAACCGTGTTGTCGGCACCTTCGACTTGCGCATCGGCCAGGTCATTGCCAATCATACGCTCTACGTGAACGATAAAGTCATACCCTTATCACAGATCAGTGCGCCTGGCTCGGCTGTGAGGTTTGAAGTCGACAGGCTGAATTTATTCACTTATTTGAGAGGAGTGCTCCGACATGGCGGATAACAACAAGACATCCGAACTCGACAAACAGCCGCTGAATCAAGAGCAATTGGAGGAAATTATGGGTCAATACGACCGTGATTTCGCCTACCGGAGACTTCAAGGCTTTATGCGGTATTTCACCTTTGCCTTCGCCGTTCTTTTCTCGGTTTATCAACTGTATGTCAGCTTCTTCACCCCTTTTCCGGACCAGGTTCATCGCGCGGTGCATCTGTCTTTCGGTTTAGGCCTGATCTTCCTCTTATACCCTGCCATGAAGCGCAGGAAGGGACATAACCAAATCCCGTGGTACGACTACATATTCGCGCTGCTTGGCGTCGGAGTCGGTCTGTACTGGTTTTTCAATTACGAAGCCTTATTTAACCGGATCGGAAACTTTAACACGACGGACTTTATTGTTGGCGGTATTGCCATCATTCTCGTCTTGATGGCGGCACTGCGCATAGTGGGCATCCCTATTGTGGCGATTGCCGTCGCTTTTCTGCTGTACGCCTATTTCGGTGAGTACATGCCGGGATTTCTAGAGCATAGGGGCGTGTCGGTAGAGCGGCTGATCAGCCAAATGTATTTTACTTCTGAAGGAATTCTTGGCACTCCATTGGCGGTTTCCGCCACCTTTATCTTCCTCTTCATCTTGTTCGGATCGTTCTTGGACAGAACAGGAGTGGGAGAATACTTCAACGATTTCTCCTTATGGATCGCGGGACGCAGAATCGGCGGGCCTGCCAAGGTAACGATATTCTCCAGCGCCCTTCAAGGTACGATCAGCGGGAGCTCAGTAGCGAACGTCGTTACATCCGGAGCTTTCACCATTCCACTCATGAAACGACTCGGTTACAGACCCGAGTTTGCCGCCGCAGTTGAGGCCTCCTCTTCCACCGGCGGTCAAATCATGCCTCCGGTTATGGGGGCCGCCGCGTTCCTGATGGCAGAATTTACGGACACACCTTACTCCCAAATCGCCTTAAGCGCGATGATTCCGGCGATATTGTTTTTTGCCGGGATATGGATCATGGTCCATTTCGAAGCGAAACGATTAGGCCTTAGAGGTCTTCGCTCGGATGAATTGCCAAAGAGCAAAGAGGTCTTGCAAAAGCTGTATTTATTGATTCCCATCATAGCCATTATCGGCTTTCTGATGTCGGGTTTTTCACCGCTGCGATCCGCTATATACGGTATATTGTCCATCTTAGTAGTAGCCTCGTTCCGAAAGGCGTCGCGAATGTCGTTTAACGACATTTTACTGGCCCTGGAGAACGGAGCCAGATCCGCTCTCGGAGTTGTTGCTGCAACAGCTTGTGCGGGTATCATCGTCGGTGTTGTCACGCTCACAGGAATCGGCTTAAAATTCGCTAACGGTCTATTGGATCTGTCAGGCGGCATGCTGCTGCCGACACTTCTGATGACGATGCTGGCGAGCCTTGTATTGGGCATGGGTACGCCGACCACGGCGAACTACATCATCACTTCGACAATTGCCGCTCCGGCGCTCGTGGCGCTGGATGTTCCGGTTCCGTTAGTCGCGGCGCACATGTTTGTCTTCTACTTCGGTATCGTTGCAGATATCACACCGCCCGTCGCCTTAGCCTCGTTTGCGGCATCGGGCATAGCGAAGTCGAAACCGATGAAAACAGGCGTGGAATCCACACGCGTGGCCATAGCGGCCTTCATCATTCCATTCGTCTTCGTGTATCAGCCTGAACTGCTGCTCATTGACACAACCTGGTACGAGGCCGTTTTTGTTACGGCAACCGCGATGATCGGAATGATCGGCGTCGGAGCAGGCTTGATCGGTTATTGGATGAGACAGATGAATTGGATTGAACGAATTATCGCTGTAGCCGCGGGGCTATGTCTCATTGTCCCGGGACTCATAACCGATATCATCGGTTTTGGTGTATTGGGGATTATGTATATCATTCAGCTTGTTCAGAATAAGAAGCATGCGAGCAGTCTTCCTGCCTGATTAATCGGAGTGCCGACTGGGAACAGTCGCGCACTCCTTTTTTTCATCTGACATTATCGGTTAATGGACAGATCCTGGACCCGCCAAGGAGAGGCGGGTGAATACCGCTGAATAACAAATGCGAGTTCGGTAGTGCCCGCCCGTTCTTTTTGCTGCATCTCGATTTGAAATTCCATTGTTGCCGCGTCCGGGTCTTCCATTTGCTCATGTGCCGGCTGCCTGATTTTTTTAATGTATGACAAGGAATCCAATTCATTTGCGAGTGACGCTGATTTTTCTTGTTGTATTCCTTCCAGCAGAAGCCGGACAATCTCAGGATCCTGCTGCTTCATCGCCTCCGCCACACTCAAAGTAAATAACCGCGCGGATGCGGAGTTCAAATACGGTCTCAGCGTTCCTGCGGCCTTATGCACCATTAATTGATGAGCCGGATCCGGCTCGTCGGAGCCGTGCGTGGTACTGTTCAAAAAGTGAATGCAAAAATGACCGGAAAAGCCGTTGTCCGGAATTCCGTCACCTCCATGAGGCATGCCATGCATGGACGCGGCCAAACTCCTGCCGTTCATTAGCACGAGAATCGCCCGGCGTTTCCAGCTCCAACCATGCTCGTAAATTCGCTTCATGATGTTCGTATCTTCTCTGCTGACCGGCTGCACATCCGCATGATCGCTCCCTGCACGTCTTTGAACGCGAAACGTAAGGCCTGTCTCCAGATCTTTAACGGAAAAAACACTTTTGCGAAATACCAGACGATCCGCCTCTGTCCAATCCTTCAATTCCCCGTAATGGCGGCCCCTTAACAATCTCACGTGAGTCAGCAGCTTTTTCGCAAACTTCTCCGGCAGGATCAGCCGTTCCCCCTCTTGCTCATCCCACAAGTCCCCCGACAGCTCTATCCGCAAAATGGTCTGCTTCGAATATTTCGGCACGTTCACATAAGCATCGGTCAGATAGGGAGAAAAAACGGGTCGTTCGCGCTTTGCATTTTTCAGCGCCTGCTCGATTCCCGAAATTCTTATGTTATGACGAGTTGCCCATAATGCATCCGGACTTGAACGAATAATCAGGGTGATGGAATTGTTCCGGTCAATATCGGCTCCATAAGCAACGAATTGTTCATTGCAGACTATATGGAACAGTAAAACCACCATCAAAATTGCCGCACCGCAATAA
Organism: Cohnella kolymensis; assembly: GCF_000829465.1. GTDB lineage: Bacteria > Bacillota > Bacilli > Paenibacillales > Paenibacillaceae > Cohnella > Cohnella kolymensis. The sequence goes on along the minus strand of NZ_JXAL01000003.1, from coordinate 201,188 downwards.
ACTCGTTTCCGCATCTTGTCCTCCCGCTTGCCTTTATAATTCGGAACATTGTGGGGAAAGGTATGTTCGTGAAAGTCAGTCTTGTTTAAGAGGTGTATTCGGTGAGATGGTTGTTGTCAGTCTGCATGCCTTTATGTATGTTTCATATGAATACACCCGGAACCCTGTCGATTTACGATGGCGGACGCCCCGTGATGAGCGTGAATCGCGCTGAATATACATTGCCCGCTTTACCTGTGGTTAATGCCGACAAGTTCGATCAATTGCTGAACAAGATTGACCGGCAGATTTCCGTAGATCCCGTGAATGCTAAAATAGACGACAATGGAAAAATCCTGCCTGCACAAGCCGGCTACACGCTAAATCGAGAGAAATTTACAGAACAATTTTACACATTCTTGTTAGGCCGCGGTTCTTATTCGATTGAACTTCCACGCACTGCGATCTATCCGAAGGTTGATACCGAATTGCTTGCCTACATACGTGAAAAAAATATCGGACAATACGTTACTTATTTCAACGCGCGTAACGGCAGCCGGGCACATAATATCGCGCTCGCGGCTAAAGCCATCAACAATCAAGTCGTTTTTCCGAATGAGCTCTTTTCATTTAATCGGACTGTGGGAATGCGGACAAAGCTGAGGGGGTACAAGCGGGCTCCAGTGATCGTCCAAGGGGAATTGGCGGAAGATATCGGCGGGGGAATTTGTCAGGTGTCTTCAACTCTGTATAACGCGGTTGACCGTGCAGGCCTGCAAATCGTTCAGCGCTACTCTCACAGCCGGAACGTTCAGTACGTGCCGCCGCGGCGTGATGCGACGGTAAGCTGGAACGGACCGGACTTCGTCTTTCAGAACCGGTACAATCAGCCCATCCTGATTCGCGCACATGCGGGCGCAGGACGGATTTCGGTGTCGATATATTCATCCGAAATGCTGGAGCACAAGCCCAGACGGGTACGGAGCATGTCACAGCGCATGCCGCTGGAAATTTCGGTGGAGACAAGGCGCACCTCTCACCCGGCGGATAAATAATTCGCAATGTCAAAGGGATCTCCCCCTGAATATCCTAATACAGGATCAGGGGGGGATCTTTGCATGCCAACGAGAAATGCACATATGATGCAGCTCATTTACTGTTATTTCGGAGGAGTGCTGCTTGGGTTCGCCGCTCACCTCACTGAGATCTTATAAATCGCAAGAACAAAGCCGCCCAATCAGACGGCTTTGTTCTTGTTTTAAAGCATCCGGGCAAATTCGATCAGCTTTTGTGGTTTATATTCGCTCTGTCCATCTATTCCATGCTTCGCGATAAGCCTGCAGTTGATCCGGCTGATGTGTCGGAGCTCTTCCCAGCCTAATGTACAATGAAATGCGTATGAACGGATCGATCACTTCACTTGATTTGAAGCTTGTCTTAAGCCGGTTTAAAGCGGGAGCGAGCGTTTCGGGACTGAGATCATCCGGAGTCGAACAGAAGGCGAAAAGAAGATCGTATAAGGGATAACCTAAAATCGGCATCGGATCGATGACCGCAGTCAGCTCGCCGTCCTCTCCAAAAAAGAAATTGTGCGCACCGCAGTCGCCGTGAATCCGGTATACTCGTTCAGGTTCCGGGATCAGCTCCAGCGCTCTCGAAACGATCAAATCGTCTTCGTCTGTCAGAAATCCTTCACCCATCTGTTTGGCTGCCTTTACGAGTTCGTTAATGAAGTGACCCCATGTCGGCCGTAATTCCTCTTCAAAGCCAAATGAGTAACCCTGAACAACACCCGCGGCAGCATCGAGCAATCCGCATATTGCTGCAGGAACCTGATCTCGATTTCATTGGACACCGGATCATTGGCTTTTAACACCTGAAGCGGCGCGCCCTCTTTCCTGACAAGATAAACTTGGCTCACCGTACCTCCGCTCAAGGGGGACAATTCAATATGCTCGTCTTCAACAAATTTTTGTGCATATAGTTCTTGAATGATTTCTTCCAGCTTCATCGTATGTCTCCAATCATCCATCATACTTGGCATAAATCTCTATAACCGGGAGAAAATAATCCGCATATGTTAACTCACAAGGAGGCTGTTACAATGAGTTTAGGACCTTACAATCCAATGAGGCATATAGAGGGAATGCGCCGGGAGATCGATCGTTTGTGGCCTGAAGGCATCGGTTCACTGTTTAACAAGTCGGAGATGGGCATCGGCTTCCCATTGGATCTTCATGAAACGGAGAATGAAGTCGTTGTTTCCTGCAATTTGCCGGGAATTGAAAATCAGGAAGATCTCCGAATCGATGTCGACAACAACGTATTGTCAATCAGCGGCGTTCTGCAGAAGGCAAATGACTACAACGAGAATCAGATCCATCGTCAAGAATGCCCGCTCCTGTCGATGAGGACAATGTAAAAGCAACATACAAGAATGGCGTGCTGGAGATTCGCATCCCCAAGCAGCGTGACGAACCGAAAAGGCGCATCAATATCGACTTTAGCTAAGCCGGAAAATTGATTTCAACGGTCATACTTTTATGCAGTATGCTTCTGATTGACATTGTTCCTTTGTGTGCTTCAACTATGCGATGACATACCGCAAGTCCCAAGCCGGTTCCAGGAGGTGCTGATGTCAATCTGGCCGCCGTTCGGCATGGCCTCGATGGCATTTTTCAGAATGTTCATAAACAATTGTTTCAGCTGATTCGGCTCGCAAACAAAATCGTCAACGTCATTTTCAAAGTGAACTTTGATTTCCGCTTTATGTAAAAGAGCTTGCGGCTGCATGAACGATACGATTTCTTGGATGAGCGAGTTTAAATGAATCTTGACGAACTTGATACTATGGGGCTTAGCCATGCTTATAAACTCGTTTACGATATTATTGATGCGCTCGAGTTCAACCAGCATGATATCTGCGTAATTCGTGTTTTGTTCTTTTAACAGCTGCATAAAACCTTTAAGACTTGTTAAAGGATTGCGTATTTCATGTGCAATACCTGCCGCGAGCTCGCCCACTACAGAAAGCTTCTCTGATTTCCGCAGCATCTCCTCCGCTTTTTTATTTTCAGGCGACACAGTCTGAGGTTTGGTTGAATAATGCGTCATAGAGCTGCAATTTAATTTTATGATTGGAGAAGAATCGATTGGGCATAGGAGTCACCTGAAAATTAGTAATTTGCTAACTATTCCACAAAATTAGACAAAATCCTTTTTCCCTTTGTTATGCTGACGGTAACTGTACCAACCAATCAAACCGAGTGCCGGCAAAGCGCCAATGACATGCATAGCCATGTCTTTCGCCGTATCCATTGGATCGCCTTGAAGTCCGAGGTACTTTTCTCCCTGCGCGCCGGCTGCCAACGCTACCAGTAACTCCAGAATTTCAAAAAACGCACCGGAAGCTAATAAGATTGCGAACGTTACGACATACGACCAAATACTCCGTAATTTCATTACTCTCACCACGATTTCTAGAACCGGAAGAGCAAGAAGTAATCCAAATGCAAAATGCACAACCCGGTCATACATATCGCGTTTGGTGTGACCCAGAAAGTTCATCCAATCGTCAAACGGCGTTTGTTGGTAAGTGTAGTGAGCACCTATCGCATGCAAAATCAAAAACAGGGTTATAAAAAAGTATGAGATGTTGCTAAAAGCAAATTTTCGATACAGAAAGGCAAGTATCCCGATACATACCCATAGCAGCAGGTTGTCTAAGAGCCAGTCCCGCAATTTTACCGGATTGATCGCAGTAATAATCCAGACGATCACAAAGACTATGATCATGATCTGAAGAGGCCGGTTTTTCTTAAATGGCTTTGAGTTAGACTGAGACAGCCAAGCAAAATGATCAGCATTTGAATTACGCAGGTTCACGGTATCCTCCAGGCGAATCGGTTTAGATGTTCTTATTCTTCCCGTTGTAACATCGTCATATCCAAGCTGCAAGCTCATGGCACAAGAAAAAAATGAAGACCCCTGTCGAGGTCTTCATACATACATGCACAACATGATTTGCCCATACATAACTTGCTTTGAAGTCTTTAGGCACACTAAAAAAGAGGTGCAGTAAGTTATGGTTTCCTATATAGATTACACATCTCCAAATACCCAATACACTTTTAATCTAAATCAAAGTACTTTAGTAAAAAAAGATAGCCAAAACTATATCAATGTTTTAGGTATTCAACAGTTGAACACTCTGGAAAACGTGTCGCTGCTTGATATTTTTCTTAGCAGGAATAACGTTGTTGAACCCCATTATCATCAAAATGCGGCAGAGTTGGTGTACTGTATTTCCGGAGCCGTTACGGTGTCAATACTTAATCCGTTTACAAAACAAATTTTAAATTACCCTCTTGCACCGGGTCATGTGGCAAACGTTCCGCAAGGCTGGTGGCATTATGAAGTGGCTGCAGTCGATCACACTCATCTATTGGCCATTTTTAACGCACCGACTCCTCAAGTGATACTGGGATCTGATATCTTAAAATTGACACCTGCAAATATTATGGCTCATACCTACTGTTTAGATGAGAATCAATGGAAGAAAGCAATTGCACCGGTGCAACCCGCATTATTTATTGGTCCTCCTAACAACTGCCGAAATCAGCCATATACTCAGCAGTACCCACAAAACTCTTATATGCCTCAGCGTCAGCTATAGCTGCGTTCCGGAAAGGCTATTGCTCTGAACTTAATGGTTGGATAAGACCTTTTCCTATAACGTTTGCCGACACAGGCTTCTTACCTATTTCTCTTGCCCAGACCGATAATTGCCCGATATGGTGGATTTGGTGGGCAATAACGTGCCGCATCACTTCGCCCCATGCATCGACATCTACGCGTCCGTCTGGTTGAGGGTCATAAAACGGCCGATTCTCCATACTTATATCCCATGAGTTAACAAAGTTCTCCACTTCCGTACGGAATTCTGCATCCAACTTACGGATTTTCTCCAGGCTGCTGTAATTTTCAACATTCTCTTGAAAATCCGATTTTCCCTGCAAGGACCGAATCCAGCTCCACTCGACGTCGATGATATGAAACAGCGTATGTAAAATTCCGCCAACTCCGCCTGTACGGATGCGGAGTAACTCCTCCTCTGGCACCTCCTCGCACCAGCGATACCATTCCTCTCTGACCAGCCAATTGTATCGAAACATAGTTTTCATATCGTTTTTTTCCCTCCTGTTTCTAACTCTTCACCGCATAATGAAGCACAATGTTTCCAGATTTAAAGGACTTAGTTTCAATAAGTGAAAGGCTGAATTGTTTAACATGTTCAAATAAAAATTTTCCTTCGCCTGCAACGACAGGAGTGACTATAAACATGTATTCGTCAATCAATCCTTCGTTCGCAAGCTGCTGTGCGATGGTCCCGCTGCCCATGATCAGCATATCCTCGCCTTCTTCATCCTTTAGCTTCCGTACGACTTCGGCAATGTTGCCGTCAAATAATCTCGTATTTGCCCAAGCAGCTTCTCTTAGTTTGGTGGAAAAGACAACCTTGGTCAGGTTCGTTAACTGCTCAGCAACAGCTTTCATAGTGGACAAAGCCGTCCATTCCAGAGATGGGCATGTCGACACGCTCATTTTAGGTGCGAATACTTACCTGGGTTTTGAACGCAGCTGGGTTCCAATGTTGAATGATCCTAACGTCCCCGAACAGATAAAATTGAGGTGAAACTCCTACGGACTGAACAAACCTCTTTTCAAATTGCCGCTCCGATAGGTGCAAATGTGCCAACAAATTTTTTACGGTGATAGAACTAATGTTGGTATGAATAAAATGCAGACTTTCCTCTATTAACGGATCCCGGGCGTGGGTCTGTTTAAGCTTGTCCAATAGAAAGGTGCTAAACAGAGTAATATAGTCCTGACTGCTCTTGGCCGTTATCAATTGAGTGTTCAGGTCTTCAGCGGCGAATTCATGAGGCATCATGGAACCGTTGCTCACTGTCGATGCGTCTATGCCGAACAGTGATTTTAGGGCATGAGGCTTGAGAACGGCTTGCACCGTAGTGTACGGGCCGCTTTTGAAATTCATTACTGCAAGCTCCGTGATCTGTCCATACAGATATAAGGTCGGCAAGTGCTGAACCGTGTACCCTGAGCTAGTGACGATACTTTGGATAGCAGACTGTCCGTTGCTATGCTGAAAGACAATACCTGGAAGGCCGTTCGGACATACTTTGACCGCGACTCCATCCGTACCCTTATACTCAGAAATTCTAAAGTACTCAACATCGCTTTTGAGCGCTTCTACCGGAGGAACAACGTTAAATGTAATTGAGCCCATAATACTTATAGAATCTCCTTGTCGAGTATTTAAACAGAAATATTTTACAAATTAATTGAACCATTAATTGCTTAGCGTTGTCTATCTGTTACAGGGGGAATGCACACGGTGGAATTTGATTATTTAAAAGCTTTAACCGGAGAATACTCTAAAAATCAAATACTGACTGATATCATGCGTGCTTATGGAAAAGACGTATGGAACTACGCGTACTCCCTATCCGGCAAGCGTGAAATGGCTGACGATATTTTACAGGACGTGTTCTTCAAAGCACTTCGAAAGCTCGATACGTTTCGCGGTGAAGCTTCAATGAAGACATGGCTGCTGAAAATAACGAGGAACACTGCGCTCAACTACAAAACAACCTGGTTTATTCGAAAGGTAATCCCGATAGATAAATGGTTCGAGGACGGCAATAACGGAAATCATCCTTCGGCAGAAACAACAGCAGTTCAGAGCATTCAACTAAATGACGCGTGGATCCAAGTGATGAAGCTGCCGGTAAAATACAGAGAGGTTCTGATTCTATATGCGTACCACGGCATGACTCAAAAAGAGATAGCTGAAACGATCGGCGTCCCTGAAGGCACAGTGAAATCTCGCTGCATCACGCCAGGACACACTTCGCAAAGCTAAGCGAAAGGGGAAATGACTGATGGATCAATACCGATTAGATCTGGAAACGAAATTACAGCAGTCGCCTATAGACGATTCGACCATATTATCACACGTAGATAAAGTCGTTGCCCGGCATGAAAAACATCTTGAAAAGTCTCGGCGGCCGGTGCGTTTTAGACTCGGGTATCTCACAGTATTTGTCATTGGCCTCATCGCAATAGGTATGACGGTCTCTCCCCTCTCGGATCTGTTTCATGGCAAGACGGCCACGAAAGCAGAAATGCCGCTTGTGGAAGGCGAAGGTATCCGGATCATGCCGGAAGAGTTTCTTTTATACAAAGCAAACATCGAGGAAGTAAATAAACAACCTAACGCGACTCCGATTAACATAAGTGACGAGCAAATCATCGACAATATGATTACAGATGAGCTTACCGTTCAATACGCTAAAAAACTGGGCATCGTCGCTACAAAGGAAGAAATAGATAAAGAAATAGCCTTCCAGAGGGATGCTTTGCAACAGTCGCCGAAAGACAATCCGATTAGAGATATTATGGCAAACCGTATTAAACGAAGCGGCTTATCAGAGGATGAGTTTTGGGAAAGCGAAATGACCCGGCGATATTATGAGAAGGCAATATTAGGGGGTAAGTTGGCTTCAAAACTTGCTAAGGATAGGATCGTCAAAATTGGTGATGGTTCTGGATGTGTGAATTTTACAAAAGAGTTACTGGCTAAGAACAAAGATAAGCTGACCATCAATTGGTCAGTATTGCAGGATGCTGACACCCGAAAAGATGAGCTGAATAATAATGCAAAAAAGAAAGCTTCATTCATTGAACGCATGGCTCATCCATATGAAAACGTGCAATTTTTAAGTGGCGAAGCCACAATAAAAAATGATTCACTATCTCAGAAGTTTCAGTTTTCCATGACAAGAGACGAATCGAATGAGCGAAAATTCTCTTTTGTCTCCCCAGGAGTAACCGGAACTCCGTCTTCTGTTTATAAAACAACCACGCAGACAATTGTTGCACCTTTCAGCACTCATGCGTGGCTCGCAGTTGATGTGAGTTTGTGGTCTTTTGCGAAGGATGAATCACTGTTAGGGCGGCACGTGTATGTGGTTGAAGGAAAACTGCCGGCGGAACAAACTAAAAAAAACGAATGCTTCCAGATACAAGCTATGGGTGGATAAGGACATGGGCATGTTGTTACAAAAGGAACTTTATGATGATCAAGGAGCGGTTGTTGAAAGTCTGAGAGTTACCAAGTTACAAACTCAAACAGTTGGCCCTATTGAAAGCGAGAAGGTGCTCAAAGGCGAATCAATAGAAAGCACATTGGTCACTATGGAAGAGCCTCCAGGATCGGCTCCTCTGAAGGGAGTTGCCTATCATGTTTTGCTTTTCTCTGACACCCAGATTATGCCGGAAGAACTCTCATCTTATAAAGTAGAGGTCCTCCCCGCCTCGGATATCGCCATTGGCGGTGTTCAGCCTATAATGTTTTCCAAAGCAACAGACGGAGGATTTTTATACAGTTTGCGATTTGAAACGCGTTATGGCGATTATACACAAGCAGAACTTGATAAATTAATGTCAGCTCGCGACTTTATCATATTCATTACTCACGATCGGCGAGCGTTACCAGTTAAGCTTCAATTGATCCCGGAGGCAATAAATAAAAATAACCCCCATTGGAAAACTTAGCAGCATTATTTGCGCAATGGGGGTCATCTAATGTTAAAAATATTCCTTTACAGGAATATTCCTACTATGAAATATTTTAATAAAGCAAATTGATCTTATCATTCAATCAAGGAGGAGCTCTAAAATGAACAACAGTAATGCTGCAAACAAAATGATTTCGAAGGTGGAAGGCCGGGAGTTTACAGTCGAGCGTATTTTCAATGCGCCGCGGGAGCTGGTATTCAGGGCTTTTGCGGAGGCGGAACATTTAAAGCGCTGGTTTGGACCGAAAGGCTGGCCGATTGTCGTTAACAATCTCGATTTCCGCGAGGGAGGGGTATGGCATTTCTGCATGAAATGCACGGATGAGAGCCAGCAACATTATGGAATGGAATCATGGAGCAAAGTCGTTTACCAGGAAATCGTCGAGCCGGAGCGGATTGTATATACCGACGCATTCTCGGATGCGGAAGGCAATATTACAGAGGGTATGCCGCAGACGCTGATTACGCTGTCCTTTCTCGAGCATGAAGGCAAAACGAAGCTGCTCAGCCACGCCGAATATGCGACGGAAGAGGCGCTCAAGACAGTATTGGATATGGGTATGCTGGAGGGGATAACCTCCACCTGGGACAATCTGGAGGAATTTCTCGAACAAATGCAATAAGCTTCAATGCGTTAACCGGATTTCTCATTACGGCCGCACGGCTTTCGAGCCTAGCGGCCGTTTTCCGTGAGTTGAAGTCGTCAGGATGCTGAACACACCAGCCCTTCCACCCATCATCGCTGCAGATCTAGCGAAGTACCCCAAGCGATTTCAATTTGTGGTTTGGTATAAATGATTAGTGGAAGTACATAATTCTCTTCATCAAAATCAACCTTCAAACCTTCAGTACCCTCACTTTCAAATTCGATGCTTCTAGTCTCTCTCAATAAGCTAAACTTAGCTAAGCAATACGCCCATGGAATCCCCGCTTCGATGCCAGATGCCTCGCACTCAAATAAGTATTCTAACTCGTACAGTTCTGGGTGCTTCATGACCAGATCCACCTGCCTAGGAAGTTGTACTTTTCAGTGTATCTAGCTCGTCAGCTACATCAGAAAGGAAATCAAGCCTTTCTTCTAGATCGACAATGGCGTGTTCAACCTTAAGTTTAAGCTTTTCGATTAATCCGGTCGGAATAGGCTTTTTCATTTCAAAAATCAATTGTTTGGCTTCATGTTTCTGTTCAAAATTCCCTTGCATCATAAAATCCGCCAACCGTTCTATGTGCTCAGAATAATCGAGCGGCTTTAAAGCATATAACAACATGCCCCGGTTACCCAAGGTTCTCGCGTCTTTGAGCAATTCAATGATGACCACAACAGCTTCTTCACAGCCCTGTCACTTAACACAAGTGCAATTTCATTTCTCACAATGCTATCATCGGTCTGTTTTAAATGTTTGATGAGCAACGGAACAGCTTCAATGTATCCTGTTCGTCCTGCTTGCGAAACCATCTCCACTGCGCTTTCAATGTTGCCCGCTTTTAACTGCTCTTCCAGCCGCTTTAAATTCATTCTCAGTATCATTCCTCATCATCTGCTTCCGGATAAAAAACGCCGTACGACATCATCGGTAGTCGTTTCCTTTGGCACATCAAACTGCCGTCGAATATATCTCTGTTTTATCTTTTATTCCTTCGTCGTACAGGTGAAGCAATCCAGCGGCTGTACATAAATCCACTGCACTAGTCCATAAGGATTCGTATGACTGCTTTCGGATAGTTTGGCTTCATGTTCCGCCTTTTCATATGCTTCTTCAAAAGAATCGGCATAAATCAAGTATATTCTCTCTTCAAAAGTTCTCGATTCATCGTAACCATCATCGATCAACTCGGGTCGTGGCTCCCCTGTAATTCGAGCTTCGAATAACAACTTCACTGAGTACCATTTATCAACGATGTATTCGGTCAAAGTTAGCTGCCCCCTAACTGGCACTAGCTGTGTTATTTTCAAACTTTTCGATATAAGAAGTAAGCAAGTCAATAATGGCTTTAAAATTGCCTTCTGGATCCTCTAAGCTTTGCCTTTTAGCGATCTCTAAAGGAGCACCCAGCCATGAGTCCAGAGTCGGGTCAGCACCTTGCTCTAATAAAAACTTGACTGTGTTTACACGACCCTCAATGACGGAAGCATGTAAAATAGTCATTTCAGTAAATAGTTCTCGTGCGTTAACATCCATGCCGTATTTTAAAAATAGTTTCGCTAGTTCAACATTATCACTTGAGTACGATGCGAAAGAGAATATTGAGGGTCCTAAAGGACCTACGCCGACCACTGGATCTGCTCCTTTTTGTAAAAGCTTCTCCACTTCAGATAACTTCTCGTCAAAAACAGCTCTCTCTAATTCAACATTCTTTTTGAACAAAAACCAAGCAATGGATGCGGAAGGATGTCCAGTAAAGTTTGTGAAATAAGTCATCCACCATCCGATGAGCGGATCAATCGGTTCGCCATTGATTTCAGTCGGTCCCATCGTGTTTCCGTCAGTTCTGTTTTCCACTGGCAAACAGGCAAGTGTAGGCGTAATTAAAAGGTCGTACTCATTAGATACATTTTGAATGGCACCATAGATTTCAGTTCTCATCTGTTGATCACGGATCATATCAAGGATGGTCAGCTGATATCCTTTTTCTAGCCACTCCATTTATTCTGGCGGGAGATCCTCTCTGTGCTAATAAAATCCCGTGTAAAGCTGAGGAAATCGAAACTGGAAGGAGTCTTTAATCTCTCTACCTGTTCTCTTTGATACGTTCGCTCTTATACAAAATTTTGATAAAGAATCTATTAACTCCTGTTAGGTGTCTTATTAGTATAAATCCAGTGTTTCTCCCCTACTATTATTGAATCCATAAATAAATTATATAAAGAAATGTGATTATTCATATTTTTATGACTATTTTATAATGAATCTAAGCATAGAAAAGTCAGTCATCGTCAACTGCTATCTCCCTGTGAAGACGAGTTGGTCATTCACAAACTAAGGGCGCTTGCGTCTCTTTGGGACACCGCTTGTTGCATGTTTAGCAGCTAGGGATAAATACCCTCCAAATTCAACGAGTGGCACGGGCGGCCTGCCTTGATGCTATTATGCGTGGGCATGCTGTCATTGTGGTGGAGGAATCTATGTTTGACCGCAATCTTCTAAGTCATATCTGAACAGAAAATACGCGGATGTCATGCTTTTTGATGAAAAGGTGGACTGTCCTCTCCGGGTGGGGTGGACAGGGCATCGACTTTGACTATAGAAGAAAGGAGGGGAATGGATTGGATCTAAGAAAGAGGGTTTGGCATGATCATTGTGCGGTTCTTGTTATCGATGTACAAAATGATTTTTGCCATAAGGAAGGGTCGAGTGCCAAAAGGGGAAAGGACTTAACGTTCGTTAATCAAATGATTCCGCGTTTGACCTATTTTTTTGCGTGAAGCAAGAAGGAACCAAGTCCCGGTTATCTTTGTCGCGACAGAACACGATCAGGCTACAGATAGTGAAGCTTGGCTTAGCCGTTATGGAAAGAATTTTGATCGCGTCAAGACAAACCTTAGTTGCCGGAAAGGAACATGGGGGACCGCATTTTATGTGGTTGAACCCGAGAAAGAGGAGATTGTCGTTATCAAGCATAAATACAGTGCTTTTGTAGGTACGGATTTAGATAATTTGCTGCAATCACTTGGCATTCAGTCACTTTTGTTCACCGGAGTGGCAACGAACATTTGCGTAGAAAGTACGCTCCGGGATGGACTTCATCACGATTATTTGGTGACGCTGGTTGATGATTGCTGTGCTACCTATGACATGACAGACCATATATCGACCATTCGAAATGTAGAAAACAGATTCGGCATGGTGGCTACCAGCGAAGAGATCACGGGATTTTGGAATAAGAGATAAAGGGGATAGTACAATGCATAAAACGGCGAAAATAGCCTTGCGAATTCTATTAACAAGCTTGTTGGTAATTATTGCAGCATGTGGATCCAATACAAGTAAACAATCCATTACATCAGAAGCCAAGCCTACTTCTAGTGAAGCAACCACCTCTTCGGCTCCCGCGAATGAGGCAAAATCACGCCCGACAACCCTAGCCGAACTGGCTGCTTATGAAGGTCCGGATCGGATGCAAATTTTAATGGAAGGAGCTAAAAAAAGAAAGGGAATTAACTCTATATACTTCTTTGCCTATTGAAGATGCTCAAAAGATCACACAGGAATTTACAGAAAAATATGGCGTAAAAATCAATATCTGGAGAGCCGGTTCCGAAAATGTCCTGCAAAGAATCATCCTGGAGGAAAAAGCGGGTCGCCATAACGTTGATGTCGTGGACAATAATGGGGGAGAAATGGAGGCGCTTCACCGAGAAGGACTCCTTCAACCAGTCAAAACGCCATACATTACCGATTTAATGCCTAAAGCAGTTCCTCCACATCAGGATTGGCTTCCCACCTATATTAATGTATTTGTCCAAGCCTATAACACCAAATTAATCAAAAAAGAGGATTTACCGAAAAAAATGGGAAGACTTACTAGATCCTAAATGGAAGAACAAGCTGGTTGTGGAATTGGAAGACTATGATTGGTATGCCATGCTGGTGAAATTGAAAGGGGAGGAAAATGGCATCAAACTGCTGGAGAATATCGCGAATACGAATGAAGTATCGAATCGCAAAGGACACTCCTTGCTTGCCAATCTTACCGCCTCGGGGGAAGTTCCTATGGCACTGACCGTCTACAGCTATAAGGCCGAGCAATTGAAGAAAGAAGGCACGCCACTGGATTGGTTTGCCCTTGAAACGGCTATTGCCAGACCTAATGGGCATGCTGTTTCCAAAAATGCGCCTCATCCGCATGCTGCTGTTTTGTTCCTTGATTTTATGGTGAGTGACGGTCAGCAGATCATGTCAGATCTCAATTTTGTACCCGCAAGTACCAGAATGGAAACCCCATTAAAAAAATGTCCCGATTGAATTTGTAGACCCGGCGATCGTTTTGGATGAGCGAGAAAAATGGACCAAGCTATTCGAAAAGTTTGCGGGGATCAAAAAATAAGGGGACACGCTTAACAGAGGAATGCAAGCAACCGGGGAGAGTGATCTTCGTTAGGATAGGTTAGTTCGTACACTAGATGGGAGTGAAATGTGACGGAATTTACTTCCGTCTATGTTTTAACGCAGTTCAAGGTGATTGACTCCATCTCTTACCGTGATTTTGGGAAGACCCATTATAAAAATAGAACTCTCTTACAAAAGGGAGACTCAATCGCATACTGTCAACAGAACAAAGGAAGCAAGCGCTTACCGTTCTAAAATAAATGAACTAGTATGAACAATCGACAACGTTAATTTGTAATTCTATTTCTAGGGTAGTTTGTTTTATTTGCGAAGCTAATGTCATGAAAAAATGGTTCAAATTGAATAAACCTAATGAAAAAACCCTCCCTGTAGGGAGGTCAGGCTGTCGAGAAAGTCTCGACAGTTGATTGAGCTCCTCAACGAAGGAATTTACTAAACTCATATCATGGATGGAATGAAATTGTTCGCGTCGTTGCTCCAGTCGGAATGATTTTGATACTGAGCGGACTTAATATTACCTGCCATCCGCAACCAACCAAAAAACTCTTCGCCGCATTCGAGCTAAAGCTTGAACTATAGTACCCGTACCTGAACAACAATTTAAAGAGATAATGTTTTGTCAAACAGTTCAAGTATTGCCAATTAAATCTATGGTCCAATATGAAAGACACCAATTACTGTTTCACCATCAACATCATATAGTGGGATATCACGACCACCCGCAGGTCTACTCTCCTGTTGCGCCAATGCTTCCTGAGGGTTCCTTGGCATCTCACCGTCTAAATCTGTTTTCAATACATATCCCTCAGTGCCATCCACACCATGTGCTTTAATTAAATCCGGTTCTGTTTCCGGGGAAGTGGCGTCCGATGCAGAGCCGTAAGTCTGGCCATTTTCATTTGTCGGGAAGCTTGGAACTGGTACAGACCTTGGTTCTTGGACTGCCTTCAGATCAGTTGGGACATCAATAATACCCTTGTCTAGCCGTTGATCCACCTGTATTGACGTTACAACGAAACTTTCAGTAACAACGTCGTTTTTGTCGAACAACTGCTTTTTGAGCAACATGCCGGTCGCTTCATCTATCCATAATTTGTACTTGGACGCACGAAACTTCTCAGCCATATCTTTAGGCAATGTTCCTTCAACAACGTTAACTTTTCGACTCAGATACACTTCACTATTTTTTAGCGACCACAATTTTAAATCGTTTAGCATCCAGCCCAGATTTCGCAAAGGTGCTACAATATTCTGACCTCGATCCGACCTGGCGGGATCCGTGGGTAGAGAATAAGTTGGAATTCCGTCAGGTGAAGTGGAGAAAAAAGGCATACTCGGCTCAAGTTCTGTGTTTCTGGGTTGTACGCGGCTGATCTGATTATTGCCATTGGACTGATGCCAAATGAATTCATTGTTATTTCCGAACTCACTCACGGTGCCGTCAGATGCAGTGACTTTTTCGTAAGAGGCTGGATACTTACCCTGACGTATCTGAAATTCAATCGTATCCGAAAACGAAAAGGATTTGTTCTGATCTATAGCAGTGCCTTTCAATGTAAGCACCTTCTGGTAAGCATACGCCATTCTTTGCAAGAATTCCGCTTTTTGTTGTTCCTCTTCAGTCAATTGTTCCTGATTTCCAAATGCCTTGTTTCGAGGCGGGTAGTTAGCCGGTATTGGCAACTCATCTATGGGAGATTGAGATGCAGTTATCTTAGTTTCTGGATTAAAGCCAGTAACCAATCCGCGTAGATAATCGAAATTAGTAAGCAGAACCCCAAAAAGAACAGCAGCCACTACCCCGCTCACCACCATAGGCGTGACGCCTTTTAACTTTTTGCTTTTATGCTTTACACGTTGATGTACGGTATTCATCCACGCTTTATCTGAGCCCCCAGTTGATGCAGGAGCCTTTAGCCGTTTCTCCCAATCATAGTTCCCCATGCCTATCACCTTCACTTCCATTAAACGTTTGATTAACTCTGATTCTCGCCCGATGCAGTCTCACCTTGGCAGCCGATTCAGAAATCTTCAGTAGACGTGCGATTTCTGCTATCGATAATTCATGGTGAACGAATAATACGATCACTTCTCGCAGCTTCATCGGCAAACTCATCACAGCCTTCCACGCGTCATCTATCTTTTGACTGTCGAGATATTGTTGTTCCGCCGAAGGATGTTCCCCGGTTTCTTTGATGTAGTCGACTAGTGTAACTTTACGAAAGAACGCCGACCTGTGATAATCAGTCACAGCATTTCGAGTGATAGCCAATAGCCACGTTTTCACAGACGACTGTCCACGGTAAGTTTCCAACCTGTTAAAAGCCTTCACAAATACTTCTTGTCGTATGTCATCTGCAATAGCAGGGTGACGTGTGACTGAAAAGGCGAAATTCCAAACATCTTGGCCGTATTCCTCCATCAAATTCTGTAGCACTTCATTTTTATCGTGTCCTTGCGATAAATGCTTTAAGTATAAAAAATCCACACGCTCACCTGCCCCTCATTAAAATAGACGTTTCACCATCTGAGAGGTTACATTTCTCTATAAAGAGGAATAGATTCGCGAAGGATCTTCAGTATATATACCTTGGCGCTTAACCATTTTGCTTGCTCCGCCACATAAATGATACCGTTTTCATTTTTTGAAATAAAATTTCAAAAAATGTATTGACCGCTGAAATAAAAAAATGATATTATCCGTTCATAAGGAACAGGTAATTATTGGTTAATTTTTCCTTACAGGGTTTGTAAGTTGTACGATCTACACGTAATACATTTAATTTCCAGGGAGGTCTTCATTCGTATGTTCAAGAAAAAATTGGTACCGCTTACACTAGCATTCGTCCTAATGATGACTACGTTGCTTGCCTGCAGCTCCGGCGGCAGCGACGGAACGACGTCGCCGAGTCCCAGCACGACTCCCGGAGGCAGTACGACGCCCGCCGGCAAGGAAGAGCCGCTCAAGTTGTCCATCTACTACCCCGACAATGCGACGCTTCCCTTCAAAGAAGATTGGCTGCTTATCCAAGAAATCGAGAAGCGGTACAACGTTGACTTTTCCTTCGAAATCATCCCGTTGGCCGATTACCCGACGAAGGTATCGCTCGCTCTCAACACCGGTACGAACGCGCCCGACGTGATCCTGAACCAGATGACCGTGGGGGAGAATGCCTCCCTTGCCCTGAACGGCGCGCTCGCCCCGATCAGCGACTACGCGGAATGGACGCCGAACTGGAACGCCAGAGTCGAGGAGTTCGGGCTGAAGGAGGAAGTGGCGAAGCTGAACCTGAAGGACGGCAAGCGTTACTCCTTGCCTTCGCTGTTTGACAAGCCTTTCTACGACGGCGGCCTGATTATGCGTCAGGATCTGCTGAAGAAACATGGACTCGCGGCTCCGAAGACCTTCGACGACCTGTACACGGCGCTGAAGACGTTCAAGCAAGAGAACCCGGACTCCTATCCGCTGACGATCCTCGCCGGCGCCCGTGTATTGTACCGCATGACGATGCCGTCCTTCGGCGTCAGTGTCGGCAAGAACGGAGCATCCGGCACGAATACGCTAAGCTGGGATTACGAGAAGAAAGAATACTTCCCAGGCGCCATCAGCGACCAGTACAAGCAATACATGACTTACATGGCTAAGCTCTATAAGGAAGGTTTGATCGATCCTGAGATGGCCGAACCGATCGATGGCGATAAATGGGCGCAGAAGCTGGCCACCGGCAAATCTTTCGCGAGCTATGCCTACTATGACCAGATCGGCGGCGTCGAGGCTTCGGCTACAGAACCGGGATTCGATCTGCAGATGTATCCGCCGCTGGAAGGACCGGACGGCGCGCATCACCAGCCGAAGAGCAGCACCGGCTCCGGCATCTTGTTCCCTACCAAGACCTCCAAGCGGGCCGACTTTGAACGTATCGTCAGAACGATCGACGAAATCTTCTTCTCCGAAGAAGGCGCAACGCTGGCAGCACTTGGCGTAGAAGGCCAGACTTACACGATGGACGGCAGCACGATAAAGTATCCGGATGACATCGTGAACGCGAAGGAAGGCATCTACAAGGCGATGCAGCTGAAGTATGGCTTAGGCGCCGACCCGCTTCAACTGGTATGGGTCAACGAGAGAGAGATGACCAAATACGACGAGAACTATCGACAAATCAACAAAGTCGTAGCCGGCATGGATCAGGCCATTCAGAGTATTCCTCCCAGCCCGTTGTTCGACGACATGACCGCGGAAGAAGCCAGTTCGCTGCAGACACCGCTGTTCGACACCTTCCAGATCTGGGCCGATGCCTTCCTCACCGGCAAGAAGGATTTGAACGCGGATTGGGATCAATACGTCAAGGAAATGAAAAACCTGCAAATTGAAAAATTCAATCAGCTTTACAACGACAATATGGCAAAATAATCTTGGCAAGCATACGATCCGTCTGAAATATTGAATAGGGCCTGCCATAGGAATGAAGTCAGAGCTTGACCGACTCTTTCAGGCAGGCCCTTCTCTTTTTCAACACACACCAAGAAGAAGGTGATCATATGACCGAAATGTCCGTTCGTCCTGGAGTAGAGACGGCCGTCGCGACGTCGCACTCGCCCCGCCTCCGCCACTTTCGCCGTTACTGGCAGCTGTACGTGATGATGCTGATCCCGCTGATTCTTTTGCTCCTCTTCAAGTATGCTCCCTTGTTCGGCAACATTCTGGCCTTCCGCCGGTTCCGCCCGGGCATGGGCCCGTTCGGAACCGATTGGGTCGGATTCGCTTATTTCGAACGGTTTCTCAGCGATCCTGCCTTCTGGCGAGCGTTCAACAACACGCTGGTGCTATCCTTCGGGAATATCTTGATCAACTTTCCGATCCCGATCATCTTCGCGTTAATGCTGAGCGAAGTGCGCAACGTCAAGTTCAGAAAGCTCGTCCAGACGATCTCGTACATGCCGCGTTTCATATCCACCGTGGTCGTTATAGCCATTCTGAGCGAGATACTCTCTCCCAGCTCGGGGCTGATCAATCGGTTCCTGGTTGACGTGTTCGGCATGAGTCCGATCTACTTCATGAACGAGCAGCAATATTTCCGTCCCATCTACATCTTGAGCGAAACCTGGCAATTCACAGGCTGGACGGCCATTATTTACCTGGCGGCCATTACCGGCATCAACCGGGAGTTGTTCGAAGCGGCGGATATCGACGGGGCCGGTCGCTTCCAGAAGATTCGATACGTGACCATACCTTCCATCATGTCCACGATCATGGTCATGCTGATTCTGAATGTAGGCTCGCTGCTCAGCTTAGGCTTCGAGAAGGTATTGCTCATGTATACCCCCTCCAACGCCATGGTCAGCGACATCATCGATACGCTCGTCTACCGTACGGGCCTCATGAACCAGAACTACTCTTACGCGACCGCCATCGGTCTGTTCAGCGGCGTCGTCGGCGTCATTCTGGTGTCCGGCACCAACTGGTTCAGCAAGAAAGTATCCGGCGAAAGCATCTACTAACTTCGTGAAAGGAGCTGCAGAGGGTGGGTAAGCAACGCAGGCTTCATTCCATGACGATTGTCGACCTTCTGATTCACCTGGTGATGATTCTGGTCATCCTGATTTGCATCGTGCCCTTCTTATATATGCTGGCGCTTTCCTTGTCCAGCCCCAGCGCGATCATCAACAGCAAGGTAACGTTCTATCCGGTCGGCTTGAACTTCGATGCTTACATTCAAATTTTCACGTATCCGAACTTTTTCAAGGCGTATGGCAACACAATCTTCTACACTGTGGCGGGCACCTTGATCGCTCTATTCACGACGACCGTCTTCGCTTACGCCATGTCCAAACGATTTCTCTACGGGCACAAGTTGATAATGAAGCTGATCGTGTTCTCCATGTTCTTCTCTGGCGGACTCATCCCCACGTACCTGCTGATCTCCAATCTTCACCTGACCGGCACGGTCTGGGCCATGCTGCTGCCCTTCGCCATCAACCAGTTCAACCTGATTATCCTGATCAACTTCATACGGGCCGTTCCTGCAGAACTCGAGGAAGCCGCCATCATCGACGGCCTGGATTACTTCGGCATCCTGCTGCGGGTCATCGTCCCGCTTTCGACCCCGGCTCTGGCGACAATCGGCTTGTTTACCGCCGTGTTTTTCTGGAACGACTGGTTTAACGGCTTAATTTATCTGAATACCAACCAATATCCAGTCATGCTGTTTCTGCGCAACATCGTGAACGGTACGACTATGGTGGGCGACGGCGCAGGTGCGGCGGACAAGAGTACGATCGCCATGTCAATCAAGTCGGCGGTCATCATCACCTCCACCCTTCCGATCATCATCCTCTATCCCCTGCTGCAGCGCTTCTTCGTATCCGGATTGACGCTGGGATCCATCAAGGGGTAAGGCGCCTCGGCCATCATATACAGACAGAAAAGGATGGGTAAACCATGACTTCATACTTTGCACAGTTAACGACCGAAAAGAGCAATCCCGCAACGCATTCGATCGACGAGTGTGATACCCGGAATATGCTGTTGCTGATGAACGACGAGGACCAGCTCGTCCCCCTCTCGGTCCGCAAAGAGATCGATGCGATCGCCGCGGCGGTGGATCTGCTGCATGCCTCCCTGAAGAATGGCGGCCGGATGTTCTACGTGGGCGCCGGCTCCTCCGGACGATTGGGCGTGCTGGACGCCAGCGAATGTCCGCCCACTTACGGCACCGACCCTGAAATGGTACAAGCCTACATCGCCGGGGGCGATATCGCCTTGCGCACCGCCGTGGAGGGCTGCGAGGACGACGCGGAAAGCGGGGCTCAGCTCATTATGGACAAGGGGGTCACGTCCCGAGACGTCGTCATCGGCATTACCGCCAGCGGCTCCACTCCGTACGTGCTTGGCGCCATTCGACGGGCCAAGGAACTCGGCGCGGGCACCGTCGGCATCGTGACAAACCAAAACTCCAAGCTCGGCGAAGTATGCGATATCTGCATCGCGCCGGTGGTTGGCCCCGAGGTGGTGGCGGGTTCCACCCGACTTAAGAGCGGCTCGGCGCAGAAGCTGGTGCTCAACATGCTGACGACGGGCGTCATGATTAAATTAGGCAAGGTCTACAATAATTTGATGGTCGATCTGCGTGCCAGCAACAGCAAGCTGTACGACCGTTCCATCCGCATCGTCCGCGCTGTCACCGGCGTCACCGAGCAGCAGGCGATCGAGGTGCTGAAGCAGGCCGGTATGCAGGCGAAGACCGCCATCTTGATGATCGAAACGGGCACGGATGTTGTGGAAGCCGAACAAATTCTGCAGCGGCATGACGGCAGACTGAAAGCGGCGATCCGCAGCTTGAAGGACAACGCCGCCGCCCCCCCCCTTGCCCCTGACGGATCAGATCGCGTAGCGAATGATGGAAACGGCAGCTGATAGAGCTGTGCCGAGAGATTCACGAACTGTTATGAGGTCACCAGATCTTTCTGGTCGACCTTATTTTTATATGGTCGTGAGAGATAGCTCAATGATTATTTCTTCCATACTGAAGCATACTTCTTTCGATATTTTAGATCCTCTTCAATAAAACAGCATTTCATTAGAGAATACTAATTCAATTCTCATAAGCGGTGTTAAACCCTTTATGGCTCTACCTTTTCTTTCTATTTGGAAAAAATTATATTGTTTTTAGGCGTGGTATATTGGTTAAAGTTTCGGCTGAAAATTACTGATGGAGGGATTTACAATCTTGTTGCACACCAAACAACTCTTCCGTAAAGTCATCAGCATCGGGCTTTGCGCAGCAATTGGTTTTACCGCTCTTGGTTTTGGACAAGCAGGTAAAGCAGAAGCGGCAACCGTAACCAAGGCCGATAAGGTTATAAGCACAGGTAAAAATTATTTGGGCGTTAAATACCGTTTCGGGGCACCTTCAGGCGTTACATACGCTTTCGACTGCTCATCCTTTACACAATATATATTCAAAAAGAACGGAATCACACTACCGCGCAGTTCCTCTTTACAGGCTACAAAAGGCGTTAAGGTAGCAAAAGCGAACTTGAAGAAAGGCGATCTTGTGTTCTTTAAAGATCCGGGTCGCGCGGGTCGTATCGGACATGTCGCTGTATATATAGGCAACAATAAGATGCTAGGCGCCTCTGGCAAAGCAGTTAAAATCTCCAGCATGGGCTCTTCTTATTGGTCGAAGCATTATGTAAGCGCCCGCCGCGTCATTAAAAACTATGCCTAACATTAGAAAAACAGCTTGACGAGCGAAAGCCCGCGCCGGATGAAAGAGATCCGGGCGGGCCTTCTTTTTATCGTAGACTCTCAATAGTTACTCTAATACGGCCAACCTGAGGTTGAAGGTAAACGTCGAACCCTCATTGCTCGAATCTTCAAGCCAGATGCGCCCTTGCATCATGTCAACGAATTGTTTGCAGATAGACAATCCGAGCCCTGTTCCTCCATAGTTTTCATGAGAAAGCCTAGAATGTACCTGAGAAAAAGGATAGAACAACCGGTCCATTTGCTCATTTTGAATTCCGATCCCTGTATCCTTAACCCTAAAATAGACGTTAACATTCTCTAGATTGCTGTCATTTGAATCTAGTTCTACTGCAATATGAATTTTACCTGTCTTCGTAAATTTCACTGCATTACTAACTAAGTTAATTAAAATTTGACGAATTTTTTGCATATCCCCTGCCAGCAAAGCCGGGATATTCGAATCCATCTCGCTGCTTATTACAACCCCTTTGCTAAGGGCTTGGGCAGCAAACAGATTCATGACCTGCCGCACGCAGGAGCGGAGATCGAATGGTTCAATGAGCAGTTCCATCTTACCCGCTTCTAATTTAGAAAAATCCAAGATATGATCCAGCAATGTAAGCAATGATTGGCCGCACGTGTCCATTATTTCTAAATAATCCTTCTGTTCCTCGGTCAATTCAGTAGATTGCAGCAGGCTTGCCATTCCTACCATACCGTTCATAGGCGTACGGATTTCGTGGCTTAAGACCGCCAATAATGCGGACTTTTGCTTTGTCAGGCTGTCAACGTGGCGTGAGGCTAAGCGCAATTCCATTTCATCCATCACGATTTGAGCCAGTTTTTTCAGAATATTGAGTTCCTGTTCCGTAATCGTACGCGGTTTATAGTCCATCACACATAACACGCCAAGGTTGTAGTTGTCATGAGTTGTCAGTGGGACACCGGCGTAAAAACGGAAGCCTGCCTCTCCCGCTACCAACGGATGTGCAAGCGATTGAGGGTCGATACTGGCATCATTAAGAATATAGGGCAAATCACGAAGAATGGCTGACGAGCACAGTCCAGGCTCCCGTTGAACCTCCTGCAAGTCCACTCCATGATGAGATTTGAACCAAATCCGCTCCGTATCCACCAGACTGGTAATCGCAACGGGCACATTTAACAATTCGGAGGCAAGAGATGTAATTCTGTCAAAAGCGCCATCCGGGGGTGTGTCAAGTATCTGATATCGCCGTAAAGCCATTATCCGTTCTTGCTCTTTTTTGTCGATTGCCTCGAACATGGCTAATTTACCTTCCTGTACATCAGAGATAATCTAAAACATTACCCGTTTACTGATAAATTGAATCATGATAAGACAACAACAAAAAGCTTGGATATCCAAGCTTTTCAGCGAATGTAACAAACAACTAATTAGCTTCGGGGGAATCGGGTTCATTCTCAGGTATGGAGCTTTGTTTAGACGAAACATGCTTGGTGTTCGCAATTATGCCGGAGTTTTGTTTGTTTTGTCTTTCTTTTTCCACGAGTCTTTCAAGATTTTTGATTCCTTGATTCAAATTATTTTGTTTTTCTCGCAGTCCTCCAAGGTCATTGAGAATCTTCTTCAATGCTTCGTCTTCCATAGATCATCTCCCCCCGCCGCTCATAGCGAATTATCGTAGTTTAGGTCGGAAGAAAGTAAAAAAGACCCAAAAAGGGTCTTTTGTGGCCCCCTTGGAAACCCGGCTGTCATAGCTTTCGCCTTAGACCCGTGGCTTTGCGTCCTTACCTTTTCGATAAGTTTGCCTTTTTCAATAGGAGAATTGTCTTGTTAAATGTATATACATGTACATCACCTAAAAATTACCCAATTCTCGCCGAAATGAAACAGGATGATATCTTCAGAAAATAAATGGAACCTTTACATTCGTAGTTTAGTCTATTTTCTTGAGGTGACAGCTGAGTGGATGACGTGTATCTGAAGAATGTTAATACATTAGATGATAGCCAGCTTGACCAGCTGATACGATGCTATTGGGATGATGTCCGCAATTACATTTTTCTCATAACCCGAAATCAGGATTTGGTGGACGATTTAACCCAAGATACCTTTATCAGGGCCTTCCGCTCGCTGGATGCGTTTCGTGGAGAAGCGTCATTTAAAACTTGGTTATTGAAAATTGCGAGAAACGTTTCAGTTAGCCACCAGCGTTCGGCATGGATCAAAAGAGTCATTCCCGTTGACCGTTTGTCAGCCCTCGGCAATTCACCTTCTGCGGAATCGGAATTCTTTCTACACTCGAATTTTCAATACATTTGGAGCAAGGTCTTTAAGCTCCCCGCGAAACTACGGGAAGTCATGATCTTAGATGCTAAGTATGGGCTTAGTGTTAAAGAGATTGCCTCCATTCTTCAAATATCAGAAGGTACCGTAAAGTCCAGATTAAATCGGGCGCGCTCTAAAATGTCTTCATGGCTGGAAGGAGGTTTTATCGATGGATAGCGAAAAACCCAATTGGTATGATCAATTAAGAATGGGGCCTTTAAATAGCTCTTCGCCGAATGTTGTACAAATAGAGCAGATTAAAAGAAGTGTGACCACAAAACCTGCAGACACCAAACGATTTCGCCGACTGTCACGACTGGCATTAGTTATAACATCACTTGTCGTTATTCTAAGTATCGGATTTAATGCGTATCAAAATCGGTTGGAAACCGGTATTCAGAGTGCCGCAATCTCTGGCAGCCAAGAGTGGAAAGACTTGAAGCAAGCAGTAATGGATTTTACAAATTATGATGCAATTAACCTTGTGCACGTGGAGCCTTCTGATAATGGTGCTTTTGTATTCTATCAACGGCCATTGACGGAAGAAAGCCAAAAACGCAATGGCGACACTATAAATTTATCCGTTGAATATATGAAAAAAACCTGGAATGGGTGGAAGTGGATCCATAGCGGTGGATTCGGAAGCAGCGTGCTGAAGAATAAATCTGTCTATTATCAATACCTAAAGAGCCCAGATGCCTATATTCATACAACTACACCTTTTCCTCTGGTTTATGGTGTGTTCTTTAATGAAAGTGTGGAAAGTGTATTTGTTGACTCCGGAGACCATTTTTCCACTCAGGCTGTTAATTTCCCTATCAGTGACAGCACGACCGGTTGGTTTGCATTTCTTCCCAATAGCACCGAGGAAATATTGATTCTCGCAAAAGACAAAGATGGACACACCGTTGAAGCTGAAAAGTTGGATCCCACTACCGAATGAGTGTTGATCGATTGCTCCAACGTCCTTCCAATTCATCGATGATTCGATCAGAGAGTTCGACTCGGCCGTATTTCATGCGTATTCCCTCAAGCGATGCTTTCTGAAGCGTATCCGAAAAGGATGAAACCGCGTCTTCCGCCACCACGCACTTGATATGTCGGTGGAAGGCACCACGTACGGTATCTTCCACGCAAATTTGCGTCACGGTACCGGTGGCCACGATGTATTCCACACCGTGATGCCGAAGCAAATCCTCCAGAAACGTATGATGAAAAGCGCTATATCCGTATTTCTCGATAATCGGTTCGCCCGGATGCGGATACAGCTCATCGATGATATCGGAGCCGTCCAACGGTTCGTCCCGGTCGAGATACTTTTTCATGACGCCTTTCCAGCAGCTCTTTTCCTCCGGCCCGCACATCGGTGACCATTCCCACAGCAGAGAATACTTGTTCGATGCCAGAAACTTGGTATACACGACCGGCAATCCGTTCAATCGGAAATAATCGATCAATTTCCTTTGAACAGGAATGGTCTTTCGGGTATCCGGGACTTGTTGCTTTCCCCCCTGACGCACAAAATCATTCTGCATATCAATGACCAGAAGGGCGCACTTTTCTTTCTCCAACAAGTAAGGTAGGGCTTTCGTCACAGGATATGGCATTGAATTATCCTCCCGGGAAAAGGGTTATCTAACCGCTTCCTTCCGCTGAAGCAGCACGGCAAGTACAACAAGCGTGCCTTTGATGGCGTTGACAAGAAACACGTCAACTCCGGCGATATTCAGGATATTGCTGATAACTCCCAGGAGCAGGACGCCAAAGACAACTCCAATGATCGATCCTCTGCCTCCATTCATGGCTACACCGCCGATCACAACAGCCGCGATGGCGTTGAGCTCATAGCCCTGGCCGGAGGATGTGGCATTGATGCTGTTCATCCGGGAGGTTTCGATAATGACGGCCAAGGCCACCATGAGCCCCATGAGCATGAACGCGAGGATCTTCACCCTGTCGGTATTGATTCCGCTCAGGCGCGCCGCCTTCTCATTGCTTCCTACGGCATACACGTGGCGGCCGAATCGGGTATATTTCGCGATGTAGTAGCAGGCTGCCGCAATTATTGCAAAATAAATAATAGGAAGAGGAATGATCCCAAACAGGTTCGAATTTGATATTTTCGTAAAGGCCGGAACGTTAGAGAAAAATCCGCCGCCCTCCATGAAGTACATGCTTACTGACCTGTATATGCTCAGAAAGCCTAAGGTCACGATAAAGGAAGGTACCCTCCCTTTTGTAACGATCAACCCGCTCAAGGCGCCGAAGACCGCGCTGCATATCAAAGCCGCCAATATACCGAAGACTATCGCCAGCCATCCGAGTTCAGGATTAAATAGTGTGCCAAAGAAATTGGTAATGGCAATGGCGATGGCGCCTACGGCTACCAGCATCGAACCGATACTTAAGTCAATGTTTCCGGAAATGATAATAAACGCCATGCCCAGCGCCAATATTCCCAAAATCGCATTGTTCCTCAGAATGTTTACAAAATTCTGAATATCCAAGAAGGACTCGCCCAGAAAAATAGACGCGATGATGATGATCCCGAGTAACACCCAAATAATGCTGTATTGTCCCCAGACCTTTCCTAGCGACAGCGTCATACTTCTTTCTCTCTCGGCCACTTTCTGATTGACAATCATCAAGCGCATCCACCTTTTGCTTAGTTTAAAGAACCGCCGGTTGACAGGATCATCAGCGCTTCTTCGGTACATTCGGTTCGGTCAAGTTCCCCTTTGATTTCACCATGGTACATCACACAAACCCTGTCGCAAATTTTGATCACTTCCTGCGCTTCTCCGGACATCACCATCACGGCGACGCCTTTTTTGGCCAATTGCATGATCTGGGCGTAAATTTCATTTTTAGCTCCGACGTCAACCCCTTGTGTGGGATTCGCGAAAATCATAATTTCGGGCTTGGAATGGAGCCATTTGGCCAGAACGGCTTTTTGCTGGTTGCCGCCGGAAAGACTCGTAATATACGAATCAAGCGAAGGAACCTTTATTCTTAGGGATTGAACAAATCCTTCGGCCACCTCATTTTCCTTTTTGCGATTGATGCCCAATAGCTTTTTGAAGCTGCCAAGGGTCGAAAGAGTAATATTTTCCGTAACGGTAAGGTCTTTTACAATCCCGTTTTCTTTCCGATTATCCGGCACATAGCCGAATTTCCTCTTCCTGGCTTTTTCGGGGCTTTTATTGACGATTTTCTTGCCGCTCACTTTTATGGAACCCGAATGGATCTTCAGATCGCCAAAAATCGCTCTCGCAAGCTCCGTTCGCCCGTCTCCCAAAAGGCCGGTAAACGCCAGAATTTCGCCTTTTCGAAGCTGGAAGGAGACATCCTTAAGATCGGGATGGGCGGAAAGGTTCTCGACTTGCAAAATCACTTCGCCAATGGAATGCTCCTCATAAACCTCCACGCTCAACACGTCACGTCCCACCATATATCGGGCCAGCATTTCAGGAGTCGCTGTGCCTTCCGGCTTGTGAATGTCGTCTTCGATGATCTTCTCGCCGTTTCTTAACACCGTGTATCTGTCGCAGATTTCGACCACTTCCCCCAGCTTGTGGGAGATGAAAATAATAGAAGCCCACTTCTCCTTCAAGTTGCGCATGATTTCAAATACGTGCTCGATTTCAGCGCTTGTAAGAGAGGAGGTAGGCTCATCCATAATAATGATATTGGCATTCCGAAGAAGGGCTTTCGCGATTTCAATGATTTGCTTGTACGAGGCGTCCAAATCGCCTACCATCGCTTTGGGATCCAGCTTGACCCCCATGTAGTCGAAGATTTCCCGCGATCTTCCGATCATATCTTTGGCATTGATCCGACCATACTTATTCGTTAACTCGTAGCCTAGAAACATGTTTTCATAGACATAAAGGTCATTTACCACGTTCAATTCCTGATGGATAAACGCAATGCCATGATGCTGGGACGCGCTCGGGGAGTGGATGCTTACTTCCTTGCCTCCGATTTCGATTTTGCCGCTGCCGGCCTCAATCACGCCGCCCAATATGTTCATGAGCGTGGTTTTGCCCGCGCCGTTCTCACCCAGCAGCGCATGGATTTCGCCCGGCCTTACGAACAGGCTCACGTTCTTCAGCACAGGAACCGTGTCAAAGCTTTTGTCGATGTCGATCATCTTCAATGCATACTCGGACATCTTGGCAACCCCTTGTTTGATGGTATGCCGGAATCCGAAAAATCCGGATTCCGGCAGTGTTTCGGGTGAGGTGCTTTAGGGACAGCGATTAGTACGGAGAACTTGCGTCGATGTAATCTTTTACATTATTCTTGTCCACGATCTTCGAAGGAACGATGGTTTCCGCTTTCGGAGTTTCGCCCTTGAGGATGGCGTCGGCCATCTTCACGCAGTCGATGATCATGTTCGGGGAGTACAATGCGCTTGCAAGCCATATATCCGTAGTGGGCATGAGCTTGAAGTAGGACTGGGCTCCGCCGCCGCCTGTCATCACTTTGATATCGGTTCGGTTCTGCTCTTTAATCGCTTGGTACAGGCCTACAGAAAGCTCATCATCAATGGAGAATACGCCGTCAATTTTCTTGTTTGCCTGAAGTGCGTCCGTCATCGTCTTCAATCCGGATTCGGGTGCGCCGTTGGGGCTGTCGTACTCACCGATGATCTTGATATCGGGAGCAACCTTGGCAATCGTCTCCTTGAAGCCTTTGACCCGCGCGCCGTTCACGGCGTCACCGTATGCGGCTATACCGTTGATAATGACATCGCCCTTGTTGCCGAGCTTCTCGGCGATGTATTTGGCGCCTTCGACACCGATTCCATAGTTGTCTCCCGCAAGGTAGTAATCCGGTTTGGCGGGGTTGATGGTCCGGTCATAGTTGATCAGCGTGATGCCGGCATCCATGATTTTCTGTGCGGCGACGGCAACCTGGTCGTTGTGCGGGAACAAAATAATGATTTTCGGTTTCATATTGATCAGGTCGTCAATCTGGCTGGCTTGTTCGTTGGGATCTGCGGATGCGAGAAGTTTGTAGTTCATGCCAAGCTCTTTGGCGGTTTTGTCGGCGTAGTACTGCACTGCTGCAACCCAGCCCGTTGGGGCTTGGGGTACGCTGATGCCGATGAGATCTTTGGAAGACCCGGAATCCTTTGTCGCACAGGCTGTCATTGCGAATACGAGAGCAAGAGCCATGATGGTTGCCAAGAGTCTCTTCATTTGTTAACCCATCCTTTATCAGCATTTTTTATTCACAACAGGCGAATATACTGCCCGTACGAATACATCCTAATTGCAATCGCTTCCAAGTCTGCATGTTCATCCGTGCTTCGCTATTAAAGTATCGTTTACTATTACTATTTATTGCTATTTTAGTTAGTTATTTTTTTTATCTGTCAATTACTTAATTTTGAAAGAAGCGAATTAAATATTAATATTTCATGCAGATCGTGGAGACCTCACTGTAGAAGTCTAGACTGAAACTGCCGCCTTGACGGCCAATCCCGCTCTGTTTCTCTCCGCCGTAGGGTGTTCTCGGATCACGCAAAAACCAGGTGTTGACCCAGGTTAGTCCCGCTTCGATCTGATGCGAAACCCGGAACGCGCGGCTGCTGTCCTTGGTCCAGATGGACGCGCTCAAGCCATAATGCGTGTCATTGGCATAGCCGATAACTTCCTCTTCCGTATCGAACGGTTGGATCGTGACTACCGGCCCGAACACTTCCTCCCGGGTGACCCGGCACTCTTGCGTAAGCCCGGTGATGATCGTCGGCTCCAGATAGAATCCTCGGTTCGATACTTCCGCGGGTTTACCGCCGGTCTCGATGATGCCGCCCTCCTCCCTGGCCGACTCGATATACTCGAGTACGCGCTCGTAATGCTGCCTGCTGATCAGCGCTCCGATATTCGTATCCGGCTTCAGAGGATCGCCGACGATCTGCTGCTTCGTACGGGCAACGAATTTCTCGACAAACTTGTCGTAAATCGGTCGTTGCACGTAAATACGGGATCCGCAAAGGCAGACTGCGCCTTGGTTGATGAAGCTGCTGCGTAAAGATGTTTCCACGACTTCGTCTAGATCACAGTCCTCGAACACGATGTTCGGGTTTTTGCCGCCTAGCTCGAACGACAGCCGCTTCAGGCTGGCCGCGCCGGCTTTCATGATGCTTTTGCCGGTCGAGGTTTCGCCCGTAAAAGCGATGGCGCGGATATCGGGATGCTCGGACATCGCCTCGCCGACCAGCCGCCCCGCGCCATTCACGATATTGACCACGCCATCCGGCAGACCGGCTTCCTTGCAGATTTCTCCCAGCAGCGTCGCGGTCATCGGCGTCCAGCGTGCCGGTTTCAGCACGACCGTGTTGCCCATGGCCAGCGCTGGCGCGAGCTTGGCGCTGAGCAAGAGCAGCGGCAGGTTCCACGGATTGATCATCCCGACGACACCGAGCGGACGGCGCACGACGAAGCTGAGAGCCCCCTGTTCGTTCGGATAGGCTTCGGTTCCCATCGTGGAAATAAAATTGGCGTAAAAATGATAGCTTCCGGCGGAGCGTGGCATATCGACGTTGGTGGACAGCCACAGAGGTTTACCGGTATCCATCGTCTCCAGCAGAGCCAGCTCGTCTTTGCGCTGAAGGATTATGTCGCCGATCCTCCTCAGGATCGCCGCACGTTCGCTGAGCTTGGATTGCTTCCATCCGCCGTGGAAAGCCCTTTTCGCGGCTTCAACCGCTCTGTCTACTTCGGCTTTGCCGCCTTCCGCCACTTGCCCGATTACTTCTTCGGTCGCGGGATTGATGTTGTCGAATGTGCTGCCCGTCGATAAGTCCAAATATTCGCCGTCTATAAAATGCCTGCAATCCATCCCTTTTGTGCCTATTGCCACCTTGCTCTCCTCCTTCTTATAAATACGAATGGGAAAAGTCATTTCATGTCGACGCCATCACGCCATCACGCCATCACGCCATCACGCCGGCTACCGCCAAAACCCGTTTCATCCGCTCGGCCGCCATGTCCGCGTCCTCCAGCAGACCTGCTTGATCCGCCAGGATGAACAATTCGGACAAATGGACGATCGATCTCGCCCCTTCCGCCCCGCCGATCATGCGGAAATGCGACTGGTGTCCGTTGAGGTAGGCCATGAACACGATGCCCGTCTTGTAAGCGTAAGTCGGTGCCTGAAAAATATGCCGGGAAAGCGGGACGGTTTTCTCCAGTATGCGATGGAAACCCTCGGAATCGCCTGCATCCAATGCGTGCAGTGCCGCAGCGGCAGCCGGGGCGATCGCATCGAAGATGCCGAGCAGCGCGTGGCTGAAGCCGTGCTCGTCTCCGTGGATGAGATGCGCGTAGTTGAAGTCGTCTCCCGTGTACATTTTTACGTTCGCCGGGAGCCGCCGCCGCATCGCGATCTCTTTGTCGGCGTCGAGCAGCGAGATTTTAATGCCGTCCACCTTGTCGGCATGGGAACGGATGATCCGCAGGCAGACTTCCATGGCCTCATCCAAATCATCATGACCCCAATAGCCGGTCAAGTTCGGGTCAAACATGCCGCCCAGCCAGTGAAGGATAACGGGCTGCGACACCTGTCTTAAGACATTGCCATACACCCGCTCGTAATCCTCCGGCGATTTCGCGGCGGCGCACAGCGCGCGGCTTGCCATGAGGATGACGCGTCCTCCATGGCTTTCGACGAAGCCGCACTGTTCTTCGTAAGCCGCCTCCACCTGCTCGAGGGTAACAGTCGGTCCCGGAGCCAGATGATCCGTTCCTGCACCGCAAGCGATTCGGCCTCCTGCTGAGCGGGCTTCGGCGAGTGACCTTGCAATGAGCTCCTTGGACCGCTCCCAGTTCAGGCCCATCCCCCGCTGAGCGGTATCCATCGCTTCTGCGACGGCCATGCCGAGCGACCATAGATGGCGGCGATACGCCATCGTCGCCTCCCAGTCAATCATCGCCCGGTTCAGGGGATCAGCGTCCGCCAGCGGATCGCAGACGACATGCGCCGCTGAATAAGCGATGCGGCTTTGCGGCACAGTACCGCGCGGAATCTCGAACGTTCTGACGCCGCCAGGTGTATATGCGGCTAATGTACCGTCACTTCGCGGCAGAAGCAGCTTCGGCATCTCGGCTTTCCTCCCGGATGTTCAATTCCGGCACCTCGATCCAGCGGCGTTCCTGCCAGGATTGCAAGGCGAGCTCGGAAAGCTGGGTGCCCTTCGCCCCCTCCAGCAGATCCCACGGGAACGGGGTTCCCAGCGCCACATGCTTCAAGTACAACTCCCACTGCACCTTGAAGCCGTTATCGAACAGTTGGTTGTCCGGCACCTCTTCCCACTGGGCACGGAAATCGAACGGATTCGGGATGTCCGGATTCCAGACCGGCTTGCCGGTGTTGATACGATGCTGCGCCTTACATTCCCGCAGACCTGCAACCGCGCTGCCTTCCGTTCCGTCCACCTGGATGGTGAGCAGGTCTTCCCGATTGACACGGACCGCCCAGGAGGAATTGGCTTGCACGACGATCCCGCCTTCAAGCTCGAAGGTCGCATAGGCCGCGTCGTCGGCCGTGCATTCGTATTCGCTGCCGTTCTCGTCCCATCGCTTCGGAATGTGCGTCACGCCGAGGCAGCTGACGGCCACTACGTTCCCGAACAAGTTGTCCAGCACATATCGCCAGTGCGCGAACATGTCGACGATGATTCCTCCGCCGTCTTCTTTGCGGTAGTTCCAGGAAGGACGTTGACCGGGCTGCCAATCGCCTTCGAACACCCAGTAGCCGAACTCCATACGCACGGACAGAATTTTGCCGAAAAAGCCGGAATCCACCAATCGCTTCAGTTTCAGCAAACCGGGCAGGAACAACTTATCCTGGACGACGCCGTTTTTGACGCCCGCCTGCCTGGCGAGCCGGGCGAGCTCCATCGACTCCTCGAATGAACCTGCCGTCGGCTTCTCGCAGTAAATGTGCTTGCCCGCTGCGATCGCTTTGCGGAGGCTGTGCGCGCGGAAATTGGTCATCTGGGCGTCAAAGTAAATCACGTTCTCTTCATCTGCAAGACACTCGTCCAGGTTGGTGCTCCATTTTTCGATTCCGTGCGCCTCAGCCAAAGCTTTCACTTTGTGCTCCTGCCGTCCCACTAATATAGGTTCCGGCATAATCGAATCGCCGTTCGGAAGCATTACGCCCCCCTGCTTCCGGATTGCCAAGATCGAGCGGATCAGGTGCTGGTTCGTGCCCATCCGTCCCGTTACCCCGTTCATGATTACACCCAGCTTGATTTGCGCCATCGATGAAGCCCCCTTCCTTTTGTCATGTTTTTTACCCGGCTGTTTGTTCGTCTCCGATCCTGAATTGAGGCTGGTCGAAATCCGGATACCCGCCCGACTCCGCCGAAGGACCGGGGAATCCGATTCGCTGCCATACCGCAGGTTCGCTCAAATATAACGCGCACACGTCCGCCCGAAGCTGCTTATAGAAGGCCGGCAGGCGCTTCTTCACTTCCAGCAAAATGTCCAGAGCCTGCTCCTGCGTCATGCCTGAGCTGAGACCGAACCGTTCCTTCGCGAGAAGACCGGCTGTTTCGAGCCCTTGCAAATAAAGCGCGGCGTTGACGCCCCTGTCTATTTTGGCGGCCAAAGCCGTACCGGCATGGACTTCGGCGGCTCCCCGGTCGACCTCGTCCTCAGGAATGACCGCCAGCGTCAATTCGCTCAACAATTCGACTTGTTCGGAGCTGATCGTTCCCATACCCTCGCCTCCCTCATCAAATGGTTTAAAGTTCGCCCCTCCGGGCTTGGCTCGCTATGTAATCCGCCGACCTGCCGGCGATGGCCATGGCGGTCAGCGTCGGGTTGAGACCTCCTCCGGTCACGAAAACACTGGTGTCGCAGATGAACAAATTTTTGATGTCATGCGTTTGCCCATAGCCGTTGACCACAGACGTCTGGCGATCGTCGCCCATGCGGCACGTCCCCATCGCGTGCGCTCCGTAGTTCAGACCGATTCTTACCTTGCGGGCCCCCGACAACTCCATCAACTCGGCGGCTTTGTCCCTTGCGGCGGCAGCCACCTTGATGTCGTTCTCCTGCCACTCAATCTCAATTCTGGCGACCGGAAGGCCGCGCTTGTCCTTCACTTCCGGATCGAGCGTGACTGTGTTGTTCTCGCTCGGCAGCCCCTCGGCGTGCGCCCACCAGGCCGCGGTGTAGGGATAGTCATGCAGGAACCGCTTCAGCTCCGGCCCGACGAAATCACCGCTCAGGTTGGCGTATGTGATCGGCGTCATCATGTAGGAGATCAGTACATAGCCGCGGGCATAGTCGTTGCGGGGATCCGGCTTGTAATAATCCTGCACCATGACCTGGCCCATCTGGATCCCTTTGTAGGCGTTGACGGGTTCGTCGAACGTGCCGAATACTTGCCAGGTCGGATGACTGAGCAAATATTTGCCGACTGTGCCGCTGGAATTGGCCAGACCGTCCGGGAAGCTGGGACCGGCGGACATCAGCAGCAGTCTCGGTGTCTCCACCGCGTGGGCGGACAAGATCACGATCCGCGCCCGCAGCTCGTGCTCCCGGCCATCGGCAGCGAGATAATGAACGCCGGTCACGCGGCCCAACGCTTCGTCATAATCCACGCGATGGACGAACGCTTCGCTGATCACGCGCGTCCCGGCGGCTTCCGCTTGCGCCAAGTACGTCCCCTGGCTCGTCGCCTTGGCGCCGGTCGGACAGCCGGATCCGCACCAACCGCAGTATATACAGGCCGGGCGACCGCCGTATTCCTCCGAGTTGATCGCGATCGGCGGCGCAAAAGGATGGGCCCCCGCTCTCCTCGCTCCCCTGGCCAGCACCTGCGCGTGCCAACTCATCCGGTGGGCGGGCATCGGAAGCGAATAAGATTCGGGCGCGAACGGTCCGCACTCTCCCGCTAAGCCGAAGTCCCGCTCTACCTTGGCGTAATACGGCGAGAGATCCTCATACGAAATCGGCCAATCTTCTCCGACTCCTTCCAGAGTCCTTGTCCGAAAGTCGGCCCGGTGAAAGCGCGGCATGACGCCCAGCCAAGTGAGCGTGCCGCCGCCTACTCCGACGCCCGTTTTCGGAACGACCTGGTCTTTGCCCGCGTACACCCTCGGTTCCGCCCATTGAATCTTGGCGCTGTTGGCTTCGGAGTTTGCCAGATCGACAGCGGGGTTGTAACTTTTGCCGCCTTCAAGAACGACAACGCTGAACCCGCGGCCGGACAGCTCCTTCGCGACCAATCCGCCGCACGCGCCGGCGCCGACGATCAATACGTCTGCAGACTCATTGAGCATATAGCCGAGTCCCCTTTCCCTTTTCGAAAGAAAGATAGTAATTGATTGTAAAATATTGAATTGGCATCCTATACTAAGAATGAATGGAATTTGATGTCGGCGGGGGTGTTGATCCATGAGCTTGCAAGCAATTCAACTGCCTGATGAGGGAATCTTGTTATACGAAATCAAGCATAAGGACGGCGATGTGGTGAAAGAGCACTATCATCAAGTCCATCAGGTTTTATATGCTCTTGAAGGGGAAGGAAGAATTAGGCTGGATGGAAAAGACAGCGTTTTCAATGGCGATCATGTGTGCGTCATCGCGCCGGGAGCCTTGCACGCCATTGTGTCCGATTCGAAGCTGACCGTGCTTGTTCTAGCCTTCGACCAGGCGATTTTCGACGATGCGGTCAAAACCCGGCTGCTGGACGAGCATCATTCCAAGCTGATTAAACCCTTCCATTATGAAATCAGTGAAGTTAGGCCGCTCCTTCGAAAAATGCTGTTCGAGCAATCTGCCCGTCATCATTTAAGCGGCTTGGCGATGAAAATCATTCTAATCGAAATGCTTATCGTACTTTCCCGTTCGCAACAACCGCATGCGTTGACGGACGCCAACAGCCTGCGGGCGGAGCGGATCCGCCATTATATCGAAACGCATTACTTCGAAAACTTAGATGCCGACAGGATCGCAGGCATACTGGGCATGAGCAGCCGGTACATCAACATGATTTTCAAAGAACACTACAATATGACGCCGGTTCGCTACTTAACCGACTTGCGGATCGGGCTGGCAAAGAAATTGCTGACGGAAACGGATAAGGACATCACTTCCATTTGCTTCGAGCTTGGCTTTGAAACGGTGTCCACTTTTTATCGGATTTTCAAGGATGCGGCCGAGATCCCTCCCCAGAAGTACCGAACGCTGCATAAAACCCGGGAGCATCACACGGTGAAAGACGAAAGGCAATACACGCCCGAATATGTGTCTACACATACTCCGGGAAACGCTGCTTCATCAGGGCAAGCACCTCATCTCCGGGCGCATCCCAGATCGCCTGGTTGAAAATTTCGACTTCAATCGGCCCGCGGTAACCGGCAGCCTCAACGCTCTCGCGGATGCGGGAAATCTCAATCACACCGTCGCCCATCATCCCGCGGCCCATCAGGAGGTCCTGCGTCGGAACGATCCAATCGGAAACGTGAAAACCGACAATGCGGCCTGATGCCTGAGCGATCTGGCGGTACAAATCGGGGTCCCACCATACATGAAATACATCAACGACAACGCCCACCTGATCGGCTGAATGCGGCTCCGCTAAGGCGTTGGCCTGCGCAAGGGAAACGACGACCGAGCGTTCGGCCGCATACATCGGGTGCAGAGGCTCGATTCCAAGCTTCACGCCATGTGACTGCGCATAAGGGACAAGCTTCTCGATCCCTTCGGCAACCCACCGGCGGGCGCTGTCGATATCTCGATCCGGAGCCGGTCCGCAGACCAGTACGAGAACCTCCGCGCCCAGCTCCGCCGCTTCCTCCACCGCGCGGCGATTGTCATCAAGCCGCGCTTGTCGCTCATCTGCTGTGGCTGCCGGAAACATGCCGCCTCTGCACAGGCTTGAAACCTTCAGTCCGGCATCGCGGACGATTCTCCGGCTTTCCGCCAGGCCCGCCGCAGCTACCTTGTGGCGCCACAGAGCGATCCATGGAATGTCCGCCCTCGCGCATCCTTCTACCGCTTCCCTCAAACTCCACCGTTCGGTCGTAATCTGGTTCAAGCTCAACCTTTTCAAGTCGCAAGGCTGCCGCAATACAGCACTCCCCCTGTCCGACACCGATTTCAAATGCACCTCCATCTTAATCCAAGAAGAAAATGACCGTCTTATCAAACAAGGAACTCGATTCTCATAATCGGAACTAAGATCGCCATTCCTCCTTTTCCGCGCGTAAGTGCGTGATATAATACTGCCACGATTCCATAAGAAGGAGGCGTCAGAATGGCACAATCGATGGGCGCCGCTGCAGCGAACAGCGCGCTCACCAAACCGCTCACACCCGGCCTTATCCTCTTGATGGCGGTATCCAGCGGCATCACTGTGGCGAATTTATACTACAACCAGCCTCTTCTAGCGGATATAGGACGGACTTTTGGCGTCGGCGCCAAACAGGCGGGGCTGATCTCCATGCTGACCCAGTTCGGCTACGCGGCAGGACTGTTCCTGTTCATCCCGCTGGGCGATATACAAGAGAAACGCAAGCTGATTGCCGGCTTGCTGCTTGCCGTCGGTGTGGCCTTAATCGGCGTGGCGGCGGCGCCGAATTTGGCCTGGATGTATGCGGCCAGCTTCGTGGTCGGATTGACCACAACCGCTCCGCAAATGATCATTCCGCTCGCTGCGGAGCTGGCTCCTCCCGAAGAGCGGGGCAAAGTGATCGGCAGCGTCATGAGCGGGCTGCTGATCGGGATTTTGCTGGCACGTACCGTTGCCGGCTTGATCGGCGAGTTGTTCGGATGGCGGTTCATGTTCGGACTCGCCGCGGCCGCCATGTTCGCGCTCGCGTTTATTCTGTGGAAGCGACTGCCGGCCAGCCGGCCGGTCATTCGGCTGTCATATCCCGCTCTCATCCGGTCCATGGGCAAGCTGATCGCCGAACAGCGCACGTTAAGGGAAGCCGCATTGATCGCGGCATGCATGTTCGGAGCGTTCAGCGTTTTTTTGGACCTCGCTGACCTTCTATTTGGAGGGGCCAGGCTTCGGCTACGGCAGCGCGATAGCCGGGCTCTTCGGCTTGGTCGGCGTGGTCGGCGCCTCCGCCGCCTCGGTCATCGGCCGGCTGGCCGACAGGGCGAGTCCGACTCGAATGGTGGGCTTCATGATAGCGGCCGCTATTCTTTCGTATGTTTGCTTTTGGCTGGCCGGTTCCTGGCTCGTGGGGCTGGTCGTGGGGGTCGTCTTGCTCGACTTGGGGGTGCAGGGCGCACAGGTATCCAACCAAGCGCGAGTCTATGCGCTGATTCCGGAGGCTAGGAGCAGGTTGAACACAGTTTACATGGTCAGCGTGTTTATCGGGGGCGCAATCGGTTCATCCATCGGAGCTTATTCATGGGTGCGCTGGGGCTGGAACGGCACGTGCATCGCAGGCGGCGCAATGACGCTAGCCGCGTTTGTAGTTTGGGCAATGCATCGCATGGCTCGAAAATGACGAGTCTTGGATTTAGTTAAAACCATAGAAAAAAATCAAAAAAAGTGTGATATTCCATTTTTAATTCTAAAAAAGCTTAGAACCATAAGGGTTCTAGCTTTTCACTTTCTCTGGATTAACACCGCACACCGCCTAAATAAACTCATGTCAGATATTTTAATAATATCGTAATTCGCAAAATTTGTATGGAAAATAACTCCTCTTACAAATATTAAAAAAGATTTATTTTCTATTTTATAATTACATTTAATTTCCAGTCGGGGTATGATTATGGACAGGGACAATAAGGAACTACTCACATTCATCCACTATTAGTCGAGGACTCCGCTTAGCACCGAGGACTTCGACATGTTTCAATCGCGGCCGGTCTCTGTAATACACCATTATGATTCAGGGAGGAATCGCATTTGAGCAAAAAAAGGTTGGTTACTTTTGTATTGTGTCTTTTATTATCATTCAATGTGGCAACGCTTTCATCAGCAAATACGTCCACCGCACCTTCAACGCCGGTTAAGCTCGTCTTTCAGAACGGCACCGAAGTGACAGTAGAACGCATCAATGAAGCTCGCGCATCTGACGGATTTGCCATGTACACTGCCTCTTACGGCTCATTCTCACCGACCTTCGGCGCAGAAACGACGGAGTACATTATTTCCGATGGAACCGTGATCGCGGTCAACACCCGGGGACAACATGGCAGTTATATTCCGAAAAATGGATATATATTGTCCGCCTCAGGTTCGGCCACAGAAGCGTTGTCCAGCGTAGCCGTGGGACAATCCGTTGAGCTGTCCGGAATGACGCTTCCTGTCATGCCGAGTCAATATGCGCTAATCGGCGATGTCGTCTTGCCGATCGACAGCGTGAACGGTTTCCGTAGTACGGCAAGTGTGGTTATGTACCAACCGTCTTTTGGTTCATCCACCAACACGAATGTTTGGGGCATGGAAATCACCGTTGTGAACGATAAGGTTACACGTGCCGTTTCACTTCAAGGCAACTCCCCAATCCCTTCGGACGGTTACGTATTATCCGTGCATATCGACAGCAATTATTACAGTCTCTTGAACGG
The DNA here is from genome assembly GCF_000829465.1 of Cohnella kolymensis. Taxonomy (GTDB): domain Bacteria; phylum Bacillota; class Bacilli; order Paenibacillales; family Paenibacillaceae; genus Cohnella; species Cohnella kolymensis. The sequence goes on along the minus strand of NZ_JXAL01000003.1, from coordinate 161,349 downwards.
CAAAGTGGCGGCGGGCACCCCTGTACAGCTGAGCGCCAATGAAGTTCCTTTGTATGAAGCTGTCAAGACCGCCTACGACGCCTTCAATCCCAAAGTCAAAGAAGACAATCCTGCCGGCTGGGATGACGCTAACAATCAGCCGTATCCGGGATTCAGAGGCGGCGATCAGTTGATCGTATATGACTCAGAGTACGGCTCCAGTACCGGGACGAATCCATGGGGATACGAAATTACTGTGGACCATAATGGCAAGGTGATTAGCCTCGCAGGCAACAACTCAGCTATTCCCGACCGGGGAATGGTTTTATCCGGGCATGGTGTAAAGGCGGATTGGCTTCAGAAGCATGCGCGCATCGGAGCTACAGTCATGGTAAAGCCGGAGAAAAAGGAGCTCTTGCTCGTGTTTACTCCCGAATCATATATTGAACGGGCGGAAGTGAACATAGCGGCCGTCGAACAAGGATTGGAGAGTTCCAAGGCCAAGTTTCTGGATGTGCCTTACGCCCAGATTACACAGAAAATTAAAGATGCCCGGGCAAAACTCGATCAGTTGAAAACACAGATGGAGGAAAGTGATTATTCAAAGCTATCCTCCACGTCTGCAGAGATTGACGCCATCGTTAATGAAGCTTATTACATGAATTTTGAAAGCCGTAAAGTGGAGCATCGCGGCATATGGGTAAGACCGCTGGAAACGACGGCTGAACAAGTCAGGGAGCATGTCGCACAAATTGCTGCCGCGAATCTGAACACGATCTATCTCGAAACCTGGTGGGACGGATATACCATTTTTCCGACGGAAAATACGTTGACCCGGCAAAACCCGATCTACAACGGATTTGACGTGCTCCAGGCTTATTTGGAAGAAGCTGAAAAATACAATATCGATGTGCACGCGTGGGTGGAGCATTTCTTCATCGGAGAAGAACTGGCACTTAAGAAACCTGAATGGGGCATCCGAAACCGCAAAGGCGAGAATTACGAAACTCACGACGGCGTCAAGTGGTATTGGCTGAATCCGGCTCTGCCTGAAGCCCGTGATTTCGTGGCCGGTATTTACCAAGAACTGATCAAAAAATATGACTTCGCAGGTCTCCATCTGGATTACACACGCTATCCGGAGTCCGGCGACTACACAAACGATTTCGGATACGACACGTACACCCGGAGATTGTTCGAGGAAAAATACGGCGTGGATCCGATTACGCTAAATCGCGGCGACCCGCTGTGGGACGAGTGGGTAGACTTCAGAGTCCAAGTAATCAATACGTTCGTTTATCGCATCGTGGATGAAGCGAAGGCTTTGAACCCGGACATTAAAATTTCGGCTGCCGTAATGAGCGACTTCGCTATCGCTCCGGAGTTCAAGCTGCAGGACGCAAAGGATTGGGTCAGCAAAAATTACATCGATCATCTGCTTCCAATGTCCTACACGTTTGATGTAGATTCTGTGGTGAAGGATTCCGCCAATGCGCTTGCGTTCTCCAAGGATAAAGCTTATGTCGCAATCGGTCTCGGACCGTACCTGCGCATTGACAAAAAAATTCTGGCAGGGCAAATCGAGGGAACTGCTCGGATTGGCATAGGCGGGAGCGGGATGTTCGAGTTTATCGGCTTTTTCGCCAACCGTTACGATAAGGAACTGAAGCTCGGTGTGTATCGCGACACGGCTGCCGTGCCCGATCGGAACCCCGCTGAATCTCTGCGTATTTTGCTGAATGATATGAAGCGGAAAATTAACGAGATTTATGTGCCTAACCACGGTGTCAGCGCCGGATCCAAGTATGAGAAAAGATTGGATCACGTATTAAGCTTTGCACAGGAGCAGCGGTTTGACGCCGGTCAATCACAAGCCCTTCTGGTGCACTTAAATAATCTGGTCCGGGAAATTTCCAAGGATGCGGAGCTTCATACGGAAGTGAAAAACAGAATGTTGTATGACATGAATTACGCAATTCAGATCCTGACTATCTTTGAATCTAAAACGGATAAGAAGAATCAAAATCAGTAGATTACAAGTTAACCCACCTTGCCTATTGAGCTCTCGGGTGTCCCAGCGACCCGCAGGGCTCGTTTTGTATAAAGGCGACCTACATGGGTCGCCTTTTATAGTATTGATTGAAAGACGCGTTCTAGGAATTAAGCCTTTATTGTGTGTCGGAGGAACGGGTTCAATAAGACATAAAGAGGAAATGATGAATCAAAGCAGCTGTGCTTCTTGTTCTAAACGCAATCCATCTTTAAGCATAACCTCTAGGACGGACTGAAAAACTTCATAACGTGGATCTCCAACCATACGAGATAGCTTAGGTCTGTACGCGCTGTCTATAGGTTCGGCGTAGTTTCTATATTTAAGAAAAGTACTTTCGTCCATATTGAAGACTTTTAAATTGGGTATTACCCTCTCACGAATATGGGTAAAAATATTGAAACCTCCAAGATCGATATCCCCCCAAAAGAAGGATGTGAAGTCACGTTCTTTATGTGTAGCTGCGGTGTAAATCTGCATCAGCAGTCTCCTTTTATACGATCCTGGAAAGCCTCCAACATAGACAACTGAACTGTGACCCATTAAGTGTACGGTTTAAAAAAAACCGCAAGTTACGCTGTTAAAAGGTGGCTCCTGAACTCGTCAGGAGTCATCTTTTTTAATGTCCATTGATATCGTTCCGAGTTGTAGTAATGGATGTATTCATCCACGCGGGCACGTAGCTGTTCAATTGTTGTGCAGTCCTTATATTGCAGCTCATCCTTCATATGGCCGAAGAAACTCTGCATGGAGGCGTTGTCCCAACAGTTGCCTTTTCGGGACATCGATTGATGAAAGCCTGCTTCCTTAACTCGATGACGAAATTTAGGATGTGTATAGTGCATCCCTTGATCAGAGTGCAAGATGGCGTCCGGATGAATATTGCCATCGAGTCGCTCCAGCAGTATATCTAGCGTCCGTTCTACCAGTGATACCTCCAGGGATGTGGATAGGTAGTGCGCGAGGATCTGCTTTGTCGATCCGTCCTTGACGCACGAAAGGTATCCCCACTGGCCGTTGTTATAACTCAGGTAGGTAATATCGGTGAGGAGTACCTTTTCCGGCTCCCCTTGCTCAAACTCGCGCTGAAGAAGATTCGGACACGTATGGTGCTCCTGCGTGGCCAAAGCCATCTTGCGGTATGGGTTGGCTTGTCTCACCTTAGCAATAAGACTGTACTTGCGCATCAAGCGACGTATCTTTTTGTGGTTCATCACTACACCGTCAATGTTTTCAAGCCGCATTTTAATCACCAGTGCGCCTGCCTTGCCGGTAAGACGGTCAAAATGTTGTTTTATAAGCGCCAGATCGTTCTCGTCAGCAGCCTCTCTTAGCTGACGTTCCTCTTGTTTGCCCAGCCACCGATAGTAGCCGCTCACACTCACGCCCGCAAGTTTACACAGAAAGCGCGTACGATTCTTTAACTCATGTAGTCGGATGACTTGATTAATGAGTGCGAAGCGCTCTGAAGGTGTTAACGTTTGTTCTGTTTCGCCTGCCTCTCTAGTGCCTCGAGCTTTTTTAGGAAGTCATTCTCCGCTTCTAGAAGTTTGATTTTAGCCTCCGCTCGCTTTAATTTTTCCTCAGTTGAAAGCTTGTTACCAGAAGGCCGGCCAGTGCTGTCTTTCCCACGTCGTTCCTCAAGAAGACCAGCTTCTCCGTGCGCAGCATAAGCGTTTCTCCAGCGCGTCAAGCTGCCCTTGGGCTTTTCACGGTCTAACATAGTTAAATTAAACCCAGCGTCCTTGAAAATCTCCATTGGCGTTTTACCAGCCTCGTAAGCTTTAACAGCAGTCACCTTAAATGCTGGGGCAAAAGTAATGTTCTTGTCTGTAACGTGCTGAACGTTTGGATTACACTCGAGTTGTCTAATCTGGAATTCCGTATATAGCTTTCTGTGTGACATGTCAGTGACCCCGATCCTCTTAGATAAGTATGATTATAAACGCAAAAGACCCGAAAGACGGGCACTTTTTTAAAGTGTCTATATCTTTCGGGTCACAGTTCACTCTCAATTTAACTACACTTACTATAACCACAGTTCCCGCATGTCTTGCATCCCTCTACATTCAGCAGCGAAGCCGATCCGCAGGATGGACACAAGTCCTTGGAAGTGTAAGGAGTTACTGTTTTCTCAGCATAGCCGGTTGCAGCAATTGGCGTTTCAAAAGCTGCAGCATGCTCGTGGCTGATGATGCCGGCGTGGGTTTCCAGCGCTTGAGCGACTGCGTCGGCGATGGATTCGACACGGTTCGGGCCGAAGCCGACTGCGCCGGAGCCGCCGATACCTTTCAGGTGCTTCACCAACAATTGGACTTTGTCGCCGTGATCGCCGTAGCGAAGGAACAGCGAGCAGACGCGGCCCAGGCTTCCGCCATGGCGAATACGTCGGAGCCGGCTTTACCTACGTTCAGGAAGATTTCTCCCGGCGTGCCGTCGATATCGTTGACCGTAATGTAGGCCATGCCGAACGGTGTGTTATATTTGTAAGTCGCTCCGCGCAATACTTTCGGGCGGCTCTTGTATTGTTTGTCGAATACTTGCTGCTGACCAGGAGTGACAGCGGCGTTAAGAACAGAGTTCAACGTGCTGACCGCAGCCTCATCCGCAACCGGTGCGACCGGAGCTGCCTCCGCTTTCGCTTCTTCCTTCTTCTCATCCTTGGCGGTGCTGAGAACTTGCACGTCGCGGCTGCCGTCACGGTAGATCGTGACGCCTTTGCAGCCGAGCTCGAACGCCAGTTCATACAGCTCTGCAGTCTCTTCAACGGTGAAGTCTGCCGGGCAGTTTGCCGTCTTCGAGATGGAGCTGTCTACCCAGCGCTGGATCGCAGCTTGTGCACGGATGTGATCTTTCGCAGAGAGATCCATGGCGGTTACGAACCACTCCGGAAGCGCCTCGCCCGGATGCTCGTCCTGCCATTCTTGCGCGATCGGAACATATTGCTTGTCGAAGCCGAGACGGCTTTGACGGAAAAATTCAAATGCAAAGTACGGCTCAATTCCAGTAGATGTGCCGACCATCGTACCCGTGGAGCCCGTTGGCGCCTGAGTGATGACGGTAACGTTACGCATACCGCGCTTCGCGACAGCCTCTCCCACTTCAGGATACACGTCGACCATATTTTTCATAAAGCCGCTTTGCATGAATGGCTCCAGATCGAAGGCCGGGAAAGAACCTTTCTCAGCTGCGATCTCAGTGGACGCCAAGTAAGCTTCACGAGCCATGAAACCATACAGCTTATCGAGGAACTCCAAGCTTTCCGGGCTGCCGTAGCGGATTTCGAGACGGATCATCAGTTCGGCAAGACCCATCGTTCCGAGACCTACGCGGCGCTCGTTCTTCTGGTTGCGCTCGTTTTCAGGGAAATGATATGGAGTCGTATCGATAACGTTATCCAGGAAACGTGTGGAGTAACGCACGACACGGGACAATTCATCCCAAGCGACGTCGTGATTGTCCGCATCGTAGAATTTGGACAGGTTGACGGCCGACAGGTTACACACGCCCCAAGCCGGAAGGCCTTGCTCACCGCACGGATTCGTACAGATGATCGGGTTGAAGTACCAGCTGTTGGACATTTGATTGTAGTATTCCATGAAAACAACGCCGGGCTCAGCGGATTTCCATGCGCTCTCGATGATCGTCGTCCATACATCGCGTGCACGAACGGTGCGATAGTGGATGACGTTCTTGCCAAGCTTTTTCCACTTATCCAGATCGCCGTCCCACAGTTCGTTATATTCAGGGTCCTTCGTATCCGGGAATACAAGATCCCAATCCAGATCTTCTTTAACGGCCTTCATGAAGGCGTTGCTGACACACACGGACAAGTTAGCGTTCGTTACTTGGCCTGCAGTCTGCTTGACCGTAATGAAATCCACAACATCCGGATGCCAGTCGTTGATCATGAGCATCAATGCTCCGCGGCGGCTTCCGCCCTGCTCGATCAATCCGGTCGTGTAGCTGAACAATCCGCCCCAGGATACTGCACCGCTGGAGGAGCCGTTAACGCCTTTGACTACCGAACGGCGAGGACGCAGGGAAGACAAGTTAATGCCTACGCCGCCTCCGCGCGACATGATCTCGGTCATCTCGGAGAGAGTTTCCATAATGCCGCCGCGGCTGTCATGAGGAGACGGGATAACGTAGCAGTTGAACAGCGTAAGCTCATCGCTTGCTCCCGCTCCCGCTGCGATCCGGCCGCCCGGAACGAGCTTCCAATCGTCAAGCAGCCATCGGAACTTGTCCGCCCATTCTTTCTGCTTCTCAGGGGAAGTTTCAACCTTGGACATGGCATTCGCCAGACGGGTCCACATTTCCTCAGGCGTTTTCTCTATCGTCAGCGTCAGCTTCTCGACGGTGGATTCTACCAGATCTCCGTTGCGGAGCTTCACGGTTACGTTGCGTCCCTCACGTTTGACGACTTCCCCAACGTCCTTGGCAGGAAATTTGGGATCATCCTTCGTAAGTACGAGAACGACATCGCCCACTTTGGTGTTATCGGTCTCTGCGTTCTTCCATGCATATCGGTCCAGAAAAATCTTCTCACTCAACCCTTGCAGCTGTTTCGTCTCCATTGTCTTCACTCCGGTATCCTCCCGAACTTTCAAGGTAAAATGCTGTAAAATCCTTTGTTATAAGGGCGTAAGGCATTTTTAAAATGTATGTAAATTGTACAACATATTGTGTACGATTGCCATTATACTATACCACATATTGTACAGCCATAGGACAAATAGCATATATTAGCGAATCATGACGAACTAGCGCGAACAACCTTCGATTTGCTAATGATTGCTCACTTTTTCATCTTTTGTTTCGAAAGCGATACGATTGCTCATACTAGGTTATGTCTGCTCTGAAAGACTCATTTTACAACGGCTATGGAGGAACATCTATTGCGTATTGCGTTCTCTTCACCCGCCGGGGACCTGTCCGGCACCGCTGGACCCTCTTCCCAACCGACGCCTGGCAATGCTAGAGCGCCCGCAGCCGGGGAAGCGCCGCGCAAACTGCATCCGCTGGTGGATCTGCATATCGACCGTAACGCTTTCGATGATCTGGAGTGCCGTGTGGACCGCAACGGTCCGTGGGACGACTGGTCATTATATCAATTGGCTTTGGAAGCCGAAGAAGTCTCGCTTGTGCATGATTTTCACGACCTGCAGTGTCTGACCCTTTTACCCCAATTCGAACCTATGCCCCATCAGATCGAGACCGCCCGCCGTGTGCTGCATGACATGAGAGGACGGGCCATTCTGGCGGATGAAGTAGGCCTCGGCAAGACGATCGAAGCGGGATTGATCTTAAAAGAGTACATGATCCGCGGTCTCGTCAAAAAGGTTGTTATCCTTGTGCCCTCTTCATTGGTGCTGCAATGGGTGCGTGAACTCAACTTCAAATTCGACATTCCGGCCACCGCGCAGAAAAAAGAATACAGCTGGCAGAACGATGTCGTGGTGGCTTCCATGGACACCGCCAAACGCGACCCTCACCGGGCCATCCTTTTGGATAACGAATATGACATGCTGATTGTCGATGAAGCTCACAAGCTCAAGAATAAAAGAACGGCGAACTATCAATTCATCAACCAGCTGCGCAAAAAATATTGCCTGCTCTTGACCGCTACTCCGGTGCAGAACGACATGGGGGAGCTATACAATCTCATCACTCTGCTGAAGCCGGGTCAGCTTGGAGGCGAGGGTGACTTCGCAGCCAATTTCGTTGCCGATAAACGGGTTCCCAAGAATGAAGAGAAGCTGCAAGCCGCGATCGGCCAAGTGATGGTGCGCAATCGGCGCAGCGACGGCGGCGTCTCCTTCACGAAACGTTTCGTAACCAATGTCCCGCTGCTCTTATCGCCGGAGGAAATGGCATTGTACAGAGGTGTCACGGAATACATCCGAACGCATGCACGGGCGGAAAGCGATGTAACCAGCATGCTGGCTTTGGTCACCCTGCAGCGCGAGGTATGTTCGAGCCGGGAGGCGGTCTTCCTCACCCTGGTCAATCTTTCCAAGAAAATTGAGAAGGGTTCCCCTCTTGCCGCCCGGATCTGGGAGCTTGTAGATCTGATCAAGAGCATTACCGCCAACACCAAAGCCGAGAAAGCGATGGAGATCATCCAAACCCTGAACGACAAAGTGATCATTTTTACCGAATACCGCGCCACCCAGGACTACCTGATGCGTTTCTTGAAAGAACACGGCATACAAGCGATTTCCTACCGCGGCGGCATGAATCGGGGCAAAAAAGACTGGATGATGGACCTGTTCCGCAGAAGAGCACAGGTGATGGTTGCCACCGAGGCCGGCGGTGAAGGCATTAATCTGCAATTCTGCCACCATATCATTAACTTCGACCTGCCCTGGAACCCGATGAGAGTCGAGCAGAGAATCGGGCGCGTTCATCGCTTGGGCCAGACGGAAGACGTCCAAATCTTCAACCTATGTACACTCGGAACAATCGAAGAACATATCGTACACCTGCTCCATGAAAAAATCAATATGTTCGAGCTGGTCATCGGCGAGCTGGACGAGATTATTGAGAAGATGGAAAAAGAGGAGTCGTTGGAGCGCAGATTAGCCCAGATGGTACTGGAATCGGCGGACGGCGAGGATCTGCGCAAACGGATCGACGGGCTCGGCGAAAAGATGCTCGAGACCAGGGAACAAGTACGGCGGGAGAAAAAGCTATGAACACCAAACAAGTGCAGAAATTCCTCCTTTCCTACCTGGAAGCCACGAATTGCCAGATCATCGAGAAAACGCCGAATCAGGTAACGGTCAAGCTGTCTCCGGTGGCGGACCGCGCGCTGACCAACCGCCTCTATTATTGGGGGTTCGTCGATCGCGCAGGAATTGAGCCTGAAACGATGACGTACACTTGGACGTTCGGCATCCCGCCCGCCGATGAGCGCAAGGTGCCTACTCAGCTGTCCTACCTGCTCACTCCGGGCGCAGAATTCTGCAGGAACATATCTATTACGGGTCCAGACGGTTGGAGCACCTGTTTAATATGGTTCGTCAGGGAGGCCGCTGCATCACCTTATTCGAAGAACCGCCCAAGGGACAAACGGGTCCTCTGAGTTCCTACCCATATACCGCATGGCTGGGGGTGAATTTCAAAGTCGGTTATGAGTGCGATGTCAAACGCGAAGAGCTGTACGGTTGGGGCATCTCTCTGGCCACGGGGGTGATCGATGAGCATTTTTTGGAGAAAATGAAGTCACTGAAGCTGACGCCTCGGCTTCCTTCCAATATACATCTGCTGAAGAACGGACTGTCGCTGCGTAAAGGTATGACACAGTTGGAACACACGTTGGAGCGAAGACTCAAGAATACCGACTTTTCCTGGGCCGTCGAAGCGGAAGAACGCAGACAGGACGAGTTGGAACGGATCCGGCTGTATTATGAACCGATGGTCGAAGCGTGTGAGGATGCCGAGCAGAGAGCGGCGCTGACCGCCCGCTTTGAGCAGCGAGCAGCCGAGATTGACTGGCAGTACCGGCCGAGGGTTACGCTGACGGTACTTAACTGCGGTCTGTTTCACCTGCCGGGTATCGATTAACCAAAGAAAGTGGGTCCCGAAGTGATTTCAGCGTCTGTTGTAAAAATAATGCGCGTGTTCTGCCTGTTGTTGACGGCAGCCTTGTTGTTTAGTGCGTTCCCTGCCGGATCGTCGGCGTCGCCGGAGCCGGAGCAAACTGCAGCGCCGTCGAAGCTTGAGCAGCAGGTTAACGAGTGGGTATCCGTACTCGCGAAACAGAAGCTGTTCGCCGATTGGCAGGGAGCGGATCCGCAAATACAAGCGCTTGGTCCCGGAACGCACGGCTGGCTGGTGCTATTCAGTAAAGACGGCAGACATATCGGTTATATGGTCGTGCATGCCGTCACCGACGGATCCTTCCGTATGGGAGAGTATGGTGTCGGGTCGTTCCCCTTATTCTCGCAGCAGCAATTGAAGCGGTCGCTGATCCGCAACGAGTTGATCGCCGCGAACGCCCCGAGTACCTCGTACTCCGCAGTGCGGCATTACCTTCATCCCCTCGCGGCGGTCTGGGAGGTGAAGATCGACGGTAAAAGCTATTGGCTCGATGCCAAAACCGCAGAGCTGCTGCCCTTGAAACAATCGGATTGGGACGCGATCGAGGAAGCAGCAGAAGATCGGCCGGCCGCCCCGCTTCTTACGGGTAACCGCAGCCGGTTGCGATTAAACCCGACATTTGATGCATACGAAAGACTCCCTTGGCTGACCAAGGAAGCCCCTTTTGCTAATAAAGATATGGAGAAAATCGTGCTGCGCTTGAACAAAAAACAGCGTGTGCGCTATGTAACGGAACCCTACGGTGAGGCCATGCTGTATGCCGCACCGGTAGTCGGATATCAACGGTGGTCGGGCGGACGGCTGGATCTCGCTCTTCATATGGAAGGTACGCGCTTTATCCCGATTGAAGCGCTCGCACGCTGCGGATTTTTTTATCGGTAATTAGTGGAATTCATTTGACCCAGATCGTCCTGGGCTTTCTTTTTGCGTTTTTCCTTACCGCCCCACCACATCATGAGCCCCATCGGCAGAACGCCGAACCAGCGCGTCATCCAGGGTTCCCTGCGCCTCTTCTTGTCTTGTCTGGATTGTATCGTCTCCGGCGATTTGTCCAAATAGCGCACAACACTCTCCGTCATATATTTCAAATAATCGGACTTGTCACTCATTGCGACACGCCTCCTCAACTCCTAGCATGCCCGGTTCTGCGAATACGCAAACCATTTTGCATCCAATAACGGAATCGCCGCGGGTCTGCATGAGCGCCGTCAATATGTGCCACTCTAAAGACGACGATTACAATGTTCGGATCGGAGGAGATTGATTTGAGACGTGCTTTGCTGTTATGCTGCGCGTTGCTGCTATTCACAGGCTGGAAAGCTCCGGATGCGGGGGACAAGGATGTCGTCGGAGCCGAGCCTCCGAATATCAAAAGGGCTCTGCCGTCCGCGGATGTGGTCATCGATGCGGGACACGGCGGGATTGACGGCGGTACCTATTGGCGCGACATCAAGGAGAAAGACATCAATTTGGCTATCGCGCGCAAGCTGTACCTGCTGCTTAGAAGCAAAGGGATCCGCACGATCCTTAACCGCACCGGCGATTATGCTCTGAGTGACGATAACCGCTGGCATGCCACAAGATCCAGACACCGCCGGGACTTGTCGCAGCGCAAAAGTCTGGCCAATGAAATAGATGCTCCCTTGTTCGTCAGCATTCATGTGAACTGGTCAACGCGCGGCCGAGCCCGGGGACCTGTCACCATCCATCAGTCTGAAGGCAGAAGCGCGCTATTGGCCGGCTTCATTCAGAATAGCCTGAATCAGCAGCAAGGGCGGCACCGCCTGCCTAAGCCCACTTCAAAGCTTTATTTGCTGAAAAAGACAGAAGTCCCCTCCGTACTGGTGGAAACCGCATTTCTCAGCGATCCGCAGGATCGCGCAATGCTGACGTCCTCCGTCGGGCAAACGCGGATCGCGTCTGCAATTGCGAGCGGTATTATCGCTTACCTTTGTTTCGCTCCATAATTTGATGGACCGGAGGGAGCATTTGGGACAGAGGAACGAACACGGCGTTGGATTTGAGATCTGGAATCGTATCCTTGAGCACACCCGCCGTGATCGTGCCGGACGGTCCGACATGCCCGATTGCGACACAGCTCTCATGATCCTGCAAAAACTCCTTCACGGTCCTGATCTGCCGCATCACATGCCGGCGCGAATACACATCGTCCAGAAACACATCGTTGTGGATCACGCTTACACCCAGCTCTTCCCCGACTTTAGGAATTACCGTATGGTAAGACGTCCGGCTGTCCAAGAAAAACAGTCCCCTCTCCTTGCACACCTGCAGAACAATCCTCATCACCCGCTTGTCCGAAGTGGCGCGGGATCCCATATGATTATTCATGCCGATCGCGTGCGGCACCGCATCAATGGCAGCCTCTACCCGTTTGCGAATTTCCGCATCCGATAAATCCGTGAAGATAGCACCCGGGCCAAGCCAGCTGCGCTTGCCCCTAATCGGCTCCATAGGCAGATGCACGATGACATCGTGACCTTTCCTGTAAGCGGCTTCCGCGTCTTGTTTGCTGGTCGGCAGGAACGGCATGACGGCAACCGTCAGCTTGACCGGCAGCTCCAGCATTTGCTCTGATCCCTTCATGTCATTGCCGAAATCATCAATGACCAAGGCAATCTGACGGGGAGCCTCTCTGGATTCACGCGCTCCGACCAGAAGCATGGCGTTGGCTTCGCCGTTCCACAGCATTAATGCAGTAACGACTGACAGCAGAGCTCTGCTTAAATTTTGCATTCTCGAAATGCTCATCTCGATATCCTCCCATACAACGCCGCTTGACGATAACCGCCTGTACTGAAACAGGATTTGTATAATTGGAAAATTTTATGTACGAACGCCCCTGGGAGAGGGATGTGGTGGTTAAAATGCCGGATCATCGGGTATTTCACTGCTAAGTTGTGCAAAAAAGAGAGGTGTGTTTTCCATTGAAACAGAACACGAAGAAAGTCGCCTTCCTGCTGGCGGACGGATATGAGGATTCTGAAATGAGAAACCCTTACGAGGCACTGACGAAAAACGGGAACGATGCGGTCATAATCAGCTTGCAAAAAGGGGCGGAGCTCAAGGGTAAGAAGGGTACGATCACCTATACTTCCCATCTGGCGGCAGAGGAGGCCAACGCGGGCGATTACGATGCGGTCATTATTCCGGGAGGCAAGTCACCGGCCGCGTTGAGGGAGAATGCGGCCATGGTAGATTTTGTTAAGGAGGCCGATCGACAGCGAATTCCGATTTCGGCCATCTGCCACGGTCCCCAATTACTGGCCAAAGCCGGCCTGCTGAACGGTAAAACATTAACCGGCTACCCGGCTATAGAAGATGAAATCAAACAAGCCGGAGGGCATTATGTAGATCAAGAGGTGGTAATCGACGGAAACCTGATTACCTCCCGCCGCCCTGAGGACGAGCCGGCTTTCATTAAAGCGACGATCGATAAGCTCGGTGTGCAAGCTTACTGACTTCGGCTCATTCACGGCACCCGAATAAACCCCGCCGGCCACTCTGGTCAGCGGGGTTTCATATACACGATCGTGCTAGCTTGGCTGACGATTCCTGTTCCGCATACCTGCCAATCCGATTAAGCCGAGCAAACCGAGCCAGCCCCAGTCCACACCGTTGTTGTCCGCGCGTCCGCCGGCTGCTCTAGCTCTGTAATTGCCGTTGTTGTTATTGTTCGTGTTGTTGCCCCGGCCGTTGGTGTTAAAGTTGTTCATTCTGTTATTATTGTTGTTCCCGTCAAAAATTCCGTCACCATCCATATCACCTGCCGCAGTACCTACGAACGTTCCGTTGCCGAAATCCGGAGCGTTGTTTGTCACCGTGCCCCTATTCCCTTCTGCGAATGCCGGAATCATCAGGGACAAGGACAAAGTCGCGCATAAAGCGATGCTCGTCAAGAATTTCTTCAAGTTGAGACCTCCTCTGGTTGTTTGGTTTACTCGATTTATAATTTCTCCTTTACAGAGCAATTTATTCAGCGCGCACGCCGTACCGGGCAGATCTCGAATAATTGCCGCAAACATCGCGAAACCTTATCAGTATTGAACATTTAACTTGATGGGGTGTCCCGGATGATCGGAATGCGAGTCAGATATGAGATTACCGATATGAATTTGAAAATCAGCAATGTTACTCCACCCGACTCTGACACCTACGTGTTGATTACAGCATCCGACGGCAGGAACAATGAAATTGTCGTTGCGTTGTCCCCTGATCAGGCGGAACGGCTGGAAGATGAACTTTATGAGGCGACCCGGCGCCGAAGGCAGCATGCCGCGGCGGCATCCGTTAACTACACCGAGGAGGAACCGGCGCAGCCGCTGGACTTTGAGGACACGGACGAGGAACCGGCGCACCCGCACCCGGCCTTTGAGGAGACGGACGAGCACATTACGCATTAAATGGAAAACAGCCTCCGCGAAGGAGGCTGTTCGAGAACCAAGTCATCTGCTGTTCGCTCCCGCAGTCTGGTGGACTTCCGCGATCGCTTCGGCGATAATGTCCAGACCTTCCTGGAGCTCGTCGTCCGTAATAACAAGAGGCGTCAAGAAACGGATGATATTCGCATGGACACCCGCGGTAAGGATGATCACGCCTTTTTCGTAACACGCCCGGACGATCCCTGCGACCAATGTCTTTGCAGGCTTCCCGGTATCCGGTTCGACAAACTCCACGGCACACATTGCGCCCAGCCCCCGGACATCCCCGATCGCCGGGTATTGAGCCTGCAGAGAAGTACAACGGCTGCGAATCCGTTCCCCGATCACCTCGGATCGGCCGCTTAAGTCATCCTTCTCCATTTGTTTAATGACGGCTAGTGCCGCAACACAGCCCAGCGGGTTTCCTCCATAGGTTCCTCCGAGCTCACCGGGATTCGGAGCATCCATAATATCCGCTCTGCCGACCACCGCGCTGATCGGAAGCCCTGCAGCAAGCGATTTGGAAATGGTGATCAGATCGGGCTCGATGCCGAAATACTTGCTGGCGAACATTGTACCGGTACGGCCGAAGCCCGTCTGGATTTCATCCGCGATAAACAAGATTCCGTTCTGCTTACATATATCATATATCCCTTTGACGAAGGATTTCGGCGGTACGTTAAAGCCGCCTTCACCTTGAACCGGTTCCATAATAACGGCAGCCAGCTCCTCCGGTGCCGCTTCTGTCAGCAGAAAATCCTCGAACTGGCGTACGCAGAACTGCCCGTACTCCTCTTCGCTCATCGATTCGGGCCGCATATAAGAGTAGGGAAAAGGCGCTTTGTACGTGGCCGGCGCAAAAGGCCCCATTTTGTATTTATACGGCTTTACCTTGCTCGTCAGCGACATGCCCATCAGCGTGCGGCCGTGAAAGCCGCGGGTGAACGATACGATGCCGGCTTTCCCGCTAAACTTGCGGGCGATTTTCACCGCGTTCTCCACCGCTTCCGCACCGCTGTTGAGCAGCACGGCCTTTTTCGGGAAACTGCCCGGCGTAAGCTCGGCAAGCTTCTCCGCCAAGGCAACGTACGGCTCATACATCCCGACGTGGAAACAGGTGTGCAGGAACAAATCCGCTTGCCTTTTCACCGCATCTACCACCTCGGGCGGGCAATGACCGGCATTCACAGTGCCGATGCCCCCCGCAAAATCAAGAAACGTATTGCCATCCACATCATGAAGCAACGCGCCTTTGGCACTTTCAACGAACAGCGGGAAGTTGTTTCCTACACCCGCGGCTACCGCTTGCTCCCTGCGCCGAAGAAGCTCCTTCGTTTTCTCGCCCGGCAGTCCGCCGGACACGGAAATAAATTTTCGCGGCTGTGTCATCGGTTTCCACTCCTTCTCATGTCCGATTCGGGATTAACTGCCGTTCGCGCCGTACCATCCCAGCGGCTCCACCTGCAGATTGATGTTGATTTGCTTCACTTCGGTATACTCTTCAAAGCCCATCGTACCGAGTTCGCGGCCGATGCCGCTTTGCTTGTAGCCGCCCCATGGCGCTTCATTATAAGTCGGATGATAGGTGTTGATCCAAGTAATCCCTGCCCGCAGTTTGCGGATGACACGCTGCGCTTTCGCACCGTCAGTCGTAAACACCGCACCGGCCAATCCGTATATCGTATCGTTAGCCAGACGGATCGCTTCGGCTTCATCTTTGAACTTCTGTACGACGAGCACCGGGCCGAAAATCTCTTCTTTCACGATTCGCATATCGGGTGTCGTATCTGTAAAGATAGCAGGCTCCATATAGTAACCGCCTGCATATTTCTCCCCGGTTAACCGGCCGCCGCCGCAGAGAAGGGTTGCACCTTCGGCCTCCCGATCTCTACATTATGGAGCACCTTGTTCAAGTGCGCTTCCGTGATCAGCGGTCCCATCTCCGTACCGTCCGCCATTCCATCGCCGACGACAATCGCTTTGGTCCGCTCCACCAACCGTTCCATGAACCGTTCGTACACGCTCTCTTCCAGCAATAGACGGGAGCCGGCTGCGCACACCTGCCCCTGATTCGCGAATATTGCAAAAAGCGCATAGTCTACTGCTGTCTCAAAGTCGGCATCAGCAAACACAATGTTAGGAGATTTGCCTCCGAGCTCTAGGGATATTTTTTTGAGATTTCCCGTCGCCGCCTGCATGATCTTCCGGCCCGTGGCGGTGCCGCCGGTGAACGCAATTTTATCGACATCATCGTGAGCAGCAAGCGTATGGCCAACTGTGGCGCCCGCGCCGAGCACCAGATTGACAACGCTGGCGGGAAAACCGGCTTCCTCGAATAGCTCAAACAGACGAACGGCAGATAATGGCGTAATTTCAGAAGGCTTGAATACGACGGTGTTCCCGGCAGCCAGTGCCGGCGCCAGCTTCCAAGCGGCCATAAGCAACGGATAATTCCAAGGAATAATCTGTCCGCACACTCCGATCGGCTCACGGACGACTATCGCTTGCATCGGATCGGACACTTCGTACGATTGGCCGTGTGGCTTAGTCGCGAGTCCGGCGAAATAGCGGAAGCACGCGATGGCGTCATTCACGTCAAAAACACTTTCCCGCAGCGGTTTGCCGTTGTTCAGCGTCTCCATTCTCGTAAACTCTTCCTTTTTGGCTTCCAATAAATCCGCCGCCTTGAACAGCAAACGGGCCCGTTCCGCTGCGGGCGTTCCCCACCAGCCTCCTTCATAGAAAGCTTCTTTAGCGGCAGCTATTGCCCGCTGCGCATCTTGTTCATCACCTTCTGCCGCGATCCCGATCACTATGCCGTTAGCCGGGTTCAGAATCTCTCTTGTCGCGCCGGAATGCGACGGTGTCCACTCGCCATTGATGAACATGTTCAACCGCTCTGCCATTTACATTCCTCCTTATTTGGATATCAATGAGTCCTCTGCCGATCATCTTGCACAGCTGGGCTGCTGCTGGGTAATACAGTGGATATTGCCGCCGCCCAAAGCGATCTCTCTCGTGTTGACCTGAACGACTTTGCGATCTGGGAACAGCCTGCTGATCTGTTCGTACGCTTCCTTATCCCGCGGATCCCCGAAAGCCGGAATGATCACGCCGCCGTTACAAATGTAGAAATTAACGTAGGTCGCCGCGAACTGGGTGCCGGTCGCCCGGTTGTAGCTCCGTCTTGCCCGATCGATCAGGCGCGCCTCTTCATCCGAGATCGTCAGCGGCTGAGGAATATGGATTTTGTGTATCTCTAGCTTCCGTCCTTTGGCGTCGGTTTCTCTGCTCAGCACCTCGAATGCGGCGTGCAGCACCTCGTATTGCGGGTCGGCCGGATCATCCGTCCAACTCATCGCAACCACGCCCGGCCGAACGAAAGCGGCCACTTCATCGACATGCCCGTCCGTTTCGTCAAACTTCAACCCGTATTTCAGCCAAATCACTTTGTCGATGTTCAAGTAATCTCTCAAGTGCTGCTCGATCTCTTCTTTGGTCATATGAGGGTTGCGGTTGGAATGAAGCAGGCATTGCTCGGTCGTGATCAGGGTGCCTTCCCCATCCACATGAATGGCGCCGCCCTCCAGAATGAAGTCGCTTTTTTCATAGCGGTCTTTATTCTCGATTTCCAGCACTTTCTGTTTCACCAGAAGATCTTGATCCCAAGGAAAATACAAGCCCCCGTTCAGTCCGCCCCATGCATTAAATCCCCAATCGATCCCGCGTATTTCGCCTCGGTCGTTCTTCACAAAAGTAGGTCCGATATCCCGCATCCAAGCGTCATTCGAGGACATCTCGACAATACGGATCGGGGGTGGAAAAATGGCGCGCACGTGCTCGTACTGCCCCGCAGATACTCCGATGGTTACCGGCTCAAAATGGGCTATGGCAAGCGCTACCTCAACAAATGCATCCTGCGCGGCTTAGCGCCGAGCCGCCATGTGTCCGTTCGCACCGGCCAAAGCATCCATGTTCCCCGGTGCGGTTCGAATTCGCCCGGCATGCGAAATCCGTCGATTCTCGGTTTGCTGTCGATAATGGCTGGCATCCGTTTACACCTCTGTTTATGCGTTGGTTTCGCTGAGCACCTTAAGGAACGTGCGGACCACTTGATCCACTTCTTCCATAGATATGGTGAGAGGCGGTTCGATTCGGATCGTCTTCGAATTGATGAGAGTACCCGCCACCAGCACGCCCTCATCGAACATGCCTTTGGATACCTCGTAGCCGACTTCGTCCCGGTGGAATTCGATGCCGATCATGAGTCCGATGCCGCGAATTTCCATGATTTTATCGTCGTGCCCCGCCGCAGCCTTTCGAAGCTCCTCCAACATATAGCGTCCAACCTCGCCTGCACGCTCCGGAAGATTCTCTTCGAGCAGCACGTCGATCGTCGCGATCGCTGCCGCGCAGGCGAGCGGATTGCCGCCGAATGTCGTCGTATGCATGAAAGGATTCGGAAAAAAGCTTTTGAAAACTTTCTCCTTCGCGACTACCGCCCCGGCCGGCATGACACCTCCGCCGAAAGCTTTGGCCAGGCATAGAATATCCGGTACAACGCCGTACAGCTCGGATGCGAACATTTTGCCGGTGCGGCCCATGCCCGTCTGAACCTCGTCGAATACGAGAAGCGCTCCATACTCGTCGCACAACTCGCGGACTTGCTGCAAGTAATCCGGCGGAGGAAGGATGATACCTCCCTCGCCCTGCACGGGCTCCAGCATGACTGCCGCGACATCCTCTCCAACGTCAGCGCAGGTTTGGAACGTCTTGCGCATCATGTCGATATCGCCGAACGGGAGATGCTTGAATCCGGGGATCAACGGCAGGAACGGCTTGCGGAACATCCCTTTGGCAGTAGCGGAAAGCGAACCTAAGCTTTTGCCGTGAAACGCCCGTGTCGTCGAAATAATCGTCGTCCGCTCGCTGTACATTTTTACCAGCTTCAAGGCCGCTTCCACGCTTTCGGTGCCGCTGTTCGTGAAGAACGAATACTTTAGGTCGCCCGGCGTGATTCGCTCCAATATTTTCGCCAGCATCGCCCGCAGCGGATCGAGCAGATCCTGGCTGTGCAGAGCCTGACGCTTCAACTGGTTCTCGACCGCTTTAACCACCTTCGGATTGCGATGACCCACATTATAAATGCCGAATCCGCCGAGGCAATCGATATATTGCTTGCCGTTTACGTCTTTGAAGCAGGAGCCGCTGTCCGACCACTCAACGGCTGCAAATTGCCCCCCTTGCGTCACTGTTTTGCGATATTCCAGAAATCCCGGATTGACGTATTCACGGAAACCTTCGACCGTTTCCTTGGTAATCCATCCGGCTTCCTCCGGCGTCACTTCACTTTTCTCAATGAGCTGCAATACCTTCTTGATGTACTGTCTGGTATCACCCGATACGTCCGGCTGATTGTTCAGCGTTACCGGATCAATGGACATGGGTTAAGCCTCCTCTGTAGTCGATGATGTATGGATAGCGGTTTCACATCTGTTGTTACATCTTGGCGTCGCGCGTCAGCAGAGGCCCATAGGTTTCCGGCCTTCTGTCCCGCATAAACTGCAGCAGATTGCGGGCGAAGTCGATTTCTTTCAAATTTATCGTGTGGATCAGTACGCCTTCTTCTTCGTCGAGCGACTGCAGGATATCGCCCATAGGGTTGCTGACGAAGCTGCCGCCATAGAACGTCATGTCATCTTCTTGGCCGACGCGGTTGAGCGCTGCCACGAAGACGCCGTTGCTGATGCCGTGAGCGGAGATCGCTTTTTCCCAAGCACGGCGAGTCGACATCCCCGGATGATCGGGCTCCGAGCCGATCGCCGAAGGGAAAAACAAAATTTCCGCCCCCTGCAGCGCAAGAATGCGTGCCGTTTCGGGGAACCATTCATCCCAGCAAATGCCGACGCCAATGGTGCCGAAGCGCGTTTGATATACCGGATATCCGGTGTTTCCGGGAATAAAATAGTATTTCTCATGGTATTGCGGGCCGTCGGGAATATGATTCTTGCGAGTGGTGCCTAGCAAGGTACCGTCTGCGTCGAACACCGCTGCGCTGTTGTAGAACAATCCTCGCCCCGCCTTTTCATAGTAAGGAACGATAAGGACGATGCCCAACTCGCCAGCCAATTCTCCCATTCGTTTCAGCGTCTCGTTATCGGCGTACTCGGCGAGCTCGTATCCATCCGGCGACACTCGCTGAGGAAAATAGCGGCTCGCAAAAAGCTCCTGCAAACAAACGATCTGAGCACCCTTTGCGGCCGCCTCTTCCATTTTCGTGACGCTATGCGCTATGTTGGCCTTAATGTCCGGTCCGCACGCCAGTTGAAGCAGGGCAATCGTTACAGTTTCATTTTTCATAGCGTCCTCTCCCATGTATCAATAAGGAACATAATGATCGTCAGTCATAATACAGCAGAAAATGACCTGTATTGCCGATCATCCTTCTGTTACGAAATTCAAGAATTCGTCATTGAGCGCTTGAGGAAGTGGAAAACTTCGGTCATGGACTGTTCCTTGGTCATATCCTGGTCGCGACCGATGTAAAACCGCTCAGCCGCGTTCTCCACTAAGTTTATGATCATTTTGCTGGTCCATTGCACATTCGTCCCGGATATAACTTCACCCTGTGCGATCGCCTGCTTCAACTCATCTTGGAACCATTGATAGTAGGGTTGATAGATAGACTCCCATATTTCCATGGAATGATCGATCGCAAGCCCGGAGTAACACAGCACGATAACATCCTTGTATTCGTCGGTTATGCTGTATATCTGATGGATATACGTCGTTAGAAACTCCCAAAAATCAGCGTGCTGCTGCGTATTTTCCTTGATTTTGTCCATCGTGATCGAGATCAGATTCTGCGCGATCGCCGGGATCAGCGCATTCTTGGAGCGGAAGTACAAATAGAACGTTCCCTGAGCCACGCCCGCTCTCTTCACAATGTCCGAGATGGATGTGCTGTGCAGTCCCTTCTCTGAAATGATTTCGATGGCCGCTTGCAGTATGGCGTTGTACTTGTCTTGTTGTGTTGCGGTACTCAACGATGCACCTCCTTGGGGAAGTGACTGAATATCAGTCATTTTCTATTGTTCGGGAATACTATATATCAACAACCTCATCTTTTCAAGAGAGCGCATACATTTAATCTCCTTAGTCGACAAAACCTCCTCTTTTTAACACGTTTACAGTAGATTAAGCATGATGATACAATTTGTAACATAATAAAAGCAAGTATGGGAGCGTCATTCATGCGAATAAAGGCGGATCTGCTTCTTCGGCATCATTTGGCCTATGCAGCTGCGCATCCGGATGAATATAAAGAATTTAAGACGATTGCAGATCATATTCTCTATTATTTCCGCTCCGAACTCGGCATGTCCAAATCGGAAGCGAAACGGGTGTTGGAGGCATTCTCTTCTACCACCGTGTACCTCAAAGATATTCAGTCGTATGACAATCCCAATATGTATTTGCGCAAGCCTGCGAACGCTGTGAATTTTGCCGTTTACGCCGTCTTTGTTCAGGGATACTTGGCCGATCGATGATTGCTAGGTTTTACTTGCGGATTACACTCCATTAATTTGGGGCTAAACATGTGAAGGGATAATGTGAAAAAGGAGGTGCTGCCGACATGTACTATGAAGAAGACCGCGTGCCCTACGATCAGCCTGACGAGCCGGTATCCACAAAACAAGAACCATTAAAAATTGAAGAAGATGAAGAAGAAGCCATTGTCTAAAAGACAGTGCTTTTTTTAATTTACGATGATTCCCCCATGATTGCTGCTAAAATCCTTGAAAGAAGGTAACGCAGCATCTTTATTCGAAATAATCGGGTTGGTAACGGGCCAATTGATGCGGAGTGATTCATCCATCCAGAAGAGCCCTCCTTCATGCTGCGGAGAATAAACGTTATCCACTTTATAAACCACTTCACAGGAATCCGTTAATGTACAAAATCCGTGAGCGAATCCTCTTGGAATATAAATCATCTTATGATTGTCATCGGTTAATTCAATGCGATCCCAACCTCCAAACGTAGGTGAATCAATTCTCAAGTCGACGAATACATCCATGATCGCTCCCTTTGTGACCCTGACTAATTTGCTCTCTGTAAAAGGAGGAAATTGAAAATGCAATCCGCGAACGGTTCCCTTTTTTACTGATAAAGAGTGGTTTTCTTGGATCCAATGCCGCTCAAGACCAAACGATTTAAATATTTCTTCATCATAGACACGTTTAAAATACCCGCGGGAATCGAAAACAGGACTCAAATCAATTTCATAGACTCCAGCCAAATCACGCGGTTTGATAATCATTTTCCACCCGCCTTCCATTTTAAGTCTGCAGTTAATAAGCCTTTATTTCGCAGCATTTCCAGAACATGCAGGCGTATGAGAAATGATTTTCCGGCATCCCAGTTATCAACGCATCCCATTGCGTCTATTCCGTCTTTAAGCTCTTTAATTGTCGTCTCAAGATTCTGCTCAGGTTGATACCCGGCGGCTAATGATTTGTATAAATCAAAATTAACTTTATAAGACCTATGGTCAGGCATAGCGTTTTTATTTAATGAAATATCCAGATCCGGAATTGCCCTGGCAACGGCTTCAGCTAACTCATGTACCCGAAAGTTCCATTGATCTGCGCCTACATTAACGACCAGAAACGCGCCTCCGACATCAGCTTCACGATTTATTGCCCAGTCTACAGCCCTTGCCATATCTTTCACATCGATTAAGGGGCGCCAGGGTGTTCCATCACTTAGAACGGTAATTTTCTTGTCAATCACTGCCGAAGCCACAAAATCATTTAGTACGAGATCCAGTCTCAATCTGGGACTGATCCCACACGCGGTGGCAAATCGTAAACATGTGATGTTGAATTCAGAGGATGCTAATGTTTTCAAGATTTCCTCTGATCGTACTTTAGATCTAGCGTAGGCGGTTAAAGGGTTAACCGGAGACTGCTCATTCCGCGGCCCCTGTTCCGAAAAGCCATACACACTGCAGCTGGAAGCGAATACGAAGCGTTTTACTCCTGCCAATTTAGCCAAGTTAGCCAGTCTCATCGTCGAATGAAAGTTAACTTCCATCGTGAGATCTTCATATCGGTTCCCGATCGGGTCATTAGAAAGTGCCGCTAAATGGATTAACGTATCGACACCTTCCAAGTGTGTATCTGAAAATTGGCGGATATCGCCAAAAATCTGGTTGTTCAGACTGCACTCCGGCAGTTGAGGGACATTAATCAAGCAGTGAGAAAAATAGCCGTAATCAAATCCATTCAGCGTAACATCCGGATAAGCTTTTCTTAAATGCTGTACAATTACCGAACCAACGTAGCCCATGTTTCCGGTAATTAATATTTTATTCATCAGCAGTTAATCTCCCGCCCTGTTTTTGTATAACGGAATCTACCACATGTTCGGCAAATGGAATGGAACAGGTGAATGCCGGTGAGACTGCATTCAAAATGTGCATGGATCGATGATCGCCTTCGACAACAAAATCTTGTACCAATTCCAATGTTTCCTTGTTCAGCAATTGCGCTCGAATGCCCGGCCGCATAAATTCCCCAAAACCTTCTTCATCTATTTTCCGAATCAGTTTCCTGCTTAAGCTGATAAAGTTCGATTTCTTATACTTTTTTATTTCATCGCTCGCAATGCGGCGAAAATGAGATGAATGGTTCAGAAATAACTTTGCTTCATAGAATAAAATCGTTATGAATTCGAGAAAGTTAAAGTTCTTCATACCGGAGTAATGCTCACGCCACAACGCAGGAATCGCAGTAGGTCCAATTTTAATTCCGCCGTCAACGGTTTTTGTGAAATGGACTCCTAGGAAGGGCGTTCGCAAATCCGGGACAGGATATATATTCGTTACGACATCGGTTTTGTTCTTTTCATATTTTAAATACATTCCTTTGAAGGGAATGATCGTATATTTTGTTCCAAAGCCATAATCGTGCGCAATCTTGTCCGCGTATAAACCGGCTGCGTTAATCACGCAGCTAGCCTGCAGCAGCTCCCTATTGGTGATAATCACATCTTTGTCATGCCCTTTATATAGGGTGTTAAAGTGGAATTCTACTCCATTCCTTGCATTTTCGTTTTTTAACGCGTGACACACCTCTAGCGGATCGATCGTTGAAGTTGTAGGAGAAAATAGGGCTTTTTGATAGGTGCTGGCATTGGGATCAATGCTTTTTATTTCTGTTTCATCGACCCATAACAATGGCACCCCGTTCAAATCTGCTCTCTGCTTCAAGAGTTGTAACCCATTTAATTCTTGTTCATTGGCTGCGATGACTAATTTCCCGCATTTATTAATCTTTAAATTCTGATTTTCACAATACTGTGTCAAAGCTTGATTGCCTAATTTCGTAAATTTTGCTTTCAGACTATCAGCCGTGTAATAAAACCCCGCATGAAGAACTCCGCTATTCCGTCCACTGGCATGCATGGCGATGTCTGATTCCTTCTCCAGTAACGCAACTTTCTTATGCGGAAACCTCGATTTCAATTCCCGGGCGGTTGTTAAACCCATGATTCCGGCACCGATAACCAGATAATCATAATGCTTCATGGGCTTGCACCCCTTCTTGTTAATGTATGAGCGGTTCTTAACGTTTGTTACGAATGCTGCTCAAACACACAAGCATTCCATTCAAGCGCTTAATAAAATAGGGACATAGTTTTCAAATATTCATTATTGGGAGGTGAAAGATGTGAACAATGTGCATGTGGTGACAACCACCAGCAATGAATTTGCCCAGTATACGGCGGTGATGTTAAATTCTTTATTAGACAATAAAAGTGCGGATTCTGTTATTCATGTTTACATTACGATAAATGACAAATTTACCGACGGTATGAAAGTGAAGCTGAATGAGTCTGTAAGTCAATATAACGTTCTACCGCAATTTATTACGATCGATGAGTCGATATTGGATAATTTCAAAGTATCTCATCACTTTGCCCTGCAAAATTATTACAGAATCTTTACTCCGGATGTTTTGAGCAAGAAGATTGACAAAGCCATATTTTTGGACAGTGATATCATTCTGAAAGAAGATATTACACAGTTGTGGAACATTGATATCGATGATTATTTTTTTAGCCGCAGTAGAGGATTTAGGGGGGGCTGACAGAGTAGAGGATTTATCTCTTAAATCCGTCTGCTGCTTTAATTCCGGGGTTATGCTGATGAATTTAAAAAAATGGAGAGAACATCAGATAGCTGATGAAACGATCCGCTTTATTAGAGATAATCCTTCCAAAATCATCTGGTTGGATCAAGATGCGCTGAATGCAGTGATAGATGAAAAATGGCTGAAGCTCGATCCGAAATGGAACTATATGACGATTCACCTCTGGGAAAATTATTATGTGGAGAATCCGGCGCTCATCCACTTTAACACGTTCCAAAAACCCTGGAGCCACGATCATCCTCTCAAGGAGGAATACGTCAGATACTCACTCGCAACGAAGTGGTAAGGAGAAGGCTGCGCCTTCTCCTCTTTTTTATTCCAGTGCAGGACATTCCATTTTTCTTATGCCTTCTTCAAGCAGGACTGTAACTTGCCAACCAGGCACACGCTCTCCTATTGGCCACGGAAACATCATTTCTCTCTCTCGATACGGCCTTCCGCCCCAATGAACAGAGATCGTTTTGCCGGTCACTTTTTCATACAGACTTACTAATTCTTTCAGTTCAAGCGGATGACCCGAAGAAACATAATACTTCTCGTGTTTTGCCGTCATTGGTTCATCAAAGCGCATCGCCGCAAGATAAAATGCTTCAACGACGTCGTCGATGTAGACCAAGTCGATCAATTGATGGCCAGGTGACATCATCAAAGGTTGTTCCATGTTTGCAGCATGTCTTAGCAAAGAGAAAAGTTTCTGTTTGGGGTCATCAGGGCCGTACACATGAGACAATTTGAGGGTAACGACCTTCAGAGGGGTCGTGTCGATATAATACTCAAGAATATCATCAAAGGCTTGCTTTGTTGCTGCATATAAAGACGTCGGACCATACGGCTTTCCCTCAAAGTGCTGCTGCAAAGTCCCCGTATTGATCAGATAATGGCAGCCTGCTCGAACCATAGCCTCCGCGATCTGCGTCCCGAACAAGACATTACTTTGGATCATGGGCTCGATATCGAGAGGAGTATATTCAGTGATCACCATAGCTGCCAGATGGATAACGACATGAGGCCGAGCCTCATCCATAATCCTGTTTAAATGCGATGCGCTTCCATCATAAACATGTAATTTAAGTTCATTTGTTATGTCTCTAATTCGTTCCAAATTGGCATTGCTTCGGCATATCAGATGTATATTCCAACCCTCAACCAACATTTTTCTAACGAGATACGCTCCGATAAACCCGGTTGCACCGGTAATGACTGCTGATCGAGCACCTTTCTGTTCTATGTCCATAGTTTCCACGGCGCCTTATTGCTTTTCCAGAGTTCTTCCAAATCATTTTTATCGCGTAAAGTATCCATGGGCTGCCAAAAATCCGGATGCTTATAGGCCGACAATTGTCCGGCTAGTGCCAGGTTTTCTAACGGCTCCCTCTCCAGCACAGTCTTGTCGCCTTCTATATAATCAAAAATTTCAGGCTGGAACACAAAAAAACCGCCGTTAACCCAGCCGCCGTCACCCACTACTTTCTCTCTGAAGGATTCGACCGCATCATTTTCTGTTATTTTTAGAGAACCGAACCTTCCTGCAGTCCTCGTGGCAGTAAGCGTAGCTAATCGTCCCTGAGCTTTATGAAATTCCATTAATTCCGGAATGTCGATATTCGCCACACCGTCCCCATATGTGGCCATAAAGGGCTCGTTGCCGATATATTGTTCAATTCTCTTTATTCTGCCGCCGGTCATCGTTTCCAAGCCGGTTTCTGCCAATGTGACTCTCCATGGCTCCGTATTATGATTGTGGATGATATGCTGATTTCCAACACAAAAATCTACAGTGACGTCCGATTTATACAGATAATAGTTTAAGAAATATTCTTTAATTTTGTAGCCTTTATAGCCCAAACAAATAATAAATTCATTAAATCCGTAGATGGAATATAATTTCATGATGTGCCAGATGATCGGATATTCGCCGATCTCAATCATAGGCTTCGGTTTCAAGTACGACTCTTCACTAATCCTTGTTCCATATCCGCCGGCCAATATGACTACCTTCATGCACATCTGCTCCTTTCAGACAACCTGAACGGATCTTGCTTCTAGTTGTCCCGCTGCGTAATCAGTTTAAGCATCTTTTCCTTATTCCCCAGCGCGTCATAATACAAATTTTTAAGATCGCAATTCGCATGATAATTCGGGTTTACAGGTTGAGGATGCCACAAGTGATAATGCCTGCCGTCCATTTTGATACAACTACCGCAAAGCGTGTTCATCGCCCACGTAAAAGCGTCATCCTCTCCCCCCCATCCTTCGAATCTCTCATCGAACCCTCTTACAGACCAGAAGTTTTCGCGTGAGATGAGGTTTAATCTGCCGGCAAAGCCTCATAGTAAGCGGTGACTTCAAAATCGGACGCTTCTACAGCTAACGGCCACTTCGCCTCGCTTTGTACAATCGCTTTTGTATTGTTTTCCGCTACATTTATAGCTTCGCGAAACGGGATCACCCATGCATAACTGTCTAACTGTTTCATAGCTTCAATGATGATCGCAGGATCGAAAAACACATCTGCGTCCGCAATCAAGTAGACATTCCTGGCAGCTTGGGAAGCAGCGAGGTTCACGGCTTTGGACTTATTAAAAAGTTCACTGACATCATGACCTATGCAAATCTCGGCCTCCGGCATCGCAGCTGCATAAAATCGTTGAACCCAGTTAAAGAGCAAATCTCTATGTCCATGATCGGGCTTGTAAGGGATTAGAACCGACAAAGACTCAAACATGATGGCCTCCTTATTTATCGGTGCTACAGTTCGTATTAGCTTATTCTTGACCACTGTATTCGGTATAGGTTAACGATTCACACAAGCAAAATAGATGCGTTGTCCATTGCCGGCTGCATTGAATGTTCATAATATAAATATCTGCTATGTAAGGAGGCTAAATGTGAAAAGCTTCGACTATGAGAACTATATGCTGAGCCTGAAAGAAGTGATCAGCATACTGGAAGAAGCAGTTGTTAATAAGAAGCCATGTTCCCTGGCTCGATTTGGCCACACTGAAGTATGTATTGCATACAATACGTATCCTGAATGGATTCTCGGATGGAACGGAAGAGAGTATTCAGGATCAACAGGAGCACCGCAGCAAATGCAGCAAGACTTGCAAACAGCTTTAAAGCTCGTCGACATTGCAGGTTTACATTCGTCGTATGTCCCCGCGGACAAAGAATATGCGAATCTCACAAAGGAATTGCTTCAACATCTGGATTTCATCCCAAGATACATTTGCTCGGCATGGATCACACATAAAATGCCTCACACTGATTCTTTTTGGAAATGGCTAAAAAAATACAAAGTCGCTTTGGTCGGACGTCGAGCAGCCGAAGCGGTCCCCTTCTTCCAGGAAGAAAAAGGGGTGGCCGTTGTCACAACGTTAACTTTAGAAGGATATGGGGAAATTGATTCGGTTTGTGAAGAACTCACAAAGGACGGAAATTGGCAAATTGCTCTCATTTCAGCCGGATTGCCGGCAAGGATTCTTGTCAGCCGATTGGCCCCGGCGAGCGGACGCGTTGCAATCGATTTCGGACACGCGTTAGACCAAGTTATTGAAGGATCTAAGTTTAATCATGATCGGACTTTGGAAGCGTGGAAGGCACAACAATCCAATAATTGATTCCCCTCTTCGGGGACCCAGTGAGTTGACATCATGCAAAGCTGGCGTAAGGCCTGCGTCAGCTTTTATATTTGGTTAGTTTTTTGTGAAAGTAATTCCTCAATCTCGTTCTTGACGTTCATCGCAATATATTGCCACGAGAAATTTTCATTCACATACTCGCGGCCTTGTTCAGCTATTTGCAGCAGCAGATCAAACCTTTGTTCGCAATATTTCCGTAATTTCTCGGCAAATTTTTCTTTCTTAACCTTTATACAATGCTGCTTATGGATAAGATTATAGCCGCGCGCTCCAACCTCGGTAGTGAACAGAGGAATTCCAGCGGATAAACACTCTACTGTTTTCAAGTTCGTTCCTGCACCCGAAAACATTGGATTTATCGCAACATCTACTCGGGAAAAGAGCTCTTGCTTCGTATTCTGATCTATTCTTCCTAATCGTTCTACATTTGTTTTTATTGTGTTTTTAATATAAGCACAGCAGCCGCCGGCAATGATAAAGTCAATAGCAGGGCACCGGTCTGCAAGCTCGTGAATGATGAATTCAACGGCTTCTTTGTTTGGCCGGTGAAGGGACCCGATAAACAGCGCCGTTTTCCTGGCGTTACATTCGGTATCTTTTTTTATCCTGGTCCATTCGTGAGGATGAGTTCCGTTAGGAGCGAGCTTTATCTTTTTGGGATCCGCTGTAAAGAATTTCGCAAATTTCTCCCTTTCCGCGTCGGACGTAGCAAATACGATGTCCGCACCATGAATTAACCTGTTTTCTAACCCGGATATAAATTTTACATATTTGCCTGCAAGCGGCCCTTTATACATTGACTTTACAAGTGATGTCTCAAAATTGTGACTATTATATATTCTTGGTTTGCGGTCTTGACCGAAATAAACATCGTATAAAAGTAAGTAGGGAAATTCATGCACAATAATATCGTTTTCGTTATATAAACGACTGAACATTTCATGGTATTCAGTCGAATACTTGCCGCATTTGGCGTACATGAGTCCGTGTAATTCATGACCGATTTTTTTTCGGCTCAATCTATGCCAGCAATGCTCATGCACTTTTTCCTGTGGGATCCGATACTCTTTCATTGCAGATGTATGCTGAACGAAGCCTTTGTGAAAAGGATGGGTAAAGGACAATAATGTAATGTTAAAATACTTGCTGAGCTCCCGGTATAAATTGTAATATCGCAATTCACCACCACTGCTTGGTGGATGGAGCGCGGGATAATAATTAAGGACAAGCACATTCATACGCAGCTCATCTCCGATGAATTAATATTTAATGCCCTTTTGTTTCCGCCTCCTTCAACGCTTTTTTTTATTTGTAATTCTTTGGATTTATGACAAACAAGGAGCCCGTCAGCGGTGGAAACAATAATTAAATCTTCTACACCGATCACGATCGCTTTCTGGTGCTCGGAAAAAATGATGCTGTTATTCGTAGAAAAGGTATGGGTGTCACCGAAGGTAATGTTGCCTTGTGGATCCGGGTGACACATTCGCTCCAGCGATTTCCACGTGCCGACGTCATCCCATTCGAAGCGGGCAGGAATGCAGTATAGATTATCGGACTTCTCCAGGATCGCGTGATCCACGGACCGATGCGGAAGGAGCGAGTATCCTTTGTCCAATTCATCCCCGCTGCTGTTAAGGACGTTCCACAGCTCCATTTCATAACGCATCATATAATGCTGAATGGTCGACGGTTTCCAGACCACGATTCCGCTGTTCCAATAAACATCAGCGCATTGTATGAGTTGCTGTGCCTTTTGCATGGTGGGCTTCTCAATGAATGTCTGAACTTTCAATACGTTATCCCGGTCGTTCGTACCGGACGTCATTATATAACCGTACCCGGTTTCGGGCCGTGTCGGGGTAACCCCGATCGTCACAATCGGGCAGCCGGTACCGGCGAAAGTCTCCGCCTGCATTAATACACTCATGAGTTGTTCAGAATCCGGAATATGGTGATCGGCAGCGGCGGTAACCAACACTTCGTCATCACCCTGCCGAAGAAAATGCAAAGCCGCCAACCCGATACCAGGTCCTGTATCCCTTTGCTCCGGCTCTAAAATGATTTTGCTGTCGGTTAAATCCGGTAATTGTTCCTTCACCAGGTCCAAGTATCCTCTCCAAGTGCATACGTAGATAAGATGTTCCGGCAGCCATTCACGAAATCGCTTGTAAGTCTGCTGCAGCATAGTCAAATTAGAGGTTAAGGCGAGAAATTGCTTTGGCATCTGGTCCAGGCTTCTGGGCCAAAAACGGGTCCCTTTTCCGCCTGCCATTATAATGACCTTCATCGATTTCCCCTCTTTCACCCTGGACAGGCACGCATCCTCATTTATAACCAGGCGTTTTCGTTCGTTAAAATTTTTTGCGTAAATCCTTCAAAGCTTCCCCCGCAGCGACTTTTCTGTACTCCAAATACTTCACCAGCTTACGCTGCTCTGTATGAGAAACAGACCATTTCCGCGGCAGCCCGGACATTGCCGTCCACAGCTCAGCTTTGCTTAGTGACTGAATTTGCCGAAGTGCACTCTTGAATAGCCGTTTATCGCTAATATGCGGTATAAAAAGTTCATAGATTTTACCCCAATATACCGATCTATTCGTACGATTTTCTTTCAGCGAATCAAGGGTCCAGCTCCCTGTAAAAGCATTCGCGTGGTCAATCATTACAATCTTCTTGTTGTCATCTTCCTTAGATACCAGAATGTTGCCGATGTTATCCGCACGATCCCAATTTTGTATCCAATGATCGAAGGCGATCATCCCTGCAGCCTTATCCAAGTTGCAGCAGCCTGTCAGGTCATCCGCGTTTTGTAAAACTTTTACCGTTTCGCGATAAACACTGCCAAGGTGAGGGCCGGCCTTCACTTGCATATCCCTGAGCGCAGGAGATTGGGTAATAAGTTCTCCCGACACATGCACAATCGCGCATTCTCCGACAGGCAGATGGAGCAGCCGCCCAAGCCGAAAGGCGATCATTTCATTCGGTAAAACTTTTATGCCTTGCGGATTGTTAAGCAATTTAACCACATATTGATTGCCGTCGTCGCAGCGAAACAGTAAAGGCCGGCTCCATCCTTCCTCTATGGCACGGATATAACTCACTGCTTTGACGTTCATGTTATACCTCTTTTCGGCGAACAACGTGATGGTTTCGTCTACTCCACCACCATAGCCGTCGATTTATCTCCCAGCACGCAGATCATCCGATTCACATCCGAGCGTCCTTCCAAACGGGAGTACCGGCCGAATATACTGCACGTGACAGGGATACCGGGCGAACGAATAATCGTGCCTTCCATACAAATGCTGTTCTCTATGGAACAGTCGGATAAAGTAGAACCCATACACACGGATACAAAAGGACCGATAACGACGTTTTTCAAAATACAGTCCGTACCGATCTTCACAGGGGGAATCACCGTACAATTCTCCATCACCGCGAGCGGGTCGATCTCATTCTCCGTTCCCTGACTGTACCTTAGAATGAAGCGGTTCGCCTCCAGCAGCCGATCGGGGGTTCCTACGTCAAAGAAACGCTCTTTGGTCAACGCATAACCGATGGAATCACCGTTGCCGATCATCCATTGGATCGCAGATGTGATTTCGTACTCTCCTTTATGAGAAATACTAATCTTCTCAATAGCTTTGAATATCTTTTTATCAAAAACATAGGCGCCTGCGACTGCCAGTTCGCTTTTCGGCTCAGCCGGTTTTTCTTCCAATTGGATAATCCGATTGCCGTTGACGACTGCGACACCGTAGTCCTGAGGATGGTCCACCTTGGAGAGCATAACGGCACCCTGTTTCTCCTTGAAAGCTTCAAGCAGCACAGTCAGCGGTTCCGTTATCAGAATATCTCCTAATAACAATACAAACGGATCATCCCTGATGAAAAATTCGGCAGCTGACAATGCATGGGCAATGCCTAACGGCTCGGTTTGTCTTATAAACGTAAAAGATGTTTGCGGGTGCTTGCCTAACAGATGATCGACAATGCTCGTTTGCTCCGGGTTTAGAACGACACCGATGTCATGGATACCGGCTTGCTTCAGGCTCCGCAGACAATGATCCAGGATCGCCTCGTTCGCGACCGGCAATAGAGTTTTGGGAGAGGAGAAGGTAAAGGGCTGCATTCTCGTTCCCTTTCCTGCGCAAAGTATTATTCCTTTCATTGAAGTCCCCCTTTCCTTCTATTTAATTGTCAGTTCGATTTCCACCGTCCATGCCGAGACTTGTATGAGCGAAGATGCCCATCCTTTTCAACAACGGCAACCAGCTGCTTGCGGCGCGTGTTCATGAGCGAAACGACATTCATTTGTCGTTTGCCGAACGTTGCAGGACCGTACCACGATTTCCGGCTGCGGCGGTTATCTCTCCACCAATGCCCGATTCCGCCCTTGATCAAAGGCGCGATGACGTGAAAGTTCCCATCCCGGCTTTCCGTAAAAAAGGGCGTGCCGCTTACCCCGCTTGCAAACGGTGGGTTTCTATGCCAATTCTTTCGTTGTTCATCCCGCCAAGCATGAATCAGCCGGTTGTTTGTTCTGGTGATGATTTCAAGATTGCCGTACCTGCTGCGAATGATGGATACGGCCTTCAAGTTAACGTAGTCGGGCATTTTTTCTTGTTTACGCGCTGCTCTCCACCTCAAGCAGCGGACCAGCGTTCTGGCTTCGTCTTTCATCTTCCGCTTAATGGGGTGTACGACAAAGCTGTTAAGGCGTTCATTGATGATGCGGATAATCTCTTGATACCTGTAGTGAGGCCGATAACGCACCGGGAGACCTGGTTCCTTAGGGTACGATTTGGGCTTAAAGCCGAACCGGTCAGCCATCATCACATAGATGATCTCGTCGATGCCATACGCTTTTGTGTGAAGAAGATTGTTTTTCAGGTACGCGAACTGTTCCCAGGAAAGCAGTCGCCGCACCAATCGGCGGCTCTGCACTTGGCCCACGTTAAACGCGCCTATGAAAGTGTCGGTAAGCAGCAGAGGCTTCCATCGTTGCCACTCTTTTTTCAACTGCTCGCCGCAATACCAGTTCCGATCCCGGACAAATACATCGACGCCCATGTAATCGGAATTTTTCATTTCTTGTTCGATAAAGTTTTCGTAACCTTCCCGGACAAACAGTGCGTCGGAATCCAGATTGATCAAGTAGTCATAATCGAAGTTAATGCTCTCTAACCATTCCATTACCTCCAGCAAATAGACAGCGGTGACTCCGTATGTCAGCTTACGGCTGGCAGGACAAACCGGGTAACCCAGGTTGTCGCAAAGATCACGCTGCGAACCGCCGTTAAACAGAACGATTGAGCTGTGCGGACAGTAAAACCGAATGTTATCCAGCATATCCTGGACGACTTCTCGTTTGTTATGAACAAGCACGGCAAAGCAGATTTTAACTGAAGGTTGTACTTGGCCGGTATCCATAAAGAAGGATCACCTGCTTTTAGGAGTAAGGTGGTCTTATAAATATTAATATGTGGCCAACCTGATTTGGCATGGATGGTTGCGCCTTGCACGATTGCGGAATTGTCTCCCTTTCACTTGGATTTCCATTTGCGATAAAGTTCAGGATCCCGCTGTTTCACTTGCTTGAGAAACGCGGGCTTCATCCCGAGCTCATCCAAGCCTTTAAGCAGCTTCTCCGGATATTTGTAATGTTTGGTCTGCGAGTTTACATGATCAATGACCTTAAGGCTTCCTTCTTCGGTCAAGACCAGATGCCTCAAGCGGGCATCCCGCCGTGAAAACCTGAGCCGCTTCAGTTCTTTTAATACAAACAGGATCTGCTCGGTGATCTGTTCGTCAAGAACACCCTTGTCTCTCAGATATTCGTCCAGCAGAGTGCCATTAATCAGCTCCATCACTACATACTTACGCCCGCTTTTAACCAGCCTTGGAAACGCAGGGGAGTCTTGTCCGACACGCAGAGCTGCACTTTCTGCTCTTGCGAATGCTTTGTTAGGATATATCTTCACACAGTGTTCATCTGAAAGCTTAAAAACCGCCCCGTTTCCTCCTCTTCCAATCAACGGGTAGTCGGTTGGATTCTGTACCACTTCTACAGGAAAGCCGTCCTTAACCACAATCAATTTATAGCTGCTCATATTCCTCCTCCTTTAGATACTAATCTATGGGGCGGAGTGCAGCGCTGCCATGGTCGCGCGTCTATTGTTACGCAAAATAGAGTTAACGCCTGTGTACGATTAGCCGTTACCGGACAGTACGTGCCGTGTATATTGGAGAAAGAGGAGGTTTGCTATGGGCATTAAATTCAGTGTCGTTATCCCTTCTTTTAACAATGCCAAAGCGCTTATGTTGACCTTGACATCGCTCGAGCTTCAAACCTTTCCGAAAAATCGGTTTGAAGTGATCGTTGTAGATGACGGTTCGGAAGACGGAACCGCTGAGGCCATAGACGGTTATAAACCGCCATATATGCTGACATTCATAGTAAATGAGGGAAGGCATGGCAGAGCTTATACCCGCAATGTCGGGGCAAACGCCGCAAAGGGAAAGTATCTTGTTTTTATAGATGCGGACTTTCTGCTGGTGCCTGAGTGTTTGCAGACGTTGTACTCGTACCATCACCGATACCCGGAGCACGTGATCTCGGGATTTCCGGAGAGTACCCATGCGGTTTACACGCAATACTATCCGCAATTTTCCGACCATAAAAAAAAAGAAAATGCGCCGGATTCTCCAGCCGCATGGCTTATGGAAAAATAACTGGTTAAACAGCGACCGAATCGCTGACGTGCTTACTCCGGACGATCTTCGCCGTGATTTTCGCCGCATTCGTTCAGCAGCCGTACCCGCTCGTATGGGCAAGAGCTATGAACGGGCCATCCGATCTACCGATTTCGCACCTTGGATTATGTTCATCACACGATGCGTATCCGTGAAGCGAAAGCATTTCATGGATGCCGGCGGATTCGAGGAACGTTTCATCACTTACGGCTTCGAAGACTGGGAACTCGGTTACCGGTTTCATAAACAAGGATTACCATTTAAAAGCGTTAGAGGAATTATAGGATTCCACCAAGAACATCCATCCCTTTTTCGCAAAGACGACCCGCAGTTGGATAATCTGCGGATTTTTTATGACATTCACACCTCCAAGGATGCGGAAATATCCCTGATTTGCCTTTGTCACCCGCTGAAAGATCCCAACCTTTTTAAGTCTATACTGCGGCTATTGGCGGAATGGAAGACCAGGAAGGAATATAAAAGACTTGGCCGCATTATGGAAGCAGCTTTGAACCGTGCCGCCACGGCATTCATATACAACTTCAAGAAATGAGGCATATGACATGAATGTTAAAAAAAATTGGCGTGATCGGTCTGGGTTACGCAGGGTTGCCGCTGTGCCGATTGTTTTTAAGGAAAGGTCATAAAGTGTTTGGCATAGATTCGGATGCGAACACAATAGCAATGCTCGAGTCCCGTCGAAGCTGCTTATCGGAGTTTTCCGCGAAAGACATTCGCGACATGTTCGCGGGCAGACGTTTTTCGGTAGATAGTTCTTACGATATGATCGCACAATCAGATGCCGTTATCATTTGCGTTCCCGCTCCGCGGGACGGAAACGGGAATCCGAACATACGATGCGTTTACGCTGCTGTGAAGCAATGTTTGCCCTTTTTGAAGCCCGGTCAGCTGGTTTCTGTGGAAAGTTTCACCTTTCCCGGCACGATGGAGGAAGTGCTTCTTCCATTAATTGAATCCACCGGTCTCAAAGTTGGCAAAGACATTAACCTTGTATATTCTCCTTCCCGATACGAAGCCGGTGATCACCACATCGGTCTAAGCCGGATACCGAAAGTAATCGGCGGTGTCACTCCCGGTTGCTCGGAATCCGCAAAGCAGTTGTATGAAGCTGTATTTGATCGGGTTGTCGTCGTTTCCTCTCCCAAAGCAGCTGAAATGACCATCACTCTTGAAAATGCCTATCGAATGATTAACATCTCTTTCATGAATGAGCTGCTTATGATGAGTGACAAAATGAAACTCAATCTTTGGGAAGTGCTTTCCATTACAGGCAGAAAGCCGGAATTTGCACCCGGTCCTCTAATCTGCGAACAATCTGTCCCGGTCGACTCGCTTGATTTGT
The DNA here is from genome assembly GCF_000829465.1 of Cohnella kolymensis. Classification (GTDB taxonomy): domain Bacteria; phylum Bacillota; class Bacilli; order Paenibacillales; family Paenibacillaceae; genus Cohnella; species Cohnella kolymensis. The sequence continues at coordinate 124,291 of NZ_JXAL01000003.1, read as the reverse complement.
CCTGGAAAGCCGCAGAATTCGGCGGCAGTCTGAAGTTCGTTGAGCTCGCACGCAGCATAAACGAGCGGATGATCGAGTACGTGGTCAACAAGGTGTTGAGGCATCTGCCTACGTATAAGCAGCTTAAGGAATGCAAGATTCTTGCCGTCGGAGTAAGCTATAAAAAGGATATTAACGACATGCGTGAATCCAGCTGCCTTAAAATCATTGAGAAGCTTCTCAATCTTGGTGTGAATGTAAATTACCACGATCCGTATGTTCCGCAGGTGGAGATCGGTGACAGGGTTATAAAGCGTATCGAATTAACGAAAAGGCAGCTCAAAGCGCATGACTGCGTCTTAATTTTAACCGACCATTCAACGCTAAGTACGATAAGCTAGTGACTCATTCCCATTTGGTTGTCGATACACGCAATGCGACCGCTAATGTTGAAGAAAAGAAGAACGTGATCCTGATTTAACGCACAAGGGAGCAGCGCGTAAATCCACTGCCCCCTTTCTATACGTATTCAAGCTTACATTGCAGCGGTATTTTCTCCCTTACAGGGTTGTGTAACCCATCACTTTAATGCCGGAACAAGAACTTAATCCAGCTTTCATTGATTGTCATCCCTTATAGGTTTATCTGTATCCGTCTGCTCCTTCCATCCGAGATAAGCTTCCAGCCTGTTCTTTAACCTGGTATTTCGCCTCACACCGGTACGCTTGATGCCGTCTGAAAGCTCCTGATAACTGCCGATCAGAATCAATTTGTTCTTGGCCCTGGTGATTGCGGTGTACAACGAATTTCGGTACCACATGGAATGACGATGGACCAGCTCGGTTTTGATATCGACCAACGGTATGATAACCCCTTCATATTCGCTTCCTTGTGTCTTGGCTGTGGTTAAGGCATAGGCCAATTCCACAAATTCCGGCAGTTCATAAGTGCTGTAAGTTACCTCGACACCCGTATCGAATAAAATAACAATACCTTTATCAGCATCAATATCCGTTATAACTCCCAAATCCCCATTACTCACGATTTCTGTATTCCGGGTCTGGATCACAGGATCGTGCAAGCTTATGCGCGCCTCTGCCCCCGGTTCGCCAGGATTCAAACGCTGTTTCATGTAGGGGTTTAAACGATCGACTCCCAAGCTGAATTGTTCCCTGTACATCGTGACCACAGGATAAGTTCCCCCATATTTCGCGTACTGGTTTGTGACCTCCTCTCTCACCTCCGATATGTTCTCCAGCGGAATGAATTCGATTTCTTCTCCCGACGCTGCCGGAACAAAGCCGCCGTTCCCATCGAGAATCGCCTTGCCCATTTGTAAAATACTGCTGTCGTTTCGATAATGCCTTTTTAAGGTGGCCGCTGGAAAACCGTATTCGATCAAATCCAGGAAGGGACGTCCAGGTCCGATGGGCTCCAGTTGATTGGGATCTCCGACAAACACGAGCTTCGTACCGCGATCTATCGCCCAGAGAATATCTCGCCATAAATATTCATTGATCATACTTGCCTCATCTACAATCAGAACATCTGTCGGTAGGGGCTTTTTTTTATGGTGATAGAGGATACGACTATTCGTCTCCACACCTCTGCCCAACAGTTTATGAATCGTTTGGGCAGGCGCGCCGGTCACCGTTTCTAAACGCCGGGCCGCTTTACCGGTGAGCGCAGCTAACTTCACCGAAGCTTCAGGATACATCTGTTGGAGAACCGCCAGCAGATACTTGATCCAACTGGTTTTGCCGGTTCCTGCCTCTCCCTGCACGAATAGTACCGGATGCGCAAAAAAAGCTTCGATAGCGGCTTGCTGGTCCTCATCCAAAACCGGGATGAATCCGTCGGAAACCAAACGGAGCAACACGGCATCCAAAGATTCAGGCTGGCGCATCTGCCAAGCGGTTAAATCTCTTAACCGCTGCGCAATCTGCAACTCGGCAAAAAACAGATGCCGGTCGAACAATAGACCACCCTCGCTTCTGATCATGGCGTTAGACTTATCACGGACAAACTGATCGATTTCAAATAGGGCTTGTTCCTCCGTGAACGCCGGGCCAAGCGTGGTCCGGACTCTATATTCAAATTCCCTGGACGTGATATAGCTGCTGCCGCCGTTTAAATATTGCCGGTGCACATACCGGATTGCACCCTTTACCCGAAGTTCGGATTTGGCTGAAAGCCCCTGACGGGACGCAAGTCTATCCGCAGCTGAGAAAGGAATGGAACCGCTGTGTGTCAACAGGTATGGATTTTTCTCCAATAGATCGATAACTGAAGGACCTAAATCCTGACAAAGATCCCGATATTGTTTTTCTGTCAATCCGAACTCTTTCAAGTAATTCATAAGATTGGGTACGGAATACCGGTTAATGATCCAGCGTTTGATGTTGGCCGATAAAGCTGAATGGGCTCCGAGAAGCTCATCCAGCAGTTCAGGATGCCGCGATGCTGCTTCAATCTCTAGCTCGCCTATTCTGCGAACTACGCAGGTATGCTGTTTCATCAGTGACTGGGGTAATACATCAATTAGCTTGGCATGCAAGATATAACGACGGGTGATCAAAAGCTGCGAATCGGCCCATTCTCCACCGATGGTCATTTGTTGTCCCGCCGAGATCAGCGGCATGGTGAATGCCTGAAACCGAAGATCCCTGCCTTTCTCGCACTGCAATACACCTTCCGTACAGTCTTCCTTTACAACTTTGCTTATGATTAACCCCGATACCGTATACACGTGTCGCTATTCCTCCTGCCATAGATGTCTGCTTTTACCGCGTTTGGACTTTAACGGTTTTGCAACTGGCAGAGTGTCTGTCTCCCAGACCGAAGGCCCTCTATTATTAACAACCGAAAGCCATTCATCCTGTCGCGGAACATAACACAGTTCTCTCCCTTGCGCTGAATAACTCGGCGGGATCAGATTCCAAACGGTATAGTACCAATCTTTGATTCGATCAGGATACAGACGGACCGGAATCGCACGCATGGGCCGATCTTGATGAATCCAAGATAAGTTGTCGTCGATTTGTGTGATGTGAACGCTGCTCACTTTGCCGAAACCATGACCGCGCTTGGAGCCAAGCGCAGGGATACGGTGAACCAGTTCGTCAATCGCATCCCTCTTTCCATAGGCATAGAAGGTGACTGTCACCGGTGGAATGAGTGTGAATAACCTCGTATGATACGCTTTAAAGAAACCGCCCGTTAGATCGACGCGTGCAGAGGGCGCCTTCCACAGTTGCTTTTTGGCCGCGATATTTTTCGTAAAAAATTGCATATGCCTGCCGGCGGAATGAATAAATCCGATACTGGCCATGTACAGCTCAGGCGCACTCGGGTGCCGCGCTACAGGAAGATCCGCCGGTGTCTCGGTACGCTCAGCTTGTGCATCTGCTGAATAGTTGCTGTAGATCAATAGCGTCTCCAGAGGGATCGGATACTCGGGCACGATCATTTCCGACATGACGTGAAAAGTGATTTGAAGATTCTCCAATTGGCGAGGATCCATCTCAGAGAGGATGAACGTCGACACCTCCCATGCCATAAGCACATTTCCATCCGACACCGGAATAATGCGCGAAATAAATAAGCTTCTGAAGAGCTCTCTGTAACGAGACATCCTCATGGGTGTTCAAAACATGTACGTTTCCTGAAAAAGTGGTTATTTTTACAGAGGGTTGAAGTGAATATGGCTGTGTATAGATCTGATGAGAGGTGATCCGTAACCCCGATGCCAACTGTTGATCGCAAACTTCTTTCTCCACGAGTCGTTGTCCGCCCGCTTGCATCCACTTACGAAGCAAGCTCTTCACGATATAATGCGGAATGGGCAGAACGATCGTGTGTCCTCCATTGTGAAAAGCCGCATGCCGAAAATAAAGCCGAATGCCGCGTTTCAAAGGCATATGATTTAAACTTTCATAAGATACAAGTCCGGCGTCCGGGTGGTCTTCAGGATGTACGGCTATTGCTGTAAGATGCAGCTTCACCTCGCCGCCAATGACAGTCTCTCCTGTTCGGCAAGTTGCGCAGAACGCTTGAAACAGCTCAAAGTGAAAGAAAATGATTTGCAGTTCCATGACCGTGGCTGCAACAAAAGTGATTCGTTTCACAGCGAAAGGGCTGGACGGTGAATCGTGGTAATATCGCGCAAGTTTGCTGTGATTCATTTTTTCATAAATAAAGCGGTGAATTTGAACGGGGAAGATCGAATGGGATGCTGAGAGTTGTTCAGCGGCAAAACGAAGTACGATAGAAGCAATCACAATCGATCACCCCACAACGTTCGCATAAACTCGATAATATCTGTCTTGTGCTCCTGAACGTGGGTTACATACATTGCCGGCACTGTGCTGTGGTCACTGGCATAATTCATGCACACTTTGCCGTGGCCCTGGGCCGACCTCCCTCCGAGAAAGCCGTATCCGCTAAACAGTTCCAAGAGATGAGAGAAGAGCGAATTTTCAAGCTCGCTGGTCCCGATGAGTGTAAAGCCGTGTATAAACTCCGTCCCCGGCACGATGTACTCGTATTGAAAGATCATCCGGTTTGAAGTGCCTTCCGTATCATGCTGATCCATGCGTGAATAGTGAATCCATTCCGTAATCTGGTTAGCGGTTTTACCCGGTGCGGGTTTTCCATACAACGATGCGACCTCATCCACATAAGGCACTGCAAAATCCACTTTCAATTTGGATTCCATCATATTCACTTGATAGGCGCAGCCCAGCAGAGAAAGCAACGGCAGGTTCTTCCGCAGCTCTTGTAGTGCCGTTGGCCTGATTGCTGAAGATTCATTCACCCCCGCTTTCGGTCTGCCTTTTTTATCCCCTTTCTCGAGTGCGCCTCCGGCAAACAATAAATAATACAGTTTCGGAGATAGATGATCCGGAGCGAGGCCGAGTTGCCGTATGAGCCATTCAGCCCCTAAACGGCGCAAGATTCCGCGTATGCTGTTGCCGCTGATTACGGGTACCGTTACCGGGATGCCTTCATAGTTCACCTTCATTTTGCGGTGAGCTCGAACATTATCCCTGGGCAGCAAACCGGGATCGCTTGTGTTCGCACTATGAATAATCGGCTGTAATGCTTTTATAGTACCTTCAATCCGTATCATCGCCGGCATGACATTCCCCCTCCCTAGCCAATTCCAGCAGAAGCAGCAGCAGCGAAGAGGGATGATATTCTGAAAGGCCCGTGCGGAAGTGCCGAAAGGCGGAATTCCAAATCTGCTGACGAGTACATCCTTCCGAATAAAGACGGCTCACCTCTTGAAACATTGGAGTGTGGCGGGATGGTTGGACGCATACCGAATATTCGCCGTATTGGATGTGAAACTCATTGCGGTCATAGTTGATCCTTGCGGCAGGCATGATATGTTTTCTGTAATCAAGCGGTATACAAATGATAAAGGGCGGCTCAGGAATGTCCCTGAATATAATATTGATCAACCGCTGCCGGTCCTCCGAGAATTTGCGCTGCAACAGCTCCACGCCGGCAGGCGAGGCGACGATATCCTTTTTGCGAAAGACATCCGATCTCAAAATACACGCGCACGGGAGACAAAACGCTCTGCTGCTGCGCTGTTTATGCCTATCCCATGAAGTGTAGCGGGAAAGATCGAGACGATGCATAGGGACCATTCGAGGATAGGTCTGACCGCACTGTGCACAGCGCTGCCCCGCATCCGCAGGAACAGACATCAATACTTCATCTGTAACAACACTGGCACCCGCGTCATACACAAGGCGCGCAGCTTCTGTCCATGGCACGCAGTCAACCGCCACCTTTGATTAGTTCCAGTCATTGAGAAAAACTGTGAACCCATCATAATTCGGATAGCAGCCGTTTGTCGAACCCGCACACAGCCATTCAGTGTTGTATTCACGCCAGTTGATATCACTTGATAAGTCAAATGTGCCAAGAATTTAGCCAATTAATAACATTTTATAGCAACTATGATTAAGGCATGTTCGATGAATAAGAGCATATGTTTTTACCATAAAGAGGAAAATAATAAAATTCAAACCATTGAATTCAGGTGATATTTAGATGATCAAGCGTATAACACTGCCGGTGTACTATGTCTGTTTTCATCTGATTGTCCATGCCGCCTGGATCTTATTGTTTTGGGATCAGCTTGAACTGATGAAATGGGGTTCATCTGTTCTTGTATTGGGCGCTTGCATCTTTAATTTCATGTGCCTGCTCAGTTTGCATCGTGGTGTAGCTACTCATAATAAAGCGTTCTCGCTGACCATGATCTGCGCGCTAGCCAGCTTTATGCTTGGTGTTGGTGCCTGGATTTATAACGAAATGATCAACCATACGCTTGAGCCGCTCGAATATCTGGAAGACAACTTGTTTTTGCTTTGTTTTTTGTTATATCTTATGGCGCTCATTATAAAAATCAGACAGATGACGAACGTCATGCAATCCGTTCAATTCTGCCTGAATACCCTGATCATGTTGTTCCTCACTTCGGTGCTGTTCTGGGTTGGCTTGAGGCATGCGCATGCCTGGCAATTTACACGGGAGAATACATTTAATCTCGTGTATTTCGGCGAGATTAAATGTATGGCTTTTGCAAGCGTTGTTCTGGTATTTAACCACAAACCCGCACTGCTGCCCAAGTTGGCGACGATGGCGTTGTCGGGGGGGGCTTGCTTTATTTTGGGTAATTTCGGCTACAGTCTTTTTGTTTTACACAATAGACCAGACTACAGTGTATTTGATCCGCTCATATCGCTGGGTTTATTGCTGATTGGTGTTGCCGCTTTAATGTATAAAAAAGTTCCGGCTGAGGATTCAACACCGCGAGCGCAGCCAAGAAGTCCGCTTTCTACAATAAAGCTCGCCCTCCCCTCCATGTGCATAGGCGCTTTACTCATCATCTACTCACTTTGGATTGATCTTCTTGAAATAAAAATTTTAGTGTTCTTGGCAGTGCTGTTGTTGATGGTACGGCATGTAATCACGTTAATGGAAAACGATGCGATTCTAAAGCAATTGACAAGAAAACGAGATCAATATTCATCGCTGGTAGAAAATCTAAGCAAGGTCATTTTCCAGGTATCCCCTGATTTGACTTGGCAATTTTTGAACCCGGCATGGACGAAAATTACCGGTTATACGTTAGAAGAAAGCTTAGGGAAAGATGTATTTCAGTGGTTTAACATCAACATCGATAAAAGAAAACAGAGATCCCTCAATGACTTCCTTCATGTGCTGAACGGAAAGACGTGGGAGACAAAAATCCGCACTAAACATTCGGGACTCCGCTGGGTACAGGTGCAGCCGCAGATTAGTTTGAATGCTTCGGATGACATCTCAGGAATGTCGGGCATCATCATCGATATTTCAGAACGTAAACAGATGGAAGAGTCCTTGATCAGGGCGAAGGAGGAAGCCGAAAGGGCGAATCGGTCGAAATCAGAATTTTTATCGAAAATGAACCACGAGCTTCGTACTCCGCTGAATGCGATCACGGGTTTTGCCGAGTTGCTGGCAATGTCTGATCTAACAGAGCCGCAAAAACAAGATGTGAGAGAAATTACAAAAGCCGCACAGCTGCTGCGTCATATCATGAACGATGTCATGGATCTTTCACGAATCGAAAATGGTGACTTAGCGCTGTCTCTGCAGCCGGTTGAAATTTTGCCGATTGTAAACAACTGTATTGCCCATCTGCAGCCGATGCTTCTGGAAAAAGAGATTCATCTGATAACGGATATACCGGCCGATTTTGATAAATTTATTTTCGCTGATGCCGTACGCCTGCAACAAGTGATCTCCAATTTGCTCTCCAACGCTATCAAATACAATGTCAATGGCGGAAGAATCTATTTGAGTTGCAGCACCAGTCAAGACCGGTTGCGTTTCGTCATTCGCGACACTGGAATTGGGATCGCGCCTGGCCAATTCAAGGTCATCTTTGAACCTTTTCGCCGGGGTCGCCGGCAGCATGATGTTGAGGGCAGCGGTGTCGGTTTATCGATCGTCAAGCAGTTGATTGAGCTTATGGATGGGCGCATTGGATTGTCAAGCGAGCTTCGAGAAGGCAGCAGCTTCTGGTTTGAGCTGCCCTTGATTTCTTCGGCAAGGTCAGAACTTCACCATCAATACGTGAACTTACCCACACCAGAATCTGATGCTGTATTAAGTAAAACCGTTCTGTATATCGAGGACAATCAGCCGAATGTACTTTTGATGAAACGGTACTTCAGCCGCTTTCCGAATTTTCGCATGCTGACCGCCGGTACTGGGGAGTTGGGATTAAGCCTTGCAAATCGACATGTTCCAGATTTGATTCTGCTCGACATTCAGCTGCCGCGAATGAACGGGTTTCAAGTGTTTAGACAACTTCAGAAGCATCCGGTCCTGCACCGCATTCCGGTTGTTGCCATCAGTGCCAGCGGGATGCCTGGAGATATTCAAGCAGCGCACGCGCACGGCCTGGAGCATTATCTTACGAAGCCGATTGATTTTGTCTCCCTCCGCCACCTGATTCAGCGCTACTTACTTCAGCCGGAAAGAGGTGCGACCAGGCCATGGAACTGTTGAAAGTCATCATCGCGGATGACCATGCCGGCAGTCGCCAGTTGCTGAGAAGGATGCTTGAATGTCTGCCAAATATCATCGTTCTGGATGAGGCGGCGGACGGCAAGGAGCTATTGTGCCGCGTGGGAGCTCATGCTCCTGACGTCGTACTTGTTGACATTTCCATGCCCAAGTTGAGCGGACTTGAGGCGATCAAAAGCTGCTTGAAGCGGGCTCCCCATCTGCAAGTCATCTTCATAACAGGTTACGAAAAATATGCGGTCGAAGCATTCGAGATCTCTGCATTAGATTACATCATGAAGCCGGTAGAATTGATTCGGTTAAGATCCTCTCTCGACAAAGCCAGACAAATGATTCGCGGAAACAAGCAAAACCAGTATGGATCCGCCGCCGTCATGCAAAAGAAATTGTTCATCAAAGCTGAGCGGACTACTTACATCATACCGACCGAAGATATTATCTTCATCGAAAAAGTCGGTAAAAAGACGTACATTCATACCGTAAATAAAACGTACGAAACCGCAGATACGCTGGGTGCCGTTATGGAAAAGCTGGATTATCCTTTTGTCCAATCCCATCGATCTTATATCATAAACATTGAACGTCTCGAAAAAATAACTCATTGCGGGGATACGTACATGATTCATTTCTTAAACTACGACAAACCTGCTTATATCTCTAAGCACAAAATGGTAGAGATCGGGTCTATGCTTCAATAGCTTGTCGACAAAAAAAGGCTCCCGCCTGAGAGCAGGCGAGAGCAGTTGTACACTTCGATGATGGATAAGGTTAAACTGTGTGGATTTACTGCATTCTCATTGTCTCGCTTTGATTAGGATCTTCAGGCGTCAAGTTAAAGTGCAAATAACCGGTTGAGTAATCCATTGAGCCGTAGATGAAATTATAATCCAGTCTATACCCCGGATACTCCGATTTTATGGAACCGGCCGGAAAAGCGGAAGGATAGAAATCAAAATGAGTGTTTAAATACAGCGTGAAGAAGCTTTCGGTTACGCCGAGATCCGTACGTAATTCTTCGGACATGTAATAGAGCATACTTGGCCAAACTGTCCGATCCTCTATTTGGTAGTCGATCCAGTCCGCCCACTCCGTTCCATCGTACATGGTGCCTCCGATCAAATATCGATCGCCCTCGTCGGACATAATGACCATCCATTTAAAACTAAGCTTGAGATCCTCGTATGTAAGAACGTTATAGTTGGCATTCAAATAGCTTTCCATTTCCGCGGCACTTAGCTTAGAAGCTGTCTGTTTCGGAACGGACAGAGCTTGCGGTGACCTGCTCTTTGCCAAAAAAGTCGTGACATCATTGGATGGGATCGCAAGATTAATCGCAGCTGAGCTTTGCACTCCGGCCGACGTTATGCCGACAAGTTCTCCTTGCATGTTGAACAAAGCGCCGCCGCTGCTGCCGTGATCGATCGGAGTGGAGATTTGAATGAAATTATGACCGTCAACCATCCGGGATGTGGTGCTCACCTCGCCCGATGTCAGCGAGTTTTTAAAGCCAAGCGGCGAACCGATCGCTACCACTTCTTCGCCCAGGTCCAGGGTCGATGAGTTTCCGATTGTGACGGCAGGGAGACCGGTTGCGGGTATTTTTAAAAGCGCCAGATCTCTTTGCGGGTCTTGTATCAGCAACGTTGAAGTTGTAAATGACCTCTCATCATTAAAATCGACTCTTACGCTAGCTGCTTCATCAATGACATGATAGTTCGTTATAATTTCGCCTTCAGAGCCGATAACAACTCCGCTGCCGCTGCCAAGTGTTCTCCCATTCCCATCGAATACCTCGATGTAGACGACGCGATTCGAGAGTTTGCCCACTTCCTCTTTGGATAAAGCTTTGGGTGAGGACTGCGCCGGCGGGGTCGATCCTGTGCTTGGATCTTGTGTCGGTGTCGGGGTCGGCGCCGGGGTCGGGGTGCCTGCAGTCGGCGGCGATTTGATGAAGATTTGATTGCCGCTCGTGCCGATCGTACAACCGAATGATTCACTTATGAATCGCAGCGGAACAAAGGTAACACCCGAGACGCTTCTTGGTTTGGTAAATAACTTAATCGCATCGCCATTCCGGAACGCCACCGTTTGACCGAGGATCAATTGAATCGTGACATCCTCTTTTGTTGCTTTTACCGTCTTGGTTTTCGAATTATAGCTAATGTCTGCATCAAGCGCTTCAAAAATGGCTCGAAAAGGGACAAGTGTCGTTCCTTCCGTCTGAAACGGTTTGCTGGAGAATTGCAATTTCATTCCGTCAAGATACACAGAGATCTCTTTGGGAGCAGCAGTCGCCGCCGGGACGATACAGAATAATAATACTAGCGACAACAAAACAATGTTCTTCATGTTCTAACCTTCCTCTTCTGCAGATGAAAAACGGATAAGTCTACAGAAGAGTTATTCGACAAAAAGATACAATTTCCTTTATTTAACTATTCATGGAAAAAGAGAATCTATACTTCGGCATACAAAAGAACCTTCCGAATGTACACGGAAGGTTCTTTTTATGATCTTTCTATTTATATTGTTTCTTTCTCGATCTTTTCGCTGCAACCTTAGCCAGATGTTCACAAAACGCAGCATATTCATCTGACTTCTTAATTACATTATTCCAATCGTCGGGCTGTAGAGGGCCACGATAATCGTTTCTCTCGATTACACTCTTATTCCCGATAAATTTCAAAGATGTCCATTGGAAGTATCTTCATCTGTTAATTATCGTATCCTTCTGCCCATTTAACATGGTCAGGATTTTTTTCTATCAAGAACTATTTTTTCCGTCTTGAACAGGAAGGCGCTTGGCAGTTTTCAAAAATGCCGGATTAACTTCGGCCACAGTTTTTTTTCATTCTTTTTGTCCTGTGTGTAAGTTGCCATTTCCTTCTCCTCATTTTTCTTACTCACTCTATCTACCTCCCAGATATATCTAGGTGATAGATATGTTTAAACTTTGCCTGATATGTATAAACTCATAAATTCACTTTATCGGGTAGTTTCACTATACTAGCTCACCCTTAAAATGGCAATCTTTTGAAAATAATTATCTTGGTGACACAGCCCCACCATAACACTCATTAATACCACAAGCCTGCCTGTACCAAAGCATTTCTCCAATTGCCAAATAACAGATCAATGTCCGTTAAGCTTGGCGTAGGAAAGCTTTGACGTTCCTTCCAGCGAAAATAAGCTGCATAATGATGCAACAACGGAAGATGCGTAAAGGGTCTTGCAACTTGACATCTTCGAATGCACATAATTGCGTCCGGCTTATAAAATTTTACTGAAAAATCAAAGTCTTTATTACTTGAGGTATCGATCCATGATTGTAACTCGGTTGAGACACTTCGTTTATTTACCTGTTGAAATTCATGCACTGTTGCATATGTATTCCACTCTGGTATACTCGGCTTCCGATTAATTCTTTTTGAAAGATACCTAATTTGTTTAATGAGCAAGGAAATTTCCTTTTCACTTTTGCTCTTCGCAACTCTTTTAGCAGGTTTTGGCTTGCCTGCGATGCTCTTGATCTCTTTCTCCTGTTCGATCTGCAGCCATTTTTCTTCTTGCGCCTTGAGCCATTCTTGCTCTTCAATTTTCAGCCTTGTCTCTTCGTCGAGCGGCAGCCTTGTCTCGGCTTCGATCTGCAGCCTTTTTTCCTCTTCGATGTGAACCTCTGCTTTTGTTATAACAGCGTCCCAAGAACCCTCTATCAGAAGAATATCTGAACTAGAAAAGATATCTTTATCCCCAATGACTGCTTTCTTGTACCATTTATCATAGGAACTTTGGGACGGAATTTTTCCCAGTGCTTTATATGCTTTTTGAACGGATACCACACAATTATTTCGCTCAAGATTAGCTAATACCAGTGTTCCGTAGTTTATTGCTTTGCTCCATCCTCCTTTAAACATCGAAGATATGCGGTCTGCAGGCATATATCTGCTTGGATCACCATTCGATTCACGCCAGTATTCGTAGTGTCGTTGAGTCAAGTTTCCGCGCGTTATTGCTTTCATAAACGAAATGATTGACCATCTTGCATTTTCCAGGAGTTCATCATTCCTACTAATCATCCACGCCTTATCTCCGGACAATGAAACCAACCTTTCATCGATCGCATCTTAGTTACATTTAATCATACTTTAGTTCCCGAATAAGCGGCCATTGGTAAATTAAAACATTTTTAGCGCACCACCTATCTCGCTTTCACCGCTAGCATTGTTTGCAACAAAAAAGCTTCGACACAGCTGCCGAAGCCTTTCGATCATTTCTTTTTAACGATAAACGGCCGCATCATCTCCTGATCTTCATGCTCCAACATGTGACAATGCCAAACGTATCGTCCGGTAAAGGGACCAAAACGTGCAATAATGCGGGTAACCTCTCCGGGATTGGCCCTTACTGTATCTTTTAGGCCTCGTTCACCAGGGGTTGGAGACACAGGAGACCCTGTGAAAACAATTTCACCTGTTTCATTAAACTGTTGTACATTAAAAGGCTGCCTGTTCAATATTCGAAAATCAATCAAATGGACATGGATAGGATGTGTATCTGTTGTTGTGTTAATTAAATTCCATATTTCAATACTATCCACTCGCGGCTTCTCTGTGACGGGATCCATCCATCTCTTATTATCCAGCAAGAGCATTTGTCGCCCAAATCGGTCCATCGTTTGCACTAAAGCAAGATCCTGATTTTACGCGCTTGGTTCTCGGGTAACGAAGAAATTCGACTTAAGCGAGAGGGAATGGAACTGTTATCTTTGCCTTTAAGAGGTAATGTAACCCTAAATTGCATAATCAGCCCTGTCGTATTAGGATCCAAATTAGCGGGATCTCCGTCAGGGAAAGGGGCTGGAGCATCATTAGTCAAGGTGATGGTTTGCCCTTTAAACTTGGAAAAATCAATGATAACATCAACTCGTTCGCTTGGTGCTAGAAGAATTTTTTTCACACGTACGGGTGATCGCAACAGACCCCCATCCGTTCCGATTTGAATAAAGGACTGACCGGAGGTAAGTGTTAATCGGTAAAAGCGGGCATTTGAAGCGTTAAGCAAGCGGAAACGATATTTGCGGGGCTCTACTTCTAAAAAGGGCCAAACCTTTCCATTTACCAAGATTGTATCACCGAAAAATTCAGGCACGATAGAAGGAGTAGGAAGATTCGGAGCAGCTGGTGTCGGCTTTTTTTGGATAAAACAATGAACCATCCTTGTTAAAAGAACGATCCTGTATGAGGAGAGGTATTTCATATCTGTCCTTTGGAAGATTCAAAGATCGTTCGTTTTTATCCCGGATCAGATAGAATCCAACGAGTCCTGCATACATATTCAATCTTGTAATTCCGATCGTGTGATCATGATACCAAAGAGTAGTGGCACGTTCGATGTTCGGATACTCATATATTTTCCTTTCAAAGAAAGGACCCGTTTGTTTAAAATTTCGCGTAAACCAGGCATCGGGATACCCGTCACTATGGGGCGGTGTTCTACCGCCATGTAAATGAACAACGGTTCTAGTCTCCGGAACAGTCTTTTCTGCACCATGAACGGTCGTATCAATAGGGAGAAAGTGCTTTGAAGGCAGATCGTTGAGCCATTTGACAAATGCTTTTTCACCTTTCATCACGTCGAAAGTAGGGCCCGGATACATTCCATTGTATCCCCATAAGCGGGTAGGCGGGAGATCGCGATGAAGTTTTTGATAAAATTCTTTCATACTTACTTTATAATAGGTGGATTTTCGACCTTTAGATGTAGGCTTAAGAGTAGGAAGAATAGGAAGGCGATCGACAAACGGAGTGAGGCGATTATTTAGTGCCATGCATGTGCTCCTTCTTTCAATAGGTTACGCTGGCATTTCGGTCCGAATAAAGAAAAAAGCCTCGACATACCTGCCGAAGCCTTTCGAGTGTGACGTCGCGCCGATGTCAGCGTTCAGTTGTCATCTACATGTATCCCGGCGGTCAATCGATGGTCAAATGCTTCAGGAGAAATTCTAACTTAACAAATTCCAGAAGCCAAGATGATCACCAACAGAATGAAGAGCACCAGAGCAAACGCTGCAATACGGCCGCCGCCGTATCCAGCACCACCTGCGTATGCCATTAAAAATCACCGCCTTGTCGGGATTGTCATGTGATTGATCATCACACCCCTAACATATGGCAAGGACACTTGAACGGACAGGACTATCGCATAGCTGATCGCTAATTATGCGGATGTCTTGTACGGATTGAGAGTAATCATGACCTTGATCACATTACTATGTAAGAAAAAAAAACGGACAATCAAGCCGCCGAGCGGCTTATTTGTCCATGTTTGAAGTTAATCTCTTCTTTCTGCTCTGTTGATTCTGCGAATCGCTCTGCCTAGAAAAAATAATGCTCCGGCGATTTCGTTTTCCGCTCTTTCGAACCGGTTTCTCCGGATGAAATCAATCGCTTCTTCCAGCTCGTCCTGTGCACGCCTTAACTCTCGAATCGCTCTTTCCTTGTCACGGCGGAAGCTTGACATGTAGATCGCTCTCCCTTCGCGTAGAATACTATATCCTATTCGTCCATCGAGAATAGGTATGGGATAAGGTAATCGTCGATCAGCGGAAAAAGAAAAACCTCCCCAAGTGATGACGCTATCGCGTCACCTGGGAAGGATTCTTGTGCTTCTGGCTAGATGCCCTGGATTATTCGTTAATGCTCACTACTCATAAAGGAATCGGGCCTCCTTATATCGAAATATTCTGTAATATCAGAGCATGCTAATTCGAATCGAAAATACAGGTGATCGATCATGCCGAGTCTCAAAGAAGCGTTGACCATTGAGCGAAACCGTTTGTTTGTGGGGAGAGAACTGGAGCGCAGCTATATGCTGAATTGGTTGACACAGAAGGCTGCTCCCACCGAGGTGCTGTTTATCTCAGGGATGGGCGGCATTGGAAAGTCGGCGCTCATGCTCCAATTTATAAATATGGCTCAAGATGAAAATGTGCTTTGCATTTGGCTGGATGGCCGCGTCTGCACGGAGACGCCCGCCGGATTTTTAGAGTCGCTGCAAGCCTCTCTGCCAAACAGTGTTGATATCGTATCCGCCATGTCCCGTCAAAGAACCCTTTTATGTATCGATAACTATGATTACCTTCACAGAATAGAAGGCTGGCTGCGTGAAGTGTTTTTGCCCCTGCTCTCCGCGACTGGTCTGCTCGTCGTTCTAGCGTCAAGGCAGGACTTGGCAATGGATTGGAAAAATGATCTGGCTTGGCGTGGGCGGGTCAGGCAAATGCGCTTAGCCCCCATTTCTCGGCGAGAGGCGTTAGAATTTTATACAAACAGGGGGTTGGCCAAAAACGGCAAGCTCGAGCAGCTGATATCCGAGACGAAAGGATTGCCGCTAATTTGTTGTCCATTTGCCGGGAAGCTTTTCGGTACGGTTCCATTTCAATTTTCACAGCCGATCCGTCATCCTTTACGATGGATTCGTTTCGAAACGGCGATCTGCCCCACCTGCAACGACTGATAATCGAACAAGGTCAGACGGCCCTTTCTCTTGAATCCGCCGCTAAAATTCACGACTTTATAGGTTCATTGGCTGAACGGTTTCCGGAGGGCATACGTATCTTTCGCTCGGCAGAGGGGATTCCGTTAGCTTTTATGACCGGCTTGCTGCTCTATCGGGAAACGATGGATTTTTTGGAGCCCTTTATGCCCGGCGTTCTGGACGCCTGTTTTTCGAATGAAGCCGAGCGCATGAAACAATTGAGTCTTGAACAATCGGATACTTTCTATCAATTGTTGGCTGCTGCCGCTATCAGCGATCCCGATTATTCATTCTACGAATTGAACGGTATGCTGATCACCGATAGTTTATCCCGCCTTTCGGCTGCCGGCATGCGCTCCGTCGTCGTCACGAAACTGGAGGATACGGACGAACTGCTTCTCAATTTGGGGTTTCGGAAGCGATCGCTTTCCGGTTTACCTGAGGATCATCCCTCTTATGGCGCCAGTGTGCATGAGCAGGATTTGCGCAGCTTGGATTTCGGTGAATATGTGCTTGCTTTTCTCAAGGCAGTCTCTCCCACTGAAAGTCAAGAAAGCATGGACTCCGATTTTACGGAGGGAGACGTCCAAGCCGCACTGTCATTAGTCAGCCATGCCGCTGCTTTGGAACGGTCTGAACTTGCACGAAAGTTGAATTGCAGCGGTCCTGATTTGCAGCAGAAGCTGCAGAGCATCATTTTCCAGGATCCGCCTCTATTGCCGCTCACCCGGAGAAAACAGGCACTACTTCAGCTTTTGTGGGAAACACCCTCGCTAACTGCGGATGCGGCAGCCGCGCAACGTACTATCGTTCCCGCAGCGAGGCGATGGGCGATCTGAAAGATTTGCTTAATGAGAAAGGGCTACCCCCCAAGAACACTTGGAGATAGCCCTGCGGTCCATTAGTTTATGAATTGCAGGTATTGCAGCATTCTCTTCAGCATTGCGGCGCTTTGAGCGCGCGTAGCATTCTTCTTGGCGGCAAATGTCGAATCCACGCCTTGGATAATACCGGCATTAACCGTTTGGGCTGCCGCGTCTGCCGCCCAATCTGCAATCTCGGCACGGTCGCTGAATTTATCTAACACATTTGCCTCGGCTTTTTGTTCTTTTCCCCCAACCTTAAGTGCCCGTGCGATCATCACAACCATCTGCTCACGCGTAATTTTCTCATTTGGCAGGAAGGTTCCATCTTCATTGCCGGCAATCAATCCCGCCTTATATGCTGCGCCTACTGCCCCTGCATACCAATCCGTTGCTTTAACATCTTTAAACAATTGGCCTGAATTCACCTCAATAAACCCAAGTGAACGTACGAGCAGTGCTGCAAACTCGGCGCGTGTAACAAAATGATCCGGTGCAAAACGGGTATCGGTCACTCCATACACAATGAGCTTATTCGCCAGCAATTCCACATCCGCTTTGGCCCAGTGATTATTCATGTCCGTAAAACTTTTATTGGACTGAATAACCGTATAAATACTGTTATGCGGAGAATGGATCGTTACTTCCATCAAGCTGTTCGAGTTGGAAAAAATCGACGGGATAAAATGAAACTTATTGTTCGCATCAACCCAAACCGCAGTAGCGTGATTGGGATCTACCTTCGATGGCAAGGAGAACGTGCGAACCACATAATGGCCGTTGAATTCCGTTACTTCGTTACCATTCAAGTTAAAATGGTAGTCGAACGAATTTTTCAGCAGCGTCTGCAATCCTTGCTTTCCGGCCTCGTTATTCAGATCGTCATTTCTTTTTCCGGATATCTTCGTGATGGTGATGGAGATTACCGCATCCCTTGGTACATTCTTCAACACACTCAAAGGTAAAGAATAGCTGGTACCCTCTACTTTGATTTGAACGATAGCATTCGGCTGTGAGCCTGCCCTATCTGATGCCGCCAAAGAAAGGGTAGAAGTTTAACGGTAGGATGAGGAAACGAAAAAAGAGGCGATGCGTTTGCGCCTGAATGAACAATGGAGCTACTCCATCATAGTGTTTTATTTCAGATTGTTATATACACCTCCCTTCTCAAAAAATCTGGAAAGACGATCAGCGCGTGTCACATAGCCTGATTTGTGAACGCAAAAAGTCCTCCCGGCAAACGGGAGGTACTGTGGGTACACAAACAATTTGTCTCTGCTCTACTGTTACTTTATGGAATCCTTCCACTGCTCCAGCCAAAAATCATGCAGCTTGTCCCGCAAATCCACGCTCCGCATGGCCAGCGACAGAGTAGCTTTTACATATCCCCATTTGTCCCCGATGTCGTGGCGCTCCCCATCCAAAAGACGCGCCTGCATGCCGTGGCTAAGGCAAAGGGTCTTTAAGGCATCCGTTAGTTGTATTTCCCCGCCCCGTCCGGGCGGTGTTTCCTCTAAGATATCAAAAATTTCGGGGTGAATGATGTAACGTCCGACGATAGCCAAAGTCGATGGCGCTTTATCGGCATGCGGTTTCTCGACCAAATCGTCCAATTCATAGATAAGGTTATCGATCTGCCTGCCCGCGATCACGCCATACTTGGATACCTCTTCAGGCAACACAGGCTGTACGCCGATGACGGTCTTACCGTGAGTCTCAAATTGACCGATCATCTGCCGAAGCGCCGGGCTGGACCGGTTATCGATAATATCGTCGCCGAGAAGAACCGCGAAGGGTTCGTTACCCACAAAATAACGGGAGCATAACACGGCGTGTCCAAGTCCGCGCTGCTCCTTTTGCCGTATGAAGTGGATGTCCGCCATTTTGGCTATCTCCAACACTTCCTCATATTCCGACCATTTACCCTGCTCTTTCAGAAAATATTCCAGCTCCACATTGTGATCGAAGTGATCTTCAATCGCCCGTTTGTTGCGTCCCGTCACAATGAGAATATCCTGAATGCCGGATGCGACCGCTTCCTCCACAATGTATTGGATAGCCGGCTTATTGATCAAAGGCAGCATTTCTTTCGGCTGGGACTTGGTAGCGGGCAAAAACCGGGTTCCGAATCCTGCCGCCGGAATGATCGCCTTACGTATTGTATTCACCTGGTACACTCCCTTCGAACTTTCGAGGCGAAAGGCGCGAACATGCGTATTTTCCGCGTTCGCGCCCGGACGTCTTGTGCTGCGGCTACATCGTTATTTCGACATGGTGAGCCCGACCGTCGTCGCACAATTCGATGTACGCTGCGTTTTCCGCTTCTTCTTGCACGCGAAAAATTTCGCGTCCGTCCATGCGTACAGAGTTGCTTCCGGTTGATTTGAACGACGGATTTTTGACGGTGATATTGTAACATGCCTCCCCATAATGGTAACTGATCGAATACTCCGGCCATTCGGAAGGGATGCACGGACGGATGTAGAGCCGTTGTCCGCGTCGGCGAAGACCCAGAATACTCTCGATGCCGGCCTGATACATCCACCCCGCAGCGCCGGTGTACCATGTCCAGCCGGCATGCCCTTTGTGCGGATCCGCCGTATAGACATCCGCCGACATCACATACGGTTCGCCCGCATATCTCCGCACTTCATTAGGCGTTTTCGTATGTGTGAGCGGATTTAACATGTGAAACAACTCATACGCCTTGTCTCCGTTCCCAAGCCCGCACCAGGCGATGATGCTCCAGATCACGCCGTGCGTATACTGGGCTCCATTCTCGCGGATTCCGGGCGGATAGCTCTGAATGTAACCGGGACTCGGATGTGTGCGGTCAAAAGGCGGCGTCAGAAGACGTGCGACGGAAAGCTCCCTGTCGACGAGCTCCCGGTCGAACGACTGCATCGCCTGCAGCGCTTTTTTCGTAGGCGCGGCGCCGGAGATCACCGACCACGACTGGGCGATCGCATCGATTCGGCACTCCTCATTATGGATGGAGCCGAGCCAGTCGCCAGCGTCGGTAAACGCTCGGCGGTACCACTGTCCGTCCCAGGCGTGCTCGTCCAACGCCTCGACGAGCAATTCCCGTACTTCCCGGTAACGGTCGGCGCTTGTCTGCTCGCCGAGTTCCCGGCACAAACCGGTGAACCGGCTAAGGATATCGCAAAGGAACCACCCCAACCATACGCTTTCGCCGCGGCCTTCCTCGCCCACGCGGTTCATTCCGTCGTTCCAATCCCCGATTCCGATCAGGGGCAGTCCGTGCTCCCCAAAGCGCTGCAGTGTCCTGTCGATCGCACGCAGACAATGGTCGATAACGGTTCCGCTATGTTCGGATGTTTGCGTCGGCTCGTAGCGCTCGTGTTCGCCGTCCCGTAAAGGCTCGCTTTGGAGAAACGGCGCAATCTCGTACAGAATGCTATCGTCGCCGGTATGCTCTACATACCGCGCGGTTGCATACGGAAGCCACAGCAAATCGTCGGAGAACCGGGTCCGTATGCCTCGCTGCGTTTCTTCATGCCACCAATGCTGAACATCGCCCTCGACGAATTGATGGGCGGCATGCAGTAGTATTTGTGCCCGCGTGAGATCCGGCCGGGTGTGCAGCAGCGCCAATGAATCCTGAAGCTGGTCGCGAAAGCCATACGCGCCGCCCGCCTGGTAAAATGCTGACCTTGCCCACATCCTGCATGAAAGCGATTGGTATATCAACCAGCCGTTCAGAAGTACATCCATTTCCGGACACGGCGTCGACACCTTGATCCTATCCAGTATGCCATCCCAGAGTTCCCGCACGTCGGCAAGCGACTGCTCGCAGAAATCGTCCCGGCAGTATTGATGGGCGAGCTTCACCGCATCTTCGCGCGAACCTTCGCAACCGAGCAATATGTAGACGGTCCGTTCGGCTCCAGCATCTACCTTGAATTTCGTTTGTACCGCGCCGCAGGTTTCATTCAGAGCTCCCGTTGTACCCGACAGCCGTTCGCGTTGCAGCGAGGCGGGGTTGTCCAACGTGCCGTTAAAGCCCAGAAATTCGGTGCGGTCCGCCGTCCATGAGACATCCGGGGTCGCATCGGGCGAATCGGGCTGCCCCGATTTACCCGAGTCCGTTGAACCTTCTGCTGCCGCCGCTTGCGGATAGACCCCCAAGAAAGCCGTCGCATTACGGAATGACTCCTGATACGTGTTCCGCGCCAACATGATCCGGGCCGATGGGTCCCACTCTGTAACGATGAAGGACGTATTTGCCTCGCGCCGTACGCCCAGCACCCATTCCGCGTAATAAGTGACTGAGAGGTGCCGCGCCTTGTCCGTTGTGTTTTGCAGCCGCAATTTGACCACCTTCACCGGATCGTTCAGCGGAACAAAAACGGTCATTTCCGCGATGACGCCGTTTTGTTCATGGCGAAAATGAGTGTAACCTCGGCCGTGCGAAACCGTATGGCAATTGACCGCGTGCCCGGCAAACGGCGCTGCGGACCATATTTCTCCGCTTTCTTCGTCACGTAAATAGCACACTTCGCCGGGTCGGTCGAGCACAGGGTCGTTTGACCAAGGGGTCAGCTTGCATTCACGGCTGTTGCGCCACCATGTATAGCCCGTGCCGAGCTCGGAGATCAGGCAGCCGAATTCAGGATTGGCCATTACATTGATCCACGGCGCCGGAAGATGATTGCCGTTCTTCAACAAAATCCGATACTCGCGGCCATCCTCGGAAAAACCCCCGAAACCGTTA
This sequence comes from Cohnella kolymensis, assembly GCF_000829465.1. GTDB lineage: Bacteria > Bacillota > Bacilli > Paenibacillales > Paenibacillaceae > Cohnella > Cohnella kolymensis. Next base: position 102,583 of record NZ_JXAL01000003.1, on the reverse strand, counting down.
TAAAACATCCAATGGCGCGTGTCGTCCGGAGCGGGAGTGCCGAATCTTTCACTCCCTGCTGTCGTCACGAGCTGCGGCGGTAAGTCAGCGCCCGGACGCGGCATCCTAATTTGGGCCTTCAGACTCGGACCGTCTGCGCGCAGTACGAGACGCGCCACAGCCATCAGCAATATTCTGTCTTCGTCCGGTAGTTGTCCGGCATCCACGATAAAAACTCCGCCCCGCCCCGCGCTCTGCCAGTCAATACCTTTTTCAACAGCGCGTCGCAGTGCTTCCTGCAGCTCCTGCTGGTATCCGCCGGCCGATTCGTTTAGAATGACCAGATCGTAAATCAGCCCCAAGCGGCGTAAATACTCGTATGCCATGATCAGCTTCGCCACAAATGCGATATGATCCCGATCCCCGATCCTGACAAGAATTATGGGCCTGTCTCCCGACACTCCGTGCGCCCACAATCCTGATTGCCCCTTCGCATTCGCGGCGATGCTCTGCCGCTGCTCCTGTTTGAGCGGCGGCGCAAACAGCACCCGTCCGGCCAAAGTTTGAAAGGTCGTCGCCTCGACGGAAGTTATGTGCAAATGGCGAAGCTCAATTTGACTTCGGTTCCAGGCAAGCTGAAACGTTCGTTCCACGGCCTGACTGCCTGAAAACCGGCGGATGATGCTCACCGCCTCGTCCCTGGAGTCGGCAACACCTGTGACGGCGAACAACTGGATCCGCTCGCCGGGCGCAAGCTGAACCTGCCGCCTCATAACAAAGGCCGGATCAGCCACGGAGCCCACCGTTCCGCGCAAGCGCGAACGGATCCCCAGCGGCTCGGACATCCGATGACCGCGGCCGATAAAGTTCGCCCGGTCGGTGTCGAATTCAACCGTCCCGAGAGGTCGCTCCTCCACAATGAGCGAGTGTGCGGCCCACAACGGTTTCTCGCTTCCCTCGCGGGGCCGTCGGCGTGCGAGCAAACACACCGCATCGGCGGCATATTCCGTTTCAATAAACAATTTGCTGAAGGCGGGATGCGCATTGACGGCGCTGGGAATCGCCAATGCCAGTTCCATAAACGTTGTCACTTCCAGGATCTTCGGCTCGGATCCCGCGTTGGTCAACGTCAAACGACGAACCTCCGCATTCCATTCAGGCGATACGCATATTTCAAGACTCGTCTGCACGTCTTCATCCTCGCGCATGAAGATTGCGCGATCCAGCGCGAACTGCACGCGTTGTTCGGGGGATGCCACACGGCAGGGTTGGAACCCCGGAGACCATACCGCGTCGCGGGCCACATCACGAATGTAGATGTAGCTGCCCGACTCGTCCAAGATCGGATCCTCCTGCCAACGAGAGACGGCCACGGCTTCGTATTGGCTGAATCCGCCGCCACTGCTCGACACCATTGTCATGTATGTTCCGTTTGACAGAATACATACCTCCGGAGCACGCGTGCCCACGGATACATACTCACGCAGCGCGCGGGTCCGGGCGGGCTTTGTATCGGGGGCATGCACACGAGCCAACGCCGGATGTTTAATGACGCTGGGCCGCTCGGACAGACGTTCCTGCAACAACAGTTCCGCGGCCTGCACGCGCATGTCACGGTGAAAGCGATCGTACATCTTGAAAGGGAGCAGCAAGTTTGCGAGGGAAAGAAAACTCATGCCCTGATGATGGGCCATAAAGCTTCGGATCACCATGCGCGTCCGGTCCTCCGGCATCCGCTCGCTCGTGAAATCGATGGCTTCGTAATAACCGTATTCGCCGCGCGCGCCGAGGTCATCCATTTTGCGCAAGTCCTCCATCCCCTGCCGCTTGGCGAGGGGCAACGCGAGAATCGTCGCATACGGAGCCACGACCAGATCTTGCTCGAGCCCGCGCTTGAAGCCAAGACCGGGGACACCAAACGCCCGGTATTGATAGTTCATCTGAAAATCGAACGCGTAATAGCCCGATTCGGATATTCCGAACGGAACTCCCCGTTTGTGAGCGTACTCCATCTGACGGTTCACGACTCCGCGGTATGTAGTGTCCCAAATAGTGTTGCGGTAGGTGCGCATCAACAGAGTCGGCATCAAATATTCGAACATCGTTCCGGACCATGAGAGCAGCGTAAGCTGCCGCCCCACCTTGGTCATAGTCCGCCCGAGCGCCCCCCAGTGGGCGACGGACACATGACCGAGGGCGATGGCCATGAAGCTTGTCTGTCTGGCCTCGGACGCGAGCAGGTCATATAATATCTCATCGCGTTGATTGAGAGCGGCATGGTAGCCCAACGCGAACAGTTTTGTCTTGTGGTCATATAACGGGCGAAAGTCCGTCTCATTGATCAACACTTCGATACGGGCGATCAGATTGCCGCCGAGAACCAACCATTCGTCCGGGGAACAGTCCGGCGTTGTTCCGAGGCCGATGCTGAGTGCATCGCCCCCGTTTCCTACGGAAGAGGTCAACTCCTCGGCAAATGCGACGTCAAACATGTCTGCGGTCCTGAATTGATTTTGCTGCGAGTGCGGCCTTTCGGTTTGCCCGATGTCGGTCTTGAGCCACTCGGCCAGTCCCTCTTTGACCGCTACCAGGCAGCCGACGAAGTTGCCGGAATCTACCGTTGACACATATTGCGGGGAAAGAGGTTCGCAGGTGGACGTGTCGTACCAGTTGTAGAGATGGCCCTGCCATTTGTCCATCCGCTCCACCGTGCGGATTGTGCGTTCCAATCGCTCGACGAGTCCACGCGTATCAATAAATCCGAAATCCCGCGCAGCGACCACGCAGGTCAGGTAAAGTCCGATGTTGGTCGGCGAAGTGCGATGCGCAATCCCGCGCGGCGGATCGATTTGCACATTGTCCGGCGGCAGCCAGTTGTCTTTGCGGGTGACAAAATCCTCGTAAAATGTCCATATCTGTGTCGCAACCTTCCGCAGTTCTTCCGCTTGATGCGGCTGAAGCGGCCGCTCAGCACTCTCCACGGGCCTGTTCAACCACATGACCGCTAAGGGCGCGAATGCCCATATTGCACAAAGCGTCAAACCGGCCCAACTCAAGGCCGTAAACCCGTTCGCCAGCGATGCCAGCGCGAAGATGAACACCAAGAAGTATCCGCCATAGAGACCATGCATAACAGGATGGCGCCTGCGCGTGTTGCGTTCGATTTGCGCGGAACTGACCCACTCGAGCAAATGACGTTTTGAAATAATCAACCGGTAAAGCGTGCGACCGATCGCGTCAAGCAGCAGCGTCGTTTGAAAAGGCAGCGTGAGCAGCGTGACCAATACTTGCCCGGCCGTATGGAGTAATCTGCCGGTTCGCCGATGTTTTGTGCGAATGGCGGTCAGCTGGCGGATCAGCGGTAAGAACAACGTGGCCAACCAAAAAATAAACCAACGTGCAGGAGCGCCTGGGAGGACGATTAACGCGAGTAGTGGAACCAGAAATAATGCCGTCGGGATTAAACTGCGCCTCATATTATCGATGATCTGCCATCGGGTGAGCGCCGACAGATCGACCGGGACCTTTGCGCCGCAACGGTCGGCAACGCGGGTGAAAAGCCATGGAAGCAGCTGCCAATCGCCGCGCACCCAACGGTGCAATCTCATCTGGAACGCACCGTACGTGGTAGGATGGTCATCGATCAATTCAATGTCCGAGAGCAATCCTACGCGCATGAAGCCGCCTTCCAGCAGGTCGTGGCTGAGAACCCCGTTTTCCGGAATTCGTTCGCACAGCAATTCAGCGAAGACATCGACATCGAATATACCCTTGCCTGTAAAAATGCCCTGTCCGAAGCCGTCCTGGTAAGGATCGGACACAGCAAACGCATACGGATCGACGCCAGGGTCACCTGACCAAAGATAGGCCAAACGGGAACGTAATGATGTCTCGTGACTGATGCCGATACGCGGCTGCAAAATGCCGTAACCCTCTGCGATACGAGTACGACTACGGTTGAACCTAGGCCGGTTATACGGCAAATGAAGCGTACCGATCATCCGTTGAAGGCTGCCCATGGGAAGCCGGGTATCCGCGTCAAGGGTAACGACATAGCGGATGGAGGGCAGTACGGACGATTCCCCGACTACGACCTCGTAAGTCGTCTCCTTCCGTGCTTTGAGCAGCTCGACCAACTCGACCAATTTGCCCCGCTTGCGCTCCCAGCCCATCCACAGGCGCTCGGACGGATTCCACCTCCTGCCGCGCTGAAACAGGTGAAACGTATTTGCTCCGGAGGCGGAATACAAACGGTTCAACTTCTCAATGCTGTCACGAGCTGCCCGCAGCACCTCGGCGTCCTGAGGAACACTCTGCTCGCCGGCATCGGCGAAATCGCCAAGGAGCGCGAAGTGAATGTTGGCGTTGCGATTCGCCAGATAATGCAGCTCAAGCCGGTCTGCCGATTCCCGCACCTGTTCAACCGTTGACCAGATGACGGGAACAACAACCATGGTTGCCGCTTCAACCGGAATATCCTCTGAGAAATCGTATCGCAGCAGAGGCCGCGGACTTTTGGCGCATTCGATCAGCCAGTGCGTGGCGGCTACTGCCCACTCGCTCACGGGTAAGGCCAGCACGAGCAGAATAACGGCCCACTCCGCCGGCGTATAGCCCCGGCCGCCGGCGATCCATACGGCAAATCCCAGCAGCGCCACTACAAACGACCCTGCGAGCAGCGCAAAATACACGCCCGTCGGCCGCTGAAATAACGCTGCTTCCGGAAGACGCCGGGCGCTGTTGCAAATTTTCAATGCCTGCTGTAACCGTCGAACTCCGTCAGCTTCAAGCAGGTAATAAGCGACAAACGCTTGGCGCGGAAGCTCATCCGACGAGACTGGATCATTCGTTCGCGCGTCATGGCGCTCTTTATCGGCCAGATCCACCGCCTGTTTAGCCACTAGATTTTCCGGCACTCGCTGGCGGCGCGCCAGTTGCTCCACCCGCTTTCGCAGCATATCGCGGCTGGTAAAATCAAGGAGCGGATAAACGGCTGAGCTTTCCTGGCGTAGAGTGAGCTCCACCGAGCAAATCTGCTCGAACGCATCGGACCAGTCCCAGCGTGATAATTTACGCAGGCCGCCGATAACATTGCCGGTCGTCATCTGGTATGCGGCCTGAAGCTGATATTCGTATGAGACAATATGATCATGACTTGCGGGACCATTTTCCAACTTGCACATCAGCCATTCGCGCACGACGGCCGAATCGTCCGCCCACTCGCGCAGATGGCTGACAAGATGGACGATCAGCGGACCGGAGAGCGGCGTCTCCTGGCCGGCTTGCTCGAGCGCGGCGTTCAGTGCATCCGGATTCATTTTCGACGGTTCGATTCGCGCCAGCAACCGTTCCACCATCGCGCATATTTCCCGGCGCTCCCGAATCAGTTCCATGAGTTCCGTCAGCCGTCGGATCATGGCTATGCGCATCATTAACGGGATGGCCCATGCCTCGGCAATTGTGAGTATCGACACCTCCTGATAATGATTTATGTACGAAACGAACGAGTCCTCGTCGAGAAGCCCGTCCGTATGCTGCAAAAAATCTACGCAGATCGAAAGCACCCGCGGCTCGCCGGTTTTACGCAGATGAGGTAAACGCCTTAAGAATGTTTCGGTAAGTTCGTGCTGGACAACCAGACCCTGTTCCTGGATGAATTCCGCATGATCCAGCAACCATTCTTCCGCCGGCTGCGAACAAGCTGAGCCACCGCCCCTCAAAGTGCTTGCGAACGCGCGCAATTTATCGACGTCGGCACGAAACGCCCGCCACACACGCTGCGATGGCCGTCTAATGATAAACGGTTCATGTATCAGCGCGAGTTCATGAGCCTTTTGCCGAAGCTGTTCAGCACTTAAAATCATAAACTCCTCCCGATGCGATACTAGTCTCTGTCACCGTAACAACTTTCCCAATTTCACGCAGGATTATGATATAAGTTACGACCGCGCGGCATGGGTAAGGGAGAAGTAGACATCGGAGGTGCGATAATCACTACGTTGGATCCCTGTTCAGCGTCTTTTTACTTGCTCCGTATTCGTCAACAATTCGTCAACAACTTCAATTTTTTCGAAACATCAGATCAGTCAATAGAGAATATTCAAAAAACAAAAGAAGCCTTACTATTGTAGGCTTCTTAGACTTTTATGTATGGTGCGGTCGAGAGGACTCGAACCTCCACGGCTGTTACACCACTAGAACCTGAATCTAGCGCGTCTGCCAATTCCGCCACGACCGCATGCTGTGATTTTGGGGTGTTCTTCCATCGCGTCGCCGCGCTGTTCAGGTTGACCTTATCGCAATCACGAGACTTATCATAGCACGCCTGCAGCTCTGGAGTCAAGCCACACTAAGGAAGTTGCAATTTTCAGACAATAGCCGTCCTTAATATGACGGTGGTGCCTCAACCCAAGTGCTCATATCTTCTGCGAACTCCACGTCACGGTGAGAATCCCAGTCGATTTGCTGTTGCAGCCCGAGCGCACCCTGTACGCGAGTGACGCCTTGCGAGAACACATGGCCGCTGAGCGCCGCACCGGCTACTGCCGCGGTCTCCATAATCTGGCGATCCGTCGCGCCTTTTGCTTGTGCTTCTTGCACATGATAATAAGTACACACTTCATTGTTGGCAAAAAGCGCGACTCCTAAAGCGATCAATTGCTTCGTCCGCTCATCGAGTTCCCCCGCCGCAAAACATTCCTCCGTGAACCGGTTGTAAGCCTGGGCCGCATCCGGCAGCGCACCTATCAATCCGGCCACATTTTCCTTGTAGCTTCGTACTTTCTGTTCCATTAAGGTCATGTGATCATGCCTCCGCACACCCTGTGGGTTGATAGATGGTTATGGCGTCTAATTTCCCACAGTTCCAACAATTTCATTCATCCCATTGCCTCGGTTCATCGGCGGGCTGCAGCTTGTAGCCGCGTTTCACCTTGACTACACGGCGATTGGGACGGCGGATCAGCAAATGCTCGTCATCCCATGCTACGACGATACCGACCACATCGTTCTGTTCCAATGCATCCCTCACTACCCTGCCTTCGTTCCTTCGACGCGGTATCGATCCAACTGTTCATCATTCAACATGTCTACCCCTCCAATATGTAAAAACCCGCAGGGACTTTCGTCCGGGCGGGTTTTCCGTTAGGCTTCGCCGACAGGGTCAGCCGACGTGCTCTCGCGTATCGTTCGTTTCATACCAGCAATCCAACACCTTGCTTGACATGACCCGGCTATTGACATATTCGGCCTGACGTTCCGTGAAGCGCTCTGACCAAGGAATGTCCATCTCCTCGCACAGCTTGACGATCGTCAGCAGTTCAGACCAAGCGACATAACGCTTATACCAGAAAAATTGCGGGTGTTCGATCATGTATGGGTACAGGTCATCGAACTCTGTGTGTTTGCAGTCGAGCGCGCGCTCGAAATGGTTCTTGGAGCTTTCCAGCTTATCTAAAAAAAAAGTTCTCCGACAGGTTGATATCTCCCATTTTATTGCTCGCCTCCCCTTCTGCAAGTAATCATATTATACGATATAGAAAACCGATTGGGAAAGGGATATTAGGAACCATATTTAGTCACCGAAACTGATCTCGTTGTTGTCAAGCGACTTAATTTTCACCAGTGTTTCCAACCGGTAACCCTGCTCCCGCAGCGTCTGTCCGCCGGCTTGAAAAGATTTCTCCAGCACGATGCCGATTCCTGCCAACGCGGCCCCGGACTTTTCGATTATTTTGAGCAGCCCCCGCGCCGCATCCCCATTGGCAATAATATCGTCAATGAACAGCACGGTGTCATCCGGCCGTAGCAGTTCGCGGGAAACGATCAAATCGGTTACGATTCCTTTGGTGAACGAAGGCACCCTCTCGATATAGGCATCGGGTTCACCTAAAAGCGTCTTTTTCCTGCGGGCGAATACAAGCGGAACGCCAAGCAGCAGCGCCGTTGCGAAAGCGACCGGGATACCGGAGGCTTCCACCGTAATCACCTTGGTTATCTTTTCTCCTTCAAATCTCCGCGCAAACTCTTTACCCATTTCCATCGTCAACTGCGGATCGACACCATGGTTAAGCAGCGAATCCAGCTTCAATACTCCCGGGTTTATGACACTGGCTTCCTTTAGAATCCTCTCTTTGAGAATGTCCATAGCCTGCTTTCACCGTCCGTCATGTTTTCCGTTTAACGTATCACATCCTCCAAGCAGGCGCAAGATTCGGATATAGACCTTTCATCTCTTGAGATACGATAAGCCTGCGGACCCAACGACATTTGTGACATAAGCACTGATTTTTCGATTTTTCTCGAAACGATGAAACTTTTTGGGTTGTAAATGGTTCTACTAATATATAGGAAAAAAATGGAGGGGAAATATGCCGAAAACCGATAGTCGTCCATTGGCCATACTCGGATTGTTCATGCTCTCGGCTGCTCTTGTCTCCTGTGAGGGAACGAAGTCAGACATCGTCTCTGCCGGTACCGATTCTCTCCACCATTCAGACAAGCCGCCGGCGGCTTCTCATAAAATTGCGGGAGAAAGCTCCACGCTGTCTTCGAACGAGGAATTATCGGATGCGGATCTGCAGGATACCCCGGACAAATCCGCACCGCCGGAAGTGCCGTTCCGTGCGGATGCGCCTTCGCTGTGCGGTATCGGTTTTGGCGCCTCTGAGGGGGATGTGATCGGCCTTTACGGAGTCCCTGACGATTCATATGTGCTTCCCGGCGACGATAACTCCATTCAGATTTGGGAATATCGCGGATTTTCAGTAGGAATGAGTAATGACAACACAGTCGTGTACGTCGAGATCAGCTCCGCAGAAGTCCGGTCAGGCATTCTAGGGCTTTCGAAAGGGATGAAGGGCGGGCAAGCTGCAGAGCTGCTCGGCGTGCGGCAGCCCGCGGGAAGCAATGTCATCTCGCTCCAGGTTGCCGGAGGATCGCTAAAGCTTGATCTTGATCCCGACTCGCAGGCTGTATTATCCTTGAAACTCATCAGTAATGAAATATGAAAAACGCCTTCTTTCCGGGAGCTTTTGCATCCCATCGAAAGAAGGCGTTATTTTATTAGCTTACAATTCCCCGCGCTCTGCGAGCAAATGAACGGCTAGAACGAACATGGCGTGCGACCACGTCAGGGGCACGACCCATGCCGTCTCGCCTGTTTCCCGGTCGACTTGCTCCGGCAGCAGGCCGGATGGAGTGACATTTCGGACCGCATAATCCAGCAGCTGCCTCGCGTCGTCGTACCTTCCCTGCAGGGTGCGGTAATGACCTAACCAAAGGGTGGTCAAAATCCAAGGGTTGCCCCCGATATACGAATCGTCCTCATACCTCTTGATTCCGCCCACCTTAGGCGAAGTGAGCAGCTGCTCGATCCGGTCTGCCGTGGATGCCATTCTGGCATCTTCCACCGATACGGCGCCGAAAGGCACGCTGACTCCCAGCAAACTCACGTCGATGACAGGGTCATGGTCTACTACGTATCGCAGATATCCTTTGCCCCGTTCTTGGACGAATCCGCTTTGTCCGCGCGCGATTGCCGCTTCATATGTTTCCTTGGACACCGTCAACTTCAATCCACGGTAATAAGAGCTTGCCGCTTCATTCCAACAGCGCGACTGAATGGCTTCGGCGATCCGCTGGGCAGCATCGGCCCATGATTCGGCCAGATCGTCTCTGCCTTTACGACTTGCGAAATGCGAGGCCGCCGTCAAGCCGCCGAATACGGCCGCAGCGGAATACGTATGCTCGGCTTCCCGTTCTTCCCATAGGTCTCTGCTCGGCAGCGGAAGCCCCGTATCAGGGTCGAGGAAGCTTGCCACGAACGAAGCGCCCTTCTCCACCGCCGGCCACATCCGGTCTAGAAAATCTTGCTGCTGCCCGGAGTGAATGTAATATTCCCACATCCCCCAGAGCAGGGAGGAGCCTTCGTCGATCTGCAAGCCCCAGCTGGGAGCAAGACGGCCGTCATGATAATGCCGCTGCTGCCAGGATCCGTCCGGCTCCTGCGCCGTGACCGCCCAATCGTAAAATTTCTCGGACAACGAACCGAGTCCCGCTTTGTTGAAAGCGGTTGTAACAAATGCCGCATCGCGGCCCCAGCTGTAGGCGTATCCGCCGCAGCGGGTATGATATTCATCGAATTCCGGGGCGGCGACGATCGTGCCGGTCTCTTCATCCGACATCAGCTTCATCGCGAGCAGCGAACGCTCGTAAAGCGCCGAGATGGCCTCATCCGCGCTCGGGCAGGCTGCAGCGCTCGCCAGATAGTTCGCCCAGTATGCTTCCATCTCACGAAACCAATCTTCCGAGTCGCGGGATTTCGCTAGCGTTAACGCTTTCAACGCTGCTTCGCGTGAGCGGCCGGCTGCTATGTATACCGGTATTTCCACGGTTTCACCCGGTTCCACCCCGGCCAACGTCCATTTCAATGCGCCGTCCGGCTGCATATCGATTTCGTTGCCGTTCAGCCAGCCGCTTTCCGCGCCGAACCATGCTCCGCCGCCGGCTGATAACCGCTGCATATGTGCGAGCTGCCGACCGCAAATGCATACTCGTGCCGGAAATGCACGAGCGCGTCATTCTCGCCGTGGAACTCGGTTGTCGCGTACAGCTCATTTTCTGCAATCCGGAATGATCCGTAATGATAAAAGTCCAAGTCTCGCTTTTCCTGACCATGATAGGTCAATCGATACCGGCGCACAATGATAGGCTGGCCGGGAACTGCAAAATCCGTCTGCTCGACGCTCACCGGAATATCGGGATGATCCGCCGTTACGCGATAGGCATTCGTATGCGGGACATAGGCCGCCTCGTGACGCCAACCCCCGGCTGGATCGTCGAACCATGTTACGCCCCCCGGCGTTCCATGCAGCTGCAACCCCGTCCTTATTTCATCCACATGCTGCGGAAAATCGATATGCGGCCACCAGAGCCGATAAAGCCTGCCGGTCTTGCCCAGAGAGAGAAGCATCGCGGAATTTCCGGCTATCGCGTCGATCAGATACGGCTTTTTGCGCAAATGATCTTGAAGTGTTTCCTCGTTTATCATGAACAGCTCCTTCAAAGCCCGGTCAATCGGACGACTCCCGGGCCGGGTAATAGAACGCCCGAAGCAACGGCCGGCAGCTGGAGCACCCTGACTGCGCGGCGATTCGCCTCCCCCTCGGGACCGTGCATCGTCCTTGTTCTATTTTACCTGATCTTTCCGGCTGAGCAAGCCTGGATGTTAACATTTCGCCTGTGGGCTGAAGGCATGCTCGTCCGTTTCGTATCATAGTCTGTTAAGAAGAGCACACAAGAGCAAGAGTCGGGAGGTTCCGCAGGATGAAAGAGTGGGCGAAAAGCATACAAGTCGCATTAACGTTTATCGGAACCGTTGTCGGGGCGGGTTTTGCATCCGGGCGGGAAGTCATGCAGTTTTTACCCGTTTCGGATTTTGGGGTCCGCTGCTCATTATACTTTCGACTCTGTTTTTCGTTTGGATCGGCGCCAAGGTGATGCTGCTCGCCGCAAGTTTAAATGCGAAATCGTACGAAGATCTGAACAAATATCTATTCGGTGAGAAAGCCGGCCGCTTGGTAAGCCACGTCATGCTGATCATTCTGCTCGGAGTCAATGCGGTCATGCTCGCAGGAGCGGGCTCCATCTTCTCCGAGCATCTGAATTTAAGCTACCAGAGCGGCCTGCTGATCACGATGTTCGCGTGCTTCATGCTGCTGCGCAGAGGAATGAATGCGATTCTGACCATCAACACCTTCGTCGTTCCTGTTATGATCGGATTTACAATATTCCTTGTCGTGGAAACTTTGCGGCACCCCAGCTCCGCGCACTGGCTGACCGCCCCGAACGAATCATCGCCGTGGGCGGCGTGGCTCTCGCCGTTCCTCTACGCCGCCTTTAATCTCTCGATGTCCCAGGCTGTACTTGTTCCGCTCGGAGCTTCTATCGGCAATAAAAAAATATTGCGGCGCGGAGCATGGATGGGCGGCCTCGGGATCGGGCTTATGCTGCTTGCCGGCCATGTAGCCATGTCCACGCGGATGCCGGGTATCCTGCAATACGAGATTCCTATGGCGGGGATCGCACGAGAGCTTGGAGCCTGGCTTCATTGGATCTACATATTTCTCATTTTCATGGAAATTTTCACCACGCTGGTGGCGGACATTTTCGGGCTGACGCTCCAGCTGGAAGAGAGAACAGGCGCGTCGCAATGGATGCTGACCGCCATGCTCCTTCTGCTTTGTTTCCTGGCCGGCCAGTTCGGGTTCGGACCTCTGCTGGACAATCTGTATCCGATGTTCGGCATGCTCAGTCTTGCCTGGCTTTTCCTGATCAGCCGCGACCGGACACGCCGGCCGAATGGGCCTCTGCCTCCGGGTCCCCCAGCATCATCATTCGGGCGGTTGGAATCCCCGCCGCCACTGTCCGGGCCACATGCCGGTGACAGGTGAACAGAATGACCTGCCGAGCGGCAGCCAGCTGCTGCACGACCGGAATTGTGTTCTCAAGCCTCTTTTCGTCAAAATGTACGAACAGATCGTCCAAAAGCAGCGGCAGCGGATGCTCGCGTGAAGCGGCGTCGCACAAGGCGAACCGCATCGCCAGAAACAACTGTTCCTGCGTACCTCTGCTCAAAAATGCGCTGTCGAGTAAAGCCCGTTCTTTCGTCTCCGCCAGCAGCGCCGGGCTGTCGCCGGGAGCGACGATCCGGATGTAGGCGCCGCCCGTCATTTGTTCTAAATATCGGGAAGCAAGGCGCAAAACTTCCGGCTGCTTCTCTTCTTCAAAGATCGATTTCGTCCGTGTAATCAGCGTGTCGGAAATCGCCAGAATCGCATAACGTTCGAGCAGCGCTTCAAGTTTGCTCTGCAGCTCGCTCAGGCGCATGGCCCGGTCTTCCAGCTCAGACTCGTTCCGCAGGCGCTGCAGCTCTTGTGTCAACCGGCCTCTCCGGTCGAGCAGCTCGCTTCTTTGCTGTTCGGCGTATGCGAGCTTTGCTTGCTGTTCCTCCAGCAATGCGCGCAAAGAAGACTCGTCGTGCCGGTCCAAGCGCTCGTACAACTGCTCCACCGCCAGAGAGTCACGCCCCGATTCCAGGCGGAGCCCAATCTCGCGGCGCTGCCTTTGCAGATCCATGCATCGCTCGTCAATACTCAGCCGCTGCTCCAGCTCAGCTTCATTAACCGAGCCAGCCTCCGCTAAAAAACGTCGCAATGACATTTTCAACCCGCGTCAATTCCCGGCCTGCTCGTTCAGCCTCATTAACCGCGGCGGATAACAGTCTGTCCACTCGTAATGCTTCTTCTTTCGCCGTCTGCTGCCTCAGCGCTTCGCGAAACAATCCGTGTACCGCCAGAACCGAATCATGACCGAACGCAGCAGGCGGTGGATACTGCTCGCACACCTTCGCGGCCGCTTCCTCAAATTGATCGATTGTGCTGCCCACCGCGGCCAGCCGCTCAATAATCCGTTCGCGCTGGCGTAAGCTCGTGCGTCCCTGCTCGGTCAGACCGAGAAGCTCCGGCAAGCTGTCGGGAGTAAGGTGCAGGGGTAACTTGCGAGCTTGCAGCCAGGTCTGCCACTCCTCTTGAAGCGCGGACAATCGATCATTCAGTTGTTTTAAATCTTTTTCGATGACGCTTCTTTCTCGTGACAGTTCCTGCAGCCGGGTCTGCGTTTCCGTGTGCTTTAGCTGCAGCTCATTTTCGGCATCGAGGCGTTCGATTTCCCGATACACAGCATTCCGCAGTTCCACCCACACGCCGTCTTCAATTTGAGCCCTTGTCAGATCGTCTTCGTTAGACTCCGCAAGGAGAGCGGCGGCTGCCTCGTTGTCCGATACAAGCCGGCTCAACCGTTCGGCCATCTGTCGCCGATGAATCCTTACAGAGCCGTCCTTGCCTGAAGAGTGTACCGCCGCCGGTCGGGAACTTTGACGGAACGCAAGGAGAACAACTCCTGCAGCGGCAGCAATTAAAATGGCGGATAACGTGAGATAAGTAGGCGGCACCGGGTTGTCTTTGCCGGCCAGGAAAGGCATGGCGGCAGCAGCAGTGGCCGCAATCCCTGCGACCCCATACAGCAAACCGGCAGGCTTGCGGCGTTGATACTGTATTCTGCCGGCGGAATCCAGCAAAGCTTCCATTCGGGCACCTTCATACTGCCGAATCGCGTCCTCCAGCGCATGCCACGATTTCAGCAGATCGGACCTGCTGCGAGGAATGAATGACAGTCTGTAGCTTTCATTCGCGGCTCCGCGCTCGCCCTCTTGCCGTCGTTCAATAAGCGGCTCCACCTGCAAAGCGTGCAGCTGCCGTGTGATTCTCCGCACATCCGCCTGCAAGCTCTCGGCAGCGCGTTCCGCTTCCTCCCACTGCTGTTGCAGCCGGCGAACTTGATCACGTTCCGCGGACAGTCCTCCGAAAGCCTGCAGATCCGCCTCCGTCCAGTCAGGAGAAAGCCGCGCCAACATTCCTTTGACCGATTCATCCAGCAAACGGCGTTCGGATTCAAGCTCTGCGCCTTCTTCCCGGCGGGCGACAATACCTTCCCGAACGGATTCCAACCTCTCCAGCTCCGGCAGCAAAGCCACGAATCCTTCGTCCCATGAAATGGCTTCCCGAGCAAGCCTCAATTCAAACTCCGCTTTACGGGCCTTTGCCAGATTGTCCGCAGCTTCACTGCGGTTTCCTTTCAAACTCTCCCATACGGACCGGGCTTCCTGCGCTAACAACGGCACTGACGGATCGGGCAGCACCTTGCGCAGCTCCACTTCTTCCAGCAGAAGTGCCTGCCCCTTAAGCCACCATTCACGGAGATCGAACGCCCCCTGCAATTCCGCGGTGCGCAAACGAATGTCCGGAAGCTGCAGCTCAAGCACCGCCAATTGTTCCTCTAATATAGTTAAAGCTTCATTGGTTTCGTTAAAATGTACGATACTGTCGCGGTCCTGGCGAAGAGAGGCTTCCGTCTCTTTAATCGCGGACAGCAGAAGGTTGATCTCTTGCGTCGTTCCTTTCGGGCGGAACAGCTTGTCCATTTCCCCGCCGAGCCGGCGTCGCGCCGCCGTTAATGCCGCGCCCCCGCCATGCCGGCATGGTATAGATAATTGCCGATCTCCTCGCCTTGAAGGGAACGAATTTCGTGCAGTTCATCCAAAGTCACTGCAAACAATTGACGAAAAAGCCGCTCCGATACGCCCCCTAGAGCCAGCCTCTCCCATTCCTGCTGCGGCATAGGCCGATCCGATCCGCTTTCGTCACGTACGATAAGTCCCGATCCCCGCTCGGCATACCTTTCGAGCACCCACTCCGCTTCGGGGGATACCGACAGGATCATACGTCCGCCGTGCCTGCCGCCGGCAACCGGTTCCCCCCGCTCCACCGGATCCTTGCGTGTCGGAAAGCCGTAAAGCATGCTGCGGACAAAACGAAGAAGCGTGCTTTTGCCCGCTTCGTTACGGCCATATATGATAGTGACGGGTGTTTCGAAGCTGAGCTTGACCCCGTGCAGCGCACCGTAGCCATCCACCTGAAGCTCACGAATGAACATCCGCTGTCCCTCCTCCGGCTAAGCCGTTTCGTCTTCCCGCAATAATGAAACGGAAAGCTCCATCGCCCGGCGGATCCATTCCGCGCGAAGCTCCGGGCTGCTCTGCTGCAGCCAGTCGCGAACCTTAGGGTGACTGCGAAGGCGATCCAACGCTTGTTCCAGCAACTCTTTGGACTGTTCCGCTTGTCCGCCTGCAGCAAGTCCTTGCCGCAGCAGCTCGCCCAGGAAGCCTTCCTCATTCGCAGCTTCTTCAAGATTCAATAAACAGCCGGTGCGTACGTTTATCGATTCGGGCCACACCCAAGCGTCGGCTTCCTCGGGAGCTCCCAGCCATTCCCTCAATTCGTCCAGCCATTCCTCGACCACCGCCGGCTGCAGGAGCCTGTCATGCAGCGCACCTCGCCCATCGAGCTGAACCCGTACGATCACCGGGCGGCCATCGGCATCTTTGCGCAGCTCTTCAACCGCCTGCATGAGACGGTTCTTAAGCTCCTGCTCCCGTTCGATGCCTTCGATCGATACCTTGATTTCCTGCCACAGCACGTCGGCTAAATCTTTAAACCGCATCAGTACCGATCCGGCATCTGACACCGTAACGATATATGCACCTTTGGCGCCTGTTTCCCGAATGCTTCGGCCTTGCAGATTGCCCGGATAAACAACATGAGGATACTCATGAAGAATGCGGCGGTCATGAATGTGCCCGAGAGCCCAATATTGAAAGCCGGACGCAGTCAGCTCTTCCAACCTGCAGGGTGCATAGTTGTCGTGACCTGCGCTGCCGTCCACATTCGCATGCAGCAACGCCAAATGAAAAGGCGCTCCGTCCTTCTTGTTGAAGCGAAGCGCCAGATTTTCCGTTACTGCAGGCGTTGGATACGAAATTCCGTACACGTGCGCAGCCAATTCCCCGCTTCTCGTATAGGCCGGTCGACATTCTACGTCGCCCGAGCGGAATATGTGCACATGTTCAGGCCAGTCCAGCTTCGCCTGCCGTCCGCTCTCCGGATCGTGGTTGCCGTGCACGGCAAATACTTGAATTCCTGCCGCCGCGAGCTCCGTCAGTGCCCGCTGCAGCCGCAGCTGGGCGCGCAGCGAACGATCCGCCGCGTCATATAAGTCGCCGGCCAACAGCACGAAATCGACATTTTCCCGCTTCGCCAATTCGACCAGCCGCCGGAACGCAACGAATGCGGACTCGCGCAGCCGCTCGCGAACGACAGCCGGAACTTTCGCCAGCCCTTTGAACGGGCTGTCCAAATGCAGATCCGCAGCATGTATAAAGGTAAAAGGGACTCCCAAGACAGTCACGCTCCCGTTCGTCTAAGCTTTCACGGTTCCATCTTCGAACGAGGTGTACACCCGCTTCAGCTCTCCGATGACCCGGTTCAGCGAATAAGTCTTCTTGGCTTTGTTCCAGGCCGCGCGCGCCATCTCGTAGCGGAAATGCGGGTCATTGATTACAATGTCCAAGGCGTCGGCCAAAGCCGTCGGATTCTCGGACGGCACCAGCAGCCCGTTGACATGGTCTTCGATCTGCTCTGATACGCCGCCCACGTCGGTACCGACCAACGCCAGCAAACAAAGCGCAGCTTCGGCGAATACCGATCCGAACGCTTCCGCCCGCGACGGAAGCACAAATACGTCGAAGAAAGGCATCAATTCTTCGGGATGCAGCATATAGCCGTAAAAGATCGTGTCATCGTATATCCCGAGCTCCTGCGCCATGGTCTCCAGCTCCGGCCGGATCGGTCCGTCGCCGATAATATGCAGCACGAATGAGCGGTTTCTTTTCCGAGCTCCGCACAGGCTTTCAGCAAAATATCCAGCCCTTTGGCAGGTACGAGCCGGCACACGGTGACAAGCTGGATAACTTGATTCTCATGCGGAATCGGCTTGAATCTTTTCTCGTCGTATCCGTTCGGTATGACCTGGACCCGCTCCGGCTGCCGCAAATACTGACCGATGTAGCGCGCAAAAGAATGGGACACGGTCATCAAACGGTCGGTGCGCTGCTCCAATTCGCCGTAAATGGAAGTGAGAAATCGGTGCTCCGGCCCGTACTGAGCAATCCGTCCGCCCAGAATAAGCTCGCGTTCATAGCTGGAGTGAACGGTCATAAGAACGGGTATGTCCGGGAAAACATGTTTCATCGCCATAGCGGCGATCGGATGATGAGCATGGATAAGGTCGTAAAGCTGGCCGGCGAGCCGCAGCTTCACCCACCATATGTAGTCTTTATAGGTTTGAATATATTTGTCCACTACGGCATTGCCTGAATACTGCCGCCAATCGAAAGTGTGGAAGTCGATCTCTTCACGGCCTTTGTTGCGGATGCGCTTGGGCAGCGAGAACATTTCCATCTCCCAGCCGATTTTACGGAACCGCTCTCTGATGTACGGCACCATTGACGAGACGCCGCCCGGCTGCTCCGGGGGAAAAAACAGTGCCTGCAAGATGTTCAAGCGGGATCCCCTCCTCGTTCCGGCTTTCTGATTCTATGAAAATTATGATATATTAGAAACATATGTTCTGCAAGTGAACCGGCTTTGCTTTCATATCATTCCTAAGGAGCCTTACATGCCTGATTCCACGTTCGCACCGGATCGTCTGGGTCTCTTGTTTTCATCGGCCGTAGCAGTTGTTATTGTGGGTTTAATGCTATTCATGTCATACCGGCTTCTGCACAGCAACCGCAGGCAGGCCTACCGGTCGCTGCTCGTGTCTCTCATCTTCATTTTAATCCACCACCTGCTCCAGCTCACGCTGGCTCTCGGGCTGACTCCCGCAGAGTCCTTTTTGAATTTCGGCGGAAAGCTATTGCAAGTATATGCGTTCATCGTCATTAACTTTGCCATTTTTGAGCTGTATCACCGGCGCCGTCCGCGTACGCGTCTCTGGTTCTACGGCTTGCTTACGACCGGTCTGCTCATTGCGATGGGAGAATCGCTTCCCGGTGCGTCCACGCCGGGTGCGTCTTGGGCGAACAGCTTGCAGACGACGCCCGCCCTCGACGGATACTTGCTGATGCTCGCGCCTTTGTTCGTACTCATGTTTGCCCCCCACATCGGCCAGCCCCGCAAATATCTCGCCAGTCTCGCCGCCGCTACGGTGATGCAGATTTCCGTTATCGCCGGTACATACTGGATTCCGGATTCCAAGCTGTTGGCAACGCTGTCCGTGCTCATGCCCGTCATTTATTACCTGCTGCTTTTCATACTGTTATTCGAACGGGTCGTTGAGCTGCTTCAATCCGTATACCGGTCATCGATTACGGATGGATTGACCAATCTTTATAACAGGAGATATTTCTCGGCGAGACTGGAGCAGGCGCTTCATACCGGACGGCCGCTTGGCGTTATCTTTTGCGACATCGATAATTTCAAAAGATTAAACGACAGTCATGGACACCATAAAGCCGACGGCGTTCTGAAGCAAATCGCTTCCATACTGATGGAGGAGACTGAAGGCGTAGGCCTCGCGGGACGGTACGGCGGTGAAGAATTGGTCGCATTCCTGATCGGGCCGGGCCTGAGTTCGCTTCAGGCGGCGGAGACGATCCGTTCCCGAACGGAAAAGGAGAGCATTGTCACCGTAAGCATCGGATTTTGTATGGCCGAGCCCGATGTATCTGCGGAAGCATTGCTTAAGAGGGCAGACCAAGCGATGTATCACAGCAAAACAACCGGAAAAAACCGGGTCACCGATTATGCGGAAATTGCGCGTGAACAGGAACCGCATAAAACCGACAGCAGCGCCGAATCCGGATATGGCCGGTCTCGCAGGAATATTTAGCGCTCAAGGAGCGGATTCCTTCCTATGCCTGCTTTGCCTGTAGATTATATTCGGCAAATTGCGACTTACTCGGACCGGAAACGGACGATTTCATCGCCAGTTACGATAAGCCTAGAGCCTACGGATTACATTTTAACCCGTTGAAATTGACTGAGGAAAATCCGCATAGAGCTCAGCTTGCCGCATTATTTAACCGGGCGGCAAAAAGGGCCTGCGGATTTTCGTGTATTAGCGAAAAAGCGCAAGAGTTCCAAGCTTAACTGGAAAAACTCCCGATAAATCTTCGAATACATCGGTTCGCAGCAATATAACTGGAAATTCAGGCGTTAATTAATCCGATTTCACAATGATTCGATGTCATACGACCGATTAGGTGGAAGAATTCCATCTAACTTCAGAGCAAAATTAGATGTAGGATTTCCCGCTAAACTAAAAAACGACATCGTTTTGTTAAAGCCGTGCCTCCCATTTCTCATTCCTTGCGGTAAGTACGCAGGCTTTCCAATTCCCCGCTTGTGAGCTCCCGCCACTGACCCGGCTCCAGCGCCGGATCCAACACGAGAGGACCCATAGAGATTCGACGCAAATACAGCACCTTTTTACCGACCGCCTCAAACATGCGCTTCACTTGATGGAATTTGCCTTCGTGAATGGTCAGCTCTATCCAGCTGAGCGGCCCGTCGATGGAGTTTGTTTGGCTGCAGCTGACAAGCGCCTTTGCATCTTCCATTTCCGCCTCATAGACGCCCGCTTCAAGCTTTTCCTTGAGAGAACTGCCCGCCAGTACTTTCAATTCGGCGGGAAGGGTTACATAACTATCGTCCAAAGTCACGCCTTGCCGAAACGACTCATAATCGGCTTCTCCCACGTCTCCCGCGACCAGCGAGCGGTACGTTTTGGGCACATGCTTTCGCGGAGACAGCAGCTCGTGCGCCAGCTTGCCGTCATTCGTGAGCAGCAGCAAGCCTTCCGTGTCTTTATCGAGCCGTCCCACCGGAAAAGGTGACAGCACCGTCACTTCCGGATCCAACAAATCGAGCACGGTGCGATCACGGTTATCTTCCGTCGCGGACACGACGCCGGCAGGCTTATGAAGCATGACGTAAACGGTATCCCTGTAAACGATCCGTTCTCCGCTGAGCATAACTTGATCTTGTTCGGGATGAATCTGCATGCCCGGATCCTTGGCTCTCTGTCCGTTTACCGACACTGCCCCTTGCCGCACCAGGCTCTTGATGCCGCTTCGCGTTCCATAGCCTAGATTGCCCAGCATCTTGTCCAGCCGTATCGTCGTTTTCATCTATATCCCTTCTCCCGCAGTTTCGTATAAATGCCGGCACCCCGGTTTCACCTGTAAACCTTATCTTGTATAATCTAAGAGAGATAGGGACGCTTGTCCACGCTTTTCGCAAAATTTACGGTTAGATGGGAGTATTGCCGATGAACGCGAAGAAATTGTACATTTTTTTTTGGAATCCTTGTCGTACTTATCGCTGGATTAGTGTTGTTAAACAGCCTTCAGAAAAATACGGTCTACGGAAAACCTGCCGATGATTTATACCCTGCTACCAAAGAAATCTTAAATGATCCGAATTACGATAAAATCATATTACCCGAGCAGCTGCTGGAGAAGCTCGACAATAAGGAAAGCTTCTTCGTGTACTATTTTGCCTCGGACTGCCCGCACTGCAAGAGGACAACCCCGCAGATCAAACCTATCGCAGATGATCTCGGCATCAATATGCATCAGTTCAATCTTCTTGAGTTCGATGAGTATTTCGGTAAAATGAACATCGACGGTACGCCGACTTTGGTCTATTACAAAGAGGGTGTGGAGAGCGATCGGATGAGCGGCGGCATTGCTCAAGCCGGGACGAGCGGGTATAGTCCGGAGAATTTCAAAGCGTTCTTCGAGAAGCATAAACCGGAGGGGAACGATTGATGAAGGCCAAATGGCTGCTTGCTCTGCCGGCATCCGTGCTGGCGTGCGGCATAGCGCTTGCTGCCTGCGGAGGCGGCGGATCCGATGCTCACGGAGGACCGGAAAGGCACGGCAACGAGAATTGGGAGCGTGAAGCTTCTCTTGCGGTAATGCCCTCTTTCCTGGATAAATATGCTTCCCGCACGAAGCATCTGTATTCCATCGTCGGCGAGTATCAGGATATTATGAAGTCAGTGAACTGCTATTGCGGTTGTATGGAATATGAGAGCGATGCCCACCAATCTCTGCTCCGCTGTTATGTGGCAAGCCAAAATGCAGACGGCGTAGTGTGGACAGACCACAGCGGCCACTGCGGCATTTGTACCGAGGAATTAGCTAAAATCGAGCAGTGGAGCAAAGAAGGCAAAACGCCTGATGAAATCCGACAGCTGATCGATGACAACTTCAAACCGGACGTTTAAAGAACAAGCGGAACGCGGGAGTGCCTCTCGCCGTTCCGCTTTTTTGCGGGTTTAACTTAGCCCTGACTCCCGATGAACCGCGATACCGCTTTCCTCAGCCGGTCGTCGACGACCTTCAATTCAAAAGCGTGGAACGGCACGTCCTGCGTGCTTGCTTTCAGCCGCTGCAGCGAAATGTCGAGATCGCGGCACAATGCGGCCAAATCCAATCCCAGCAGCAGATCCCCGTACCTGCCCAGCTTCTGCCTCGATGCTGTCATCAGCTTGACTGCGCCTGACAGGTTGCCGTTGTTCCAATGGTGCAATCCGACGGCAGCCTGCAACAGCCCTTGAAGCAGCGGGCTTCGCCCTTCCTCCAGCCACAGCTCCTCCATCACTTCATGGCATTCGAAATAGTCCCGGTCACCGTTAAAATGTGCGATAAACGCGAGATAACGCGGGTCGCCCGCCATCGCCGCCAGGGCGTCGGCATTACGCAGCCGGTCGGCCATGTCAGGTGGCACCATCCTTAGCGGCACGCGTAAGAGCTCCTTGAATTTCCAAGGACAGCTCCCTTAAACTCCACATGTCGTTCTGCTCCCAAAGCTCGTTAAATCTCAGTTGAAACTGTGCCGCCTCGCGAATACGGCGGAAAAAGTAAAGCTCTTGAATCATGTTCAGCACCTTGCGTACGATGACGGAGCTTTCTTCAAAATCCTGCTGCGCATGCACGATCTCCTGCCGGATGCTCGACATTTCGTTATCGAGCTGGAATGCGGCCTCGGACGCTTTGCGCAGACGATCCCTGACATGCGGCGGCAGCTGGTCACGATATTTGTAATTCAAAGAGTGTTCGATTGTCGCCCAGAAATTCATCGCCAACGTGCGGATTTGAATTTCAGCCAACACCGGCATGGAGCCGAGCGCAGTCTGCACCGGATACTCCACAATAAGATGGTAGCTGCGATATCCGCTCTCTTTGAAGTTCGTAATGTAGTCCTTCTCGTATACAAGCACCAGATCTTTACGGTGGCGAATCAGTTCCGCTACCCGATGAATATCGTCCACGAACTGGCACATGATGCGGATTCCCGCTATATCCTCGATATCGGTATCGATCCGGTCCATGGGTACGGACAGCCTGCGCGCTTTGTCAAGAATGCTCGAAATCCGCTTGACACGGCCTGTCACAAATTCAATCGGCGCATATTCATCCCTTGCTTTGAGCTCGGAACGCAGCGCCTTAAACTTCACTTTCAGCTCTTCCACCGCTTGTTCATAAGGAAGCAGGAACTTCCCCCAATCCCTTCCGTCCATGGAATTCCTCCTAACGATGATCCGCGCCGACCGCTTGCGATATTCGGGTGAACCCATCTTGCTGTAATCTCGACTTCAAGCCGCGGTGTATCTCTTTCATCAGACCCGGGCCCCGATAAATGAGCGCCGTATACACTTCCACGAGGTTGGCGCCCGCGCGGATTTTATCATAGGCATCATCCGCCGAGAAGATGCCGCCGGAGCCGATGATCGGGAGCTTGCCGCGGGTCATTGCATAAAGCGTGCGAATGACTTCCGTAGAACGGCTCGTCAACGGGCGGCCGCTTAAGCCGCCGGTTTGCCCGGCGTCCGGGTGCTTCAGCCCTTCCCGGCTTATCGTTGTATTGGTAGCAATGATACCGGACATTCCGCTTTGCGAAATGACTTCCGCTATATAAGAGAGCTGTTCCTCGGTATTGTCGGGAGCGATCTTCACGAGGATCGGCTTCGGCATGTCTCCATGCTTGTCCGCCTGCTCGGACATTTCCTCTTTTACTGCGTCGAGGAGCGTCCGCAGCTCGTCGCCATGCTGCAGGGCGCGTAAATCGGGCGTGTTGGGCGAGCTGATGTTGACCACAAAGAAATCTCCGTAGGGATACAGCTTCTGCAGGCAAGCGCGATAGTCATCGGCAGCTTCAGCGTTGGATGTCGCCTTATTTTTCCCAATATTCACTGCGATAGGAATTCGGTGCCGGCCAGCCTTGCCAAGCCGTTCGGCCATGGCCTCCGCTCCCTCATTATTGAAGCCCATACGGTTGATCAAAGCCTCATCCTCAGGCAGACGAAACAGCCGCGGAAGCTCGTTGCCGGGCTGCGCTTTCGGCGTGATCGTACCGACTTCCATGAAAGACAGACCGATCCTGGATAGACCTGTCACCGCCCTTGCATTCTTATCCAAACCGGCGGCCAGTCCCACGGGATGATTGAAATGAAAACCGAATAGATCGACAGCCAGCTCCTGGCTGTACGGGGTGCCCCATAGAGCGGAGAGAATCGCAGGCATGCCGGGAACGCGCGCCGCGGCGCCCAAGCCGTCGACGATGAGATGATGAGCCTTTTCCGGATCCATACGGAACAGGAAGGGCTTCGCCATTTTGTACAACAAACCGTTCAACATCCTTTCCATGCTGCGAGCAACCGGTAGATGCCGCACAGTTCGAACCAGTAACAGTGTAGCCTTTTCAAGCCGAAAAGAAAAGGGAGTAACGCCCCTTCAACAGCCATTGCTTGTCTAGTATTTTGAGCCGAAAACGATTACAATGGACTCATATAAGACGAATCAAATGATGAAAGGTTGATTATGATGAGCACAGCCAAAAAGAAACCACCCGCCATACAGCGCAACAAGCAAAAAGACCAAGTGAACAAGAAGGCGCTGATCTGGATCGGAGTGGCTTTGGAGTGATCGTCGCGGTTATGGCGACGCTGCTGACCTTGAGAGTATAACAGCCGCCGCGCTCTCGTGCTCTATGTTAACCAGTCGTATACTTTCCCGGGGTTTGTCTCGTCCTGTGCAGCCGGAAGCCGGAAGCGTTCCGGAGGCGTGCGCAGCTGTACGGGCAAACCCCCTTTTGCTATTTTAACGGTTGTTCCCGCAGGATGAGGTCGTACAGCTCTTCCAAGTCCTCTTGCAGCATTCGGATACAGCCGAGAGATTCATCCGTACCGATGCTGTCAGGTTCATCCGTACCGTGAATGGCGTAACGGCTGTCCGACAAAGCGAGGCCGCGGCTGCCGAATACGCCGTCGGACCTGCCGTTCGGATTGCGCACCTTCTCGCTGATCACGAAGCTTCCTTCCGGCGTTCTGTCCCCGCCTAATCCCACCTTATAGTTTCTCAGCAGCACGTTCCCGCTGACCACGGCCAGCCGGTGATTGGATTTATCGACGATCACAGTCAGCGGCTGCTCGGTTATTTCGCCGATGAGGCTGCCGGTGTGCCGCCGCCTTCGGCCGGTCCCGAGCTGCTAGGCCACCCGGCGTTTGCACTCGGTTTCCTCTCTTTGACGGTCTTCAACTCATGGAACCAAGCGGTCATCGCTTCCGTCCATCCGGCCATCGTGTTGCGGGGATAGGCTCCGGCCAAGGACTCAGGAGTGTCCGTCCACTTCCCGGTGCGCTGACGGTAACGAAGCATTGCCGAACTAAGCAGCAGCTTTTCCTCCTGTAAAGGCTTCCATCCTCGCATACCGGTTTGTACCGCTTTCGATTCGTGCGGGATACATACACACCATTTCGGATCGTACCACATGATTTCAGCTTTGCTCTCATCGCCTTCTCGCGTTAGAGACGCGACCGGCTTTCCGCTTTTTATCCAATCCGTCCACTTGCCGACCTTCGGAGATCGTACAACGAGCACGCGCTGCGACGGATTATATCCGGTGAGAAACTCCTTCAATTGCTTTCTGCCGTCACCGTCCAGTTCGGATATCCCTGCGATGACGTCTGGCGCTCCGATCCCATACTCGGGAGTTTTCGGCTGTATGGCGCCGGATGTCCTTACGATGGATATGGTCTTGCCTGTCGACTGCCCTCGTTCATCCGCAACAGCTCCAGCTCCTCCTTCTGCGGGACTGAAATTTTCGAAAAGCAGAATGGCAAGACCCGCGAGAGCCAGAATCAGTGCCGATCCGATAAACCACCCGGCTCCTCGGGATTTACGGGATCTGCGCACTTCAGACCGCTCATCGGGCAGCTTCGGAGCAGGCTTGTCCTCGAAAGCTTCATAGATCTCCCCCGCCTGCCCGAAGCAATAAGCCGCCTTGGCTTGCTGCCCTTGCCCCTCATACTGCTTGCCCAGCAAATACCACGCCATTCGGCTGTCTTCATGTTTAAGGAGGTGCTCCTTGAGCGGCAGCGCATCGTCAACATTGGGAACGCTGTCATAAAAATGCCGGATCTGTTGCTCGATTCTGGAATCCTTGTCCACGCCGTCACCTCCGAATAAAAAATACCCCTATTTCTTATTATCGGAACAACGGCTTCTCCTTTCAATAAAAAAAAACCCTCCCTGGCGCTCTGCCCGGGAAAGGGTTGCTGAAACATCCGTTACATATTAAAAGGACTGTCGGCCACTTTAATGGAGTCGGTCGGACAACCGTCAGACGCATCCTGCAGATCGTCATAAAGATCTTCGGGGATTTCGGTGTTGCCGTGGTTGCCGTCTGCTTTAAAAATTACTTCGGCAAGGCCTTCATCGTCATAATCATAAATATCGGGTGCTGTCGCACCGCATGCTCCGCATGCGATGCAAGTGTCTTTATCTACGTAAGTAAACTTAGCCATGAGCGATTACCCTCCTAGGTTCATTCCATCATATACGATAGTATTAGTCCACTACATTTCAATATAATACAAAACCATGCGCAGATCAAACGAAAATGCAGATCATATCGATCGTGATCGGTTCTTAATAATCGTTCTCATCGCCGGTCGACGCCTCACGCAGAAAGTCTTTTTGCAGCGATGTGCCCCGCGCTTTCTTATTCCGGATGAGCGAAGAAGGGTCGTCACCCAGCATTCCTGCGGTCAAAACGGCGTTCTCGCCGTATTTGTCCCGCAGCCGATCCATGGCCGTTACGAGTCGGTCCCGTTTAGGCTTCTGCTCGTAGGAGAATAAATCGAGCTGTACGGGTGTCTCCTCTTTGGGCGCCAGCGACTGAAGGATGATTCCCAGCAGGCGAACGGGATTTCCCGCCTTCCAGTGAGTATCCATAAGCCTGCAGGCAGTTTCATACACTTCTTCGAGGCTGTCGGTTGGAACTTTCAGCGTGGATGCTCTCGTAATGGTGCGCATGTCCGGATCCCGTATCGAGATCTGCACGGTCGAACATACCATCCTTCGGTGACGCATACGCCTTGTCGTCTGGTCGGCCAGATTAAGCAGCACCCGGCGATATTGCTCCCTTCCGGTCAGATCCGCCGGAAGGGTCGTCGTGTGGCCGATCGATTTCGGATCTTCGGCGAGCGGTTCGACGGGAGCGTCGTCCAAGCCGTTCGCGGCTTGCTTCATCCACGCTCCATAAACACCGAAGCGCTCCGTCAATACCCGTTCATCCGCGGCAGCCAGTTCACCTATGGTGCGAATGTTAAGCCTTAGTAGTTTATCCGCCGTTTTGGAGCCGACTCCGTACAAAGTTTGGCAAGGCTTGCCCCAGAGCAGCGCCGGCACCTCGCGTCTGCGCAGTACAGTGACGGCGTTCGGCTTACGCATGTCGGAGGCCATTTTGGCGAGCAGCTTATTGGGGGCAACTCCGATGGAACAGGGCAGGGTCAGCTCTTCAAGCACGCGCCTGCGGATCGTCTCCGCAATCTCCAGCGGTGTGCCGAATTGTGAACTCCCCGTGATATCGAGGAAGCATTCATCGATGGACACCGCCTCTATTAACGGCGTGTAGTTGCCGGCAATTCGCATAAATCCCCTGCTGTATTTACGATAAAGGTCAAAATCGGGTGAGATAACAATCAACTCTGGACAAGCCTTCATCGCTTGGTGGACCGTCATTCCCGTACGCACCCCGCGGGCCCGCGCCTCATAAGAGCTGGTAACGACGATCCCCTTGCGCAGTTCGACGCTTCCGGCCACGGCGGTAGGCTTGCCGCGGTACAGCTCCGGCTGCTCGGCGGCGTGAACGGAGCAGTAAAAAGCGTTCATGTCGATATGAAGTATGATTCTGCGCTTGCTCTCGCTCACGTGCCCACCTCCTATAGTCGCACTCTATTATACCAAACCGGGCAGCAGCCGGCAGAAGAACATACTCAACATTTCGGGATAGCCATGCTATAATAGTTTCACCTGTTTTTTCGAAGGAGGCATCCCGCTTCAACCATGTCGAAATCTATAGTTATCTTCGATACAACGCTGCGTGACGGCACGCAAGGCGAAGGCATCAGCCTTACCGCAGAGGACAAAGTAAAAAATTGCGCTCAAGCTCGACGCTTTGGGCGTCCATTATATTGAAGGAGGCAATCCGGGAAGCAACAGCAAGGATATCGAGTTTTTCCGCAGAATCCGTGAACTGAAGCTGCGCTCCAAGTTGACGGCGTTCGGGAGCACCCGCCGCAAGAACAGCTCCTGCGAACAAGACGTCAATCTGAAGCATCTCATTGAATCGGGCGCCCAGGCCGCGACTCTCGTCGGCAAGACTTGGGATTTTCACGTTCATACCGCGTTGCAGACGACGCTGGACGAGAATTTGGCGATGATTTACGAATCGCTTGCCTTCGTGAAGAATAGCGGCATGGAGGCTTTGTTCGATGCGGAGCATTTCTTTGACGGCTACAAAGCGAATCCCGAGTATGCTTTAGCCGCGTTGTACAAGGCGAAGGAAGCAGGCGCCGGGTGGATCGTGCTTTGCGACACCAACGGCGGCACGCTTCCGGGCGAGATCAGCGAGATTGTCTCCCGTGTCGTCTCCGTCATTGACGCGCCGATCGGCATTCACGCGCACAACGACTGCGAGCTGGCCGTGGCGAATACGCTGGCCGCGATTTCCGCCGGCGCCCGCCAGGTGCAAGGAACGATCAATGGCTACGGCGAGCGCTGCGGCAACGCGAATTTGTGCTCCATCCTCCCCAATCTTCAACTGAAAATGGGCTACTCCTGCGTGACGGATGATCAGCTCAAGATGTTGACCAACGCCGCTCGGTATGTGAGCGAGATTGCGAATGTACATTTGGCGGTTAACCAGCCGTACGTGGCAGCGCCGCATTCGCGCATAAAGGCGGCATACACGTCTCGGCCATCATGAAAGATTCCAAAACATACGAACACATTTCGCCGGAGCTGGTCGGCAACAAGCAACGAGTGCTCGTATCCGAACTGGCCGGACAAAGCAATATTCTGTCCAAGGCTCAGGAGATGGGGCTGAATATTCATGCAGACAGTATGAAATCCCGCAGCGTGATCGACCGGATCAAGGAGCTGGAGCATCAGGGTTATCAGTTCGAAGGCGCCGACGCTTCTTTGGAGCTTCTGCTCCGGGACGCTTATGGAGATTCGACGGAAGTCTTCACTGTCGATTCCGTTAAAATCATGGTTGAGAAAACCGCAGGCGCCGTGGTGACGGAAGCGATCGTGAAAATTACGGTCGGCGGCGAGCAAGTGTACACGGTAGCTGAAGGTAACGGTCCTGTGAACGCGCTGGACAACGCCCTTCGGAAAGCGCTGGAGCCGTTTTATCCCGGCATCAGCGATATCCACCTTACCGACTACAAAGTGCGCGTGCTGGACGAGAAAGATACGACCGCGGCCAAAGTTCGCGTGCTGATCGAATCGACGGACTTCAAAGACACATGGAGCACGGTCGGCGTATCCTCGAACGTCATTGCGGCCAGCTGGGAAGCTTTGGTTGACAGCATTCGATACGCGCTGCTTGGCATGGCAAAGAATGACACGATCAAAGCAATGAATCGTGAAACCTTGGGCTTGGTGAATCACTAAGCGCGCGAATTTGGACAAGGCTTCGGATGCTCGATGGGTGCCATCGGTTTCCGAAGCCTTTTTTCGCGTCGTTACAACAGTTCCTGCAAATACTTTTGCCACTGCTCCCGGGAAATCACGCCATCGATTCTTTGCCGAATGACTCCGTCCATGTCCACAATGAAGCTCGTCGGATAAGCGTAAACCTTATACGCCTCACCCGCCTTGCCCTTCGCATCCGTAAGCACCGGGAACACAAATTTCTGCTCCTTCACGAAAAGTTTGGCATCTCGGACATTATCGAAGTTCGTCGCATTCACCGCATATAGATCCAGTTTATCCTTATACTTGTCGTAAATATCCCTCAAGTCAGGCGCCTCTAACTCGCAAGGACCGCACCACGCCGCCCAGAAATTGATGATCAGAACCTTATCCCGCTTGCCCTCGACCTTGTATGACGATGAGCCGTCCAGCGATGACAGATTCAAAGCGGGCGCCAGGGAGCCTTTTTTCGGTGCGGCCGCCCGGTTATCATCCGCAGGAGAGCCGGTAACTTCAGCTCCCGGTTTATTCTCGGCGGCATTCCGGTTCGTTCCATTCCACACCAGAACACCTGCAACCGCAATCAAGACAAAGATCAGAATCAGCACATTTCTATTCAAGTCTATCCTCACTCTTTCCGCGTTGTCATATTACCTTCATCTTAACGCAATTTTGCCTGTCGTTCCAACTAACCTTAGCCGAGGACAGCCGCAGCGGAACAGGACATTGGGACTAATGGTGAATACAGCCTTGTGCCCGGGGGCAAATTATTGCTGTTCTATTCCGGCATTTCGCCCACAAGGAGGAGCAGCATGTCCGCCACAACAACGAACGACAATCAAAGGTCCAGGGCCCGCTTCAGAACCGACACGGCCTCCGAAGACGCTCACGCGAACAAATCCAAGTCGCGGACCGGTCCGAAAGGCGGACGTAAAAGTAAAGCGTGGGAGTACACCGCCCTGGCAACCGTGCCGTTGGTGCTCGTATTGGGGAACTCGATGCTCGTTCCGATCCTTCCCACGATGCAAAGTGCGATGGATATAACCCGTTTCCAGAGCAGCCTTGTCATCACCTTATTTTCCGTGGCGGCAGCGATTATCATTCCGATTGCCGGATATTTGTCAGACCGATTCGGGCGCAAATCCGTCATGATACCGGCATTGATCATTTATGGCGGTGCGGGGATATTGGCGGGTTTCGGCGCGTTATGGGAATCATACGGGACTCTGATTACCGCTCGAGCCATACAAGGCATAGGTGCGGCGGGCACGGCTCCGATCGCAATGGCCCTTGTCGGCGACCTATATAAGAAGGGCACGGAAAGCCAGGCGCTTGGACTGATCGAAGCCGCTAACGGCTCCGGGAAAGTTGTGAGCCCTATACTCGGCGCCCTCTTTGCTCTAATCGTATGGTATGCGCCTTTCTTCGCGTTCCCCGTGTTCTGTGTGTTGTCTCTGCTGGCCGTCATATTCCTACTCAAAGAACCCGAACGCCAGGAACCCAAGAATGTGAAAGGCTACATCAAGGATGTTCGCAAGGTTTTTGCGAAACACGGAAGATGGATGATTGCCTCGTTTTTCGTCGGATCCCTCGCGCTGTTCATCTTGTTCGGTGTTCTTTTCTACCTGTCCGATATTCTGGAGAAGCCTCCCCACTCAATTGACGGAGTCCGCAAAGGGCTCATCCTCGCCATTCCTCTGCTGGGAATGGTAACTACCGCGTACATTACCGGCAGCGTCATACGGAAGAACGGCGTACTCATGCGCTTGCTCATGAATATCGGTCTCTCGATGATGGTCGTGGCGCTGGGACTGGCGATCTGGTTCAATAACAACTTGATCGGGTTCATCACATTGCTGACATTCAGCAGCATCGGCACCGGTATGGTGCTTCCTTGTCTGAACACGATGATTACAGGCGCCGTGGAGAAAACGGAGAGAGGCATGATCACGTCGTTGTACAGCAGCTTGCGATTTTTCGGTGTCGCATTCGGTCCGCCTTTGTTCGGCTGGATGATGGGGATCTCGGATGAAACGGTGTTCATTACCGTATCGATTTTATCGTTAATCGCGTTGTGCTTGGTATTTTTCCTGGTGAAACCGGACAAGCAAGTTCAGTAACGTTGTCTGGCCTTCCGAAATCCCGCATACTGGAACAGTAACAGCAGCGGGACGGAGGAGCGTCAGAATGAGCGAAATACGGAGAGTATCCTATTTACCGTGTGTGGAAGCCGATCTGATTGACGTTTGCCGTTCACGGCTGCCGAATGAGACGTGCGGCGTGATTTACGGCGCGATCGTTAACGACACGGTTATCGCCGAAGGGTTTGCAGTCGTTCGCAACGCCGCTCCAAACCCTTCCCATGCGTTTTTCTTCCACCCTGAGGAATGGATCGGCATTTTTTATGAAGCAGAAAAAAACCAACGAAGCATCGTCGGTATTTTTCATTCACACCCCGATGGCGGCGTCGAGCCGAGCGCGGAAGACGGACGCGCATGGACTCCATGGGGTACATATTGGGTTGTAAGCCTGGCTGGAGAGAGAGGCGCCGTTACCGCTTACCGCAAGGACTCGCGCCGGCAGTGGGTCCGTTTGTCGGCACAGCGGGATGAGTCTAACGGCTAATGTCTGCTTAAATAAGCGTACAGCTCTCCCAAAGTCATCATTTGCCTCGACGTAATGATCTCCAGAAATTTGAAATACAAAGCCGCAGTCATTAAAGAATCGTGAAGCGCATGGTGGCGCTGGGTGACCGCCACTTCGTATCGCTCAAGAACCTCGTCCAATCCATATTGCGAGGCCTTAGGCTCCAGCCATTTGGCAATCATCATCGTGTCGAGCATCCGATGGGTGAGACCCACTTTCGACGTACGCCACAGAGCTGCGTTGAGGAACTGTTTGTCGTGAGCGCTCCCGTGCGCAATGAGTACCCTTTTACCCGCAAAATCCAGGAAATCGTGCAAACCTTTCATTAAATCCGCGGCATTTTCAACCATATCATTCGTAATTCCGGTTAGTTCCGTGATGTGCGGCGGCACCGCTCTTTTCGGATTCACCAATCGATAGAACGGTTCCGCCTCCTGCAAACGGTCACCCCGAATTAACACAGCGCCGATAGACAGAATTTCATCTCCGTTGTAAGCATTAAAACCCGTTGTCTCCAGATCGAATACTACGGCTTCCATATCCGACAGCGGCAGCTCCAATGAGCTTTCCTTGCGCTGCTCCCTGGACATGGAACGGATGAACGCCATTTGCTGCGCGTTGGAGGAACCGAGCATGGACGCAATCGCCGGAGTGAATCCCCCCATCTTATACAGATTCCACATTCGCCCCATTCCGTTCGGGGCTTTGGGCTCTTTCATTCCTGTCACCTCCCGCCGAAGCGGTGCTTCATCTCCCCTTGCAGCTTCGATTGGATTTTTCGGCCTGCTTTAAGCGACTCTTTAAGGGATACCGTCAGCTCTCTGCCAAGCTGCGCCGGAATTATTTTGCCGATCAAACGCATTTTGAGCACGAAGGCGAACGCCTGTCTCGCCTCCTCCGCCTCTTCGGAACTCAAAGCGCGTGCCTGCTGCAGTTTTTCAATTCTCTCCAGGGTGCCTGTCGCCCGGATACCCTCCCTTACAGCTAATAAACGGAAAGCGTTAACCATAGGAATGTAGGCTCCATATTTGATATCCACGGTTCCGGCATCCGATCCGTATCTCTCAGGCAGCAATTGCCCGAAGAATCCAACCAGAACTTTATGACGAAGCGTATTTTCCAGCATTCGCCCCGCAATCGACGGATGATTAGCAAGCTCGTTGTAAAAATGCTCCTGAAGCTGCGCGGCCAAGCCGGTATCGCCGGTAACCGCCCGGGCGTCCGCCGTAATTAAAAGATACCGCACACTCTCCCAGCTCGGGTCGGCAAACCAGCCGTCCAATTTGTTTCGCCATTCGTCTAAGGTCATTCGCCAGTCCGCATTGGAGGAAAGAACCTTGCCCTCGCACAGCGGGTAACCCAGGAACAGAAGAGAGTCCACTACAGCTTCCGAGAATTGAGTAAAATAGGTCCGGGATCGTTCGGCGGTGCCCGCGTCTAAGGAGTCGGCGTAAACAAGCCCGCTGTCTTGGTCGCTGTGCATCGTCTGTTCCGACCGGCCTCCGCTGCCGAACAGCAAATACGCATAAGGCACGGGAGGAGCCCCGTGCCCCTTCCGTGCCAAGTCGTTTTCCGCCAGATGCACAGCTTTGCTTATAATGCCGTCGTGTAGCTTATTTAAGCGATTCACCAGCAGCGGGGAGTCCGAGGAGTGCAGTTCCTCCTCCAACTTCTGCTGTTCCGCAATTCTTATCGATTTCAGCTGTTCAAGATCTTGGCAGCCGGCTATACGCCGCAGCCTGTTCTCCGACTCAAAATCCGGCATATCGGGGTTGCCCTCCTTTGAACATGCGGGGCAAGCCGCTTGATTATGCCGACATGCCCGTCTTTTTCATCTGCTCCGGATACCCGTAGCTTCCGTGCTCGCTCAAGTCCAGCCCGATAATTTCCTGCTCTTCGGTGACACGAAGACCGAACATCCGCTTGACGATCCACAGCACCCCGAAGGCCGCAGCGAATGCGAATGCGCCGCAAACGACGACGGATTCGAATTGCACCCACAGCTGCTGAGCACCGCCGCCGTAAAACAAACCGGGTTGGCCGATGCCGACTTTGGTCACTAATTCCTCCGTTGCAAAGAAACCATTCGCCAACGTGCCCCAGACTCCTGCCGCCCCATGCACCGACAGAGCATAAATCGGATCGTCGATTTTCATTTTCTCGAAAAATTTCGCGCTGAAAAAAACGAGAACTCCGGCAATCAGGCCGATGACCACCGCAGCCCATGGATCCACGTAAGCGCATGACGCCGTGATGGCAACGAGACCGGCCAACGCGCCGTTCAGCATGGATGTAATATCCGCCTTGCCGGTCAACATCCAAGCGATCAGCATGGCTGCCACAGCGCCTCCGGCCGCCCCCAGCTGCGTATTAAAAGCGACAAAGCCGAAGAATCCGTCGCCTACCGCCAGCCAGCTGCCCGCGTTAAAACCGAACCAGCCGACCCACAGAAGAAGTACGCCGAGTGCGGTGTACACCTGGTTATGTCCGAGAATTTCATTGACAGAGCCGTCTTTGTTGAACTTGCCGATCCTTGGCTTAAGTAAGATTGTTGCTGCCAGGGCCGCCATAGCGCCGGTGAGGTGAACGACCGTTGAACCTGCAAAGTCTTGAGCGCCGTCTGCCGCCAGCCACCCGCCGCCCCAGATCCAATGAGCGATAACAGGATAAATAACAGCGGAGAATACGACGGTAAAAATCAGATAGACGGATAATTTAGCCCTCTCGGCAAACCCGCCCCATGCGATCGACAAGGACACGGCAGCGAAGGCCAATTGGAACACGAAGAATATGGAGGACGGATAATTCTCGCCTTCGCCTGCCGCTAAGCCGGGCTCGAACAAGAAGCTGCCGATGCCGATGAATTTGTTCAACACTTCTCCTGCATCGCCGCCGAACGTAAAGCCGTAACCGACAGCCCAGTAAACCAAGGAACATAAGCCTACCGTAAAGATTGTCTTACCTGCCACATGACCTGCGTTCTTCATGCGCGTAGAGCCGGTTTCCAGTAAAATAAACCCGCCTTGCATAAGGAGAACCAATACACCCGCCATCATGATCCATAATGCATTAAGCCCCATGTTAAGTTGAGCGGCCGAAGGATCTTCCGCGAACGCCATGGTCGGGAACAGGATCAGAAGCGCACCCACGGCTATTAAAGTCTTTTTAATCACTACAACCACTCCTCTAATGTTATATTTCCTCACATATTAAGAAAGACTTATTGTCATTATAGTCAGGTACGAAGAATTTGACAACAAAAAACGATCCTAAACTGTAAAATTTATATTAACCTAACACATACATAACACGAGATTTATCTATTTTAATTAAAATGAAAGCATCACGTTTGACTGTATGGTTCGGCATGAGTATGATAAAGGTAGGATTTATAGAGCATAGAGATGAAAGAAAGGTGAGATCGGTGGCAAAGGGATCCCTGAATGGGCCGCGACTGTACCGGATCGGCGAGCTTGCCGATTTGGCCGGTGTGAGCCCTCGAACCATTGATTATTACACGGGACTCGGGCTGTTGGCGCCGGCCAAACGTTCTACCGGAAATTACCGGCTGTATGACGATGAAACCTTAAGCCGAATTCGCCGTATAGAAATATTGAAAGCTCAAAAGTTCTCCCTGGAAGAAATCCAGGAGCAGCTGTCCTCATGGGACAGGGTCACACACGACCAGGAGATTAGCCGGAAGCTTACCGAGCTGCAGAGTCATTTGACCCAGCTGGAGCGCGAAGTCAAGGAACTCGAGCCGGTGCTGGATCAGCTGAAGCCCCAACAAGCCAAGCGGCTGTTCCGGGCGCTCACTCCCCAGACGGCGGCATGCGTGGAAGCGCTGCTTCTGCTTTTGAGCAAAAGTAATTTGATGTAAATAAGAAGACAAATTTATTTCACTATATGGAGGAAATGAAAATGCCTATTTGGTTTCACCCTATGGACTTACTGATCATTCCTGCTTTCTTCCTTGCCTTGTGGGCTCAGTTTCGGGTGAAAGGCACGTTTAACCGTTGGTCGGAGGTACGGACGATGAGCGGTATGACCGGCTATGACGCAGCTCGCAGAATGCTCGACCGTAACGGGCTGCAGGATGTTCCGATTGAACCGGTGCCCGGCGTTCTCAGCGACCACTATGATCCGATACACAGGGTTGTACGTTTGTCCGAACCGGTCTATTATGAAAATTCCATCTCAGCGGTTTCCGTTGCCTGTCATGAGGTCGGTCACGCCATTCAGCATGCTCAAAGCTACTCGATGCTGGTATTGCGGCATCGCATGTTCCCAGTGGTGCGTTTCGCCTCAGGAGCGGCTCCGTTTCTGCTGATTGCAGGTTTTATATTCCAAGCCGCAAACTTGATTCTGGCCGGCGTCATTTTCTTCGCGGCAGCCGTAGCTTTCCAGCTCGTCACGCTGCCCGTAGAGTTCAATGCCAGCTCTCGCGCACGCAATCTCATGATCGCGGAAGGCTTCATTACGAATGACGAAGAACGCGGCGTAGCCAAAGTATTGAATGCCGCAGCATTGACGTATGTTGCCGCAGCCCTTATCTCGCTTCTCGAGCTGATCAAGTACATCATGATCTTCACGAGCAGCAGGGACGAATAACGGATGAAATACGAAACCCGCCGGAGCATGAAGCTCCGGCGGGTTTTTTGTTTGCTGATGCGGGAGTTAAGGTACTGAGGCCCCTAGCGGCATCCCGGTCTCATCGGGTTTTGTATTGGTTTTTAAAGAATTCCAGCAAGAAACTGTGGAACATTTGCACGACCATCGCCGGCTTCTTCTCCCCTGCGCGTCTGATCAGACCGATTGTCCGGGTCACATGCGGTTCCGTCACTTTAACGGATGCCGGCATCATAGAGCTGGTCTGGAAAAGCGCCATCTCCGGCAGGAGACTCACTCCCATACCTGCGGCAACCAGGCCGCGAATGGTGTCCGTCTCTTCGCTCTCGAACGCAATTTTCGGTGTAAACCCGGCCTCCTTGCAAGCATCGACGACGAGCATTCGCAGTGAATACCCCGAATTGAACAATACGAAGTTCTCGTCCTTCAGATCGATGAGACGAATGGAATTCTCCAGCGCCAAAGGATGACTCTCCGGCAGTATGGCAAACAACTCTTCGGTGAGGACGACTTCACCGCTCACATTTTCATTCTTGTCCGGGTACGGAGAGATAAAGGCAAGATCCACCTCCGCTTCAATGACATCGCGGATGAGGGAAGCGAACATCCCCTGCCGAAAACGGAACTTAACGTTCGGGTGGAGCTTGCGGAACGCCGCAACCGCCTGCGGAACCAGGTGAATGCCCAGACTATGCGGGAAGCCGAGACGAATTTCGCCGACCTCCGGATCCAGAAATTCTTGAATCTCCATGACAGAACGATCCAGATCGGATAATATCGCTTCCGCACGCCTCAGAAATAACTGCCCGATCGGTGTGAGCTGGACGTTTCTTCCTTTTTGCATAAAGAGCCTGACGCCCAGTTCTTCTTCCAGCCGGTGAATTTGCCTGCTGACCGCCGATTGGGCGACATGCAGCGCCTCCGCCGCCTTAGTAACATGCTGTAGCTTAGCTACTTGAACAAAATATTGCAGCTGCCGCAGTTCCAATATGATAGCCCCTTCCGTGCCCTCTTCCGTCGATTTCAGCGATTGGACAAGGGTCTTCGCTAAAGATTATAATGAATAGGTTAAGTCTTATCAATGAAGGAGGAACAAATTCATGTCCCAAGAACGTCAAGCAGCATTGAAAGGGAACCCCATCACTCTGGTTGGGCCAGAGCTCAAACCCGGAGATTCGGCACCTGATTTTACTCTCAACAAGAACTTGCTCGAAACTTCTTCACTCAAAGACTTCGCAGGCAAAGTGAAACTGATCAGTGTCGTTCCCTCGATCGATACCGGCGTTTGCGATGCGCAAACCCGCCGTTTCAATGAAGAGGCGTCCAAGCTGGGCGATAATGTCGTCATCATAACCGTAAGTGCGGATCTGCCAATGGCTCAAGCCCGCTGGTGCGCAGCTGCCGGCGTAGATCGTGTCGTATTGCTCTCCGACTACAAAGAGAACAGCTTCGGCAAGGCTTACGGCGTATTCATCAAGGAAGTGCACCTTGACATGAGAGCCATCTTCGTACTGGATACCAACGATAAAATCACTTATGTAGAAGTACTTAAGGAAATGACCGAACATCCGGATTATGAATCGGCTATTTCGGCGGCTAAGCAGCTAATTTAATTTGCAAGAGCTACAAAAAAAGCGAGTAAGGCAGCCGCCTTGCTCGCTTTTTGACATTTATTCAGGATTTGTAGGAAGCAAGCTTCCGATCCAAAATACTATAAATTTCCTGGATGATCCGGTAGTTCGCGCCCAGATCTCCGAGAGATCCGCGGGAGGCCGAATAGATGTCGATGGCCGTACTGCCCGGTGATTCGCTGACGATCTGAATGGTGATATCCATCGTGCGGCCGGAAATTGTTTTTTTCTCCATTACAATTTCGCCAACCGTCGGCACTTCATGCAATACCCGGTACCCTTGCATTTTCTTCAAGATCGAGGTTACTTCTTCCCATGCCCGGTCTCTTGTAAGCCGATAATAATGAGACTTCAGCTTGGGATCTTTCGCTTTGTCACTCGTATGTTCGTGGCTGCGGATTAATCCGACCAGCACTCGCTTCAGCAATGCTCTCTCTCCCTCCGGGTGCCATTCGCGCTACCAATAATCTTACCACGCTTGACCCGGGGATTAAAGGGTAAGTAAACAAAAAAAACCCGCTTATGCCGTTCGACGTGCATGTTTCTGAACCTGCTTTAGCAGGTGGGTGCCCGCAGCCAAGCTTTTGACGTCCCTTTTCGGGGGCATGTCAGCCGGTTGGCAATATAAAGCTCCCTTGAAACAAACATTGGTTCAAAACAATAAAACGCCGTCACGTACATCGCAGGAATAGTTTAATTATAAGCAGACTGAGCGTAAAAGTAAATCATCTAAGTCTGGATATGCTGGTTGTCTTTACCTTCGTCCGTTGCATCTTCGGCATTTGCCTCATCTGCAGCGTCTTTAAGCAGCATCATCTTCTGGATGATCAGATTAAAGTTGTAGAAAGTGTACACTGCGATCATGCTTCCGAAGAAAAACGGGATGAGAAACGGGAACTTCACGCTTAGAAACAGTACGGCTGCTACCCCGACGGCCATCATAAGAGAACGAACGGGACGGCCGATTGTCAAAATGAGCGCATTCTTCAGCAGCTGCGCTGTCTTCATATGAAAATGAGACAGCAGAGAGAAAAAATGCAGCAGTGAGATCAACATCAGCAGCATCAACGCCAGAAACAGGTAAGCGATCACTTGAAACTGCGTGATTTGCTTCCAATACACTTGAAAGTCGATGATCAGTATCGCGAACAATGCGGCATACAAAATTCCGCCGATCATCGCCTGCAGGAAATTCTGCTTGTAGCTTTTGAAGAATGTCCGAAGCAGCGGCACGTCCGTGTCCCCAAGCACCCATTTCCGGGCGACCGAGAACATAGCCGAGGTCGCCGGAAATAAAGTAAAAGGTGCTAGTATTGCCAGTATGACCGTTGTCGCTTGCCACTGAGCAACGGCTCCTGGAATAAACAAGGTGAACACGAGCAGCCAAAACGGCAGAGAGGTGAACAGCCACAAAAGGTTCGTGACCGACAGTCTCATAATCCATTCGGACAGCCGGTAAAAGCCGCCCATCAATCCCCGCATTTCCATGGGGTATATGTCCTCCCTGATGGAGTCGAGTAATATTTAGATGTTCACGTAGTCTTCGCTCTGGGAACGGCTGTTTCTTCCCTCATCGCGGCGCTCGTTACGCCCCCCGCGATTGCCCTCGCGATAGCTGTCATCGCGTGATGTTGTGCTGCTGGTGCTGCTGCTGCCTCGGGGTCCGCCATTATACGGTTTCCGTTGCTGCCCGCCATAAGTCGAACCGCCGCGAGAATCCGAGCGGCCTTGTCCCTGGCGATAAGCTCCGCCGGTTTGACCGCTGCCGCCGCCATATCTGCGCCCGCCGCTTCCGTAACCGCCGCCTCCGCCGGGACCGCGATTGCCGTCGAACTTCCGTCTCTTCGAGCGAATCGGATCTTCAGGCGTAAGGGCTACGTTA
The DNA here is from genome assembly GCF_000829465.1 of Cohnella kolymensis. Lineage (GTDB taxonomy): Bacteria > Bacillota > Bacilli > Paenibacillales > Paenibacillaceae > Cohnella > Cohnella kolymensis. Next base: position 62,307 of record NZ_JXAL01000003.1, on the reverse strand, counting down.
ACGTCTTTCTTGTCTCCAGTGAGCAGCTTCATTGCCGCCGCAAGCAGTTGGACGGAATCGTATTGCTCCAACAGCTGCATAGCCACCCATTTGTATTCGGTGACGTCCTCTTCGCTCTTGATGACCTCCATCACTCGCTCGGCCATCAGCTTCTGCTTGCCTTCCATCGCTTCGGATATGGTAGGCAGAGCCTTCTTGGCGATACGGTGGCGTGTAACCTTCTCGATCAAATGCAGGTGATCCGTTTCACGCGGAGTAACGAACGTCCAGGACGTTCCTTCTTTACCCGCGCGGCCCGTCCGGCCGATCCGGTGCACATAGCTTTCCGGATCCTGCGGCAAGTCGAAGTTGATAACGTGTGTTACGCCGGATACATCCAAACCGCGCGCCGCTACGTCCGTCGCCACCAATACATCGATGCTTCCGTCACGGAACTTGCGCATAACGGTGTCGCGCTGGTTCTGCGACAGGTCGCCATGCAGTCCGTCGACGGCATAGCCGCGCTTCATCAACGCTTCCGACAACTCCGCTACGCGGCGCTTCGTACGGCCGAAAATGATTGCAAGCTCAGGAGGCTCCATGTCCAGCAAACGGCACAGGCCGTCGAATTTCATCCGTTCCTGCACTTCAATGTAGAATTGTTGGATCGAAGGCGCACTGACTTGCTTAGGAATAACGGAGATATGTTCCGGATTCCTCAAAAATTTCTGCGCAAGCTTCTGGATGTTCGCCGGCATGGTCGCCGAGAACAGCAATGTCTGGCGTTCATCGGGAACAAGGCTCAGGATGGATTGGATATCTTCCATAAAGCCCATGTCCAGCATTTCGTCCGCTTCATCCAATACAACGGTGCGAACATCGTCAAGCTTGATGGTCTTGCGGTTAATGTGGTCCAGCAAACGACCGGGTGTTCCGATAATGATCTGCGGCTTCCGTCTCAATGACCGGATTTGACGTGAGATGTCTTGACCGCCATATATAGCCAAGGAACGAAGTCCCTTGAAACGTCCAAGCTTCTCGATTTCTTCAGCCACCTGAATGGCCAGCTCGCGTGTTGGCGCCATGATTAACGCCACGATACGATCTTCCTTAGCGTCAATGTTACTGATCAGGGGAATACCGAACGCGGCGGTTTTACCTGTACCAGTCTGCGCTTGACCGATCATATCCTTGCCTGCGATGGCGACAGGAATCGCTTTCGCTTGGATTGGCGTCGCCTCTTCAAACCCCATCTCCGATATGGCTTGAAGTACGTCGGGCTCCAAACCAAACTCTGCAAATGTACTCAAACTTTTTCAATCTCCTTCTTGTTGGGCCTAGAAAGTACGGCTTCCAAAAAAATAATCAGTTCATTATAGCACAAACCTGTTTGTAAACTCCAGCACAGGGAAAAACGGACCAATTAAGGATGACATCTTTTTCCCATGGGAACGTTAACGTTATACTTGTTCCATGCTGTCAAAAGGAGCGCTATGTGATGAAGAGAATTTCCGCACTCGGACCCGTATTTTTAATGATAATCAGTGCCGCATTAGTCGCCTGCGGCTTCAAGATGCTGCTCATCCCCCAGCAGCTGCTCAGCAGCGGCGTGTCCGGCGTGGCTATGGTCGTCGGATACTTGAGCGGGTGGAATATCGGCTGGTTGTATTTTGCCCTGAATGTTCCGATTCTGCTCTGGGGGTACCGGGCTTTAGGTTTACGTTTCATTGCTCTCAGCATGGTGACGGTTGTGGCGACCACAGTATTTCTGCAATTCATACCCCTGATGGATATCACAAACGATCGATTGCTGGCGGCCGTATTCGGCGGAGTGCTCGTCGGACTCGGCACGGCTGTAACTTTTCGATATGGAGGATCTTCGGGCGGCTTCGACATCCTCGCAGCCATTATTACCCGTTATCGCGACGTTCCTATCGGAATTCTGACAGTCGTCTTGAATACTTTTGTCATTGTTACCTTGGGTGTTATGCAAAAAGACTGGAATGCCGCTCTCTATTCTATGCTCTCCATCTATTTAACGGGAAGAGTGATCGACATGATGCATACCCCCCATCTTAAGGTGACTGCTCTTATTGTGACCAATCAATCGCAGGAGCTCCGCCAACGCCTGATGCAAATCCCGCGCGGGGTTACCATTATCCAAACAACAGGCGCATACACCAGCGAGCAGAGGGATTTGCTCATGACGGTTACCACCCGTTATGAGCTGGCCGAACTGAAAAGATTAGTTAAAGAGATCGATCCGAAAGCTTTCGTTAACATCGTGCCGACGGTCGAAGTCATTGGCTCTTTTCGCCGGCATATGGGTTAGTCATAAATTCATGAATCCTTGGGTGGAGAATACATTAGAAATATAAGAAAAAATTTTATAATGTCCCGGCAAAATTCTACAAAACACTACAAAATACCCGTGTTTGAACCCTCTGTACTCGTTTATAATCTTCTTACAGAGCTTATAGGGAGAGAAAAACATGGATATTATTTTCACGCTGTTCCTGCTTCTTAACTCGGCGATCAGCGGACCGCAGCAAGATGCAAGTTCAATAGGCAAGATGTGGAACAATGCGGCCAACGCGTCCCATCAACAAATCGCAGATTCAGGCAGCGCAGAACAGCAAACCGCTTCCGGCGATCCTCAGAAGGATGCGCCGACGGTTAAAGGTATCTATGTAACGGCATACAGTGCAGGCGGTTCAAGAATGGCGAGTCTCATCGATTTGCTCGATAAAACAGAACTGAATTCCATGGTTATCGACATTAAGGATGACGAAGGCTACATAACATACAAGACGGATAATGAGAAATTGAAGCAACTGGGGCATCCGCAGCCTTTCATCAAGGATATCGGCAAGACGATGGCGACACTGGAACAGCATAAAATTTATCCGATTGCCAGAATCGTGGTATTTAAAGACAGCATTTTGGCCAAAAAACGTCCGGACCTCTCCTTCGTAACTAAGAACGGTTCGGTGTGGCAAAACGGCGGCGGCGACCGATTTGTTAATCCTTACCGCACAGAGGTGTGGGATTACAACATCGAAATTGCCAAAGAGGCCGCTAAGCTAGGCTTTAAGGAAATACAGTTCGACTATGTCCGCTTTCCCGAAGGCTTCGAGAAAAAAGCAAGCTCGCTCAAGTTTACCAAGAATGAACAATCCCGCGTCGACATCGTGTCGGCTTTCGTGGAGCAAGCCAAAAAAGAGCTGTCTCCACTAGGCGTACGGGTATCGGTCGATATTTTCGGTTATGCGGCTTCGGTACCCGCAGCGGAAGGCATCGGTCAAGATTTCGTGAAAATTTCCAAAGGCGTCGACGTCATTTGTCCGATGATTTATCCGAGCCATTACAGCACAGGGTGGTTCAAGCAGAAGGATCCTGACAGAGCCCCTTATGCGACAATCAAAGGCGCAATGGACGACACGCACAAGAAACTTACCCCTCTGGGCGAAGAGAAGCCGATCATCAGGCCTTGGATTCAGGATTTCACGGCAAGCTGGCTCGGCAAAGGCCACTACACGAAGTACGGAGCCGCTCAGGTACAAGCGCAAATCAAAGCCTTGAACGATTCCGGCGTTCAGGAATACCTGCTCTGGAGCGCCGGCAACAAATACACACCAGGCGTGAAATATTAAGCTATCATAACATGAACAAAGGGCTGTCCCAAGCAGATCATCTGCCGGGGTCAGCCCTTTCTTATTCAGACGCGGCCTGTAAGGCGCGCACGACCTGCAAGGTGGGTATACCGCCTTACAGCCTTAATTCGGTTCCAGAAGCAACTATAAGTCCGCTAACCAGCTCCAGCACGCTCGGTAGCCCTGGCAGCCTGTAAGTTCGCAAATCGGCCTTACAGTACAAACTTCAGCTCGCTAAACAGCCTCTAAGTCCGGTAGCCGACCTTAGAGCACAAATTTCATCTCGGCGTACAGCCTGCAAGGCGGCCAAACCGTCTTACAGCGTGAGTTCAGCTCGGCGTACAGCATGTAAGGCGGCCAAACCGCCTTACGCGTCACTTCGGCTCCGCGCGGCGGTGTCTATAAGGCGGCTAAACCGTCTTACAGCGTGAGTTCAGCTCCGTGCGCGGCCTGTAAGGCGGCTAAACCGCCTTACGCGACACTTCGACACTGCGCGGCAGCATTGCATACTGTCCTTCCACAAAAAAGAGGTTCTGCAGTGACACTCCGCAGAACCTCTACATCTAAACATCAGTTTACCGCTTGCCTGAATCGTACGGTTCCCCTACCGCTTTCGGTGCTCGGGAGGTTTTCGAGAAGACGATGAGTGCGATCAAAGTTACAACGTACGGGAATACCTTGAGAATGACCGGTGGAATGACGGCCAGCTCTGGAATGACCTGGGACACATTAGCGACGGTACTTGCAATACCGAAGAACAAGGTTGCCCCAAGAATGCCGAGCGGTCTCCATTGTCCGAAAATGAGGGCTGCCAACGCCAAGAATCCTAAACCCGACACGCTGCCGGTGAATTGACCCGCGTAGGTTAACGTAATAATAGCTCCTCCAAGACCGGCGAAAGCACCCGAGATGATAACGGCGATATACCGCATTCTCTGCACGTTCACGCCGGCGGCTTCCGCAGCGTGCGGATGCTCCCCGCATGCCCTCAAGCGCAGCCCGAACGGCGTCAAGTATAAGATGTAGGCGCTAACTGCTAATACCAGCAAGATTAACCAGGTCGTATCATACGTTTTGGTGAACAGCAATGGCCCTATGACGGGGATATCGGAAAGGTACGGCACATTGTACGGCTGAAAACCGGTCAGCTCGATATTTCCGCTGCCCGTCATGTTCCTCGCTAAAAATATCGTAAGCGCTCCGGCAATCATGTTAATCGCCGTACCGCTAATGACCTGATCCGCGCTTAGGTTAATGCTTGCAAAAGCATGAAGCAGAGAAAATAACGCACCCGCAACTAGAGCGCCGAGTATCCCTAACCACAGCACATAAGGGTTGTCCGGCCACATTTCATTTACTTTGAAAATCACGAATGCACCGGAAAAAGCACCGATGATCATAAGTCCTTCAAGGCCGATGTTAACGACGCCGCTTCGCTCGCTGAACAGTCCGCCGAGCGCCGTAATCAGAAGCGGAATGGTGAAAATAATGGCGTAGGGAGTGATTTGCGTAATCGTTGTCCACATGCTACATTCCCACCTTCCCTTCTTGTGACGTGCTCGCTTTTGTGTTCGCTCTTCGACGACGTATAAACCATCTGATCAGACGTTCGATCAGAATGCTCGTGGCAGCGAAGTAAATGATGATGGCGATGATCGAATCCGCGATCTCCGGCGGAATCTCAGTCATTGCATTCATAAATCCCCGGCCTGAATACAACAATCCAAAAAACATAGCGGATAAGAAAACGCCTATAGGTGTATTTGCTCCAAGCAAGGCAACGGCAATTCCATCAAAACCCTGAGAAGGCAGCACGCCGATCTGAATGTTGGACGCATTGCCGGCATACAGAGCCACACCGCCTAACCCGGCAAGCCCACCCGAGATCGCCATCGAGAATACAATGCTGCGATTCACGGCAATGCCCGCATATTCGGCTGCGCTCCGGTTATGACCCACTGCTTTCAGCTCGTAGCCGAACGTTGTTCTGTTAATGATGAAACCAACGACAAGAACGATAATGACCGCAACAAACAGTCCGAGATTGATAAAAGAGCCGTCGAACATCTCCGTCAAGAACGGCACCTTCAAGGATGCGGCTTCAGGAAGCTGCGCCGATTCCGTCTCGCTGTATTGCGCCTTCAAGTAAGCGGGGACAGCGTAATAAACAGTCCAGTAGGCCACCCAGTTCATCATGATGGACGAGACTACCTCGTGCACATTGAATCTGGCCTTCAGGAGACCGGGAACAATTGCCCAGAGAGCACCGCCCAGGAATCCCACAATCAGCATGACAATGAGCAGCAGCGGCTTCGGAAGAGCCCAATTCAAACCGACCGCAGACGCGCAGAAACCGCCGAACAGCAATTGCCCGGCCACGCCGATATTAAATAACCCCGTCCGGAAAGCGAATGCTACTGCGAGGCCGCTGAAGACCAACGGCGTGGCGGTAGCCATCGTGTTCCCTATCCTCTCCGGATTCTTCAGCCCACCCTCAAACAAATAGGAGTATCCGGTAATCGGGTTATGCCCCGTTACCGCCATGAGCACAGCTCCAGCCAACAAACCGAACAGTACGGCGACCAAGGAGACGACTATTCTGTTCATGCGCCTTCCTCCCTTTTGACGCCGGCCATCATCAAACCGATTTCGTTCTCGTTCGTTTCGGAAGCGTTAACCACACCGATCAACTCTCCCTGATTCACGATCGCAATGCGATCAGACAAGTTCATGATTTCATCCAGCTCCAGTGAGATGAGCAGCACGGCTTTACCGTTGTCGCGATGCTCGATCAGCCGTTTGTGGATATACTCGATGGATCCGACGTCAAGTCCGCGGGTCGGCTGCACAGCGATGAGCAATAACGGATTGCGCTCGATTTCGCGGCCGATGATCGCTTTCTGCTGATTGCCGCCTGACAGCGATCGGGCAGCCGAAACAGCTCCTTCTCCGGAACGGACGTCAAAGCTGTCGATAATTCGGTTCGCATACTGCCGTATAGCCGAATTCTTCAATACACCTTTTCGTGAAAAAGGCTCACGGTGATAGACTTCCAGCACCATATTCTCAGCCAGCGTATAGTCGAGAATCAAGCCCCGCTTCTGACGGTCCTCCGGTATATGGCCGATCCCGCTTTCAATCCGTTCTCGGATCGACTTTGCAGTGATATTTTGTCCATTCAGATCGATGCTGCCCGATTCAGCCTTGCGCAGTCCGGTGATCGCTTCCACCAAGTCTGATTGTCCGTTGCCTTCGACGCCGGCAATTCCTACGATCTCGCCTGCGCGGACTTCTAAAGAAAAGTCATTAAGCGCGAGGCTCTTCTTGCTATTCCTCACCGTCAGCGATTTGACTTGAAGCACAACGTCACCCGGCACACTGTCGGTCTTCTCCACCTTGAATGACACCTGCCGGCCAACCATCATTTCCGCCATAGCGCCTTCACTAGTTGTGGCCACGTCGACCGTACCGATCGTCTTACCGCGTCTGATTACGGTGCAGCGATCGGCAAAAGCTTTGATCTCCTTCAGTTTGTGGGTGATCAAGATGATCGATTTGCCCTCTTTAATAAGATTTTTCATAATGCGGCCCAGTTCTTGAACTTCCTGCGGCGTCAATACACCGGTAGGCTCGTCCAATATAAGAACCTCGGCTTTCCGGTACAGCATCTTTAATATTTCCACACGCTGCTGCATACCGACCGAAATATCCTCAATTTTGGCGTACGGATCTACATTTAAACCGTATTGTTTGGAAAGCTCTTCAATTTTTTTGCCGGCTTTCCTGGTGTCCATCACCAGACCCAACCACTTCCGGGGTTCGCTGCCCATAATGATATTCTCTGTAACCGTAAAATCCTCCACCAGCTTGAAATGCTGGTGGACCATGCCGATCCCCATCTGGTTGGCAACGTTCGGATTCGATATCCGGACTTCCTTGCCGTTCACCTTAATGGAACCGCGATCCGCCTGATACATGCCGAATAAAATACTCATCAGCGTGGACTTACCAGCCCCGTTCTCGCCGAGCAACGCGTGAATCTCCCCGCGCTTCAAGCGAATCGTGATATCGTCATTCGCTACGATACCGGTAAATTCTTTCCTGATGTTCAGCATTTCCACTACATAGTCCACGGAATGCTCCTCCCTCTGAACAGGACAAAATAGTTGACCAAATCGACTATAAAACCTCAGGACTGCCTGATGATTAACATTGGTTCAACAGGCACGATAAGCATTAAACTTATCGTGTCTGTTGAACAAAAAAAGACGGTCGAACCGTCTTTTTTTATTCGATTACTTGAGCAGATCGCCTTGTTCAGCAGCGACTTTAATTTCGCCGGACTGAATTTTCTTGAACACCTCATCCACTTTCGCAAGCGTTTCAGGAGTCAGGTTCGGATTTTCCACAGGAAGGCCTACGCCGTCGTTTTTAGCATCGAAGATCAATGTTTGTCCGCCTGGGAATTTTCCTTCTGTCTCAGCTTTGATCATATCGTAAGCAGCATGGTCGATTTTCTTCATCGCAGAAGTAAGAATGACAGATTTGTCGCCATCGTAAACGCCGTCAGCATACTGGTCGACGTCAACGCCTACGATCCAAACTTCTTTACCTGCTTTTGCGCGTGTTTTAGCTTCATTGATCGCACCGACGCCTACGCCGCCAGCTGCTGCGAAGATAACTTTCACGCCGCGATCGTACATTTGAGCCGCCAGTTGGGAACCTGCAGCTACGTTGTCAAAGCTGCCTTGATAAATGACGTTGTCTTTCTTAATGGAGATCTTGGTTCCGAGGTTATCGTTGGCATATTTCACGCCTTGCTGGAAGCCCCAGTTGAATTTCTGAACCGGTGGAATTTCCATACCGCCGATAAAGCCGACATCGCCTTCCTTAACTTGAAGCGCTGTTGCAACACCGGCGAGGTAGCCGGACTCGTGCTCTGCAAAGTAGATGGAAACTGTGTTCGGCTTCACGACATATTTAAAGTCGCCGGCATGTGGACCTCCGTCTATCAGAACGAACTTTGCATCTGGGTATTTATCTTGAGCTTTGAAGATTGCAGTTTCGAATTTGAAGCCTGGAGTTACAATAAATTTGTAGCCGGCATCGAAAAGGTTACCGATTTCTTTCATATAATCCGCTTCAGTTGTTCCGGTAGGTTTTAAGTATTTTTCTTTAAGACCTAAGTCTTTTGCTGCTTTTTGTACGCCTTCCCAAGTACCTTGGTTAAAAGATTTGTCGTCGATCGTACCGGAGTCGGTAACCATACCGACTTGGAAGCTGGCAGGAGCTGCGCTTGGGCTCGCAGGCGCGCTTGCACTCGCAGAAGGCGTCGCGCTTGGGCTCGGGCTTGTGCTCGGGCTGCTGCTGCTTCCGCCGTTATTGTTCTTGGCGCCGCAAGCGGTTAATGCCAAAGAAGCAACTAGCATAATACCGGTAAAAATTTTTGCTGTTTTTCTCATTGAAAAACTCTCCTCCTGAATTATGAATCATATAGGAATAAATTACGTGAAACCATAGAATAGACTAAGTACGAACGCAGACCTGTGAGAACCTCTTATCAGCTTAAAGAGATTCTCCATGAACCGGTTTTATGTTTGATTACAACCGAGCGACAATCTCTTTCACAAGCTTGATGAAGCGCGGTTTGGCGCGGTTGGCTACCTCGATGACCTGTTCGTGGCTCAAAGGCTCCAACTCTTCCCCGATCGCCATATCCGTAACGCAGGAAATGCCGATGACTTGCATGCTCATGTGGCTGGCAACGATAACTTCAGGAACAGTGGACATGCCCACAGCGTCCCCGCCCAGCGTACGAAGCATCGTGAGCTCCGCAGGCGTCATATAGTTCGGACCGGAAATTCCGGCGTACACGCCCTGCTGGACCTCGATTCCGAGTGACTGCGCAGTGTCGCGGACAAGAGTGAGCAATTCTGGTGTATACGCTCGGCTCATATCCGGGAACCGCGGTCCCAATCCCGGCTCATTGGAGCCGATCAGCGGATTTGCCCCGGTTAGATTCAGATGATCCTTGATGATCATCAGATCGCCGGGCTTGAATGCGGGATTCATCCCTCCGCAGGCATTGGTGACGATTAACTGCTGTACCCCCAGTGATTTCATAACACGTACCGGGAAGGTTACATCTTGCATCGAATAACCTTCGTAGTAATGAAAACGACCTTGCATCGCAATAACCGTCTTGTTCTGCAGTCGGCCCGTTACAAGCTGTCCGGCATGCCCTTCTACTGTCGACACCGGAAAATGCGGGATCGACTCGTAAGGAATCCGCACGGCGTCTTGAATGTCATCGGCGAGTTCACCCAACCCGGATCCCAAGATGAGACCGACTTGCGGCGCTTCTTTCATTCGCGCCTGAATGAACGATTTCGCTTCTTCCATTCGACCTAGCAACTGGCCCATTTCAAATCACCCCTTTCAGATTATAACCGATTTTCTGCCCGGCTTGTCCTTATTTCAGCTAATTTCTCCAACTAATAATGAAGGAGGTGTGACAGAGTCCCGGCTTATCTTAATGGATGTGTAAATTTCGTCAAAAACCTGCCGTACTTCTTCAGTATTCGCATGGATGACCGCTAAGGATTCTCCGGCGTTCACCGGATCTCCGATCTTTTTCTGCAGCACGATTCCCACCGCCAGATCAATCTTCGATTCCTTGGTGGCACGACCCGCACCGAGCAGCATAGCCGCGGTGCCGATTCTTTCAGCTGCAATCGCCGATACGAATCCTGCCTCCTTCGCCGGAACCTCATAACGGTACTTCGCAGTCGGCAGCCGATCCGGATGATCGACAACGGAAGCGTCGCCTCCTTGGGCCGAGAGGAACGTCTTGAATTTCTCCAATGCTTTGCCGTTCGCAATGGATTGTTCCAACAAGCCGCGGGCCTCTTCCATTGTGCCGGCAACACCGGCAAGCACTGTCATATGGCTTCCCAGCGTCAGGCAGAGCTCGGTCAGATCTTCCGGTCCGGCACCCTTCAACGTGTCGATCGCTTCCTTAACCTCCAGCGCATTGCCGATCGCATAGCCCAGCGGCTGGCTCATATCGGAAAGCACCGCAACGGTACGTCTGCCTACCCGGTTGCCGATGTCTACCATACTGGCGGCCAATTCTTCGGACTCCTCCAGCGTCTTCATGAAGGCGCCGTCTCCGGTTTTGACATCCAATACGATGGCGTCCGCACCGGACGCAATTTTCTTGCTCATGATGGAGCTTGCGATAAGCGGGATCGAATTCACGGTGCCCGTTACGTCTCTAAGCGCGTAAAGCTTCTTGTCTGCCGGAGTGAGGTCGGCGCTTTGCCCGATCACGGCCACCCCGTTCTCATTGACCAGCCGATGAAACTGCTCGTTGTCAATTTCAACATGGAAGCCCGGGACGGACTCCAGCTTATCGATCGTGCCGCCGGTATGTCCCAGGCCGCGGCCGGACATCTTCGCCACCGGCACACCGATCGACGCTACCAGCGGAGCCAGCACCAGAGTTGTCGTATCCCCGACGCCGCCCGTGCTGTGCTTGTCAACTTTGGTGCCGGCTATTCCGGACAAATCGATAACGTCGCCTGAACGGACCATCGCCATCGTCAGATGCGCTCTCTCTTCCGGAGTCATACCCTGGAAGAAAATAGCCATGGCCATCGCCGACATTTGATAATCCGGGACAGTGCCTTCCGTATATCCGATTATAAGATCATAAATCTCCCGCTCGCTCAACTCGCCGCCGTCGCGTTTTTTCGTAATTAAATCCACCGTTCTCATTGAAGGCAAACCTCCCTATGGTTAGTAGCCTTGACCTTCGCCGCCGGTGACGATGGCAACGGATGAGCTTGCGCCGAGCCGTGTGGCCCCTGCTTCAACCAGTTTCCGTGCGAATTCCAGATCCCGTACGCCGCCGGACGCCTTAATCCCCATTTCCGGACCGACAATCTCGCGGATCAACGCGATATCCTCCACCGTCGCTCCGCCCGTTCCGAATCCGGTGGACGTTTTTACAAAATCCGCGCCGGCTTCTTTGCACATCAAGGCTGCCGACCGTTTCTCTTCGTCCGTCAAATAGCAGGTTTCAATAATGACCTTCACAGCCGCTTTTCCTTTGCAAACCTTCACCACTTGTTCGATATCGCGCTTTACCGCGTCATTTTGTCCGGATTTCAGCGCGCCTACATTAAGTACCATATCGATTTCCGTAGCACCTGCCTGAATGGCGTCTTCCGCTTCCGCAGCCTTCACTTCCATCCTGCTCGCACCAAGGGGAAAACCGATCACCGTAGTCAAGCCTACGCCGCTTCCCTTTAATTCCCGCGCCGCAGCGGGTACCCAATAAGGGTTGACACAAACTGTCGCAAATCGGTAATCCTTAGCTTCTTGGCATATGCGAACGATCTCCGCTTCCGTGCTTACCGCACTCAACAAAGTATGATCGATCATTCCTGCAATTCGGTCTGGCGTCATAAGGTCAATTCTCCTGTGTCTGTAGTTTGTCTAATAATGCTTTTGCGGTAATCTGGTCGGTTACCAAAGTGTTGCTGTATTTTCCTTTGATCGCTCCGTAAATCGCATTCACTTTGGAAGCCCCTCCGGCAACAAGAATCGAATGCTCCTTACTGCGGAGATCCGCGAGCTCAATACCGACCGTCCTTCCATCCAATTCAGGCAGACATATATCCCCGTTCAAGTCATAATAGCGGGAACAAATGTCTCCCACGGCCCGGTTTCTTATCCCTTCGAGTTCGTCATCACGCAAATAATTGGAATTGATAAGCACGGAATCCGGGGTAGGCGCGCCTGCGGTAAAAACGGCGATATTCGCGTTTCTCCCTTTATCCATAACGCTGCGGATATGCCGGTCGGTGAGCATCGCTTGCTTCACAACAATATGATCTACAATAGCGGGCAAATACATGAAGTATGGCGTGACGTTAAAAGCACGGCCGAACAAATGAACGATCTCCGATGGAGAAATCCTCACATCCGCGTCAGTCACACCGCCGTTGAGCTGGACGACAAACGAATTTCTGAGCGCCTTCGCATTCAAATGCAGCGCTGCCTGATACATCGTCGAACCCCATGAAGCTCCAATCGTGTCTCCGTCTTTCACCAGTTCGTTCAGATACGCCGCAGCAGCCTGCCCTATGTACCTTTTAACAATGCTGTCCTCATAGGACGGCGTAAAAGCGATGATCACTTGATTAAGCTGAAACCGTTGCTGCAGCGACTTGCTCAGCCGTTCCGTGTCTTCGGTCGGATCCACAATCTCGATGCTGACAATCCCTTCGGCTTTCGCCTGTTGAAGAAGTCGTGACACGGTGGGACGGGAAACTCCGAGCGACGCGGCAATCTCGTTCTGGCTGTAATCCAGCTGGTAATACATTTTCGCCGCTTCGATGACCTTCTTGAATTTGTCGTTTTGCAACAAATCACAACACTTTCAGACTTCATTTTGAAATTATGTTCAGTACAAATGAAATTATGTTCTCAGCAGATATTATAAAGGAATTTCGACATATGCGCTAGGTAAAATTACATAGAAAAACCGGGTCCCCGAATGGGACGCCGGCTTTGTTATCCGCAATTTATAAGTGTAATTCAGGTGCGTAATTTAGACGCCAGACTGACGAATGCATTCAATACTCTTTCCACCCTCGCCCGAACAGCCGCGTGCGCCGGTTCGCCATTCTCGTCGAAGCGCCGTTGGTCACCGCCGATCGAAATCCATTCCGGACAATTCACGCCATGCACGTTCCGCACGATCGTTTGCATCTGCTGCAGCGTACTCACGCCTACGGCACCTCCGGCGGAGCTCACGCTTAACACCATTTTGCCGTCAAAATGTTCGGTATCCAAATGATCCAGCGCATTCTTGAATACGCCCGATACGCTTCCGTGATATTCAGGCGACGCCAACACGACGGCATCGGCCTCTGCTACGACAGCGCCCAGTTCGGCCGCCGCTTCGCCGACTGATTCCTCATCCGGATCATACATAGGCAAAGGCTTGCGGTACAAATCCCATAACTCGACGGTATGACCCAGGGAACTTAATCTTTCTCCGATAAACAAGCACATACGGGTGCTGGTGGAGCTTCTGCGATTGCTTCCTGCAATAATCGCGATTTTCATGTTCGCACCTCACTTTAACTACTTTACATACATAATAGTTTAAAAAGTGTCGATGCGTCAAAAGGATTTATTTATCGATTACGCGATAGCTTGGCCTCTTTACGCTTGTTGGACTTCACCGGAATATTATACACTGTTATTAAAAGGACTGGAGGTGTTTTCATATGTTAGGAATAGGAGACATCGCACCGGTATTCATTGCAGACAGTACGGCCGGCAGGGTCAACCTGAGCGATTGGCTCGGGGTTTCGCCCGTCGTGCTCATTTTTTATCCGAAGGACTTTACCCCCGGATGTACGAAGCAGCTTTGCGCCGTCAGAGACTCAAAGTCGCTCTATGACAAATACAATGCTCAGGTGCTGGCGGTCAATCCCGGTACAGTGGAGGAACATCGGACCTTCGCCGACAAGTACGGTTACGATTTTCCGATCGTCGCCGATGAGGATGATGAAATCCGTAAAGCTTACGGAGTCGGTAAAATCCTCGGTTTGTTCATGCAGTCCCGCACCGTGTTCATCATCGGGTCTGACGGAAAAATCGCTTATGCGGAAAAAGGCAGCCCGTCCACGGAGGAAATTATCGGCGTCCTTTCACGTCCCTGCTGCAAAAGCCCCAAAAAAACGGGAGGGCCGCCCCCGGCAAGTTCTTCCTAGGGGCAGCCCTCCGTATGTTCACCTTAGAGCAGATTATGAATCTCCTTATTGAGACAATCTCATCGCCAAGTTATACAGCTCCGTGTTAAAAGGCTTCTTCGTCGATACCACGACATCTATATCGGTTGCGGTAAACTCGCCGCGGTGAATTCCGATGGCTTTCCCGGAATCGCCTTCCTGCAGCTTATGCACCGCGTAATCGGCCAATCGGCTGGCCAGAATGCGGTCATTGTGCGTCGGGGAACCGCCGCGCTGGATATGGCCGAGAACCGTCACTCTCGGTTCGATGCCGCTGTGCTCCGCAATCGTACGGGCGATCTCTTCGCCCGAGCAAACACCCTCAGCTACGACGACAATGCCGTGGCGCTTGCCGTTCTTGAAGTTTTCTTTCATATGCAAAGCGATCTGCTTCACATCAAAAGGAACCTCCGGAACGAGGATCGCTTCGGCTCCGCTCGCCAAGCCGGAATATAGCGCAATGTCCCCGCAATGACGGCCCATAACTTCCACCACGGAAGAGCGCTCATGCGATGTCATGGTGTCGCGGAGTTTATTGATGGCGTCTACTGCTACGCTGACAGCCGTATCGAAGCCGATGGTGTAATCGGTAAAAGGAATATCGTTGTCGATCGTACCCGGCAGACCCATCGTCTTGATGCCGAGCTTGCTGAGCTTGTTCGCTCCCTGGTAGGAGCCGTCACCGCCGATGACGACCAGCCCGTCTATTCCATGCTTCCGCAGAACCTCCGCGCCGCGCTGCTGCCCTTCGGGCGACGTGAATTCCTTGCACCGCGCCGTCTGCAGAATCGTGCCTCCCCGCTGGATAATATCACCGACGCTTCGGATATCCATCGGTCTCAATTCCTCATTCAGCAAGCCTTGATACCCCCGCTGAATCCCGTGCACTTCCAAGCCGCGGAACAAGGCGCTGCGCACTACGGCGCGCACCGCGGCGTTCATCCCTTGTGAATCCCCGCCGCTCGTCAAAACGGCTATTTTCTTTACTGCACTCATATCCAATTCCTCCCTCAAGTCTGGAAGCCGTTACATGGCCTTGCGGATCCAGCTGCTGTTCAGCCAGAAAAAAAACCGGGTCCAAGGACTCCCCTTCATCAAACGCTTGGCCGTACGCATCACGTCGTGCTGGTCTTTCACCTTGGGATCCGATAAATAAAGAGCGACAAGCCCTTCCACGATCATCCGGTGAAAATAGCCGAACGGAAGACGGTCCGCAGCCGTACGAGCCGATTCAACCATCCGGCCCATGCGTTCGTTCAGCATTTGCTGATCCTTGTAGTAGCTGCAGAAATTCAAATCTCCGCCCATTCTGTCCTCTGCCTGGTCGATCAAATAGTCGAGCAGGATGTGAAGCCCGCAAATTGACGGAAAATAGCTCTCTCTTATGGAAGCGGCCTGACGTGCATCGAGCGATGAATCGGTGGCCGCCAAAAACAACATAAACATTCCCAGTGTCGAGCCTGTCGCCGCGGCGAATTCATTCCACTTGAGCTGCGGATATTCCTCGCAATGCTGCTCCCACCATGCCTGCAGCGCCTTTTCGCGGCGTGTCTGCGAGATATGCTTGTGCACCTGCAAGTCGGCGTACAGCTGAACCAGATCCCTCACATGCTGCTGCACTTGCGAATACGCAGGCAGCTGCGCTATGGATTGCCGGCATTGCAGGACTAAGGCTTGCAGGTAGCCGCCGTCTTCCTGCTCGCTTCGCAGCGCGTAATAATTGCTAAGCTGCGCTCCAGGAGTCACGGCGTCCAGCATGCTCTGGTGAAGCAGCCGGAAATCGTCCGCATCCAGCGAAGTGCTTCGATCGCACAAATTGTCCAAATAATCGCTGATCGTTTGCAAGGCTACGATTAACGGAATCAGCACATGCCGCTGTTCCAGGTTGGCGGCCGCGTACACACCGCCGCCTTCACAATGAAATTGCTTCGTGTTCATGCTGTCCAGCGCTTGCTTCCGCAGCTCCGGATCGGGAATGCCTTCGGCCATCCTGCGCCATCTTTTCAGTTCGGCACGCACTTCCGGCAGAATGTAACGGTACACTCTTATCATCAGCGTCAACGGCCCGCGCGGGGGCCGGCCTGCCAATAGTCCATTGTTCATTGTGTAAGGGCCCTCCGCTTGCTTGCTCAACCGTGCCTTTTGGTGCCCATATCCAGATCTTGCTGGGTACGGAACCAAATATGCAAATCATTAATCCGGCTGGCCAGATCGGCAATGTCTCCATTCAAACGACAAGATGCGGCAAAATCTTCCTCTTCAAACAGCCGGTCTTGCTTGATTCGAATCTGTGCCTCGAGACGGATCACCCGCTCCGGAATGACGCCGCGAATCATTTCCCATTGCTCCAATACAGCAGCTTGCATGTCCAAGCTTAACTCATCCCAGTCGGCCGCCAGGCGGGGGACGGGGATTCCGAGTCGTTCACTGTATACGAACTGGCTCTCCAGCCAGTCCTTTGTATCAGTCGTCGTTTTCACATTATCACCTGCTTGCAGCCTCTCCAAAAAGCATCATCCTTTAATTTATCATTTCACACTTGTGAAATCCAGCTTTTAAACCTGCGAATTTCATCCCCGAAAATCGCCGAAAATCTGCTATAATACTAGCTGTCTACCAATCGCACACAGCGTTCATGTCCAAGGAGCTGACCCGATGAACACTTCCAACGAGCCGGTCTCTCTGAGACGGCTTTTCATGTTTTTCATACCTATGGGTCTATCTGTCGTTCTGATCAATCTCTCTCATGTTATCATCAACGGAACGTTAGCCCGATCGAGCAACGAGGAAATTATTCTCGCGGGTTACGCTCTCGGGATGAGCATGCTTGCGGTAGCCGAGAGACCGGCTGTGCTGCTGAGACAGACATGCTCGGCGCTGGTGAGAGACCGAACCTCCTTTCAGGCTGTCAAAAAAATAGGCTTCTTTGTATTCGGCTCGACGCTGGTCTTCGGAGCATTGATCGCCTACACGCCGGTCGGACACTTGATTTTCGGTACAGCCTTCGGCGCCGCTCCGGACGTCGAACGAGAAGCCATCCACGTGTTCTACGCTTTAATGTTCTTGTCGGTTTTCTCCGGTTTGCGCTGTTTATATCAAGGAGTCATTATTTATAAAATGAGAACACGCTGGCTGACGATTGGGATGTTATTCCGTCTCATCGGCATGTTCGTCCTTGCCCAGTATTTTTTATATGTCGGCGTCGACAGTGCTTTGCAAGGCGCCGTTATTTTTTTGTTCGGAATGATGATAGAAGCCTTAATCAGCTGGCTGGAAGCCCGCAGACTGCTTGCTCAGATGCCGGCTAAAGCCGATGACTGCGCCGTCACCACTTCGAAGCAGGTATTCGGCTTCTACAGTCCGCTCCTGTATTCCAGCCTTATCGTCGTCTGGGCGATGCCCATTCTGAATGTGCTGCTCGGCACGACGGACAGACCGACACTGGCGGTGGCATCTTTGGCGATTGCGGGCAGTCTGATGAATTTGATGCTCGGCTTTTTCACGTATTTCCACCAAATCGCGCTTTTATTTTTCAAAACAAATCCGGATCAAGTACGTAAGTTCACGCTGCTGCTCGGATTCATCCCTACTATACTTATGCTGCTCATGGCTTTTACGCCGGTCGGTTCCTGGATGTTCTACCATGCGCTCGATGTCGAAGGCGAACTGCTGCAAGCCAGCATTCACGCGCTTCGGGGATTTCTTCCTTTTGTGCTTGTGTTTCCTTGGCTGGATACGTTGAATGGAATCGTCATGGCGCATGGAGAAACGAAGCTCATGTTCAAGTCACAAACAACGAATGCCGTTGTGAGCACCGTTGTGGTCATCGTTCTCGCCATTCTGCTGCCGGATTGGAGCGGGGCTATCGGCTCCTTGGCCTTATCGGGAGGATTGTTCGCTGAATTAGCCTTGCTGGTCTGGCTGTTCAGGCGTGCACACCGGGCACCGGCGGCTCTATCTGAAGTTCCGCGACTGTCGGGAGGCGCGTAAATGAATCATTCAAGCAGTATTAAAGGGCAGCTTCTTGTCCTTCGAATTCTTCAGTTCGTCCACTATTCCAGCATGGTTTTAGTGGTGACTTTTTTTTCCCTTATATTTTGAAAGCCTCGGGTTTTCGAAGCTCCAGATCGGTGCCATCTATTCCGTCGGCCCCATCTTATCCATTGCGGCTAACCTGATCGTCGGTTTACTGAGCGATGTGACGAAAAGCTTGCGCCGGCTTCTAAGCCTGATGTTCGCCGGTCAAATATTAGCGCTGGCCCTGCTTCTGCCGCAGAAGGAATTCGGCATCATGGCGGGTGTCATGGCGCTTTTCTATTTGTTTCAAACCCCTGTCAACTCGATGCTGGACAGTATGACCCTGCTCGCCGCCGATCAGCTGAATCGCAGTTTCCCGGCCATACGGATGTTCGGTTCACTCGGATATGCGGTATCTGCGGTCGCTTTCGGTTACTTGCTGCAGCAGTATGGGTCGAACTGGACTATCGTCATTGCGCTGTGCACGATCGGGCTCTCTTTCATATTTTCTTTTATCGTAGGCGATTACCAAGCTTCGTTAAAGAAGTTCGAATTCGGAGGTTTATGGGGCATTCTGAGGCGCGTGGATACGATCGGCTTCTTCGCGATGATCATGCTGGTATCCGTCGCTCATCGCATGAATGAAGGTTTTCTTTCGATTGCCATGCGGGAGCTCGGGGCGCGGGACACTGTCATCGGAGCGGCATCGCTCGCCTCTTCCGTCAGTGAAATCCCGATGTTTTTCCTGCTGGCTAAGTTTGGACATCGGTTCAAGGAATTAACGCTGTTGGCAATCGCCAGCTTTCTGTATATGATTCGGCTCGGTTTGCTGAGCACTGCAACGGAGCCATGGATGATGGTTGCACTGCAGGCGATGCATTCCGTCACTTTTGCTATCTTCTATATTACGGCCCTGCGCTTTCTGCAGACGCTCATTCCCGATGAATTCCGTTCTTCCGGCCAAGCCTTGTTTGCAATGGTTTGGACAGGTGTGGCAGGCGTGATTGCAGGAACGGTAGGCGGCGCCCTCTATGACAGTTTAGGACTCGCCTACGTTTTCCGCACCGGAGCTGTGTTTGCCCTTGCCGCCATGTGCGGATTCTTGTATCTGTACTTCCGAGGGACATCTCCGACACGCGATTCTATGCCTTGATACGTACGACGGCCATCACTATAATAGTGGAGAAGGAGAGAGACTAACATGAATTACGATTCACTAAAGCAGCTCATACAGGAACGCCGCAGCGTGCGCAAATTTGCAGACCGTCCGGTATCCGACTCTGACATCATCGAATTGATCGACTGCGCACGGTATGCCCCCAGCGATACGAACTCGCAAACATGGGAATTCGTCGTCGTCACGAACACCGACAAAATCAAAGCCATTGAGCAGATGACGTGGGATGAGCTTCACCGCCGCGCGGCTGAAGCGGAACAGAAGGGACTGAGCAGGGAAGGCCGCCTGCTCGTCAAATCTTTCGGTCCTTACGCCACGGCGTTCTCGGACGCTCCGGCCCTGATTGTCTGTCTCGCAACACCTTATCAATCCAAATTCCGCGAAAGAATATTCGATCCGATCGGTCTGGTCGAGGATGAAGTATGGCGGGAAGAAGGGATCAAGAGCAGCTGCCTCGCATCGATGAATCTTATGCTTGCGGCGCATGCCCGCGGCTTGGCCACATGTCCGATGACAGGACCGGTACTGCTCGCAGAGAAACCTTTAAAGGAGTTCTTGGGACTGGACGAGACCAAACAGGTCAACATGGTCATTGCGCTCGGTCATCCCGCCGAAGTTCCCGGGAAGCTTCCACGCAAGGAAGTCGAACAAATTCTGACCATTGTGAAGTAAACCGGAGCGATCCTTCAATCAGGCCATAACAGAAAAGCTGACCTTATAAGTAGATCGCTACTTATAAGATCAGCTTTTGTTATATTCAACCGGTCTCGGCCTGCGGCTCCCACTCGGCTTCGTCTATCCTCGTAACGGTCACCCGGGAGATTCGCAGATGGTCCGTTTCTTCTATGGTGAAGCGGAAGCCTTCCTCAGACTCCACATACTGGTTTTTCTTCGGAGGGATTTCAATCTGCGAGTAGATCCATCCGCCGATCGTATCGAAGTCGACGGTCGGAATATCAAGCCCGAACAGATTGTTCACTTCTTCAATAAGCATCATACCGTTGATGGAGTAAGTGCTCTCGTCTCTCTTCTCGAGATCCGGCCGTTCCTCGTCGAATTCGTCCTGAATCTCTCCGACGATTTCCTCCATGATGTCTTCAAGTGTTACCAAACCAGAAGTACCGCCGTATTCATCGATCAAGATGGCGATTTGCGATTTGCGCTTCTGCATCAGCTTGAGCAGTGCGCTGATCGGCATACTCTCCGGCACGCTGGTAATCGGCCGCATCAGCTCCCTGATATCGTGAATGGAGCCGTCGGTAGCTTTCAGCAAATCTTTGATGTGGACAAAGCCGATAATGTTGTCTTTGTCCTTCTCGCATAGGGGATAACGGGTATGCATCTCACGGAGAGCGATATTCTTGTTCTCCTCGAATGAAAGGTTGCCGTATAAACAGCTCATCTCCGTACGCGGGATCATAATCTCTCTTGCATTCGTATCCGCAAAGTCGAAGATGTTGTCCACGAGCGTCAATTCGGTTTTGTCGATGAAACCGCTCTTATGGCTTTCCTTCACCAGAATACGAATTTCTTCCTCCGTATGAGCGGATGAAGACACTTCGGACGTATCGATACCGAATGGCCTCAGCAGCAGTCCGGCGGTTCCGTTAAGAAGCCAAATAAAAGGATTCATCAGCTTCTTGAACATATGCAAAGGAGCTGCCGTCAGGAGGGTTACCGCCTCGGCTTTGCGGATGGCTACCGACTTTGGAGCCAATTCGCCCAGCACGATATGCAGCACAGTGATAAACGAGAAACCGATCACGAAAGCTAATGGATGAATGAAGCTGTCGCTTATATTCAGGGATTCGAACACAGGCATAAGCATCGCTGCGATCGCCGGTTCGCCGATCCAGCCCAGACCCAGCGAGGCCAGAGTAATTCCCAATTGGCACACGGACAGATACGCATCCAAATTATCCATGACATGGGCTGCGATTTTGGCTCTCTTATGCCCTTCTTGAACCATCGTATCGATCCGTGATCCGCGGGCTTTCACCATCGCAAATTCGGCGGCCACAAAAAAGGCGTTCAGAAATACCAGAAAAGCAATCAAGATCAAGTCAACACTTAGCGGTAAGGGGTCACCTTCCAAATAATTCCTATCCTCGCCTTGCGGAAAGGATAGGTACACCTCCTTTATGATGAAGAAAAAATATGATGAAAATGATTAACTGTGAAAATCAATAAAAGTCAGACTTTTGGACTTTATTATAGCTTAGACGGTTTGCAAACGCCCGTCAAACGACGGCTAACCGCGTAAATCGCCGTAGTAACCATCTCTATTCGACTGAGCCTGCCCGCTATGCCGATTTTTCAAACGAAAGGCGTTCATATCACGAATTTCAAGGATATATGAACGGTTTTTTATTTTATTAACCATATTCGGCCGCCGGAAAACAGCCGCCGCTCCGAAACCGTCACTTCTGCTTGCCTCGGCGCGTGCGCTGATTCTGCCGGATTTTATCTTCCATCCCTTGCTCCGTCGCTTCATAGAATGCTTTGCCGGAAAGCTTGTCCGGATAATAATTCTGCTCCACATAATGACCGGGGTAGTTGTGCGGATATTTGTAACCGTCGTGTCCAAGCTTCTTGGCGCCGCTGTAATGTCCGTCACGCAAATGCAGCGGAACCTCCGCAGACTTCAGTTCCTCGAAAGCGGCGATAATCCCTCCAATCGCTACGCCGATGGAATTCGATTTGGGGCTTTCTACCGCGAACAATATGGCCTGCGCGACGATATATTTCGATTCCGGCCAGCCGATCCGATGGTAAGCCTCCATGGCACTGACCGCTTGCACCATTGCCTGGGGATTCGCGAGCCCGATATCTTCGCTGCAGGCAACCGTCAATCGGCGCAGGAACACCATCGGGTCCATGCCCAGCTTCTCGACCGCGTATAAAAACCAGAAAAGCGCCGCATCGCTTGAGCCTCTCACGCTTTTGTGGAACGCGGACAGCACGTCGTATTGCGTCGATTCATCCGCCTGTACCGTAGGCTGCCGCATCGATTCTTCCGCGACCTCAAGCGTGATGTGAACCGCACCGTCCGGCTGCGAAGGCGTGGTCACCGCGGCGAGTTCCAACGCCGTTAACGCCCGGCGAATATCCCCGTTGGCCATAGCGGCAATGTGCTCCAGCGCTTCCTCGTCTATGGAAAGCTTCATGAAGCCGAGGCCTTTGACGGGATCCGCCAACGCTCTTCGCATAGCGGTCATAGAATGTTCCTTCGCCAGCGGCTGCAGACGGAACAGCGTCGAACGGGACAACAACGCTCCGTTAACCGAATGGAACGGATTTTCCGTCGTCGCCCCGATAAAAACAATGGTCCCCCGCTCCACTGCCGGCAATAACGCGTCTTGCCGGGCGCTGTTGAACCGGTGTACCTCGTCAAGAAAAAGAATTGTTTTTCGCCCGTACATATTTTTGTTATTCTCGGCCTGCTCGATGACCTCACGAACGTCTTTCACGGAAGCGTCTACCGCGTTCAATCTGACAAAATCGCCTTCCGTCTGCTTCGATATGATGTGAGCCAGTGTTGTTTTACCGCAGCCTGGGGGTCCGAACAACAGGATCGATGACACGACATCTCCCTCAATCGCGCGCCGCAGCAGCTTGCCTGGACCCACGAGATGCTCTTGCCCGATATATTCCTCCAGCGACTCCGGCCGCATTCGATCCGCCAATAGCCGAGCCCGAGGCTCGGATTCCGTCCGATAGCTGAACAAATCCATCTTTCTCCCGCCTTCCTGTCACTTCATCATAACAGAAAGGTTGTATAATCGGAAGAATATTAGGAACGTACGTTCTATTTCCGGCCTTCAAGTTCCGTCTTCACGATCGACCGTCTTTCACGAATGTACTTGCGGAAAACCTCAGGTTCTCCAAGGAATTCATGATAGGACCATCGCCTGTTTGGATCGTCCCTGATATACGGTGCCAGTGCGGCGATCTTCTTTTCGATCAGGGGCATTAATTTCTTTTCTGTAAAAGGACCGTTTAATGCGGAACGCAATATCGATTTGTATTGCGCGCGAAATTGCCGCAGTTCCAGCATTTTTCGGGTTAAAGAATTGTACCCGCCTACTGACACCAAATCGCTGTCGACAATTTTTCCATAGCAGTTACGTCCCCAGGTTCCCTCGTAATCCCAAGGAATGATCCGCAGCTTTCCGTTTTTCCGGTTCCTGTACAGAGCATAATTTTGCTCAAAGCCGTCATAATTGCCGGTCAACACCGCGCCTGTCAGCCATCGTAAATAATTGTCCACATCCAACTTTGCGTTAAGGAATTCTCTTAGTTCCTTTCCTTGTCTTCGATGAAAACCGCTAATGAACGACGTTAATTTTAATTTTTCTTGCCGGCCGCCGAATCGGTGCTCGTAACCTGCGAGAAGCGAGCTTTTGAGCTTGTTAGAATCAGGCAAATAGCGGTTGAAATCCGCTTTATTGTTCACCGCATAGAAGAGTGAAGATGCGCCGATCTTCCTCCTGCGGAAAAATGATTTTTCAACACCTTCTATTTCAAGATAGAGCCCGAGAAGCTCATCGTTGAGATAAAGCAGCACATGCTTAGTTCTAGGTGCAGGTACCCCGATCATTGGGAAAAAGGCAAACGACAGAGAGTTGCGAATCATCGACGGATCATCATATTCTGCGTTGTAATGGAATGTTTGGCCTTCTCTGACGACCTCATAAGAGCGTTTCGGATATTCTCTGGTATGCCCGCCGCGGTAACGTACCGAAACTGCCGAGGTTCTCCCGTTTGTCTTCATCCACGCGGAAGAATAACGGTCATTCCATATGTTGTCCTCCATCGTTTCAATTGTCGAGTCGCTGATTCGCAGCGTTCTGACAGGCAGTGACATTCCTCTCCCCCTTTCCGCGATTCTCCCGATATGTTTCTAGCGTATGTATCCCCGCCATGTGTGAAACGGCCCTTGTCTAGTCAAATTTCCGGATGAGCGGCTGACCCGCATAAACATAAAAAAAAAGGCACCCGAGGTGCCAGGCGCATAATGAACTGGAAGGGCGGATTACCGCTCCCGTTAGCGGATTTTGCAGTCTAATCGGACAACCAACCGGGTCCTTTAATCGATGGTACACATAGATATAGAACATAAATTCACTTCCCCCACAAGTGCAAAGGAGGGACAAAACACACACCGACGAAAAAGCGGAGTTCAATTGAAACAAGCTTGTCAACAGCTTAACGCTGCCGGTTTAATAGTTCGTCAATCTATCAACAAAAATTTTTCTTCCTATTATGAAAGGAGAATGATCCATGTATTCGGGTCCTGTATACCCTATTCATCACACGCACAAGCATAATTTCTATGCGAGGCAGGCATCGCATCTGGTAGGCCGTCTGGTTCGCATCAATCGAGGCGGGCATGACAGCGTAGAAGGGGTACTGGTTGCGATTCCAAGCGATTATCTTGTCGTTCTCACTGATGAGGGAATCGTCTATGTTAACGGCGCACACGTGAAAAGTATCACTGAAGGAGTGCAAGAATCAGAAGGTAAATCCGGGGGAGGCCGTTCCGGCGGAGGCCGTTCCGGCGGCAATCGTTCCAGATACGGACGCTCGAGAAGCTATGTGTCAGCTTCCAGCTTCCAATCCCTGCTCCATCGTATGCGCCACAAGCACATCCAGATTAACCGCGGCGGACCTGAAAAACTGGACGGGTTCCTGGCAGAAGTTGCTTCTGATAACGTATTGTTGATTGTAGACCGCGAATTGGTTCGTATCCCTACCTTTCATATCAAGACCGTCATGATATCCAGCAGCCAAGATCAAAACAAAAACAAAAACAACAATAAAAGCGGATCCGGCGGGAATAAGAACAAATCAGGAAGCAAATCAAACAGCAAACGATCCGGCGGGGGCAAAGGCGGACGCGGCGGCAGATAAGCAGTGAATAACCCCTAACGGCACTCATCACACCCTGACAGCAAAGGAGGTGCTTCCGCTGATCCCATGGAGATGTATCTGAACCAACCCGTGTCTCTTACCGTTTCCGGAACCCGTGTGCCTGTAAAAGGAACTCTCATTGACCTCGGAACTGACGTACTCGTGCTGCACAACGGCATTCAATTTTTGTACGTGCCATTAGTCCACATCCAGCAGCTAACCAAGTGCCCGGCCAGCGAATCCAATTTCGCTCCGCCACCCGACCCGGCGCTAGACCTGGCTATGGAGTTGTCTTACCGCAAAGTGCTGTTAAATGCGAAAGGAATGTTTTCGGAGCTGTATATTGCCGGAAATCAAACCGTTCATGGTTATGTTACCAGCATAATGAATGACTTTTTCGTCTTTTATTCTCCTATGTACCGCTCTCTCTACGTTTCCATGCGGCATTTAAAAATGCTTGTGCCGTACGACGCTCACACAACGCCATATGCCCTTGAACAAGGCAAGTTTCCCGTTCACCCGACCACCGCTTCACTCGCCCGCACCTTCGACCAGCAATTGAAAAAATTCGAAGGAGAATTTGTTATTCTGGATTTAGGAGAACACCCCGAGAAAATCGGTTTGCTCAAGGCGGTGCGCCACAACATTCTCGAGTTGGTAACGGCGGACGGCGCCAGCACATTCATTCATTTGGATCATGTCAAAACGATACACCGGCCTTAAATCAAAACGAACGCGGCCGATGACAAATAGTAGGGGATGACTGTATATGTGGTTTTTTCATCCACGTATATGTCATCCCCTGACTTTATTAACGGTTCTTTTTATAATCGGCTGCCAATCTTTTTATTTTATTGTAAAACGTTTTATCCTCTAATCGGTTAAATATTCCATAGGAAGGGTAGCACAGGTTAACTTCAATAATCCAAACTTTCCCTTTTCGGTCGATGCCGAGATCTAAGCCAGACTCATGGGATAAATAGCCTCTTTTAATGGAATGGTCAATAATATCAAAACCGATACGTACAAGCTTCCGTTTCACTTTTGCAATTTGCTGCCGACTGTATCCGAGCGACTTGGCCAAGGCTTCATCAATTGTCGTTGCATAACCTCCGCCGCGCCGAACATTTGTAATGATGCTGTCTTCTCCCGACACCTTCGCCAGCATTCCCGTGTAGTGCCACTTCCTTTGTCCATCCCGCATCATCATAAGACGGATCGAAAAAGGGCGTCCTTCGACCTTGGCCAAATCTATTGCTTTTTGAACGATTACCGAATTGTCCGGTCTGCCTCGCTTCACATTCGTATATAGTTCGGCTATCGATGGCACATCAACCGGCTTGCCCTTTACTCGAACAAATCGATACCCGGTACCGGTTTTCCACGCCTTTATGATTCCCGATCCCGTATGCGAATTCTTTCCTTTGATATAAACCTTTTTGTAGTCATGCAACAATCGCTTCAAGGTTTTTAAGCTTAAAACCTCCGTAGGAGGCACTAGTCGGCCGATGTCGGGATGTTTGGAATAAAGCTTGTGCAATTCCCACTTCGACGGATCCCATATACCGGACACAGAAACACTCCTTTCATCATTATTTTGCTTTCCTTCTCATGGATTGAATTCTCCGATACAAGGTCAAGTCAGGCAGCATTTTGAAATTGCCTCTGGTCAACGGTTCGATATTAACCTCATAGATCCAGATCCTTTTCTTGCGGTCAATTCCGATATCCACCGCGAACTCTATAAGATTCGGATACATTTGGCTTACGCGTCTGACGGTGTTTAGAACGCATTTATCCAGTCTTCGCTTCATGTTCAAGCTTTGTTGCTTGGAATAACCCAAGTGCCGGCTAAAAAAGCGTTTCAAGCAGCGTCGCGTTCCGCCGTGATGAGAAGTTGTGATAATGCTCCCGCGCTGCCCCAACCGGCCGCAAATACCGCCGACTTTCCATTTGCCGTTTACTCTCACAGCGTGGCAGCGAAGATCAAAGTGCCGTCCGCCATTCGTTACGCTCTCAACGGCTTGTTGAATGACATATTTGGTATCCCCTGCAATTTCCTTAACTTTTGTCCAAAGGTCGTTTGAATCGACCTCCTGCGTGTGCGTTCCATGGCGCATTTTGTAAAGCCCGTTTTTCCCTTTTTCAATTCTTATAACGCCTCTGGATTTTCTTCCGCGATCCGGTTTTATATAGACTTTGTCATACTTTTTGGTCATTTTTTTGAAGGAATATTCACGCAGCAGATCCGTATCGGGAATATGCCGGGACACTTCCGGCGAGTGGATCAGCTGATAGGCGACCGCCAGCTTGCTTTTAATATGATATTCCTGTACAGACACGAGCACTCACCCTTTACGCATCCATTTTTTCGCTGCGCGATATTTTCGATAGAGCTTTCTGTCAATATTCTCCAATCCGACATTATCCGGTTTGGTATTGGCTTCGATAAACCACACTTTTCCCTTTTTGTCGATGCCCATATCCAACCCTAAAATTCTGAGCGGAAACACGGAGTCTAATTTTTGAGCAATTTGATGCGAGACATCCAGCAAATCACGCAAAACTTCCGGCCGGTTAACGGATTGATCGATTCCGTTAATCGCTTTATATACATTTAAGTCCTTCGCGCCTTTAGCAACATTAGTGACGACAGAGGATTCGTTAGGCGCGATTTTTGCGCTCATTAAGGTGGCACGCCATGTATTCAAAGGTTTTTGCAAGACGACACGCACATCAAAAGGACGTTTACGATAGGTGGCCAAATCGATGCCCTGTTGGACAAGGTAATTCTTTTTGGGATTCAGCATCTTCGTTAATTCGGAGTAAAGTTTTTTCGACGGGCAAATGATTGTGGTTTCCCCATGTGATATCTCGTGTTCATAACGATTCAGCCTTTTTAGCCTGATGACTCCATTGCCTTTTCTCCCGACATCCGGCTTGATATAAACGGCAGTATGGTTTCGCAGCATTTTTCGGAGGCTTGATTCCTGAAACCAGTCTGTATCCGGAAAATGACTTGAAAGGATCGGATCTGTCATAAGCGGGTATCCTTTTTTCATTTTGCTGCGAATAACATTGTGCTTCAAAGGTGCTCCTCTCCTTTCCTTCATGATTCTTCTCCCTCGCCGATTGCTTGGGGGCTCCCGCCATTCAAATAGAATTGCAATCTTTCCTTGACCTCGTACGGCTTCATCGCAGGACGGCCCAGCTGTTCCTCTGAGCTTGAAGAGATTCTCATATAAAGAAAAGTTAATTCCTTCGCGGCTTTCCATTCTTTCAGGCGCGCA
Source organism: Cohnella kolymensis (assembly GCF_000829465.1). GTDB lineage: Bacteria > Bacillota > Bacilli > Paenibacillales > Paenibacillaceae > Cohnella > Cohnella kolymensis. The sequence continues at coordinate 33,467 of NZ_JXAL01000003.1, read as the reverse complement.
TGCAATTCATTGAGGTTGTGCACGTAGATGGATTTTGCATAACCGCAAGCTGAAGCGACTTCAACGAAATTAACGTTATGAGAAACCGTCCTCTGGCCGCCTGTTGAGTCATGGGCGTTATTATCCAGAAGAATATGAATCATGTTGGAAGGACTGTAATATCCGTTTGTAGCCAGGCTGCCCATACGCATAAGGATGGAGCCGTCTCCGTCAATGGAGACGATATCGAAGCTTTGTTTGGTCAGCGCCAGTCCCAGCCCCAGCGAACCGACACATCCCATGGATCCGACCATGTACAGGTTACCGGGAGCATCCTTAATTTCATACAATTGCCTCCCGGTTTTTCCTGTTGTGGCAAGCAGGACCGTCTTGCTGTCTTTCCAACTGTCTATCACCTTCAGCGCCTGGTGACGGGTGGGCAATTCATCGATCGTCTGTTTTACCGCCTTTTGCCGGTTTGCACGCAAAGAGAATTCCTGCTCTTTCAACGGCTCTTGTTCGAACGTTCCTTTTCGGACAACAAAGAAAAACGGCTGGTTCCGATCGACATACTTTGCCGCTAATAAAAGCTGGCGCTTGGCCGTTTTTAAATCCGAAGACAAATAGATCCACTTCACTTGCATTAAATCAAGCAGCTTTTCCGTGATTCGCCCCATAAGCTCGTGCTGCGGTTCATCAGAGATACCGGGTTCGCCCCGCAAGCTGACAAACCCGAGTATGGGGATTCGAAATGGGTAATTAAGCGACACCAGCGGCGATACGGCGTTCGCCAGTCCCGAATTTTGCATCAGCACAACCGGTTTTTTGCCTCCAAGCAAGGCGCCCGAAGCAATGGCGATCCCATCTCCTTCGTTGGCCGCCGCCACATACTCGCCTTCATTGATGGCGTAATTAATTAAGCTGTTCAAATAAGAGCAAGGAACGCCGCTGTAAAAAGCGAAACCGATTCTCTGCAGCTCTTTTCCGAAACGCCGAGTGTTAATCATGGATGAGTCGCACCTTCCTGTCACCAACCGCCGAAATATGCATTATGATTTGTATGGCTCATCTCATGTTCCGAGCGGGTTCTGTCCCTGACGAAATGTCTCTTGTAATAATTGAACAGGCTTCTGTTGTTGTTCGATTGGCTTCTGTTGTTGTTCGATTGGCTTCTGTTGTTGTTCGATTGACTTCTGTTGCTCTTCGATTGGCTTCTGTTGTTGTGCTGCCGGTCAGTGCCCCTGTCAAGGTTGGCAATGACCTTTGCATACTGCAAAGGGTTTAAAAATACTCTGTTTGCCTTTGATCCGTAAGCTTTGACGATCGACACTTTGGCCGATTGAGCATTGCATTCAATAAGCCAGATATCTCCTTTTCTGTCGACCGCAAAGTCGATTCCCATTTCTCCGAACTGACCATATTTTTTTTCCACACCGAAATAAACCGTTATTAAGAAAGCTTTTATTTTATTAATCAGCGCTCTTATCTGTTGATTCGAATAATGCGGGAATAACTTTTTGAGGTAGGTGTCATATCGGTAAGCTGTGGCATGGGTAGTGATCGGGGCATTTTGCCGTCCGATCCTTACGCATATCCCGACAATATCGATATCTCCTTTTTTATTTCTTTGTACTTCGGCCCGAAAATCGACGAGGCGATTCTTATTCACCCTGACCAAATTAATAGCCCGCTGAACGATCACTTTTTTGTCGCTGAAAAAATTTACAATCGCTTTTTCCACGCCGTTCATACTAGCCACTTTTCTGCGCACCAATTTGCCCAATACTGAATAACTGTATAAATATCCTTTTTTAGCCAGCCTTTCAATTCGCATGACTTGTGTTCCTTTTCGTCCGCGCCGAGCTTTTACGTATACGGTTCCCAGCCTCTGAATCGCGCTTCTGATATCATTCATACTTTCAACACTTACGGTCGGAGGAAGAAATCGGCTGACATTATGGTCTTGGCTTAAAAGCTCGAAAAGTTCACCTTTATTAAAGGCAGGAATGGGATTTAGCCTCTTAACTCCCCAACTGTCGAATGCAGCAAGCAGTTTCTCTATCTCTTCTCCGCCGCCTCGGACATAAACAACATCAGGAAGTCCAAACTCTTTTTTTTGCCATGTCTTGCTCGAATAGTTGAAATAAGTTCCGTTAATTCGCCGCTCAGTGAAATCGACATCCTCTGCCGTAAAGAAATTGAGGATCGTATTTGCCTCTTTGTTAGCTTCCACAAGTTTTATTAATCTCACATAATTGTTCATGCGGTTAAGCGGAATGGATTTGTTGCCTAAATAGACACTGACAACAGGCCGGAATGAAGAGGATTTGCTTGATCGATCCATTTTTTCACCTGCTTTTCTGAGGTACATCCGGCAGTTCATTCACAGAAATGACGTCCGTCGTTTTTTTAGACGGTTTACTCCAATACTTTTCGTTGCCCGGCAGTTCGTCAAACCACGTAGCCTCTTTAGGACAATCTAAAATCATCAGTTTGCCGTAATCTCCATCCCGCGATTGATGATACTTTAAATAGGCCTTACCGCTGTCGATGGACAGGATTTCCAGTTTTCCTGATGTATGGCTCATGCAAAGCCTTACCCGTTTGCCTAATCCCGAAGTTCTCGCTTTTGCTTCTTCAACGATACGATAAACTTCTTCCAGCGGAAGAACGAAGCCGCTGTTTCCCGCAACGGGCCTGTTTACGAAAAAATAATACGGCGTCACGCCCGCCCATGAGAGTTTATCAAGCAATTCACCGAGTACGACAGGGTCATCATTAATTCCTTTCAATATGGGAGTCTGGTTAACCACAATCGCACCGGCATCGTAGAGCGCTTTAAAACATTGCATGGCCTCTGCTGTTATTTCCCTAGGATGGTTAACATGAGCCATAATGTAAATGCGTTTATCTTGAGTGGAATGAGTACGGATCACATCGAGGAGTTGTTGATCTTCATAGATTCTCATGGGGTTAAACACGGGCATTTTTGAACCGATCCGGATAATCTGCACATGCTCTATGGATCTTAAGGCTTCCAAAATATTGCGAAGTTTGCCGGTTGCGAGAATCAATGGATCTCCGCCTGTGAGCAGGACGTTGTTAATTTCCGGGGTTTTTGCAATGTAATCCAGGCCCTGCTGAACGTCCGGCATAGCCTCTTTTACATCTTCGCGAAACAGCCTTTTACGAAAGCAGAACCGGCAATAAGCTCCGCATACTTCCGATACGAGCAATAACGCGGTTGTACCGTATTTATGTTGACATCCTTTTACAACATAGTTGGTATCCTCATCGGAAGCATCCCATCGCCCGTATTCCCTAAGTTCATTTACGTTTGGTATGACCAGTCTCCTTATCGGATCGTTCGGATCAGACCAATCGATCAACTTCAAATAGTAATCATTCAGCCGAAATACGAACTTCTCCGTGACGTGCTTTAACGAAGCTTTCTCGTCAGCGGTTAATCCGGGAAGTTCGTCCACATTCGTGGTATATCTCACTGGCATGTTCATGATTCTCCTCTCATGTTGTTAGGGATGATTGTTGGGGCTAGTCACCTTTCATTAGAGTTGATGTTAGTTAATGCAATCGATGTAATTCCTGTGTTAGTTAAACGTGGAAAAGCCGACAAATCCGCCTCATCACACTTGATTGAGGGACATGCATGTATGTAAAAAGCCAGGCATCTCAGCCTGGCGAGGGTAATCACTTTCGCTTAATTCGTAGAATCTGTTTAGGGAAGGTATTTCTTTTCCGCTTGTTGGAGTTCTTCCGCATCCTGCAGCCGGAAAATCTCTTCGAGAGGTGCGACCTGTTTCTCTACATGAATGAGGCTCGCCTCGGTGAATATTTTTTTGGTAATCTTTTGCATGGCATCTACTGAGGCTCTTAAATTATGGTTGGCCCAAATAATCGCATTGATTCCCAATTCATGAAAGCGGACTGTCGGCGTTGAATAATACTTGGTTGGCACAAGGACGACCGGGTGTCTGCCGCTCCATTCTTTCATGAACGCTTCAATTTCCGCAAGATCGGACCTTTTACTGTGTGCGAGAATGGCGTCGGCTCCTGCTTGCCGGTAAGCTTCCGCACGCCGCAGCATTTCATCCAACCCCCAACCCGCTATAAAGGCCTCCACTCTGGCTATGACCATAAAATCTTCATCGTTTTGGGCATCTTTCATCGCTTTTATCTTCCCGCAAAACTCATCCACATCCGCAAGCGGCTGCGCTTCACCATTAATAAAAGAATTTGTCTTCGGGAAAATCTTGTCTTCTATACAGACGGCTGCAATTTGACGCTGCTCCAACTTTTTAACCAGGCGCCGGGCATTGTTGAAGTTTCCATATCCGGTATCTCCGTCAAGAAGGATGGGAACCGATGTTGCATCACTCATAAATTCCAGTACATCCATTACCTGCGTCCAAGAAGCTTCATTGTTGTCCCTTACTCCCAATGCAGCGGAGATGGAAAGCCCGCTGGCCCAAATTCCTTTAAAACCGGCTTCCTGCACGATTTTTGCCGACAAACCGTTATGTGCTTCCATTAAATATTCAGTCTGAGGCGATTGGATAAGCTGCTTGAATTGAGTTGATTTCTTCATTTCACCGATCCTTTCACGAGTGTCATTCAAAAGCTCATACTAAGTTATGTGTTACACCACAAACGGTCAACGTACAGGAATCCATATTTGGACGCTCAACCAAGCAGGCCTTAAATCGATCTAGGAATGCGATTACACATCAGCGCAGCAAAAAAAACGACCGTTCCCCTTGATGGAGAACGGTCGCTGTTTAATGTTTGTCCGAAGGCCGTTTAAGTCCGCTTCGAAGCTTCTCTATCGTCTTCTCGAGGCGGGAAAGGCGCGTTTCCTCCCGCTTCGCTTCGACGATCCAGCTAATATATTCCTTCCGATGCGATGGAGCCAGCTTGTCGAAATATGCCTTCGCTTCCGGGTTGGCATCAAGCGCCTCTCTCATATCGTCTGGAACCTCTAAAGCAGCAGTCGAAACGGAGGTTACGGCGCGTCGTTCGGATGGCGGCACTCGGGTTTTTCCGCTCGCGTTGTGCGGACGAAATCTCATCGCCGACCATGTATCATTCACTGATACGAGAGCAACGCCTTCCCAGCCGGCACTTGCTACCGTTTCCCATCCGCGATCGCGATTCAAATCCGTTTTGATTTTGGAAGTGCCTTTCGGATAGCATAGCCAAAGCATGCCATCGGGTTTAGCGGCCCGAAGAGCCAGCGGTGCCAGCCGTTCCACATCCGATACGCCCTTCGCGAACATTTGTACATAATCGTAAGCTGCCGCTTGGTTCTGATCTAAAGATGTGTCTTCCGCCGTTCTGCCGATAAGGTCCAGAAATCCCTCGGGCGGTTCGATAACGGCCACTTTCCCGGACTGCGGCAGCTTCAGCTTTTTGACCAATGCTTCATCCATTCGATGCCTCTCCTTTTTCCAGAAGCTCACGAACGGCGACGCTCACCATAATTAACCCGGCCACAGGCGGCACGAACGCGTTGCTCGAAGGCGGCTGCTGAGCCTTGCGGATGTCTTTGGGCGCGGTATCGGGTACGATGCGCTGAGTGACATCCTCTCGCGGTTTCATCGGCAGCTCGGTGGAAAATACGACCTTGACACCCTTCTTGATTCCGTCCTTGCGCAGCTTCTGGCGAATGACACGAGCGATCGGGTCGACGGAAGTTTTCGAAATGTCCGCTACCTGAAAACGCGTCGGATCCATCTTGTTCGCTGCCCCCATGCTTGAAATGATCGGAATTCGGCGATCGAGGCATTGTTTGATCAGATGAATCTTATAACCGATCGTATCGGAAGCGTCGATCACATAATCCAGCGGATATTTGAAGAGCTCCTCATAGGTTTCCTCGGTATAGAACATCCTCAAAGCGACGGCATCGCACTCCGGATTGATGAGCTTGATGCGGTCTCTCATCAAATCCGCCTTGGCTTGTCCGACTGTCGTCGTCAGGGCGTGGATCTGACGGTTAATGTTCGTAATATCGACAACGTCCTTGTCGATCAAGATAATCCGGCCGATGCCGGAACGGGCGAGCGCTTCAGCGGCGATACCGCCGACACCGCCAATTCCGAGTACGGCGACGGTACTGGCTTTGAGGCGCTCCAGCCCTTCCGGCCCGATAGCCAATTCCGTGCGGGAGAACTGATGCAGCATCGGTAAGCTTCGCTCCTTTGTTTAGCCGTTCGCTTGAGCGGCAACCGCTTTGGCGGACAGGCGAATGTGAAGGTCCTCCAACTGATTACCCGAAACAGGCGACGGCGCGTCGGACAGCAGATCGGTTGCGCTCGCCGTCTTAGGAAATGCGATCGTCTCGCGCAGGTTCGTGCGGCCTGACATCAGCATGACCAAACGGTCGAAGCCGAAGGCGATACCGCCGTGCGGAGGCGTGCCGTATTCGAACGCTTCAAGGAAGAAACCGAATTTCTCCTTCGCTTCCTCGAGCGAAAAGCCCAGCGCTTGGAACATCTTCTCTTGTATATCGCGGCGATAGATCCGCATGGAGCCGCCGCCCACTTCGTAGCCGTTAAGCACGATGTCGTAAGCTTGCGCACGGATTGCGCCCGGATCGGTCTCGAACAAGGGCAAATCTTCCTCGCGCGGACGGGTGAACGGGTGGTGCTCCGCCACCCAGCGCTGGTCGGCGTCGTCCCAGCCGAGCAGCGGGAAGTCGACGACCCAGGCAAAGCGGTAGACGCTGTTGTCGATCAGCCCGAGGTCGCGGCCGACTTTAAGCCGCAGATTGCCCATGACGTCGGCCGCCGTCTTGAGTTTGTCCGCCGAGAAGCAAAGCAGATCCCCTTCTTCGACTCCGAGTTTCTCCGTTAAAGCGGCAATCTCTTCCGGTTTGAAGAATTTCACGATCGGACCGCGCCATTCGCCGTCCTTCACGGTGATCCATGCAATGCCTTTGCCGCCGTATCGCGATGCGAACGGCTGCAGGTCGTCCAGTTCTTTGCGGCTCCAGCTTGCGCAGCCTTTGGCATTGAGCGCCTTGACGACACCGCCTGAAGCGGCGATAGAAGCGAACACTTTGGCGTCGCTGCTGCGGACGATGTCCGTGACGTCTTGAATTTCAAGTCCGAAACGGAGGTCGGGTTTATCGGAACCGTACTTATGGATGGCATCGTGATAAGTGAGTCTTTGGAACGGCGTCTGAACTTCCACACCGATGGTTTCCTTGAACAAACGCGCCAACAAGCTCTCCATCGTGGAGAGCAGTTGATCTTGAGACATGAATGAGGTCTCGATGTCCACTTGCGTAAACTCCGGCTGACGGTCCGCCCGTAGGTCTTCGTCGCGGAAGCAGCGCGCAATCTGATAGTATCGTTCGATTCCGCCGATCATTAGCAGTTGTTTGAAGATCTGCGGGGATTGAGGCAAAGCGAAAAACTCACCGGGATGCACACGGCTTGGCACAAGGTAGTCGCGGGCACCTTCGGGGGTGCTTTTCGTCAAGATCGGAGTTTCCACTTCAAGGAACTCTTGTTCTTCCAAGAAGCTGCGGAATACGCGCATTGCTTTGGCGCGAAGCTGCAGCGTTTTTTGCATTTCGGGACGACGCAGATCAAGGTAACGATATTTCAGCCGGAGCGATTCATCGACTTCCACCTCATCTTCAATCGGAAAAGGAGGGGTTTTGGCGGAGTTGATGATTTCGACCTCATGGACTTGAACTTCAACGTCTCCGGTGGCCAAGTTCGGGTTAACCGTCTCGGCATCTCGTTCTACCACTTTACCTTTCACGGCGAGTACATATTCATTCCGGGCACGATTTCCGAGCTCCAAAGCCTGCCCGGAGAAAGCAGGGTTAAAGACAACCTGCACAATGCCGCTGCGGTCGCGCAGGTCGATAAACAAGACGCCGCCGAAATCGCGCCAGCCTTGTACCCATCCGTTCAGAACAACCGTCTGGCCGACATTCTCCTTGGACAATTTTCCACAATCGGTATTTTTGAGCATCATGATTAGTTGTTCCCCTTTTCCACTTCTGAAGTGTGACTTTGTATGGCATCGGCCAATTGGTTCAGCGGTACTGACTGCTGCTCGCCTGTCGCCAGCAATTTGAGCGAAATTTCACCGCGATCCAGCTCGTCGTCGCCAAGCACGGCTACGAAACGCGCGCCGATGCGATCCGCCGCTTTAAACTGGGTTTTCGGTTTCCGGCCCTGATAATCCCTGTCCGCAGCCACTCCTGCGTCTCGCAGCTGCTGCAGCACAGCGGCCGACGCCTTCTCTGCACGTTCGCCAAGTGCGACAAGGTACACATCGAGGCCTGTGCCGAGATCGGGTTTCACGCCTTGGCTTTCCAGCAAAAGCAGCGTTCTCTCCAAACCGATTCCAACTCCGACGCCAGGCCGGTCATCACCGCCGAGTTCCGCGATGAGCCCGTTATAACGTCCGCCGCCGCCAATCGTGTCGATGGCTCCGATTCCTTGGGCTTTATACTCGAAAGCGGTGTGAGTGTAGTAATCCAAACCGCGCACTAATCGGGGATTGATTTCATAAGGCACATTCATCTCATCCAGACACGCTTTCACCTTGGCGAAATGCTCGGCGCACTCCTCATCCAGACTGTCCAAAATAGACGGAGCGTCTGTAAATTTAGATTGATCGACCTTGCAATCAAGCACGCGAAGCGGATTCCGCTCCATTCTCGACTGACAGTCATTGCACAAATCCTTCTTCATAGGCTGCAAGAAAGCGAGCAGCTTTTCCCTGAATACCGCTCGAACCGCCGGAGTACCTACCGAGTTCAAGTCCACAGTTACGCCGGTTAAACCCACATCCCGGAAGAAGCTGTAACCGAACGCGATGACTTCCGCATCTAATGCCGGGTCGGTTGAGCCGATAGCCTCCACCCCGAATTGGTGGAATTGCCGGTACCTTCCCGCCTGCGAGCGTTCGTAGCGGAACATCGGCCCGATATAATACAGCTTGGCGATATCCGGTTCGCCGTACAGCTTGTTCTCCACATAGGACCGGACAACTCCTGCCGTTCCCTCCGGCCTGAGCGTCATGCTGCGTCCGCCGCGATCCGTGAAGGTGTACATTTCTTTCTCGACAACGTCGGTCGTCTCGCCGACGCCTCGTTCGAACAGCTCCGTCGCTTCGAAGATCGGTGTCCGTATTTCTTGGAACCGGTATCGGCGGCACAGCTCGCGAGCTCTGCTCTCGACGAACTGCCAAAGTCCGGCGTTAGCGGGCAGTATGTCCTGCGTACCCGGCGGCTTTTGAAAATTCATTGGTTTCATCCTTTCTCGCTTAAAGAGGATCCTGATTCCAGCATGAAAATAAAAAAGCTCCCGTCCCCAACGATCGTTGTAAGATCGTCGGGGACGAGAGCGTGTCTGCTGTATGCTCCCGCGGTGCCACCCGTCATTCAAGCCGGATCAAGGCTGTTCCGGTCCGGAACAACGATGTTCAGCTTGCGCTTCATCCGGTTAACGCCCGGCTGCGCCGCAATACTAGTGAGCCCGCTGTCGACTATGCCGACCGGTGCCGTTCGCATCAGGTTCTCGGGGAGGTCTTTCGTCCGTTCGTCGCCGGAAAGCTTGCAGCCATAAGGCTTTCCTCTCTGGGGGCGCGGGTCCGGAGTACTCTGTCCCGTCTTCGAATCAAAGGCAAATTAGAATTGTTACTTATTGTATGCTTTTCCCTAAGTCATGTCAAGAAAATAGCCTGCCGGAAATCCCGGCAGGCCCATTCAATAATATATTGAAAAAAGGGGGTCATCTACATAGTAGTCTTTAAACTTTAAGGAACAATGAACAGCAGATTACAGTTTCATTACAAAGTATATACTAGCCCCGAACGCCCGGGGGATGCCGCCTGCCTTGGCCCGCGCCGGCGGTTCCGGTGCCGGATGGGTCAGCGAGCGCATTGCGGCCTCCATCTCCGAACGCCATTGCTTCGCGGCGATCCGGCAGCAAAACTTCCCGCATGAGCCGCTGCAGCTTTGCGTCCTTGCCCGTTTGTCTCATGTCGAACTTCCTTTCCTATCCAAAGAAGGCTTCGACATGTAGTGTTGCCATTCACCTAAGCTTTCAATCGCCGCGGTGTCCACGATTAACGTAACCGGACCGTCATTCACAATCGCGACGTCCATCATTGCGCCGAATCGCCCGGTTTGCACCTGCAGCCCTCTCGCACGCAATTGTTCATTAAAATGCTCATACAATCGCTCGGCGTGTTCCGGCCGGGCGGCGCCCATGAAATTGGGACGCCTTCCTTTGCGGCAGTCCCCGTATAAAGTAAACTGCGATACCGATAAGACAGCGCCGCCGGTCTCTTGTACGGAAAGATTCATTTTACCTTCGTTGTCTTCGAATATTCTGAGGCCCGACAGCTTGTCAGCCATCCAGACCGTATCTTTCTCGCCATCCTCTTGGCCGATGCCTACGAGCAGCATCAAGCCTGCGCCGATCTGCCCGGCGAGCTCACCGTTTACGGTAACGCGAGCTTCCGAAACCCGCTGTACGACAACCTTCAACGCTTCTCCACCATCCTTGCCGACGCGCTACTGCATCAATCGCTGAACCGAGAATATGTCTTTCACCCGCTTGATTTTCTCTACCACCGACTGAAGGTGCTCCTTATTGCGGATGAGAATGGTCATATGCATTATGGCCATCTTGTTCTTGTCCGAACGACCCGACACTGCAGCAATATGTGTCTTGCTCTCCGACACGGCTTGCAGCACTTCATTCAACAAACCGCGGCGGTCATGGCCCAGAATTTCGATTTCCACACTGTAGTTCGCTTCCCCGGCGTTCTCCCAATCGACCTCGATAACGCGGGCTGCTTCCTCCCCTTCTTCCCCGGCGGGAATGTTGGGGCAGTCCGTCCGGTGTACCGACACGCCGCGTCCCCGTGTAATATATCCGATGATGTCGTCACCGGGCACCGGATTGCAGCAGCGGGCAAAACGGACAAGTAAATTATCTACGCCTTTAATGCTTACGCCATGTGTCGGGCGTCTGCGTTCCGCGGCACCGGCACCGGATTTCATTTCCTTGACTTCCGTCGTCAATTGGATCTGCTGCGCTTCTTCGGCTTCCTTGCGCAGCTTCTCCGTAAGCTTCGTGCATACTTGCGCGGCGGTAATGCCTCCGAAACCGATGGCGGACATCATATCCTCAATGTCGGTAAAGGTGAATTTCCTGGCCGCCTCGAGCAGCTTCTCGTCCGTCATCCATTCGTGGGGTTCGAGACCGAGGCGCTTAAGCTCCCGCTCCAGCAGGTCCCGGCCTTTCTCCACACTTTCCTCGCGCTTCTCTTTCTTGAACCACTGCCTGATTTTGGTCCGCGTATGGGACGATTGCGCGATCTTCAGCCAATCCTGACTGGGTCCGTAGGAATGCTTGGATGTCAGAATTTCCACGATATCGCCGGTCTTCAGCTTGTGATCGAGCGGAACGATCCGTCCATTCACCTTAGCGCCGATGGTCCGGTTGCCGACCTCAGTGTGCACACGGTAAGCGAAATCAAGTGGAACCGAGCCCGCAGGAAGCTCGAACACCTCGCCTTTGGGCGTGAACACGAACACGAGATCCGTGAAAAAGTCCATTTTCAGAGATTCCATGAACTCCGCGGCGTCACGCGTCTCCTGCTGCAGCTCGATGATTTCGCGGAACCAGTTCATTTTATCGCCGAAGCTGCCCGGCGCGACCCCCGCCGCATTGCCATCCTTGTATGCCCAATGCGCAGCGATCCCGTACTCGCTGGTGCGGTGCATTTCCCATGTGCGGATCTGGACTTCGGTCGGTTCGCCCGTTGGGCCTACGATGGTCGTATGCAGCGACTGATACATGTTCGCTTTGGGCATGGCGATGTAGTCCTTGAAACGTCCCGGCATCGGCTTCCACAGCGTATGGATGATCCCGAGCGTCGCATAACAGTCTTTCACGTTATCGACCAATATGCGAATCGCAAGCAGATCATAGATTTCGTTAAATTGTTTGTTACGGGACATCATCTTCTTATAAACACTGTAAATATGCTTCGGCCGCCCGGAAATATCCCCTTGTATGCCCATTTCATCAAGCTTCTCGCGGATCCGGTCCATCAACTCGGAGATGTGCTGCTCCCGCTCCGTCCGCTTCTGCTTCATCAGGTGGGCGATACGGTAATATTGCTGCGGATTGAGGAAACGCAGGGCGATATCCTCCATCTCCCATTTGATCGCGCTAATCCCGAGCCGGTGGGCGATCGGGCAATAGATTTCCAGCGTTTCGTGAGCGATGCGCCGCTGGCTCTCTTCCGATTGGAATTTCAACGTGCGCATATTATGAAGACGATCCGCCAGCTTGATCAATATGACTCGAATGTCGTTGGCCATGGCCACGAACATTTTACGATAGTTTTCGTTTTGCTGCTCTTCCTTGGAACGGAACTGGATTCTCTCCAGCTTCGTCAAACCGTCGACAAGACCGGCGAGCGTTTCACCGAAACGTGCGCGGAGATCGTCCAAAGTCACTTTGGTATCCTCTACGACATCATGCAGAAGCGCTGCCATGACCGTAATAACGTCCATCTGCATGCTCATACAAATTTCGGCAACCGCTACCGGATGCAGAATGTAAGGTTCGCCTGATTTGCGCAACTGGCCGCGGTGTGCTTCCTCGGCATATTCATAGGCGTCCCGTATTTTTTGCAAATCCTGTTCTTTCATATAAGAGGACGCCTTTTCGAGCAACAGCTCCATGCCCATGCCAAATTCCTTTCCTCCAGCGCCCGGCGCCGGAAGTTTCCCCTGAAGTTATTCCTTCCATTATGCCTCTTTCCGGCAGGAAACGTCAACTAATGGTGCCTGGGACTCATTGTGGGGATTGCGAATGAGGTTATTTACGCAGCTAAATACTGTATAAAGAAATAGGAACAAATGGCTTGTCGAGTTTTCGCGAATCGGATACAATCGTGAACGGTCAGATTAACAATATACGGAGGAAAATGGACATGCGTCGAGAAATTGGGGTTCTAGAAAGGCCGCCCATCGGTCAGAGCCTTTTACTGAGCTTGCAGCACTTGTTTGCGATGTTTGGCGCTACGGTACTCGTTCCGACCTTGCTGGGTGTGGATCCGGCAATCTGTTTGCTCATGAACGGTATCGGCACGCTGCTCTACATCTGGATCTGCCGCGGCAAAATCCCCGCTTATTTAGGATCCAGCTTCGCTTTTATTACGCCGGCAGGCGCCGTCATTGCAGCGCACAGCAATCCTGCCGCAGGGTATGCGGCGGCATTGGGCGGCTTCATTGCGTCGGGTGTCGTATTTATGCTGGTCGCGCTTGTGATTCGTCTCGCGGGAACGAAATGGATCAACATCGTATTCCCGCCGGCGGCCATGGGGGCGATCGTTGCCGTCATCGGTCTGGAACTGATTCCGGTGGCAGCCGGAATGGCAGGATGGATCCCGGATGGATCCGAAGGGTGGACTCCCGACCCGAGACAAATTGCGCTCTCCACCATCACCTTGGCTGTTACGGTATTCGGATCGGTTCTGCTGCGCGGATTTCTCCGCATCATTCCGATTCTGATCGGCTTCGTCACCGGTTATGTGCTGGCATATGCTATGGGCATGGCCGAGTTCAGTTCCGTACAGAAGACAGCTTGGTTCGAGCTGCCTGCGTTTACGTTTCCGGTGTTCGAATGGGCCGCTCTTGCCGTAATCGTTCCCGCATCGCTCGTTGTCGTCGCCGAGCATATCAGCCACCTGGTCGTCACCGGCAACATTGTGGGCAAAGATTTGTCCAAGGACCCCGGCCTGCACCGCTCGATGCTCGGCAACGGAGTGTCCACCATATTGTCAGGCTTCGTGGGTTCAACGCCTAACACGACGTACGGCGAAAATATCGGAGTGCTGGCAATTACCCGTGTGTACTCGACTTTTGTGATCGGCGGCGCCGCAGTATTGGCTATTTTGCTATCCTTTTTCGGTAAATTCTCTGCCTTGATTACGAACATCCCGAAGCCTGTCATCGGCGGAGTATCTTTGCTGCTGTTCGGAGTGATCGCAGCCTCCGGACTTCGCATGCTGGTCGAATCGAAGGTGGATTACGGGAAGCCCGTCAATCTGCTGTTAACGACCGTCGTGCTTGTAACCGGATTAAGCGGTGTTCGTGTAGCTTTCGGAAGTTTTTCGCTATCCGGCATGGCTCTGGCTACCGTGGTCGCGATCGTGCTGAGCTTATTGTTCAAGCTCTTTGAAGTCATAGGCTGGTCTAACGACAAAGAAGAAGCGCATTAACTTCTATTGCCTTGCAATAATAAATGCCGGAATCCATTGCTGTTATGCAATGAATTCCGGCATTTTTGTTATGATCGGTCAGTAAGTCATCAAGGATACGACTTCGATTCCCGGAAGCTTCTCGCGGCCATTGAGGTAGCTTAACTCGATGAGGAACGCTGCGCCTACAATCTGTCCGCCAAGCTGCTGGATGAGATTGATGGTGGTCGCGATTGTGCCCCCTGTTGCCAGGAGATCGTCGGCGATCAATATTTTTTGCCCCGGTTGAATCGAGTCCTTATGTATAGAGAGACGATCTTTGCCGTATTCCAGATCATATGATGCCTCCACGGTTTCGCCCGGCAGCTTGCCGCTTTTACGAATGGGAATGAAGCCTTTGCCGAGCGACAGCGCCAGAGGAGCTCCGACGACAAATCCCCGAGCTTCAGGACCGGCGATCAAATCGATATCCATTGCGGACACCTGGTCCTTCAGCGTATCGATGGCCGCGCGGTAGGCTTTGGCGTCTTTCAGCAATGTCGTAATATCTTTAAAAAGAACGCCCGGCTGAGGAAAATCGGGGATTACCCGAATATAGTCTTTAAAATCCAAGTTTATCATGCTCCTTTGGTTGTCTTCCGAACAGCATTATACACTTTTCCCCATCTTCTGGCTAGGGTAACGGGGCGAGTCATCGGATGGAGCCGGTGTTCACAGTATGGCAGGCAGTGAGCCAATTATGCAGCTCCCGGGAAGACATTTTCGCGAGTGCGGACGCTTCGAACTGCGTTCGCGACCGACGGTAACGGGCCGACTCATCCAGTTCCTTGCGGGCGGGCTTAGCCTCGACTTTCCGCGTCACTCCTTGCACTGTAATAAAGCCGAGCTCAATGAAAACTTCCTCCATCATGCGAACGACCGCCAGCGGCCATCCGGCAGCGGAAGCCGTTGCCTGCAAGAAGCCGTTCGGACTGTCCAACCAGGTGCCCTGGTCACGAAATCTGGCGTATACTTCGGCAAAGTGGCTGCGCTCCGGGAACGCGGTATACGGTTCCTCCGCCTGCGGGCTGCCATGCTCGGAATATATATGAACGGTTTCTCCGCCGTATTCGGGATGCAGCCAATGTTTTAAAATAAGGACATTTTGTTCGTTATCGGGCAGCCCGATCAAAAATAACTCCCTCCAACCGCTCAGCGGTCGAGTCCGCTGCTGCGCGGAGGCCGTTTCCGATACGGTCGCTGCGTTTGCTCCGCCGGGAGCAAGCGGATAAATCGGGATTCCGGTATGACTCAGTCTGGATAAAGCTTCTTGATAGAGTTCTTGCGATGCGCATCCGATGATGCAGCCTTCGGTGCGATTCAGCAGGAGCTTCTCCAATGCCGGCCAAACCGCTTTTTCCGATCGTCTGTCGTGAATGAGCAATTGATCGGTCTTCCAATCCTGAAATACCAGCTGAGCCCGCCGCGTACCGTTCCATTCGTTCACGCCCAGCTCACCCAATAAATCGATGCTCAAGCCCGGCGTCAAGCGCTGACGGTGTTCTCCCATACCGAAGCCTAGCGCTTCGATCTTGCGTCCGTTCTGCTCCACGGTGAGCCGCAGATGTTTGTTTTCTTTACCCAGCGTTCGAGTTTCGCTGATTCGGACACCGGACAGAACAAAACGCGGAGTCGGATTGCCCTGGCCGAACGGCTCAAGTCGAGCCAGTTCTTCGTGAGCTGCAATCGTCAGATCCTCCAAACTGCAGCTTAGATCCGCGCGTTTCTTAGGCTGCCATTGCTCAGGGCTGAGCCGCTCCCCAGCCAGCTTATGGAGACCTTCCCTCAGCTGATCCACGCGATCCCGGGCAATGGTCAAGCCGGCCGCCGCTTGGTGGCCTCCGTAATGCTCCATTAAGCCGGCATATTCAGTGAGGGCCTCGTACAGATCGAACCCGTCGATCGAACGGGCGGATCCTTTGCAAAGACCGGTCGCCGGATCGCAAGCGAGAATGACGGCAGGCCGGTAATACCGCTCGACCAACTTGGAGGCGACCAGCCCGGCAATACCGGCGTTCCAGCCTTCTTCCGCGATCACGATTACATTGCGCATGCCTTCGGATGCGCAGCTGCTTTGCCATTTATCATCGGCCTCAATGAGTGTCTGTTCGACCAGCCTTTGCCGCTCGCCGTTAAGGCGGTCAAGCTCTATCGCCAGAAGCTCCGCTTCCTGCTCATTATCAGCCGAGAGCAGCTTTACTGCGCTGTCGGCATGCTCCAGGCGGCCTCCCGCGTTCAGCCGCGGAGCAAGTCCGAAGCCGATTCGTCCGCTGGTAAGCTGCTCTGGCTCCACCCCGCAAGCCTTGCATAGAGCACGGATGCCGGGAGATGGCCGGCGCCGCATCAGCTCCAAGCCCGCCCTTGCGATGATCCGATTCTCACCGGTGAGCGGCATCAGGTCGGCAATCGTTCCGATGGCCGCCAGATCGGCATACTCCAGAACCGGACGTCCCAAAAGCGCATGTCCGAGCTTAAACACAACCCCTGCTCCGCACAATCCTTTGAAAGGATAACGGCAATCCGGCTGCTTGGGATTTACAAGCGCAACCGCTTCAGGCAAAAACGTCCGGCGGTTCGTGATGATCCGTCACCACAACGTCTATTCCTCGCTCGGCGGCATAGGCAATCTGCTCCACAGCGCTGATTCCGTTGTCCACGGTGACGATCAGAGCGACTCCGGCTTCCGCAGCCAAATCGATCGCATGCCGGTTAAGCCCATAGCCCTCTTTGCTTCGATGGGGAATATAGGTATCGAAACGGGCGCCCAATTGCAGCAGCAGGCGGCTCATTAATGTCGTAGAGGTCACCCCGTCGGCGTCATAATCGCCATAGATGCGAATGTGCTCTCCATTCGTGACTGCGCGCGAGATGCGATCCACAGCCGAAGCCATACCTTTCATCAGAAAAGGATCCAGCAGCTGGTCTTCGCTGGGCTGCAGGAAAGCGCCGGTTTCCTCGACAGCCGACCATCCCCGGGATGCCAATACTCCCGCAGCCAGCCGGCTGACTTGCAGCTGATCCGCCAATTGCTGCACGATCCGCTCATCCGGTGCCGGGACGTCCCATCGATATTTGGATGCAATCACTTTGTTTCCTCCATCAACGACTTCTGTAATAGGTAAGACAAAATCCGCCGTCAAAAGCGGCGGATTCAGGTGTTCACCGGGAAGGTCACTGCAGCAGCGCAGACAACTCTTCATCGTGATGATTGCTTTTGTACGGATATCCGGGATCGTAAGGCTCCACCTTAACGTTCACGTCCGATACATGCAGGAACCGTTTCGTTAAGTGCCGCCTGATCCGCAGCGCGATATCATGGCCCTCGATCACCGAGATTCTCGGATTCACCCGAATGACCACGTCGAGTATGACATAATGTCCGTGCTCCCGCGCTTGCAGTCCGTCCACCGCGACAACCCCGTCGATTCGCTGAACGGCTTCCAGCAGCATCTGGTTGTCGGCTTGATCCAGTATGCGCCGCTCCGGATTTGCCACAACTCCGGCGGCAAGCCGGTAGCCCATCCGCAGGACGAACACCGCAATGACCAGTCCGGCCGCGGGATCAAGCACGTACAGGAACGGCATACCGAACGCCTCGCCTGCCGCAGCTCCCGAGGTGCCCACAAGAGCGGTGAGCGAAGAGAAAATATCGGAACGGTTATCCGCCGTGCGGTCACTGCGGATACCGACTCGGCTGTCCCGGCTGCGCTTGTATTTGAAGAGCCCTTCACGAAGTCCGATGCTTAACGCAATAGCGGCGACAGCTCCCCAGCCCGGGGCTTCGTCTGCACCATCGGCGACGGCCCGTACGGAGGAAATCCCGATCTCAAGTGAAGCAACGAGAAGGACTGCCGACAGCACAATGGTAATTGCAGCGGCGCCTTGTTCCCGGCTTGATGCGGCAGTCGGATAGGCTCCGGCTTTACGCATCCCAAGGTAAGAGGTGACCGAGCCCGCACAATCGGCAGCCGATTGACAGGCATCCGCCATCAAGGCTTTGCTGCCTGTAAGCCAACCGACAGTTCCTTTCATGACAAACAAACCGAGCAGCCCCCAGAAAGAAACCAAAGCGCCGCGTTCCGCAAATGCGGAGCGTCGTTCCATTGTCATAAGAGCCACCCCTTTTTCTGTAACGTTAAGGCGTAACCGGCGCTTTTACCGTTTTCTTAACCGGCTGCTTCTTCTTCAGGTACAGCCACAGCTGGCTTGCGATGAAGATCGAAGAATACGCACCGCTGATCAAACCGACGATCATGCGAGCGAGAACAACCGGATCGACTCGCTGCCGAATATGAATAAGCAGCCTGCAGCGAGCAGAACGGTGATTACCGTGTTCACGGACCGGTGCAGCGTCTGCCAGATGCTGTTGTTCACCAAAGCGTCCAAATCTGCGCCGGTTTTAATTTTGGTAAAACGCAGGTTTTCCCTGATTCTGTCGAAAATAACGACCGTATCGTTGATGGAGTAACCGATGATGGTCAAGACGGCCAGGATAAACGGCAGATTGACCTCCAGTTGAAAGATAGAGAATATGCAAATGACGAATAATGCATCGTACAAAAGCGCCGCGATGGCGGCAACCGCAAACCGCCATTCAAAGCGGATGCTTACATAGAGCATGATACCGAGACTTGCAACGGCGAGACCGATCAAGGCGTTGGTCTGCTGTTCCTTGGCGATGTCGACATCCACGATGTTCACTTCGAAGGATGCATCTTTATCGATCTGCGAGGTGAAGTTTGTCGTGAATTGCCTTTCCTGCTGTTCGGTTAAGGCCTGCTCGAAGCGAACGGTATCGCGGGTCTCCGAAGGGGTCAACCCATATCCGCCAAGATTCTGTTCATCGAGAAAGGATCTAAGCGTCTGTTCGGAAACCGGTTTGCTCGTTGAAATATCGATCGAAGTTCCGGAGCTGAAATCAATGCCGTAGTGCAAGCCCTTGGCTGCCAGCATGATCAGGCCGATCAACAGGATGGCGGCAGAGACGAGCAGAAACCGGCGGCTTGTGTGTACGAAATCGAATTTACCGTTAGAGCGCACTGATTTCACTCTCCTTCACACCATACTGGGTTGGTTTTTTGAATTTGCCGCTTTGGACGAGCAGCTGCAGTAAAAACCGCGGCAGGAATACGTTGGTGGCAATATTAACTACGATACTTGCTATCAGAACGATAGCAAAGCTCTTAACCATGCCATGTCCCATGAAATAGAGCACGGCGCCGGCAATAATCGTAGTGATGTGGGCATCGATGATCGTCCGGAAACTGTTCTTGGCACCTGCGCGAAGCGAAGACGAGATCGTCTTGCCGCTGCGAAGCTCGTCCCTGATTCGCTCAGCAGTAATGATATTCGAGTCGACGGCAATCCCGATCCCAAGCACGAACGCAGCTATACCCGGCAGCGTTAATGTGGCGTGCATCAGATAAAAGACGCCTAAAAGCAGCCACACAAACACAATTAAGCAAATGGTGGCGACGAACCCCGGTATGCGATAGAAATAGAGCATAAACAAAAGGATAAGTGCAGACGCCAGAATGCCTGCGAACAGTGTTTGATGCAGCGACTGTTGTCCCAATGTGGCGCCGACGCTTTGCGTATACTTCTCCGTCAGTTTTAACGGCAGAGCGCCCAAGTTGATGATATCCGCGAGATCTTGAGCTTCTTGGCGGGATTCTTGACCGGTTATTGTAGCGGTGCCGGTGGTTAACGGCTGCTGCACCACCGGAGCCGACAAAAGCTTGTCATCCAAAAAGATAGCGAGCTGCTTCCCCACCAAGCGCGTAGAAATCTCGGCGAATTTTTGTTTATCTTTCACCTTTATCGCTACCAAAGGCTGGTTCAAATCATTAAATTCGACTTTGGCCGCACCTTCGACGAAGTCATTTCCCAGCAATTCAGGTTTACAAAAAGACCCGTCCGCACAGCCTGTAGCGCTGCGGAATTGCAAGTCGGCGGGCTTCTTCATCAAGTCGCGGACTTTCTGGATCGCTTGATCTCTCTCCTGAGGAGTTTTGCCGGTATCTACGGCAATTCTGAGCCGAATTCGATCTTTGCCTTCCGTCGTAACTTCCGGCTCGGCGACACCGGTACGGTTTGCCCGGTCTTCAAGGCTCATCGCCGTTTTGTTCAAAGATTCCGGAGTCACGGTTCCGCCTTTGGTCAGCGGGTGCGCTTGATAAAGTATTTCAATACCGCCTTTTAAATCAAGACCGAGCTTCGTACCTTGCAGTAATCCGGGGGTGAAAAAGGCCATTACCCCGAATCCTATGACAACTACGAGCACGAAAGCCACCAATCGCTTCATCTCTGATGCTGTCCCCTTTCGATTCTCAATATTCCTATTATACCTAGCCGCCCAAAAAGAAGTCAAAAAGAAAGCCTTCCCCTAAGGAGAAGACTGTTTCCAATTGTTTAATTCAGCGGATCTCCCCGCGGTACATGCTCAAAGTGATGAAGTTCATGAACTGAGTAACCTTCAGGGACAAAATATCATTCACCACTTGATATAGTGGGGGTGTGCCTTTCTTATGGTATTTATCGCTGACACATTCCCACACGTCGGCTCCGGTCACCTGTTCATATCCGATCATGCGGAATTCCTCGGCTTTACTGAGGCAAAGCTGTTCGATCATTTCGTTCATTTCGGTTTCGGTCATTGCCTCCGAGCTGCTTAGCGATGGAGTAATGTCTTCGTTCTGTTCCACCCTCGTGTTCCCTCCCTGCCGTGACGAGTGCTTCCGAGTTCGCCTGCTCTATTATCATTCTATATTTAAGCCGAAATTCCTGCCGAAGTCATGAAGAAGGACAACCATTGCATACATATGAGAGCAAGAGTCACCAGGGAGAAGAGGGATGCCTTTGTCATTGCGCAAACAATCATTTATCCAAGGCGCCATGATTCTTCTAGCAGCCGGGATCTTGAACCGTCTGCTTGGATTTGTTCCCCGCATCGCGCTGCCGCGGATGATCGGCGCCGAGGGAGTAGGCCTTATTCAATTGGTATATCCGTTCACAATCGTTGTCCTTACGCTCATTGCCGGCGGAGTGCCGCTGGCTGTCGCCAAAATGGTGGCGGAAGCCGATACTCGAGGCGATCAAAAAGCGATTCGCAAAATATTGAATATCGCCCTCACTTTGTCGCTGGGCGTAAGTTTAGCGGCCGGGGCGGTGTGCCTGGCATTGGCGGAGTGGATCTCCTCCCAGATTATGACGGATGCCAGGGTGCATACCGCATTTTTGACGATGATACCGGTGCTTCCGCTGGTGGCAATTTCTTCGGTATGGCGGGGTTATTTTCAAGGCAAACAAAATATGATCCCTACGGCATTCTCCCAAACCGTGGAGACGATCGTGCGCATTTTGCTCACCCTCATGTTCGCGTGGATGTTTCTGCCTTTCGGCTTGGAGGCTGCAGCGGCGGGGGCCGTGCTCGGAATGGTTGCGGGGGAATTAGCCGGGCTGATGGTTCTCTGGATTCAAATAAAGCGTGATCACATACCGGCGAACAGCAAATCCGCAGACATCGCGATTGAAAAGACAGAGAGCAGGATGGAGCGAAATTATGTAAGACAGCTGCTGGGTACGGCTATCCCGGTGACGGGCAGCAAAATGATCGGATCCCTCTCTTATTTGCTGGAATCGATTCTGACTGCCAGAAGTCTGGCGATTGCCGGCATCGGCACAGCAGAGGCGACCGCTCAATACGGCGCCCTTCAGGGCATGGTCATCCCCTTGCTGCTGCTGCCGGGTGCGCTGACCTACTCGCTCGCCGTATCTCTCGTACCTTCGTTATCCGAAGCCGCTTCACGGGGAGATTGGACGACTATTCACAAAAGGCTGCATCAATCGATGAGGCTCGCCGTTATAACCGGAGCGCCGTTCGTCGTATTGATGGGATTGCTCGCCGCGCCGCTGTGTGCGCTTTTGTACGGTGACGATTCGATGGCCGGCATGCTGCAGTGGTTTGCGCCGATTGCGATTTTCCTGTATATGCAAGCGCCGCTGCAAGCCGCACTGCAAGCGTTGAATCGGCCCGGCACTGCGTTGTTTAATACATTCGCGGGGGCCGCCGTGAAGATCATCCTGATCGTGCAGCTGGCTACCGAACCGGAATTCGGCATACTCGGCGCCGTGATCGCTATCGGCGTTAATATCGTACTCGTCACGCTGTTAAATTGGATAAGCGTAGCCCGTCTCACCGGATTTCGCATGCACCCGCTGGACTTCCTTAAACTGAGTGCCGCGACGGCCATTATGAGCGCTGCCGCGATGTGGGTCTGGAACCGGCACTGGCTGCCGTTAAGCGTCCTGAATTTGGGGACGGCTTGTTTGTCAGCCACAATCATCTACTTGCTGCTGCTCATCTGGATGAACCTGATCGACCGCCATGACGCCGCACGCGTACCCATTATCGGCAGGCTGTTCCGGGTTACCGGCCGGACTTGACCTTACTTTTTATCCACATACAGCTTGCCTCTGTGATCCACACTGCAGAAAAAAACATGTTTAAAGTTATCTATGCCGTATTTCTGGAGCTCCGTTTTCAACCAGAATCGGGTCTTGCCCAATTTCTGAAGATTTTCATCCTGAACGTGGCCGTCAAGAATAAGCGAGAGCGGCAGCATTTCGTATCGAACCTTCGGATAAGCGTCCGGCTTGTCCGGATGAGCATCACGATTTCCGCGGCCGTCATCCTCGCCGGTTCTTCGTGGAATTACAGAAAGTTCTCCCGTGGATTCCAGAACGGCCAGCTCCACATCCTCTATGTTCGTTATTCTGTTCTGCCGCAAATGAGTCATCAAATCATTCAGATTGTATCTTTCTTTCCCCATGACCTTACGGTTGATATGTCCGTGCCGTATTATCACGGTCGGCGTGCCTTCAAACCACCTGCGAAAAAAATGGCTTTTCAATGTAATATACGCAATGCCAATCTGGATGAGGAGAAGGAGGGCGATCGGCGCTATTGCCATCCACACGGGCTTGGCGGGTTGTTCGATCACCATAGCGGCAATTTCCGCGATCATGATCGAGATGACCAGATCAAAAACGGACAGCTTGCCGATCTCGCGTTTGCCCATCAGCCTTAAGACGAGAAACACGAACACATACATACCCAGAGTCCGCAACAGTGTCGCTGCCACTTCCATGCTTTTCCCTCCATCCCGGCTTGGAAGCATTAATTTGCCGATCCTGAGTGCTTGCGCTTGTAGTGTCACCGCGTACCATGGAGCTCATACCCAACCCCGCCTGCGGAAAAATTGGCAATCCGCGCTGCACGGAGGCGCAGCCTGTACTAGCGTCTGCACCTTCGCCATAAGCTGATACAAACGGTTTATTAATAAAGGAGTGTTGTCCATTGAATCCTCTTTCACGCCTGCTCGGGTTTCGCATGGCTTCACCGGTAGCTTCGGGATTGTATTGGTCCGCAATATGGCTCGCGATCGGGGCAATTATCATTTCAATTCTGCTGATGGGCTCGTCGATCAGCGAGGCAGAGCTTCTTCCTTGGGTATTCGGCGTCCACGGTTTCTCCTCTCTGGCAGGAGGGTTCGTGTCTGCCCGCCGCTCCGGACGGCGGGGCTGGTACTTCGGAGCCGCGAACGGTTTGTTCTACACCTTGCTGATTTTAATAATCAGCTTCCTGGCAGCTGACGCAGCATGGACCGTGACCGTGCCCATCTTGCTGGCCGTAACCTGCTTTGCCGGAGCCTTCGGCGGAATGCTCGGAGTAAACACCGGCTCAAGAGGTAAGTGATGCGATAACCGCCCCCGTATGTGCTATAATAAGTCGGTGCTTTTATCAACCAGAGGGGTACGGGAGGCGCAAAATGGTTTTGTTCCATAGCATGTCCACTGTGTCGATCTGGACGATCATCACCGTCATCCTGCTGATCTGGTTTGGGACGGGGCGGCAGCCTTTCGTCACGGTGCGGATGTTCTTGCAATCGATGTTGTCGTCAAAAAAGTATCTGCTTGTTTTTGCGGGTATGCTGGCCATTCTGCTGCTCAACAAGCATGAGCTGAAGCTGGAGCAGTGGATCAGCGTATCGTATGACCTGACACCCGTTGTTACAGGCTGGGAAGGCAGTTGGGTCGTATGGCTGCAGACCGCTTTACACTCCGATATTCTGACGCTCGTATGCGCCTTTTTTTACTTGGTTGTTTTCCAATCCGTCATGATCGCCTCAGTCGGCATTTATACTTATCATCAGAACTTGAAGCTTTTTTACGCTTTTTGCGTGGCTCTGCTCCTGAATTATTTTATCGCTGTGCCTTTCTATCTTTTTGTACCGGTTAACGAAGTCTGGTTCGCACATTCGGACGTGAAATTTCTCATGCTTGACGCTTTCCCTGCCTTCGAACAGCAATACCGGGCTTTATCGGGGATCAACAACTGTTTCCCGAGCCTGCACACTTCGATTTCAGTGACCATGGCCGTTCTGGCGGGTCGATCCGGTATACGCAAATGGGCAGCCTTTACTTGGATTAACGCGATAATTATTATTTTCTCCATTTTCTATTTGGGAATTCACTGGTTCACGGATATGGTCGCAGGCCTCGTGCTGGGCACAGCTGCGGCAGCGATCGGGCTAAAAATCGGAGCTGGGGAGAGCGCTCTTCGCTCGAAAAGCCGCAATTAGAATCCGAATCGAAGCTTAAAACGAGAGAATCGTTCGGTTCATAACGAAGAAAAGCCCTCAGCTTCGGGTAAGCGGATACCGCTTGTCCGGGCTGAGGGCTTTGCATAATGCATAAAGGCACGAAATCTTATGCTTGGCTTTCTGTTGCGTCGCTGGTGCGCGCAGTCACGTTATTGATTGAACCGCGGTCAAAAGTGAGCTTCGTCGCATCGTTGACCTTCAACACCACGGTGTCGTCCGTAATCGTGTCGATGGTGCCGTGCAAACCTCCGATTGTGACCACTTTATCGCCTTTTTTCAAGGCATTCAACATGGAGCCGCGCTGACGCTGTTTCTTTTGCTGCGGACGAATCAGCAGAAAATAAAAAATGGCGAACATCAATACAAATGGAAGCAGTGTCATCCATAGACTGCTGCCGCCGTTACCCGTTGCCGCTAACCACATCTGTATTCCCCCCTTTCTCAAAATCCGCTTTCGTTCTCGGCCATGCCGTATTTCTCAAAGAATTGATCCCGGAAATCTGCCAGCCTGTCTTCCCGAATCGCCTGGCGCACCTCATGCATGAGGTTAACCAAAAAATGCAGGTTATGTATCGTGGTCAAGCGGAGACCGAACATTTCGTCCGCTTTCACGAGGTGGCGAATGTATGCGCGGGAGTAGCTGCGGCAGGCGTAACAAGAACATTCCGGGTCGAGAGGACCGAAATCACCGGTGTACTTCGCGTTGCGGACAACCATGCGGCCCTGACTGGTCATCAGCGTGCCGTTGCGTGCAATGCGCGTCGGCAGGACGCAATCGAACATATCGATGCCGCGAATGCTTCCCTCGATCAGGGCATCCGGCGATCCGACGCCCATCAAATACCTCGGCTTGCTGCCCGGCAGCAAAGGCACGGTCTCCTCCAACACTTCGTACATAAGCGCTTTGGGCTCGCCCACACTTAGTCCACCAATAGAATACCCCGGAAAATCCAGGGAAGTCAAATCCTTCGCACTTTTCTTACGCAAATCTTTGTGCATTCCGCCTTGCACAATTCCGAACAATGCCTGATCGCCCGGGCGCTGGTGAGCTCTCAGGCACCTTTCCGCCCAGCGGCTCGTGCGTTCCGTCGATTGTTTCACATATTCATAATCGGCCGGAAAAGGCGGGCATTCATCGAACGCCATCATGATATCGGCGCCCAATGCGTTCTGTACATGAGTGGCGCTTTCCGGAGTGAGCGACATTTTGTCGCCGTTAATATGCGAGCGGAACGCGACGCCTTCCTCGGTAATTTTGCGCATCTCGCTCAAGGAGAACACTTGAAAACCGCCGCTGTCCGTCAAAATCGGGCGATCCCAGTTCATGAACCGGTGCAGCCCGCCTGCTTCCTTCACCAGCTCATGGCCGGGGCGCAGAAACAAGTGGTATGTGTTGCTGAGTATGATTTGAGCACCCAAATCTTTCAGCTCTTCGGGGCTCATCCCCTTGACGGTTGCCTGGGTGCCGACCGGCATGAACGTCGGCGTGTCGATGACGCCATGCGGCGTATGCAGCCGGCCCAGCCGCGCACCGGTTTGCCGGCAGGTCTTGATTAACTCATAAGTAACAGCCATTCGTTTTGTCCTCTCTAAACTAGGTAATGAACATGGCGTCGCCGAAGCTGAAAAAGCGATATCTGCGCTCTATCGCTTCCCGGTAGGCGCCCAGCACAGCTTCCCGCCCCGCGAGGGCGCTGACCAGCATAACAAGAGTCGATTTCGGCAGGTGGAAATTCGTGAGCAGCGCGTTCACCATCGTGAATTCGTAGCCGGGATAAATGAAAATATCGGTCCATCCGCTGCACGCCTGCACCGGGCCGCCTTGGAAGCGTTGACCGATCGTCTCCAGCGTTCTTGCCGAGGTTGTGCCGACCGCCACGATTCTGCCGCTCCCGGCTTTGGCCTCGTTCAGCATTGACGCGCTTTCCTCGGATACCGAATACCATTCCGCATGCATGGCATGTTCTTCCAGATTGTCCACGGAAACGGGGCGAAAGGTGCCTAATCCAACGTGAAGGGTGATCGGACAAAGTTTTACGCCGGAATCTTGCAATTGCTGAAGAAAGTCGTCTGTAAAATGCAGTCCTGCGGTCGGAGCCGCCGCGGAGCCTTCATGCTTGGAATAAACGGTTTGATAGCGCTCGCGGTCCGGCAGTCGTTCCTTGATATACGGCGGGAGCGGCATCTGCCCGAGACGATCCAACAGCTCGTTAAAAATACCGTCATATTCGAAACGAAGGGTGCGCGCACCCATTTCGCCTTCTTCTTCGATCACCGCAGTAAGAGCGGCTTGATCGCCACTGGGTGCTTCATCGCCTTGCATACCGAACAGCAGCTTCGTCCCTTTGTGAATCTTCTTGCCGGGACGCACCAACGCCTCCCAGCGGTCCCCGTCCAGGTTTTTCAGCAGAAGAACTTCAGCCTTCGCGCCGGTTTCGGCTTTTACGCCGAACAGACGGGCGGGGAGCACTCTCGTGTCGTTCAACACGAGAGTGTCCCCCGGCTTCAAGTACTCCGCCAAATCCGTAAAAGAGCGATGCTCTACACTCCCTTCCTTTCGGTGAAGTACCAAAAGGCGCGAAGAGGTTCTTTCGGCAAGAGGTGCTTGAGCAATTAAAGACTCCGGTAACTCGAAGTCGAAATCAGAAACATTCATCAATCTGCATCCTTTTCGATCAAAACATTCTTATAATAGTATTTCAGTATCGATTGGTAGTCATACCCTTGTTCCGCCATTCCCCTTGCTCCCCATTGGGACATCCCGATCCCGTGGCCCCAGCCTTTGCCGGAAATTACGAATTCGGGTTTAGCGGTCGCAGCTCTCAGTTGACCGCTGCCGTCCAACACGAACAAGCTGCCGTCGCTGATGGTTCTGGCTTCGCCGGCAGCGCCTTGAATTTGCACCGAACCCGTCTGTTCCGCCAGCTGACGCTCTGTGCCGTCGGCATCTCTCACCGTGAGCCGGCCCGTTTCTTCAATGGAGAACAATGTGCTGCGTATACCGCCCAATGCGCTTCTGAAGTTGTCCGGATCCTCAATCGCAACCTTCACGCCGTTCGCTTGAAGTTCGATCGCGCGGCCGGACGGTCCTCTGCGAGATACCTCAAGAGTGTTGAGAGGCCCTGCGATCGGAGTCTTGGCTCTTTTATTCAGCGAAGCGAGCAATTCTTCCGCTGTCTTAGGAGCTTCAACCCAGCTGTACACCGTCACTTCCGGCACCTTACCCAAGGAAACCACTAATGTGCCTGCTGACAGGCGCGCCACCGCAGTGCTGTCCACAAGAGGCTTTGACCGCACGATAACGCCGTCTCCAGTCACTCGGAGCTGCGCGATGCCTGCCGCGTTTTTCTGCCCGCTGTCGGCGGCCAAGTCTTCGCGTACATAGCCGGTGTCTCCTGTCGAAGTAGCAACGCGGTACCACTGCATTTTACCGTTCTGCGGACCTGAATCCGGACTAATCGCCGCACTCGCCATTTTAGGATCGGGATTGCCCCACCCTTCTGCTGCATCCGCAGTAATGCCTCCTGCATTCGCAGAGAAGAGCGCGCTGATAATCCTGCCGTTAAAGGTTAACACTTCACCCTTCGTGCCGTTAACGCCCGCGGTTGAATTGGGATTCTCGGCTCCGATACCGTAATACGCCTGGCTTACCGTCGTATCCACGACGTTAGCGAGCTTGAACCCCATTCCACCGGCCAATGCGTACGAACGTGCCGCCACCGCTTGAGCTTTCTGAGCCTCGGGCGGCCAGCCGGAACTGACCTCCGTACCTACGACGGAGTACAAATATTGCTCGAGATCAACATCGTTAATAACCGCGAGCGACCCGGTCTCGGCGCTGATTTCCATACTGCCCCGGTATGTCCTCTTCGATCGCTCCGCAACATGAATGCCCGCTTCTCCCTCAGGATCAGCCCTGAGGATACCGTTTCCCGTGAGCGGAACGGCGTACAAGCTCACGGGTCTATTCGCCGAACCATAGTAAGTCATATCATTGCGGATAACGGCGTAAGGCTCGCTTGCCGCGGGCAGCCGCACATTGGCTCCGCTTGCCGCGGAAGCCGCTTGCTGCAGCGCTGCAGCGGAGGATGCGTCTTTCTCTTGACCTACCCGCACGACATAACTCATCACGTTGTTTTGCGGTTTGAGAGCGACAAAGGTATCCAGGCCGGCAGCTCCGATCAACTCCGCTGCCGCTTCAGCCTCCGCCCTGCCCGTGTATGGACCGGCTTCTACCGCCCAAGGACCGGCGACTTTTGGGGTTTGCAGACTTTGTACTCCTGCGGCGGCGCCGGCATTCGTCCATTTGGTCACAGCCGTGGCTGCGGCGCCGGCAGTGGGATACACACCCTCGGTAACCTGGTAAACCGTCTTGCCGGATTTGCTGAGCTTCGTAACGAATGCCGCTTGCGAAGACGCTTGAAGCTTCTTCAGAACGACCAGCGCTGCGTTCAATTCATACGTCTCCGCCACAATCGCCCGATAGCCGTCCAGAGAAAACCGGGCAGGTTGTCCGGCCGGAATGGAATCGGCGCTTAGCGAATTCTGCGAATCGCGCCAGGATAGGGCGAGCCCTCCCGACGATGACAAAGTCGCCGCAGCAGTAATGGCTTGGTATTTGGTTCCCAAATTCAGAAACAGAGCAACGCGGATCCGGTCCGGCACGTTAACCGCCGCATAAGAAGTGAGCGGCGCGGCGCCGGAAACAACGACAGCAAGTATAAGCACTAACATCATCAAACGGGAAACCGGGAACCTGGCTTTCTGGGTCATGGAATTCGCCTCCGTCATGTTTCATCCGTTGTATTCCGGTACAGGCAGCCCTAAGTGGCGATACGCGGAAGGGGTAACGACGCGCCCGCGCGGCGTCCTCTGCAAAAAACCGATTTGCATCAAATAGGGCTCATATACGTCTTCAATCGTCTGGCTTTCTTCGCCTATGGAAGCTGCAATCGTATCCAACCCGACCGGGCCGCCGCGATAGTTCTGTATCATCGAACGCAGCATCTTGTGGTCCACGCTGTCCAGTCCCATCGGATCCACCTGGATTCGTTCCAGTGCGCCATGTGCGATGTCATCGGTTATGATACCGTCTCCATTGACTTGAGCATGATCGCGCACCCGTTTCAGCAGCCTGTTCGCGATCCGGGGAGTACCTCTGGACCTCCTGGCAATCTCGCGCGACGCTTCCCCTACGACACCGACCCCGAAAAGCTCCGCATTCCGGCTGACAATGTAAGCCAGCTCATCCTCGGTATAAAATTCCAACCGGCTGACGACGCCGAACCGGTCTCTTAGCGGAGCCGAGAGAAGCCCGGCCCGTGTGGTAGCGCCGATCAACGTAAACTTCGGCAAATCCAGGCGGACGGACCGCGCACTCGGGCCCTTGCCGATAATGAAATCCAGCGCGAAATCTTCCATCGCCGGATAGAGTACTTCCTCGACGGTACGGTGAAGCCGATGGATCTCGTCGATGAACAGGACGTCGTTTTCCTGCAAATTCGTTAAAATTGCCGCCAAATCCCCGGGTCTCTCGATCGCAGGCCCGCTGGTGGTGCGAATATTGACGCCAAGCTCGTTGGCGATGATATTGGAGAGCGTTGTTTTGCCGAGACCTGGAGGGCCATACAGCAGCACATGATCTAACGGCTCCCGCCGCAGCTTCGCGGCTTCTATGTAAATCTTCAGATTTTCCTTCACTTGCGTTTGGCCGATGTATTCAGCCAAATAACGTGGGCGCAGGCTGTACTCCACCGTCTGGTCTTCCATCATCAAATGGGCGGTGACAATTCGGTCTTCCATCGTTCCGGCCCCCTCTCCCGCTTGCCGTTATCCCTGGAACAATTGCTGCAGTGCTTTCTTCATCAGTACGTCCGGCGCTTCATCATCTGCGACTTGATCCTTTAACACGTGCCAAGCCCGATCGAGCTCCGCATCCCTGTAACCAAGACCGGCCAGAGCTTCGCGAGCCGCCCCCCAGGCCGACCCGCTGTCGCTCACAATCGGGCCGTCCAGTTCCACGACTGCCGCCGCCGCCCAATTGCTGTCCACAGCCCCGAGCTTCTCTTTCAAGTCCAGAATCATTCTCTGCGCCGTTTTCTTGCCGATACCCGGAAGCTTCGTCAAGAAAGCAACGTTCTCTTGCCGGATGGCAGCGGCTACCGCTTCCGGACGTCCGCCTGCCAGCACACCAAGCGCAACCTTCGGTCCGATGCCGGATACCTCCAGCAGCTTGCGGAACAGAGTCTGTTCCTCCCGAGTGACAAAGCCGAATAGCTGAATGGCATCCTCACGCACATGATGATGTATGTACAGTTGAATCGGCTCTTCGTTTCTCGCCAAGGCGTAGGGATTCGGTGTAAAAACACGGTAACCGATGTCGCGCACATCCATCACCACATATTCGGGCTCACAATGAGCCACTCGTCCCCTCAAAAAATCGATCATGAATGAGTCACTCCGTTCAATCTATCATGCAGGACGGTAGAATGGGCGTGGCAGATCGCCACCGCAAGCGCATCGGCCACATCGTCCGGCTTCGGGACGGCGGTTAATTTGAGGAGCATTTTGACCATTTCCTGAATTTGCCGTTTCTCGGCGGCGCCGTAGCCCACGACCGCCTGTTTGACCTGCATCGGCGTATACTCGCCAATGGGCAGTCCCCGCTGAGCCGCAGCCAATATAAAAACACCGCGCGCTTGTCCGACGCTGAAGGCGTTCGTCACGTTCTTGTTGAAAAACAATTTCTCGACGGCCACAGTATCCGGCTTGTATTCGTCCAACAACTTGCATGAAGACTCATAGATCTGTTTAAGGCGTATTTCAGTAGGCGTACCGGCTTCCGTCTCAATGCATCCGTATTGCACCGGAGTGAGGCGATGTCCCGTTTTGTCGATAAACCCGAAGCCCATAATCGCGATTCCGGGATCGATACCCAAAACTCTCATGTCGGTGCCCCGCTCTCTCTAGCATTCTAGCTTCATTGATTATAGCAAATGTTACTGCCTATGAGAACAGAAGGAGAACACATTGCGCCCGGCCATCGCCGTAAGTTCGGCATGGGCGCTACTGCCGCAAGGAAGAACAAAGCAGCCGTTCGTGCAAAATAGTCCTTTGGTAGCAAAGAAAAAAGGCGCTCCGGCAGAGCGCCCTTACGCATTTTTCGTGCAATCAATGTTCATTTCCCTGTTCTTCCGTCTGAATCGCTTGCTGCGATTTAAACTTGGCGAAATCGCTGAATGTCGATATTACGCTGTTATATTCATCCCGATCCGAGACACGGATTCCATGAGCAAGCTCATGAAGCCTGTCCTCCGTCAAATTGGTTTCAAGCGTTTCAACATCGAGTTGAAAGAAGGTGCGTATTATATTTTCCTTGCCGGGCGGGCCGTCGAATAAAGCCAGATTGCCGTTCTCATCCATTCCGATGTAAGCCGTTTTACGGCATAACGGCGATAAATCGTCGACCGTCTCTTCGATCAGCAGCTGCCCTCGCGAGTCAAATGTGCCTTCCCATGTCCGGTGACTTTTAAGGAGATCGGCCGCTTGTGTCGTCGTGTGTGTGCCCAGTTTTCTCGTCTCTTCTCCGCACAGATAGGAACGGTGCAGCACGATTTCCACTTGCCCCTGCCATCGTCGGAGAGCCGTAAAAATTCGCTGCTTGCTGCTGTTGTTTTGCTCGGGGTCCGTACCGAGATTCTCCGACCACACAACCGACGACTCGTCCAATATAGAGGCAGTCACGGCCCGGAGGCAACCATTCGGTGAGCAGCCCAGGAACCGGCGAGAGAAGCTAGCACAAAGACTGCGGCCCCAATCCCGAGAGACCAGATGTGGCGGCGTTTACGTTTTAATCTCTTTTTGATTTCTCTAAGAATGCGAAAGCGAAACACCGGAATCCCTTCTCTTCCTTTTTTTCTATTGTTGCCTGGGAGTTCCGGTGTTATGCGCTTTAACTTACCATTTAATCCAAGGAAGATTTTGCTTCCGTATGACTTTATTTTTGCGGATCGATGCAGGTTTTGATTTCGGTTTTGCGTTTCTCTTTTTGGCCGGGGATGCCGACACCTTTGCTTTATCATTATTTTTATTTTCCTTGATTTCTTCGCTTTCAACGGCGCGGTCATCACAAGCGGCTAATGGCGGCATCGGAGGTATTCCGGGCATTGGAGGAATGCCTTGGATACCTTCGCCGCCATAAAATCCCGGCTGCGGGAAGTAGCCTGATGCCGGCGACAAGCCGTATGGCGATGCATACGGTGATAGCGTGGGCGGCATGAGATTAGGCCCGTAAGGATAAGGCGACGTCTCGTAAGGTGATACATTTGGAGCCGCGGGATACGGTGAAATGTCATAAGGCGAGACCATCGGCGGCGGCATCAAGTTTGGACCCATTTCGTAAGGCGAGACCATTGGCGGCATCATCATGTTGGGACCCATTTCGTAAGGCGACACCATTGTCGGCATCATCATACTGGGACCCATTTCGTAAGGCGAGACCATTGTAGGTGCCAT
>NZ_JXAL01000002.1 GCF_000829465.1 Cohnella kolymensis | reverse complement strand
GTAACGTAGCGAGTGCATAGTCTGTTGATCTATCGTAACCTGGATCCGGGCTCCTTCCGAAGACTCTCCGAATCGGGTGCTCACGGTGTGAACGAGATAGATGTGATCGCCTTCCGCTTGCTTAGGCAATGTTGCACTTAGAGCTGAGACGGTGCTTCTCAGGATTTTTTCATCACCTGCAAGCTCATACACTTTGTAACTAGCGGCGTATGCTGCTCCTGTCCAAGTCAACACCACATCATTGCCATTGACAATCCTGGATGTCACATTGGCTGGAGCCAGTATGGTCGGATATACCAGATCAAAAGTGACTTCCGCGCCGGCCGGTGATTCGCCTAACAGCGTGGAGAAGGAATGGACGACGAACGTATATTGTCCTGCCGCCTGGTTTGGCAGAGAAAGAGAAGTGCCGGTCGGCGAGCTTTTCAGAACTTTGTTTCCGTCAATGACCTGGTACACAATATATTTTGTCGCATATTGTACAGCCGCCCATTTCAATGTTACATCATTGCCGTTTGCAATCGTTTGCGTCAGGCTCGCCGGTGCCGGCATGACTTGTCCGTCCATAGTGAACGTCAGCTTCGCTCCGTCTGCGGACTCGCCGAAACGGCTTGAGTAAGAATGAACTTCAAAGCTATATTCTCCTGGCTTCACGCCCGGATAGTTGACCGTGGTACCTGTAACCGTACTCTTCAAAACTTTCTGTCCGTCGACAATTTGATAAACCTTATAGTTCGTGGCGTAAGTGGATGCTGTCCAGCTTAAGCTGAATTCCGTGGCGCTCTTGATCGTCTGTATTAAATTTTCAGGAGGCGCCATCGTTGGGTGAACCAGCGTAAAGGTTACCTGTGTGCCTTCCGCCGACTCGCCGAATTTCGTTGAGAAGGAATGAACTTCGTAAACATACTCGCCTGCAGCTATGTTGGGATACGTTACCGTCGTTGTGCCGATTGTGCCTTTCAGCACCTTTT
This sequence comes from Cohnella kolymensis, assembly GCF_000829465.1. Taxonomy (GTDB): domain Bacteria; phylum Bacillota; class Bacilli; order Paenibacillales; family Paenibacillaceae; genus Cohnella; species Cohnella kolymensis. Next base: position 52,296 of record NZ_JXAL01000002.1, on the reverse strand, counting down.
GTTCACCGACAATTTGATAGACCTTGTAACTGTTTGCGTTAGCCGCGGGGCTCCAGTTTAAGACAATATCGTTTCCATTCACAATCTTGTAAGTGACATCCACCGGAGGAGTCATCGCTACTCCGTCGACGACGACGGTCACCTGACTGCCTTCTGCGGATTCGCCGTAGCGATCGCTATAAGTGCGAATCTCGTACACAAAATTGCCGGCAGCATGATTTGTGTACGTCGTTGTCGTGCCGGTGACCGTACTTTTCAATACCGGTTGGCCGTCGACAATCTGATAAATTCTGTAGTTTGTTGCGTTGACTGCGGCGGTCCAAGTGAGAATAACATCGTTGCCGTTGGCAAGTCTGTATGCAAAGTTTGTCGGCGCCGCTATGGCAACTGCACTTACGGTTAAGCTGACCGGGCTGCCTTCCGCCGATTCGCCGAAGCGGTCGCTGTAGGAATAAACTTCGTAGGAGTAATCGCCTGCCGGCAGCTTCGTGAATGTTGCGGTGGCGGCGGTTACTGTACTTTTCAACACTTTTTGCCCGTCGATCATTTGATAGACTCTGTAATTGGTTGCATAGCTCACAGCGGTCCATCTCAATATGACATCAGTGCCGTTAGCTATAGAGAATGTCAAATCCTTCGGCGCTGTCATTGTCGGCGTGGTTACTGTGACATCGACAGCGTTGGAAAGAGGCGACTCGCCGTAGAGAGAATGGGTTGCAGTTACCGCGTAGCTATAGTCCCCGGCAGGTGCATTGACAACGGTGTATGTACGTGTTGCTGGTGCCGTTGAAGTGATAAGTGTTTTATCACCGGCTGCGCTAATCTGATAGACATTATATTTTTCCGTATAGGTCGATGCTCCCCAATTCAGCACGATGTCGGTGCCCTTCTGCATCGTGTAAGTCAGGGTTGCCGGCGCTGCCATTTCCGGATAAACAATGTCAACCGTGATCGGCGCACATGGACCTGATTCGCCATCGGTACTCAGTGTCGAAACGACATAAGAGTAGGATCCTTCTGCGAGATTGTTGATGGAATAGGTGCTGGTAGTTACGGTGGCTAACGGCAGCAATTGGCCGTCGGTAATCTCATAGATTTTGTAACCGGTGGCTCCAAACACAGGGCTCCAAGTCAATTTCACATCATCCGGTGTCACGTTTTGATACGCGAGGTTGCTTGGCGGCAGCATCGTGCTGCTGTTGGCTGAGGCTAACGCGCTAAACACAGGGAACGTCAATTGCGCCAAAAGAACCAATGATAACAACAATGGAAGCTTGGCAAGAATGCGATTTTTCATCATAACAGCCTACCTTTCTTTTTACGATAATAGTTTTGGAGACAACAAAAAATGAACCTCAAACAAGGTTCATAGTAGATTTACCTATGATTCCTTGTGGCAACCGGCTGCCATCCACGCTAGGTCAATCGTCGTGGTTCAGGCCCTTGGCTTTGCGTCTCACGGTTTCCCATGATTTGCCCTTTGCACTTGGGATTTTTGAACTATGAATCCATCATAATTTCCATGTTCAATTATGGGAATAGGTCTAATTTCCTATTAATGGGTCTTTGCCCAATGGTCTACCCATTCCACCGCCCGGATTCGTCCGGTCCATGCTTTTTTTAGAATGGTGTAAGCGGGCGAGGGCCGGCCTGATCGAATTTCACCGGCGGCAATCCAGGCTTCCCGAGGCAAGCGGAATAGAGAGGCGATGATGAGACGTTCCTCCGGCTTTAGAGGGGAAATTTTCTCGTAACCGGACAGAAAGACGCGCATGTAAGGCAGTGAGTAATTGCTTATATTGCTCATGGTTTTAGCGATTTCATAATAAGCGGATCCGAGCCTGGCAAATTCCCAATCCACCAGAACAACGCCGTTCGAATTTAAAATGATGTTAGGTGTCGTTACATCCCCGTGGATGATACATGGCTTTTCATTTTTCAGAGCTTGCTGAATGTCGGGGTGACGAAGTGTTTTCCATGCCTTTTCCGCCAAAGAGACACATTGATTCCCGTGTTTTGTGAGCCATTTGCTGGAGCCTGTTTTTTTGATAACCGCTAAATTGGAAATGAACAACCGATGCTGCTGACGGAATCGGTTTATTTCCTTTGCCGAATAACGGCGGAATCCGGACGCACTGCGTTTTGATACTTTATGGAGCTGGGCCAGCACTTCGCCTATCTTCTCGTAATCCTCGTCTCTATCGCCTAATTTCGAACCTTTAATCCAGTCGGATACATAATACAGCCTTCCATTTTTGTTCACATAATGCTTTCCCCGCAATGTTGTACGCCACTTAGGCATGTTGCTGAAGCCGCTGCCAGTCAGCCAAACGATCCGGGAATATACGCGATCAAGTCGTGATTTAAATCCTGCAAACGGCTTGAGAAGAAACTCCCCTTTATCTGTCGTCACATGGTATGCGGCCACCTTTTTGTAGAATGAACCGCATGCCGTTACCTTAAGAGCGCGCATACCGTATTGCAGCAGAATCGGACGATACCATCGTTTAGCTTTTCCTTGCCTCACGATTACGCGATCCTCCCCGTCTTCACCGAATGTTGCACAGTTGTACTATATGCAAGACACCCGGGTGAGGGAATGACGGCAAAAAAGAGGCACTCTCTGGAGAGGCCTCTTCGTTGTATTCTTTTTATGTTATTTGGCAGCTTTGACGTAGGCTATCCAATAGAATAGTGAAACCATAATTGCGCCGCCGACCGCGTTTCCTAAAAACACAGGCACGAAATTGGTGAACCACTCCGCCCAGGTTGCTTCACCTTCGAAGATCGCCGCAGGAATGATAAACATATTCGCGACCACGTGCTGAAATCCGACGGCGACAAAGCCCATTATACAAAACCAGATGCCCAGAATTTTGCCGGCGACATCTTCGGCTGAATAAGAAAGCCATACAGCAAGACCGACCAGCCAGTTACAGCCGATACCCGACACAAATGCCTGTACAAAATTTTCCCCGATCTTCGCCTCTGCGATGGCCACCGTTTTGTCGAGATAAGGACCTTCCGCCGTTAATCCCACGACATGGCCGAACATGTAAGCGATAAACACGGCCCCAATGAAATTGGCCACTGTAATGACAATCCAGTTGTACAGGAGGCCGCCCCAGGTAACCCTGCCGGCGAACTTCGCGAAGCTGACGGCCATCATATTCCCGGTCAACAGCTCACCTCCGGCAATAATGCTAAGGATAAGACCTAACGGGAACACGGCAGCTCCTAAAAATCCGGCAAAGCTGCCCCACTCTACGGGCATATGCCCGCTTACCCGCACGTCTAATAAAAACCCTAATGCGATAAAAGCACCGGACAGGAAGCCCAGAACGAGCATCGTACTGAGAGGCAAACGGCTCTTCCGGGCACCAGCCTCAATAGCGATTTCCGCGACCTTCTGCGGAGGGTTGTATCCCATGATGTGACCTCCAAACGTCATTTCCAATTATGGTAACCATCTTTGCATTTGTTATTACCCAAAGCAGTCCTCTCTGCCAGCTGATACACAAATAAAAAAGGTTAAGCCGCGTATTTGCGGCTCAACCTTCGGTCTGGTATCGGTACCTCTTCAAATCTATCCGATCGTATGCATCGACGATAACGCCTTCTTGCTCGAGGTAGAATTTTTGCATAAATCTGGATTCCTCATCCGTGACGGCGATTTGCCCCTTGATATTCACGACGCGGTGCCATGGAAGATTATAGGATCCGCTCATCGAATGAAGAATCCTAACGACTTGCCTTGCGCCGCGTGGACTGCCTGCCAATGCTGCGACTTGTCCATACGTCATGACACATCCCGCCGGAATACTCTTAACGATCGAAATCACTTGAAGAGTAAAAGGCTTCATTCTGCTGCCCCGTTATCCTGCCGCGCAACCCCTGCCTCTGTCTCAACTCGCTCCAACCATTCATCCGTTAAAGCAAGTAACAGCGTTTCTTGCTCAAGCTGAGGAAAGTGTCCTGCGCGGTCCATGATCGTAAAAGTGGCTCGCGGGTAGCTTTCAATCAACCGCATTGCATCTTCATAGCCGCTGACCGCATCTTGGCGCCCAAGCACAATAAGGGCGGGCTTTTGAAATGATACGTCAGACAGCACCGACTCAAAAGTATACGCGTAGCCTTTGGTCCTAAATTCAGAGGTCAAAAAGGTTCGATCTGACTTCTCGGCGCCGCTTAATACATCTCTTTTATATTTTTCCCATATTTCTTCGGTCTGTACGACAGCAAAATTCTCAAAACCAGTAGGTTCGTTATTCTGTAAACTGGCCAATAAAGCTTCATCTTTGTCAACCACGACACGAGCAGGCAGTTGACGGTCAGCAGGTCGCGCCTTAATCATCGGTGAGATGAGCAGCATCCCGTCTACTCGGTTGATTTGCTTGAAAGCCACGCCGCGGGCAATGTATCCGCCATAGGATAGGCCTGCCAGCACAAACCTTTGACCAGGAATTAATTTTTCAAGAAATTCAATAATCACGGAAAGCACATCGTCTGAACTTCTCATCCAATCTTCCGCAGGCGAGCCACCCATACCCGGTAAGTCAACATAAATGCGCCGCCACCCTATTCGTTCCGTGAACAACGGCTCCATCACATTTCTCATAGATACAAGATCTAAGCTTAATGCATGAAAAAACAAGATCGGCTTCCCTTCACCGTATTCCTCATAGTGAATGGAGGATGAAGACAATACACACTGCATCTTATGTCTCCTTCTCAGGCTTTAAATTGTTGAATATGCCGTTCCAGCGTAACGGTTGTCTCATGCAGCTGCTCCATGACGCTTTGTATGCTTTCCGTGGAGGCCAATAACTGCTCGGTGAATGCGGCCAAATTATCGGTCTCGGTTAACGATGCATAGATTCTCTGGGTGACGCGATCTGTACGGTTGTGGATCGTTGTGGATTCAGCGGATATCGCGTCGATATCTTGCGAAACATGCCGGACGGATTGCGCGACCTGCCCGGCCAATTGATTGATGTTTTCCAGTCTCCGCGAGGTCTGGTCCACCATCTCGATGCCTACGGCGACTTCTTTGGTCTCATTATCGAGCAAATGAATCGATTGCTGGCTGTCTTCCTGAATCGCGCCCAGAATGTCGGAAATCTTGTCGATTGCGGTATGGGACTGCACGGAAAGCTTCCGTATTTCCGCCGATACGACTACAAAGCCGCGGCCGTTCTCCCCCGCGCGGGTTGCTTCGATCGCGGCATTCAAGGCGAGCAGATTCGTCTGCGACGCAATGTCCGTGATCAACCTCATGATATCCCCTATGGCGTTGATGCGATCATTCAACAATTGAACGGTCGCGTGAGACGCACGTACGCTCTTCTGAATTTCATTCATCTGCACCACTACGTCATTCAGCGCTTTTCTGCCGAACTCCGACTCGCCCGTCATCAAGGCCGATGTATCGGAGACGGTCTTCATTCTCTCCGTTATTTCCAGCACACCGCTGTGAATGCTGTTAACAGCTTTAAACATGGTGTCGATGTCATGCGCCTGCGTCTGGTTCTCCCCGGCCGTATGCTGGATGGATGATGCCACCTGGTTCAGCGCATGTGTATTTTCATTCGATGTGAGGTTCAAGGATTCCGATAAGCTTGATAATTGCTTGGATGCGCGTTCTGCTTCCGAAATCATGGTTTGCAAATTAACAGTCAGCCGATTGACGGAGATGCCGATCGGCCGCAGCTCGCCGATGGCGGATAAATCCAGTTCCTTGCTCAGGTCTCCGGCGGCCATATGGCGAATATGCTCGATGATACCTTTCATAGGCGACACGAACCGCCGATAGTTCGCGTATCCGATGACCGCACCCAGCAGTATTCCGCTGAATGCTCCCCATGCCACACCCGGCCAAAAAGTCGCGTCCGCAGTATCCACACCTGCATATTGAAAAAGTATGCCTGCAATGACCGCCGCGCCGACTGCTGCGGGGATCATACTGCGTAAGAGATAGCGGTGAAGAGAAATCGATTCCGAATCGTTGACTTTGCTCATGTGCTGCCGAGCGCCTCCCTGAGATCTGCATATGATAACGGGTACCAAGATATTATTTATTCGACCTGATTCTCCATAATCCTTGTCATTTTCCTCCCTGGAAGCAAGAAATTTGTCAACGCCGCTGCCCGGTCCTATCTTGCCTTCCGGAAACCGCATTATGGTATCATTTGTTTGATGGGTCTGGTTAACTATCTTCTACTTGAGGAGTCGAGTCGGATGAGCATAATTCTGGTTCACGGAAGCGTGGAAACGAGTACGGAGCCGCCGTTCATACAAGGATTGGAGACTGCCGCGAAGAAAGGCTACGACGCGTTGAAGGCCTCGAACAATCGATTGGATGCGGTCGAGCAAGCCGTTATTGAACTTGAAAATAATCCTCTGTATAACGCCGGATATGGATCGGTTCTCAATCGGGACGGTCAGGCGGAGCTTGATGGTGCGATAATGGACGGAGTTTCCGGTAGATTTGCGGCAGTAGCCGCGATGAAGGGGATACGCAATGCCGTGTCGGTCGCGAGGAAGCTCATGGAAGATACGAAACACGTCGTAGTCGCCGGCGAGGGAGCTTCCTTGTTTGCCAAGGAAAAGGGGTTTGCCGATGATTCGTGCATTTCACCGGAACAGATGGAATCCTGGAATTACGCCATGCAGCTGTTGAAGGAAGGAAAGCAGTTGGACTTCAGCGCATACACCGGTTTGAAAAGAGAGACCGATACCGTCGGCTGCATTTTGTTGGATGATGACGGGAATCACGCTGCAGCCTCATCAACCGGCGGATCCTTCCTCAAGCTGCCCGGCCGTGTCGGAGATACTCCGTTCATCGGCGGGGGTATCTTCGCATCGGCCGACTGCGCTGTGGTATGCACCGGCAGAGGCGAAGCATTCATTCAGACGTTGACCGCGAAATACGTCGACGACGGCATTCACGCAGGCAGACATCCGGAGGAAGTTGCGATTGAGGCCATTCGCAGGCTGCACCGGCTTACCGGAGAGTATGGGGGGCTGATCGTTATTGACAATAAAGGGCGGACAGCCGCCGTGCATAATTGTGACAGGTTCCCGGTTGCGCTGGTCAGGAACGGAAAGCCGGAGAAAGTGGATCCCCTCCGGCTGTAAATAACCCGCATCAATGCAATAAGTCCCACACCTGTTTGCCGATCAGCACTGTACAGACGATCAGAAACAGCGGGCGAACATAGGAAGCGCCTTTGCGGACGGCGACTCGCGAGCCAAGCAAGGAGCCGCAAACCATCGACAATCCCATTAGAATGCCGTATTGATAGTTAACTGCGCCAAGAAACATGAATGTGACCAAGCTGGCTATGTTGCTGCCGAAGTTAAGCACCTTGGCATTGCCTGCTGCCGTCACAAAATCATATCCGAGCAGCAGAAAAACAAAGATCAGAAACGAACCGGTACCCGGCCCGAAAAAACCGTCATAGAAGCCGATGCTTAATGCCGCGATACTCATGAGCCACGCCGAGCCCTTCGACAGTCCCTGGAATGTAGACAGATTCCCCCAACTGCGCCGGAATACGGTATAGACCGTAATCAGAATGAGCATGACAACGACAAGCGGCCTCAGAAAATCGGAAGGAATGCTATGCACAGTCAGCGCACCGCCGGCCGCGCCTGCGGCGGAGAGAATAAACAATCCCCTTACCATTCGAACGTCTACTTTTCCCGAATACATAAAACGACATCGTACTCGTCAGCGAAGACATGGAGCTGGCGAGTTTGTTCGTTCCGAACGCATCCGTAATGGGCATCCCTGTCGCTAACAGAACCGGCAGGGAAATGAGTCCTCCGCCGCCGACGACCGAATCCACGAATGCCGCCAGAAATCCACCCAAGATGATAAGTAGCGTCATTTCCAAACTAAGCTGCATCATTTTGCCGACTCCTCACGAACAAGCTGCGTGTATCATACGTTATCATAGCACTGGCGATCCGGACAACTCATTTCCCCGGGAATAGATCATGGAGAGGGTGTGCTTAAACGGATGTCCTTGTGGTCGACAATTGAGAAAATGTATGCGCTGCAGATCAAAAAAACCGTGAAGATTCAGGATGTTTATCTCATTCAAGCGGCAAGCGGCAGTTATTGCCTGAAGGGCTACGATTTCCCGGAAGAGGATGTGCGTTTCATTGCTCGGGTTTTCTCCTTCCTGGAGGAGCGCGGCTTCACCCGCGGCCAGCGAGTGTATGCAACTGCGGAGCAGGACTCCTATATCCGTCATGGCGGAGTTTTCTACACAGTGACCAACTGGGTCCCTGGAAAGAGACCCCTTTTTCGCAGAAGAAAGGATTTCAAGAGTGCGATCCGAACGCTGGCTAAGTTTCATTCCATGGCCGCAGGTTTTCCGAAGGACGAGGCTCCGGGCGGACGCATCCGGTATGCCGGACTTCATGATGAGGTATCGGAGTATAAAAAAGTGCTAAGCCGCTACAAGAACACTAAGCATTTGGTCCCGGCCTGCGATGAGGCTTTGTATGGCTTGAGTCAGCCTAAAGTCCTGCAAGCCGTTGAAGCGGAGCAAAATGCGGCCGCGCTCGTGCATGGAGATTACAACTATCCGAACTTGATCAAAGACAGCCGGGGAAAAACTCACTTGATCGATTTTGAAAATACATCCCTGAACGCCAGAATGAAAGATCTCTCCCATATTCTCCATCGAAACTTTCTATGGAACGGCAGTGGCATGCTTCGCTGGGTCGATTATTATGACAATAAACGCCCGTTAAACGACAATGATCTGCACCTTCTGCACGCCCTTTTGACGGCCCCGTACCACGTCGTTCGAAACATCAAAATCGGCGGTATCCGCAACGCCAAATCCGTTACCCCTTCAAGTCAACGCTTGAACAAGTTTCAAAGGGAGCTCCGAGAACTGCTCTAAAAACAAAAAAAGCGCACCAGGAACTTGTCCGTGATTCGCCTTTTTTGTTGATATAATGCGGGTTCTGCGCCTTAATATTACAAAGTTCGACCAAGTATTACCCGGTAATTCTACTGAAAAGTGTTATCCGGAATTACTAAGTATTACTTCGAATTACTAGATCCACGACTCGATATCCTCATCGTCAAATTCATCCTCAGGTGCCGCTTCAGGCTCATGATCGAGCTCGGCATCGGCGGCCTGCTCCGTGTACGCTGCGTACGTCGAAACGTCATTCGAGACGGGATTCAACAAATTACGTTCCGTTGGAATATGCGCCTGCAGGTTCCGTACTCCGCTCCGAACGATTTCATTCTCGATCAAATAACGAATGGAATCCATCAAATTCGTTTGGGTGTTAATCCATTGCATGACCAAAGGATCTTCGGTTTTTTTCGTTTTTAAGCTGAAGTTGTCGCCGGGTTGTTTGGTCTTTTTCATAGGACTTATTAGGCCGTTTGTACTGCTTTATTTTTAAGAGCTTCGTAGATTTTGCCTCGGACGAAAGCGTCCAGTCCCATAGCATTGAGCTGCACCGCATATTCCGCAGGGATATACAAAAGCTGCATTTCTCGTTCGGCGCACAGTTCTTTCAGCCCAGGATAGAGCATCGAGCGCATGAGAATACTGCCGCCCCCATACACGCAGATCAAGTCGATCTCGTTCCGGGCTTTGGTCAGCTGCCTTTTCACGTTTTGCACGATTTGTCTGACTTGACTTTCCATCGGTCTTTTCAGTGTTTTAATGGCTCGAGCATGGTACTTATGTTTAGGATTTTTAATTACATCACTGAAGAACTGCCGGGGGCTCTCAGGCAGGTGGATCAGCCGGTTGAACTCGCCCAGCGCTTCCTCGATGGCATAACCCGTACCGTGATGGCTCCCGTACACAAACTGCCGCAAGAATTTGTTGCCCTCGGTGATCGGATACTCTGTAGAACCATCGCCGATGTCCACATGGAGAATGCGCTTGTCTTTAAAATAACTGCCGTTAAACTTCTTCTCTATATGATAGCTCTCAACGAAATCCTGAAAAATATCTCCCTCACGCCAATTGCCGTCCGCATCCTTCTGCAATGTGAAGATGACCGGCGTCGCTTCAGGCACCACTTTGGTGAATGGAAATACGATTTTCACTGCTACCCTTTGAATACCGAGATGTACGGTAACGTGATGGGAGCCGCCGGTAAAACGTTTCTCGAACTTTGCCGAAGTGGCGTCGGTATGCTGGGTTACCGGCAGGGCGGTGGCCATATCGACCTCAACATCGATGTGATCGGGGATCTTCTTCTCTTCGTCGTAGGCTTTCTGTACGGCTGCCGCTGCAATTTGGGCCAATGTGTTCACAACGGGCAGGTCCATATCGCTTTTCAGATCGATGCCGATTTGCAGGTTGTCCAATATTTCGCCGCTCTCGAGCGCAAACTTGCCGACATAATACATACCCGGCCGTGCTGCAGGAGAATCGATCGTAACCACGAGCTGATCCGGCAGATTTTTGATGAAGCTTTCCGGCGCCTGCTCCTCACTCCACGGAAGCTCGTCGACCGTGCAGTTCACATTCGGCTGTTGAATCAAATTACCGTCAATGATCAAATCATGTTCACTGTTGCCGTTATCGTTACCCACATAGAAATGGAAGTTCATAAAAAGGCATTCCTCCTGTTATGTAAGATGTACAGGTATTACTTTGCCACACGAAGTGTTATGCCACATCCCGCTATATACCCAAAAGGAGGTTAAAGGTTTCTAATCTTATATCATTAATTGTAGAAAATGGAAATTAAAAGGCACCCCTGCGGGTGCCTCTCTTTTTGTACTAAGCCAGCTTAATTGTTTGATGAGTTTGCGTTAACCAGCCCACGAGTTGTTCTTCAGACATGGATTTCAACATATCCGTATGATCTTGTATCGCATGATGCCACATTTTCGCTTCAACAACATGCGGATTCTCCCTTCACGACGTAACCGCAATTGCATGACAATTCTTTCACCGACCGCACCTCCTTTCATAGAACTTCAGCTCAGTTATTTTCCACATAATCCTTAAGAAATTTGCCCAGCAGCTCTCTCCATCCGTGCTCATGGGACTCTCTCCATCCGTCTTCGATATAGCCGGATGCCGTATGAGACAGCTTCAATACGGTTTGGCTGCCTCTCTCCTCCAGCTGATAAATGTAAGAGCTGTTTACGGCGCCTTTCATTCCAAGATGGCCTTGCAAGCGAATTTCTTCAGGCGCATTCACATAGTACACCGTTCCCCAAAGGGCGCCCTGTCCGCTTCCCCAAGTCTCGATGAATTGACCCCCAAGTTCCGGAGACAGTGACAACTTTCTGTCCGTACCTTGAGGTGCCAAGCGGTATTCCCACCAGGATTGTACGTCATGGGTTAAAGCCTGAAACACCTTTTCACGAGGTGCCTCGATTACAATCTCCTGCCATAGAGCTCTTGAAGCGGTACGGCATTCAGAAAATTCACCCGGTACTTGCCCTCGCGGCGAACCAGTACGAGCTTCGCCTTCTCTAATGCGCTGAGATGCTTCATGACGGCATAACGCGTTAAATCAGGGAAGTGTTCGGCAAGTTCACCATGTGCCAATTATTAAATATCTTGGTCGGAGGTTTGGAATGGCTGTCAGATGACAATGAAGATAAAGTCGAACAAGCGCATGAAATGACCGGCAGGTGATGGCAGTGTTGACGATCAATCAAGGTACCGCGCGATCTGAACGGATATTGCAACTCATGAACGAAGGCCGCTCTGAAGAAGCCCTTGCAGAAGCAGAGCTATGGATCAAGAGCAATCCTCATAACGCCGAGGCGTATGGAATGTTGGCGCAAATCTATTTGAAGTCGGATAATCTGGACCAAGCGCTGTATTGGTCTGACCAATCTTTGCGTTACGACGCTGAGAACACAACGGCCTGGTTTGTTCGGGTGATTGTGCTGTATGCGCAAGGCGAGGAAAGAGAATTTTTCAAGGCGGTCAAAGAAGCGCAGCGGTTCGATCCTTATGAAGGGCATTACTATTTTCTAAAGTTCAATTTCTGCCGCAAGAACGGCAGACTTCAAGAAGCCCGGGAAGAGCTGAACAAGGCGCTGTATATGTCTCCTGAAAAGTTATTGTATAAAGCAGCGGATAGTTACTTGCAGGCGAATTGCGGGGATTACGAGGCTTCACGTGTTTCCGAGAAAGGCGCTCTGCTCAGGGAACCGGCTGATGGTGAAACTTTCCTATATTTAGCTTGGGCTGCCCGGATCAGAGGGGAACATCAGAAAGCGCTGGAATATCTGGAAAAAGCCATTGGAATCGAGCCCGGAAATGCTCATCTCCGAACCGAATATACGAACTGTCTGCGTAAATGCAATTGGTTATATCGCCTTCTTCTGCTGCCGTGCTATATGCAGAAGGTGAAAGTGTGGCAGTTCGCACTTCTTGGTGTCGCCGCTTGGTTCGTGTATAAGCCTTTGATTGTTGTGTTGGCAATTCTGTATGCAGCTTCACATGGGATTGGTACGATTTTAGTAAGAGTAAAGGTGCTTCGCTGGAAAAAACAAAGAGAAACAAATAAGCGGTCTTCATCCCGCCTGCTGTAAAAGCAAGGCAGTATGGAGACCGCTCTTCGGTTACGCTCTATTTATTTCTGTTTTTCATGCACCGCCAAACAGAATTCGAGATCATTCTGCAAATGTTCTTCCATCAGTTGTCGGGCTTGATCGCTATTACCATTAACAATTGCATGATAGATCTTCTCGTGTTCCTCTTGCAGATGCGGGCGGTCGTAGAAAACAACATCATGCCGAAACAGAAGGATCAGCGTTCTCATTTTCTCATAAGCGTCCAACATGTAAGAATTACCGCAGGCTTCCATGATCGTGTCATGAAAGACGGTGTTATAGTGCATCGCGTCTTCTTTTGAGCCCGTCTTGGCTTTCTCTATGCATTCAGGCAGAAGCGCCTTTTTGTCATCCGATAAATTCCCCGCCGCTTGATAAGCCCCATAACCTTCCAACAACATCCGCATGCTGTAGATTTCGCTAAGCATCGTATTCGTCGGCTTAATGACCCGCTTTTGCATGACTAACCCGTCTTGTTCCAGGCGTCTTAACGACTCGCGAATAGGCGTGCGGCTCACATTCAATATCGCTGCCAGAGACTCCTCGGTGATCTTCTGTCCGGCTGCTAAAGTACCGTCAAAAATCATTCCCCTTATAATCTCATAGGCTTGTTGATAAGCAGGCTCCACTTTTCTGATGGACTGAATGATAATCACCCCGGCGGCGAAGTTGTTAAAAAATTATAGCCTAAATAAAAGTAGAATACTAGATTGCATTTTGTATACAGAATACAGTATTCTTTTCTTAAGCTCAGAAATGTAAAAACTGCGTAAAGTGCATTCCGTTGAGGAAAGGGAGAATACGATGAAAAATATTGAAATCGCTGTCATACCCGGTGATGGAATAGGTAAAGAAGTTGTTCCTTTTGGAGTGAAAGCGTTAGAGCTGGCGGCTGAAATCCACGGAGGACTGTCATTTAAAATGCAAGAGTTCCCATGGAGCTGCGAGTATTATGTAGAGCATGGCCGTATGATGCCGGAGAATGGGATCGATATACTTAAGAACTTTGAAGCTATTTTTCTAGGAGCGGTAGGACTTCCGAAAACGGTTCCCGATCATGTGTCTCTCTGGGGTCTGCTGATCGCTATCCGCAGAGAAATGAAGCAATACATCAATCTTCGCCCAGTCAAACAAATGCGCGGAGTCCGTTCCCCATTAGCAGATCCGAAGGGCTTCGATATCCTTGTCGTGCGTGAAAACGCCGAAGGCGAATATTCCCCGATCGGCGGCCGCATGATCGCAGGCAATGATGAGATTGTCGTGCAGAACGCCGTCTTCACACGCAGCGGTACGGAACGCGCGATACGGTTCGCTTTTGAAGCGGCCGGCAAACGCGACAGAAAGTTTGTAACAAGCGCAACCAAATCCAATGGAATCATTCACTCTATGCCGTTCTGGGATGAAGTTTTTGGACAAGTGGGCCGAGAGTTCCCTGAAATCCAGCAAACCTCTACCCACATTGACGCCCTAAGCGCATTCTTCGTGACAAAGCCTCAGACGCTTGATGTCGTCGTCGCGTCGAACTTGTTCGGCGATATTCTGACGGATTTGGGTGCGGGAATCATGGGCTCGATCGGAATTGCTCCTTCGGCGAACATTAACCCTGACCGGAAATACCCTTCGATGTTCGAACCGGTACACGGCTCAGCTCCTGACATTTACGGTAAAGGCATTGCCAATCCGGTCGGTCAAATGTGGACAGCCAAAATGATGCTGGATTTCTTCGGCTTCGAGGATGTCGGCCAGCTGTTGCTTGACTCGATCGAAGATACGATGGAAGCAGGAATCATTACCCCTGATCTCGGCGGTAAAGCGAGCACAACCGAAGTGGGAGAAGCCATTCTCACCAAATTCAAGGAGAGGGGCCGTCGCTAATGGCAATGGCACAACCGAGTGTAACTGCTCAACCGACTGTGGCAAATAAGCAGCGTTATTTAACTCTGGGAGGGGCGTGGGCAGCTTGGCTGTTCGACGCCTTGGACGCAGGCATTTTCGGATTCGTTATGTTAGCGATTGCAACAACGTTCTCCGTCCAATTGGGAGATGTCGTCTCTACCATCGCTTGGTTTCTCCTCGCGACCGGGATCGGCGGATATCTCCTCGGAGGCATTTCAGACAAAATCGGTCGTAAAACCACGATCCTTGCCTCGGTACTGGCGTACGGCACCGGTACTTTGCTTTGCGGATATGCGGACAGTGTCGCGGAGTTGAACGTTTATAGATTCATCGTCGGGGTTGCCGTGGGTGGATTATGGTCCGCAGCCGCATCTCTCGTATCCGAAATTTGGAAACCCGAAGGCCGTGCCAAAGCGATCGCTTGGATGCAGACGGGCTGGTCCGGCGGACAGCTGCTCGCGGCGGTATTCGCATGGACGATTTTGAACCCTCATGATCCGGAATCCTGGCGGCATCTGTTCCTTTATTCAAGTATTCCGGCCTTTGCGACCTTCGTTTATATCCTTATTTTTGTGAAAGAGTCTCCCGTATGGTTGGCTAACCGGGAATTCAGGAAGAATAATGCGGGCAACAATAGTATTTTTGAGATTTTCAAGCCGCAATATCTGAAAGCTACGTTATTGGCGCTGACCATTTCCATACTGGGGATGTACGGATACTGGATTATAACTGCCTTCACGCCTGCTTTTCTGCAGAATATTCTGAAGGTTCGAATTGATCAGGCACCTGTGTTCCTCGTGTGGACGGGCATCGGAGCGATCATAGGCTATATCGTCTTCGGCTCTATGGCTGAGAAACTCGGCCGCCGTAAAACCTTCGCGATCTTCTTCATCGGCATGACGTTGATGATACCTGCATTTACCTATGCGGTGAGCCACATGCCGTTGACGGACGGCAAGCTTGCGTTCACGGCTCAGAATGTTATGATTCTAGGGTCCTTGTCTGCCCTGCTTGGTTTCTTTACCGGCTATTTCAGCGGGTTCGGCGCTTGGTATTCCGAGTTGTTCCCGACGAGCATTCGATCCACCGCATCCGGCTTCTGCTTTAACTTCGGCCGGGTGGGCGCAATTCTCGGCATTAAACTCGTGCCTTTCTTGATTCCGAAAATCGGATTTACCTATACGATCACCCTCGCTTCAGTGTCCTACTTGATAGCCGCCGTTATGGTATTCACGCTAAAAGAAACCAAGGGGACGGAATTAACAAGCGGAAATTAAAGAAAGAGGTGTCTAAAATCAGTAAAAATTATAGAGTTGGTCTGATCGTACCGAGTTCTAATACAACCATGGAGACGGAAATTCCGGCAATGCTTCAATCTCGTGCTCCGCAATTTCCGGAGGAGCGATTCACCTTTCATTCGTCACGTATGAGAATGATGCATGTAACGCCGGAAGAGCTGCGTAAAATGGACGTGGACAGCGACCGATGCGCACTTGAGCTAAGTGATGCGAGATGCGATGTACTTGCATATGCCTGCCTTGTTGCGATCATGTGCCAAGGGCCCGGTTATCACACCGTTTCAGAGGAGCGTCTCTCCAAAGTAGTGGAAGAGAACAAGGCACCCGCTCCGATCGTCAGTTCTGCAGGTGCGTTAATAGAAGGTATTCATGCTCTCGGTTTCAAAAAGGTTGCGATTATAACCCCTTACATGAAGCCGTTGACCGCTCAGGTCGTCGATTATATTCAGAGTGACGGCATTGAAGTTACGGATTCTATCAGCCTTGAGGTCTCGGATAATCTGGAAGTAGGCCGTCTGGATCCGCTGAACTTGATCGAGCATGCCGACCGTCTCGATATCAGCCAAGCCGATGCCATTGTATTGTCTGCCTGTGTACAAATGCCGTCTCTGGCAGCGATTCAAAAGGTTGAGGATCGGCTGGGCAAACCTGTTTTGTCTGCGGCTACCGCAACCGTCTATTCCATATTAAGTAATCTCGGGCTTGAGCCCGTCGTCCCAAATGCAGGCTATCTTCTGTCCGGCAAATTCAAAGGTTAATAGAGTTATGATTTCAAAAAGAGGGAGAGCCGATGGGCTCTCCCTTTTAATCGGATCTGCCGGATTGCTTTAAAACAAGTCTGTGCTGGAGCACCTTAATAATCAGAAGAAAATGTTCCGCCTCACGCACCACATGATCCGCCAGAAGCGGGTTAATTACATTTTTGATTTGGCATGTACGAATGAAGTCCAACCCTGCTTTCTTGAAATTCCGCAGCTCGACTGTTGCACTTTCGCTGTCCTTATTCATTTTCGAAATAATTGGATAGGTAGGCTGCTTGTTATAGAGCATTGACTCCACATCACGCGCCTGACCTAGTAACACCTCGAAATCGTCTCCGAATTTCCTTGCCTGGTTAACCAAATTTCTCTCCGATTGATCAAGAAGGCTGCTGATAAAACGTGAGTGCTCCATCATGATCCTGAGCCAAAACACATTCTCGCTAATAATGGCATCTTGTATGGGCTCCATGATACCCTGATTAAACTTCATGAGGTTTCTCACAAAATATTCAGCTTCCCGTGCGATATGGTCGACGAGCAATGGGAAGTTATAGCCGGCAACTTTACAGTTTATGATGAGTATTAGAAGGTTTCTTTTAAAGTTTCGAAATGCGCTTGCGGTTCGGATGCTTTCCTCGTTAAGCGCGCGAACGGCCTGTACGGTTTCGGGAGTTTTGTGCGCTCTCTGCAGAAGCTGATCAAAATAATGAAAAAATCTGTCCGCTTCCTGAATTAATTGCGTGTCGCCCTTGCTGAATCCTTCACCTAGAAATAGAGCATGCTCCTTCATAATTCTCAGCCAGAAGCGGTTCTCGGTCAGCGATCTTTCAATAAACAACTTCTCGGTTAAAGACTCAATTGGTGCGGCTTTCAACTCCGGCGGTAATAACAACGCACGTTGCGGATCCATTTCATATGTTCCCGGCGCGGGTGGGTACACGGCCTCACCTCCATATCAAAACATCATCAATAATGATACGAGAGACAGCTTATCCAATATTCCGATATTCTGTATATGTAAAAAAGACCACCATAAGCAGCGTAATACTCCAAAAAAAATAGGTGTCTATCTATGTTCATAATTTGGCATTCACCATAGTCTAGAACAAATCAACTAAGTGATAAGGAGATGTATAATGGAGATCCCAGTCACCGGATTGGTTGTTTGTTCGCTGGAGTCTGACGGCCGCCATTCCCATAAGCTTTATATCACCTCATGGGACGGCAGGCCCGTTCATGTACATGAATTTGCCGGCATTACTTCTTATGATGTCGGTCATTCCCATGAGTACGAAGGGTTCACTGCTCCTGCGCCGACCGGAGTCGAGCACGTTCACGAGTATCATACAGTCACTTCCTTTGACGACGGTCATACACACGTCATCAGGGGCACCACCGGACCGGCGGTTCCGATTCCGGGAGCGACCACTACCACGTATTCGAAGGTCGTACCATGGTAAACGGACGCACTCCCCACACCCATGCCTACCAAGGAAGAACCGGTGGTGAAGAGATATAGCGCACAGGCTCAAAATCATGGTTCTGGAAGCAATCAAGGAATATTTCCAAATGAATCCATGCACACTACTCCATGAAATGGAGGGAAGCTTGGATGGAAGATCTTCCTGCAGATATCACGTATTTGAGAACCGCAATTGCGAATGTCGTTTTGGTTGGCGATCAGAGTTCAAAGGATTGGGTGTTGGTAGATACCGGCATTAAAGGTTATGCCGATAAGATATTAGAAGCGGCAAAAGAACGATTCGGACCCGCTCCGCCAAAAGCGATTATCCTAACCCACGGCCATTTTGACCATATTGGATCACTTGAGGGTTTGCTGGAATCATGGAACGTGCCGGTATATGCTCATGAGAGAGAATTGCCTTTCCTTACCGGCAAAGACGATTACCCTGAGCCTGATCCGACGGTCGGAGGCGGTTTGCTGTCGCGCATATCGCCTCTATTCCCTCGTTCGGGCATTGATATCAGCGGGCGGGTACATGCGCTTCCTGCTGATGGAAGCATTCCTCGGATGCCAGGCTGGCGTTGGATTCCTACTCCCGGACATACGCAGGGCCACATCTCCCTGTTTCGGGAGTCCGACAGGGCGCTCATCGCAGGAGACGCCTTTACCAGCGTCAAAGAAGAATCACTGATTGCCAATCTCACTCAAGAGGAAGACATCCATCGTCCGCCCGCTTACTTTACCACGGATTGGGATGCCGCATGGGAATCGGTGAAGAAGCTGGAAGCTCTGAAGCCGCTTTACGCCGTAACCGGACATGGTCCCGCCATGGCTGGGCAAGAGCTCCAAACCTCGCTGGCAAGGCTTGCGCGTGATTTCGAAACGATCGCGATTCCAGAACACGGCCGCTATGTTCATCAGAACGATTGATCATTTAGCAAGAACAAGGTTGCGGTCATTTTATCCGTATCCATTCGTTGTCGCCTCGCAAAAACAATTGATAAGGACATTTCAGACGTATCCGGCTCTAGCGGTCCATCAATTCAAAAAAGACCATATGCGCGGCGAAGGCGCATATGGTCTTTGTATTATTGCTTTCAAGACTATGCGTCTGAACAATACATCTGAACAATACTGTGGTCGGTTCTATATCAATCGTTATAAGATGTGTATTATCCATATAGATATCAAAGTTTACATTTAATAATTTTGAATATTTTTGTAGTAAATAGGTGCAAATCTCCAAAATTTGTTTTACTATAATGTAATGATACACACTGTATCTAGCTATTCATGTGCGAAAGGAGCGCAAAAATTGATGTCATCAATCGGCCTACGAATTATATCTCTGCGTGAAAGAAATCATTTAACACAGGAAACTTTAGCCGGCAGTCTGGGCATCTCGCGCGCATCTCTCTCTCATTACGAAAAATTGCGAAGAGAACCCGATTTCAACACGATTCAGAAGATCGCCGATTACTTTAAAGTTTCCGTCGATTATTTGCTCGGTCGCACGACAAACCCGAACATGGTGCTAGATGACAATGTAAAGGATTTTGTAGATCACCTGGAACTGTCGGATCGCAATATTATAGAAAAGTTTTCACTTGTAATCGATGGGAGGGGGTTATCCGAGGAGGAAGCTAAGTCGTTCATCGCTTTTGTTCGTGCGGAGCGATCGATGAAGTAGATCATACCTAAGTGCTGAAGTTCAATAAATGTGTATTTTGCAGCAAAACCCCATTGATTTCGGTACGAGATCATGACATAATAACGATACAGATTGTATCGAATATTCAGGGGGATTTTCTGTGAGCGTTACGAAATCGATGGACATCGAGGAATTGGATTTAGAGTGGATCGATCTTATGCTTACGGCTCGTAATATGGGCCTTAGTATAGAAGAAGTGCGCGCTTTTCTCAGAGAATCCGGCGAACCCCGATCAGACCAAGAGGCGAGTCGACGTTAGGGACGGTTCATTTTCCATTTGTTGAAATCCAGGAATTCCCGGAATTGCTGCTTATCCACGCCTGAAGCCATGGCTTCCTTGACGATGTCGTACCATTCCTGATCCAGCTGTTCATCCTTCGCAGTTGTTTCAGGATCAATCAACCGTTCGACCGGCACCTTTAATACTGCCGCGATCTTCTCTAAGAACAGAATCGACGGGTTTTTCTGAATATCCCGCTCCAGACTGCTGATATATGACTTCGCAACACCGGCCCGCTCCGCCAATTCCGTAAGCGACATGCCTTGTTGTTTCCTTAGCTGCTGTACACGTTTACCGATCATCCGGATCTTCCTTTTCGAATGAAGTAATGACCTTCAGAATGTTGATTTTATTATAGCAGAATTCATTAAAACGAACAATTTTCTTATACGTGAGCAATTAAGGCAACCCCTAGTGGAAAATCAGAGCTCCGTACCGGAGCTTTTTGATACATTTTGGATCATTTTTTCTGTTGTGACGGTCTTAAACTCCCGCTCATCAGCGAATTGTATAGTAGAGGGACTTTGACCGCAGTCAACCTATGGAGGCAAAGGGGGGAAGATAATGAACATGCATCAAAAAAGTCCAGGATTTTACCGCACAAGCTTTTCTCAAAGCTCCACCATGATTCCGGATGAGAAAGTTCAGGCGTTCATCGATCATTTGACGCATTCGGACAGCTCCGCTCTGGATGCCTTCAAATTAACCCTTGACGGAAGAGAACTCACGGAAGAGGAAGCCAAACGGTTCATTGCATTCATCCGCAGCGAGATGAACGCGATGACCAATCTGCCGCAACGTTAGTGCTTAAAAAAAGGAATCCGCCTGAATCAAGGCGGATTCCTTTGTTGTGTGCGTCATGATTCCGGCAAGTGTTCTCTGCAGAACTCGGCGATCACCGCGGCCTCTTCAGTTTCCATATCGAAATCAAGAACACGGTCCGTCGATCTCTCGATGAAATCATAGCTCACGATGTCCTGCTGATTCTCATCCGCTCTGAAAATAACCCTCGCATATATTCCATTTTCGGAGTATAGCTCATCTTCCTCCGGGATTTCGAGATCCAGCAAAAACTCGTACCGCTTGCCGGATAAAATCCCGAACGGGTCTTTCACCAGCTCCGCACTGTAATTCGTAATCGTCAGCATGATTACACCCTTTCCACCTTTTCCGGCAGCCATCGTTTCCAAATCAACCATACGCTTAATATTCAAGTTTTAGTTACAAAGTATTACTTCCTAATACCGGGGCAGGATGGGCCGGTGCTCTTTCCCCTTTTTGCAGTTGATACATTTTGAAATAGCGGCCGCCCAAAGCCATCAGCGTCTCGTGATTGCCCCGCTCCACGATCTCGCCGCGATGCAGCACCAGAATCTGATCGGCGTCGCGAATCGTTGATAATCTATGTGCGATGACCAATGTCGTTCGCCCTTCGCTGACTACTTTTAACGCTCGCTGAATAAGCCCTTCCGTCTCGCTGTCTATACTTGCCGTCGCTTCATCCAATATCAAGATAGACGGGTCGAAAGCGAGCGCTCTGGCAAAGGAAATGAGCTGCCGCTGCCCGGATGACAACGTGCTGCCCCTCTCCACAACCGGTTCATCATAACCATTCGGGAGCTGCTCCACAAACGGTGCCGCTCCTACGTCCCTCAACGCCTTTTCACCTGTTCCATTGAAATGTCCCGATTATACAGGCTCACATTAAATTTGATATCGCCGGCGAACAGATACGGATCCTGCAGCACAATGCCCATGTGCTTCCGAAGCGCTTGCTTGGACAATGTTGAGATGTCGCGGCCATCAATCGTTATTTTCCCGCCACCCGGTTCATAGAAGCCGAGCAGCAGGTTCATAATGGAGCTCTTCCCGGAGCCTGTATGCCCGACCAGCGCAACGGTCTCCCCTTTACGCGCCTCGAACGAGATGCCTTTCAGAACATTGTCTTCGGCTTTATAGGCAAATGTGACGTTGTCGAATTTGACTTCACCTTCCGGACGGCTGACACGGTCGGTTTGCGCAACGTCCAAGCCGTCCATATCCATGATGGCAAACACCTTCTCAGCGGATACGAACGCTCTCTGCGCATTTGTCAGTTGGTCGAAGATGCCGATAATGGGATGGAAAATGCGGCCTAAGTAGTCGATAAAAGCATAGAAAACACCGTAAGCGATCGCCGTAGACAGCGACTCCCTGCCGAAATACCAGATCACCATAGCGGTAACCAAGCCGCCTACTGTGCTCACGATATTCCGGGAAGACAACGAGAAAACCCTGAACTGCTTGAGTTGATTCGCATAGCGATCTTCATTCAGCTGCTCAAATTCGTCCCGCGTCCGCTTCTCCCGGCGGAATGCCTGAATAACCGGCATGACGATGATCGACTCGTTAAGCATAGCGTTCATGTCGCTCAGGCGGGCGCGCATGATGGAGATGTATACCTTGGAGTATTTCAAATGGATCCGCATAATCAACGCGAACAGAGGCGGCAGTAGCAAGCAGAGCAAGGCCAGCCGCACATCCAGAATAAAAAGTGCCGTGTAGATGCCTGTCAACTGGACGATGCTCACGACGAATGTGGCCATAAAACTCATGAACAGGTCGCGAACCGCCTCCGTATCGTTAGCGATTCGCGATACGACCTGACCGATCGGCGTGTTATCGAAATACCGCAGCGGAATACGGTTAATGTGCCGCATGAGATCCATACGCATGTTTTTGATGATCTGTAACGCCGTAGATTGCAAAATGTACGATTGTGTAAAATTAGCGACGCTAGCAATGAGCAGCAGCCCGAGATACAAGCCTAACAACGCGAGCACCGGCGCAAGTTCGCCCGTCTCGGCATCAAGATGATTATCGATGATCGTCTTGATAATGAACGGACCGCCAAGCTCCGCGACGACCGCACAGCAAAGAATGAGCAGCGCGCCGATAATCCGGTATTTATAGACAAGGGCATAAGCGAGAAGTCTTCTCGCCGTAGATTGATTCGGCATCACATACCTCCCGTTTCTTCTTCCAGGCTGGCTTCCATCTGCTGGCGCTCCCACTGGTCCTTGTACCATCCGCCGAACAGGATTAACTGGTCATGGGTGCCTTCCTCGATGATCCGTCCTTCGTCCAGGACCAGGATCCAGTTGGCATGGCTGACGGCAGATAGACGATGCGTCGTGATCAGTGTCGTTTTACCTGCGCGTTCTATGCGGATGTTATGAAGAATTCGGCTCTCGGTGCGTGCGTCCACCGCAGACAACGCATCGTCCAGCAGCAAAATCTCGGAATCGATCAGAAGAGCCCTTGCGATCGCCAGACGCTGCTTCTGCCCTCCCGACAACATGACGCCGTTCTCACCGACAATGGTGCCGAGCCCCTCAGGCATTTGGGATATATCTTGCGTAAAAGAAGCCATCTCCACCGCTCTGTCAATCTCATCGGCCGAAGCATCCGGCTTGCCTAATGCGATGTTGTCGCGAATCGATTTCGAGAGCAGCAAGTGCTCCTGAGGCACATAGGCGACCCAGCCTTTGATTTGATCCAAGGCAATCCTCTCTGCAGGGATTTCGGAAATGAACAGCTTTTCCGGCTCAACCGGATATTGACGCAGCAATTGCTTCAGCAGCGTACTCTTACCGCTGCCCGTTTTGCCTACAATGCCGAGTGTTTCTCCCCGCTCCAAGCGGAAGGAAATGTGATCAAGGCTCGGATAGCCCGAATTTGGATAAGTAAAAGATAAGCGTTTCATCTCGATGCTTTCCGGCACTTCGATCGGGACCGGCGCTTCCACGTCCTCCACATCCGCCTTTTCAGCCAGCGTCGTCTCCAGACGGTCAGCCGAAGCGCTGCCCCGCTGCAGCACATTAATGAACTCGCCGAACGCGATCATAGGCCAGATCAACATTCCGAGATATATGTTGAACGTAATCAGCTGTCCCAGCGTGATCTCATCTTGAAAAACGAGATATGTCCCATAGCCTATACCGATGGAATAGCTCATTCCGACGATCAGCGAAATGACCGGATGAAAGAGCGCGTTAATCAAGGACACGCGTTTATTTTTATTCCGGACGTCTGAGGTCACTTTGTCGAACGCGGACAAATCGTTATCTTCCTGCACATAGGAACGAATGACACGAATGCCGGAAATGGATTCCAACGCATGGTCATTCATGGTCCCAAAGGCGGCCTGCGCTTGAAGAAAGCGTGTCCTCATCTGTTTGCCCAGCTTATTGATGACCAGAGCGAGAAAAGGCAGCGGGATGAGAGCCGCAAGCATTAATTTGAAGCTGATGAAGGTTATCATTGTAATGATGACCACAGACGCTCCTACGAGTGTGTTCACCAGTGTCATTACACCGTATCCGGAAGTCTGGCCGATCGCCAATACATCGTTGGTGGCCAAAGCCATTAACTGGCCCGTGCTGTTACGCTGGAAAAAAGCAGGCTTCATTTTCGTCAAATGCTCGAGAAATCGCCCTCTCAGAAGTTTTTCGAGCAGCGCCGAGTTCCCGAACAAAGTCGTAATCCAAAAATAGGTCATCACATACAAAAGCAGCGATAAGCATACAAGCCATAGAATGGTCGCACTCAACCCGGAGGAGGTCAAGTCTCCATTTTTTATATGGTCGATCGTGTTTCCTATCATTTTGGGAGGGATGAGATTGAGCAGACTGACACCCGTCATGAAGCCGATTGCAAGAACATAGTAACGCCATCTCCATTTAAAAAACCAAAGCAGCCGGGTCACAAATGACAAAGGGCTCACCACTTTCCTCTTTCCATTTTGGCACAGCATAGATTTTACAGTTTCATCCTACTCGCGTCTATGCGAACACAACAAAAAAACCCGCATTCGGGTGTGAAAAATGAATTATAATCCAATCAATTAGATTGATACTGCGGGAGGTAAATTTGATGAACTTCGATGCATTATCCTATCCCTATTCCTCTCAACGCACGGTTTCCTACGCCAAAAACGGCATGGTGGCGGCGTCGCAGCCGCTCGCTGCACAAGCGGGGCTGGATATTCTGAAAGCGGGCGGCAACGCGATCGATGCAGCCATTGCGACAGCCGCTTGCCTAACGGTCGTGGAACCGACTTCCAACGGAATCGGCGGAGACGCATTCGCAATCGTCTGGACCGATGGGCAGCTGCACGGCCTGAATGCGAGCGGCCCCTCCCCTCAGAGTATCTCTATTGACGCAGTGAAACAGGCCGGTTATGAGCAAATGCCAAGCTATGGCTTGATTCCCGTAACCGTACCCGGCGCTCCGTCAGCCTGGGCGGCTTTATCCGAACGGTTCGGCAGACTGCCGTTAACGGACGTACTTAAACCGGCAATCTATTACGCAGAAAATGGTTACCCGGTATCGCCCACGCTGAGCGTTTCCTGGAAAATTGCCTTTAGAAATTATAAGAAAGCAGGCGGCGCAGAGTTTGAACATTGGTTCACGACATTTGCGCCGAATGGAAGAGCTCCGGAAATCGGGGAGCTCTGGAGATCGCCCGGCCATGCGCGCACGCTCAGAAGTATTGCGGAGACGAAAGCCGAATCGTTCTACCACGGAGAATTGGCCGACAAAATGGATGCCTTCTCCCGAGCGCATGGCGGTTTTCTCCGAAAAGAAGATCTGGCCGCCTATTCTCCCAAGTGGGTCGCTCCCATTAATGTGCGCTATAGAGGATACGATATTTGGGAAATTCCGCCTAACGGCCAAGGATTAGTTTCTTTGCTCGCTCTTAACATTTTGAAAGGCTATGATTTCCCTGCCAGAGATACGGTTGACAGCTTCCATAAGCAAATTGAAGCGATGAAACTGGCTTTTTCGGACGGATTAAAGTACATAACTCAAATGGATAAAATGAGTGTCTCCATAGAGGAGTTGTTATCCGTAGCATATGCGCAGCAAAGACGCGCGCTGATTGGGGAGAAGGCGCTTGAGCCGCTTGCGGGAGAGCCCGGGAGAAGCGGGACCGTCTATCTTGCGGCAGCGGATGGGGAAGGCAATATGGTATCCTTCATTCAAAGCAATTACATGGGTTTCGGATCGGGAATCGTCATCCCGGACACCGGTATTTCGTTGCAGAACAGAGGCCATTCCTTCTCACTGAGCCCTGATCATAACAATCGTCTGGAGGGCGGGAAGCAAACCTACCATACGATTATTCCGGGATTCATGACGAAGGAAGGAAAGGCGGTAGGCCCGTTCGGCGTCATGGGCGGTTTTATGCAGCCGCAAGGTCATGTTCAGGTGGTGATGAACATGCTCGACTTCCATCTCAATCCACAAGCTGCGCTAGATGCCCCGCGATGGCAGTGGATCAAGGGCAAAACCGTTGAGATCGAGCCCCGCTTCCCGGATCACATCGCTCACAGCCTTGCTCGTAAAGGACATGACATGAGAAGAGCTCTGGATACGCGATCTTTCGGTAACGGTCAAATCATTCTGCGAGCGGACAATGGTATGTTAGTCGGAGGCACGGACTTCCGCACGGATGGTACGATTGCAGTGTGGTAGAAACTTAAAGCCTTCCGCCAACCAGGTCCGAAAAAATCAAAAAATAGCGGAACTCAGTTGCTTTAATCCTTGAAACGGCAATCCTTGAGCGGGACGATCCGGGTACGATATTTCAACTTGTAACCTAAATACAGTATCAAGAACAACGGCAATCCGATGTAAGTGGCGGCCACACCCGCCCATTGGATCTGCCCGCTGAGAAATTGCGCATAGCCCTGTCCGAGCATAACCAGAGAACAAATCACGAAGGCAACAAGCGGTCCGAAAGGGAACCATCGCGCCCGGTATGGCAGCTCATCCAAACGATGACCTTGCGCAATGAATGCTTTGCGGAACCGGTAGTGGCTGATGGCAATGCCGAGCCATGCCAAGAATCCGCTCATTCCGGAAGCGTTAAGCAGCCATACGTAAACAACGCCTTGACCGAACAAGGAAGCCAGAAAAGCGAGCATTCCGATCGCCGCCGTTACGGCCAGGGCAGCTGTCGGGATGCCTCGTTTGTTAATAAACTTTAACCATGACGGTGCTTTCCCCTCTCGCGCGAGTACCCAGAGCATGCGGGTTGAAGCGTACATGCCCGAGTTCCCTGCGGACAATACGGAAGTCAGAATAATGGCGTTCATCACTGAAGCTGCGAATGCGAAGCCTGCCCGTTCGAATACGACCGTGAAGGGGCTCACCGCGATATTTTCAATTCCGGATTGAAGCAGAAGCGGATCCCGGTAAGAAATCAGCATACCGATGATCAAGATAGACAAAATGTAAAAAATAAGTATCCGCCAAAAAATCTGCTTGATCGCCTTCGGCACATTTTTCTCAGGTTCCTCGCTTTCCCCCGCCGCAACGCCGATCAGCTCCGTGCCCTGGAACGAAAATCCCGCAGCCATGAACACGCCGAACACGGCTAAGAACCCTCCCCGGATCGGCGCCGCCCCTTCAGTGAAATGGTGAAAGCCGACTGCTTTCCCACCCATGATTCCCAGAATCATGAGCACGCCGACCACTATAAAAATCACAACGGTCACGACTTTGATCAAAGAGAACCAGTATTCCGATTCCCCATAAGCCCGTACGGATAAGTAGTTGATTCCTGCCATAATGGCAAGAAACACAGCGCTGCACGCCAAGGTGGATACATCCGGCAGCCAGTATTTGACGATGATACTTGCGGCAGCTATTTCTGCGGCTATGGTAATCGCCCAGTTGAACCAATAATTCCATCCCAGCGCGAAGCCAAATGCGGGGTCGACGAATCTCGCTGCATACGTACTGAACGATCCGGTCACGGGCATGTACGCGGCCATCTCGCCCAAGCTGGTCATGAGAAAATAAACCATGAATCCGATTGCCGCATAAGCGAGCAGCGCGCCGCCCGGGCCGGCCGAAGAGATCGCTCCCCCGCTGGCGAGGAACAATCCGGTTCCGATGGATCCCCCGATTGCAATCATCGTCATATGCCGGGCCTTCAGGCCCCTAACCAGCTGTCTATCCGCTTGCGTACGCTGTTCGCTCAGGATGATTCCCCCTTGGAAAGAATGATTCTATCCTTTGCATTACCACTATTTTCAATCCAGCAACTCTGCAGACATGAAAAACCTCCCCCGTATAACAGGGGAGGCAGTGTGCCAAGTCGTTAAATTATCAAATCCAACCATTGTTCTTTCGTCACGGGTCCGCAATAAAATTGCAGGTCAACTTCATCAATCAGCTCTTTCAGAGCGGTTGCCTCATAGCGCGTGCCGCTAAATTTAGCAGCCAGCTCGCTGACGTCACCCCGGCCGAAGAAGTCTCCGTATATTGTTGCGTCTATGATAATGCCGTCTTTTACCTGAAGGCGGACATCGAAGGTACCCGCTCCTTCAATCCGCTTCGTGTGGCGCACGTTGAAGGCGGGAGATTGTCCATAGTTCCAATCCCAGTTACGATAGCGCTCCTCTGCAAGCTTCCTTACATTGGCCCAATCCTGCTCGCTCAAGTCGTAGTATGGAATTTCACTGTGTTCTTCGAAAAGAGCCTCTAACAACCTCTGCTTGAATTGTTCGATGGTCATCGGCTCCGCGAGAAATTCAGAGATATTCGCTACCCTGCTGCGGATCGACTTTGTTGATTTGGAGGAGTACTTCTCCGCGTTGGCTTTCAATGCGGAAACGACATTGTCGATTTCGGAATTAAAGAGCAATGTGCCGTGGCTGAACATTTTCCCTCTTGTTGAGAATTGCGCGTTACCGGATATTTTGCGTTCACCGACTTGAAGGTCGTTTCGTCCCGTTAATTCCGCCTCTACACCGAGCTTCCGCAGCGCGTGAACGACGGGTTCGGTAAACTTCTTAAAGTTATGAAACGACTTTCCGTCATCTCTCATAATAAAACTGAAATTCAGATTTCCTAAGTCGTGGTAAACTGCGCCGCCGCCAGAAAGTCTGCGAACGACATGAATACCGTTTGCCTCAACATATTCGGTGTTGATTTCCTCTAGAGTATTCTGGTTTTTGCCGATGATAATCGACGGTTCGTTAATATAGAAAAGCAAATAATCGTCATCGCTGGGCAGAGAACGCAAGATGTATTCCTCTAATGCCAAATTCAACGACGGATCCGTGATATTGTTGTTGCTAATAAAGCGCATGGCTGTCCCCCCGCATCCTAATTTCTAGGTCTATTTTATCATACAAACTTGATCCGGCTAACACAGCATATTGACTTGGGAAATAGATCCTTATTTCATGGGTTTTTCCATAATTAAGTGATATGATACAATATGTATCGTAAATTTTCTCAATAAGGAGAGGATAACGCGTGAAGAAGGTACTTTTGTGGGTGATGGGGCTTCTGCTTTCTATGTCCGGCTTTGCTTCCGCACATGCCGGTGAGGATTATGGAAGTAGATATTATCCCCTTTTAGTAGACAGGTGTTCAAATCCGACACTACGGTCTACTTCAAGGGGATTTTTTAATGCGGAGAAAAGGCAGGACTCAATAAAGCTTTATTTCACTCGCCTGAAAAGCGTGATCATTACAATTCCATGGAAAATTAAACAACCTTAACCCGGGGAATACCGAGTCAAGGTTGCTTAATAGGCTTGATAATGGTGGCGGCCGTAATGGTCGTGAAATTCTGATGATGTGATTGGCTTTAAAATTCAGAGTTATTATACTCATCCAATGTGGACATTAAGTATAAAATATTAGATCTTTCTGCTTTGGTCAGCACTGACCATGGGCTTACGTTCACGGATGACAAAGCTGCATCTGCGGCGATAATTGTTGAGGCTATGGGGGCGATATCAGCGCCATTGATAGCGTTTAACTTCACAGCCAGCAACTGTGCAGCCAGCTTGTTATACCCGTTTGACGATCCTCCTTCAAAACTCTTGAAAGTGAGAACCTCTACTGCAAATGCTGCAGTGTTAACAGTGACATTGCCTAAAGTGATAGGGAGATATTGGGTAACGACATCTTCATTATTGCCATTAAAACCCGCATGAGTTTTCCAATAGCCGATGGTTCGCGGACTAGTAGGTGTTTTAGGCGGGACTTCTATTGCCGGACAACCTGCTCGCTTAGAGTATTCAAAGTACTCAGGCCAATTCTTATCTGTCATAGGGACGCCTCGACCCCATACAGTAATGAGCTGACCATTTTCATCCTGAACCTTAGCAAAAACAGCCAACGCAATTAAATCGGGGTTTAAATTACTATAGCTAAAACTATCTATTTGCCGTGTAAAATCACTTGTTACAGTCCTGCTAATCGAATATAGGCCTGGTTTAGGCGTATCTCCCGGACTATTCGGTAATTCTGAAGGAACATTAGCTACTGCGACATTGTAGTTTAATATCTTCATTGTGTCAGACCATAAGTACGTTTCTACAGAAAGATTATTATCATCGTTGCTGACTCTGATCGCTCCGATTTGCCCATTATTGGATACTAACTCAATAATGGAACAACATTCGAGCTCGACGCCTTTAGATGGTACTGCCGCATAGACTGCCGTCCCTAATAAGCCAATAATAAATGAGAATACTATAAACAGAACACCGGTTCTTCTCAATTTAAATCACCTCATGATTTTAATGGATGGATATAACTACGCTCAAACATTCACACTAATATCTTCATTCATTCCCTCCCATTATTAATATTAAAATAATTGTTCGTTATTAAGAACTAAGTTCCACTTTAACACAACTTTATTCAAAATTCTGTCAAATCATACTTGTCGAAACACAATTCTTTCCACGAACCTCCGTAGTCTATGACGGCTATACCATTGTTATTTTTCTGCTTTCCTATTAATGGAGGAAATCGCACACCGCTGGAGAACAACTTAAACAGTGGACGGTGATATTTAGTGAAAGAAAATACACCTCGGACCGATCAAGAACTCATAAGCGACGCGCAAGCCGGCGACTTGGGTGCTTTTCGCGCCATCGTGCTTCGCTATTCCAATGCCCTGCTTTCCGTTGCATACAGCGTTTTAGGGGATTTCCATGAAGCCCAAGATGTTACGCAAGAGTCTTTTGTGAAATGCTACAATCATTTACATACATTGAATGACCCCTCGCGGTTGGGGAGCTGGCTCTATTCGATCGCGTATCGAACCAGTCTAGACTTCGCAAAAAAGAAAAAGACAACAATGCCTTACATAGAAGCGATTACCCAAACATCGCGCGACGTCGATTCCTGGCTTGATCAGCATGAACTTCAAGAAGCGATATGGAGCGCGTTACAGACGTTAGAGGAAAAAAGTAAATCCGCTGTCGTACTTCACTATTTAAGCGATTGGCCGATGAAAGACATCGGTCAATTTCTGAATCTATCCGTATCCGCAGTAGAAAGCCGCATTCGCCGCGCCAGGGAAACGCTGAAGCTCCACCTGTCCGCTGATTTCGAGCCTTTTTTCCGAACGTATCGGCTGGGTCGTGATTTCGAGCAGAGGGTTGCCGAGCAAGTGTTGAAAAGAATGGGGCATTTCTATATCCCGGTTACAAATAAAAAAACAAACGATAGACTGGTTCGTGCGTCACTTTCATCTGGGAATGAGCGCTCATGGCAATCTGCAATTGGAATCGGGTCATGAACTGTATTTGCTTGAATGTGATTCTCATTTTCCAAAAGAAATCCCGGTGCTGACTTTCTCGGTGTCCGATGTTGAAGATTTATGGTTACAGTTAAATAAGGACGGCGTTAAAATCGAGCCCCTCGAAACCGATAAATTATTCGGTAAGCTTTTTGTTTTCTATGATGTTGACGGTAACAAATATAATGCCGTGGAATTGAAATAAAAATTTTACGGCTACGACGGATTTGATCAATTGGTATCGTCTATATATCGAATCTACTAAATAAGAGGTGAACTGAAAAATGGCGGAAAAAACATCACAAGAATCGGAGAAACAGCAGCTGGCACAGAAACCAATGCTAAAGAGGGTTCTTTGCAACTACTTACCCGTGTCCAGCTTGGAGCGCGCTGCCAAATGGTATGAGGAGACTTTCGGATTAACGGTCAGGAAGCGCGAACCGGATGGAGCTATTCTTGTCCTGGGAGACGGTCAGTGGCTGTTCCTGATGGAAACCGTCGACAAGAGAAACGCAAACTTTATTACTAACCAATGGGACGGCGAAAATTACGAAATGTTCTCACTGACATTCGAAGTGGAGAACATCGTGGAGCTTCATAAGAGGCTGCGCGAACATGAAGTCGATGTTGAGTCGTTGGTCGACCACGGCAGCTGCGGTTTGCAGTTTAAATTCAAGGACCCGGATGGAAACAAATTTAACGTGTGGCAAGACACTGTATGATCGTAAACCACGACAAAGCTCTTCCCTTTTTAGGAGAAGAGTTTGTTTTTTATATATCGTGCTAGCCGTCCATGATGAGATGTCCTTGTCCTAGATCGATCTCAATAAAGCCGCCCATCTCGTTCGGTTGAAATTCTATTGTCCTGTTGCTGCCGGCAATAATGATATTCCCGGTGTCGGCGGCATTCGCCCCTGGCAGGAAGAACGCTCTAGTGAACCTATAAGCTTCTTTCAGTGTGCTGAAGATCGCGTCAGTATACCTGTCGTTTTTTGCTTTTCCCATAAGATTCATGATAAAAAGACCCTGGGAGTCAAGCTTTTCGCTGGTCAATTTGAAAAACTCCAGTGTTGTAAATTGCATAGGCGTACCCTTTTGAGTAAATGCGTCCATAATAATAAAATCGTACGCCTGCGATTCTTCATTGCTGAGAATCTCACGGCCATCTCCAATGACGACATTATCCATCCGATAATTAAAAAATCGCCTGCTAACCTCCAGAACTTGTGCGTCAATTTCTGCGACTTTAATACGCTTGTCGGGATAATGGCCGGCAATCATCCCGATCCCATGCCCAATAATGAACACGTTCTGGAAATACTCTGCGTTGAACTCCATCAAATGAAATACGGCTTTCTGATATTCCAGCACGACACGCTCGGGATTCTTCAAGTCAACGACGCCCTCAATGGCCTCATCCGCAAACCGTAAGCAGCGAAATTTCCCCAGCTTTCCATATAACTCGGTTGTCTCGAACACCACAATCTCGTTGAACTTGCTGAGCTCTTTGGCGAGTATATGCAAGCTATCGAACCCCTTCAATTAAAGGTTTCCCCGCGCTCATTTCGAGACGAATGGATTTCCCAACTCCCAATAACGCCAAGGATAATCTCTGGCTTCACCGCTATTGTCAATTCCTATCCGAGGACCCGTCATTATGGCGTTGACCTCTCTTCCTTCCGCAATAAAAAGCGGACGTTCGAAGAGCGGCCTGCCGTAATCCTCTTTCGTAATCCCTAACGATCTGGCGAGTTTGCCCGGTCCGTTCGTAAGATCTTGTTCTTTCTTCACGTATCCGCGGCGTTCATACATCAGTTCGATGCCTGTAACTGGCTGGACGGCTCGAATCAAGACGGCCTCCGGCTCGCCTGCCTTACCGCTTACGACATTAATGAGCGTGTGAGTATGCATCACATACACGTACGCGTAACCCGGCGGCCCGAACATGACTTCAGTTCTTGGAGTTCTCCGGTTGCCGAAGCTATGCGCGGCGCGATCTTCCGGTCCGACATAAGCTTCCGTCTCCACAATCCATCCTGCGGCCGTACCCGATTCCGTTTCCTTCACAAGCAGCATGCCGAGTAGTGCAGGGGCTAAATCAAGCGCGGATTGTTGAAAAAATGAAGCATCTACAGGCTGAAGCATTAGATACCGGCGTCCCCTTTAAGCCAATTCACAAAATCCTGTTGGTTCTCTTCGGACACGCCATGATCGGTCGGGTAGGTTTTGAACGTCAGGTTGGGTGTCAATTTCTGAAAATAGGCCGCTGTTTCATGTCCGACGCTCAGCGGGAATACCGTATCGAATTCCCCATGAGAGACAAACACCGATAAGCCTTCGACGCTTCGGGTCGGATACTCTGTCTTCACGAATTCCGGAACATAACCGTTTAACGCAACGATTCCTTTTAATTGATCACCCATCATAAGCGCAAGTGTCATGGACAAGATCGCACCCTGGCTGAAACCGAGCAAATAACGTTTATTCAAGTCAATCGGGTACTTTTCAGTGGCATAACCAATAAAGGTTTCCAATTGCTGAGCGGCACGATCAAAAATCTCACGAATAGGATTTCCTAGACTTTTCAGCTCATAATACTGAAAACCGGCCCCTAAAGTCAGATCGCCTCGAATTCCGATAATAATAAAATCTTCGGACAACGGTGCCACTAGACCAAACATATTTTTCTCGTTGGATTCTTTTCCATGGAGCGTGAAGATTGCGGGATATTTTTTGTTCGGATCCATATTGGACGGCAGATGAATTTCGTAATGGTAAGCTGGTTTCATGAGAGTCGATCTCCTCAATATCGTGGTTTATGCACTTCGTTTTTTCATAAACAAGTGATCAATAGACAGCGGTGCAGGCTCGGCAACACTCAAATAAAGCGCGGCCATCATAAAAGCGAGATCCAACTCGTAGCCGGCCATTTGGCCATTACCGAGCAAACCTGCCGAAAGCTTCATCGTAATAATAGCACCAATAAGCATGATAATAAAAAGAACCGATACATAACGCGAAAAGAGACCGATAATAAGCAAAATGCCGCCAATCAATTCAAGCACTGCCGCGATATAAGCCAAGAATCCGGGGACACCCATAGAGTCGAACCAAGCATCCACATTTCCCAATCCCATTTGGAATTTGCTGATTCCATGCGCGAGAAACAATATACCCATTACTATACGTATAATGGTCGTTACGATTGCTGTTTTTGTCATCACTTTCTCCACCTCAGTTGTATTAGTAATAATCATAAAAATTTCATATGAGTAATATAAATGTTTTCATACTGGCGTGTCAATAGAAAAATTGTTAATATCAATCTATAATATGTATAACTAATATTATTAGGAGTGGAAACTCATGGACATCGGATCCACCGTACGAGCCATTCGTAAAAGAAAAAATATAACGATAAATCAAATATGTGAAGAAACGGGATTATCTCAAGGGTTCATGAGCCAAGTTGAAAATAATAAAACATCACCATCGATCTCGACGCTGGAAAGCATCGCAAAAGCGTTAAAAGTACCCTTGGCTTATTTATTGCTGCGAAAAGAAGAGCGGATGAATTTCGTGCGCCAAGAGGACCGTCTGATCACGACAAGCGGTACCGACAAATTAAAAGTGGAGCACTTAAGCGCGACAAAAAGCGT
The DNA here is from genome assembly GCF_000829465.1 of Cohnella kolymensis. GTDB lineage: Bacteria > Bacillota > Bacilli > Paenibacillales > Paenibacillaceae > Cohnella > Cohnella kolymensis. The sequence goes on along the minus strand of NZ_JXAL01000002.1, from coordinate 17,047 downwards.
AAGGATGATGCTCGTCGAGTTTCCGCCAGGAGCTTCGACCGGTGAAGCTCCGCATGCTCATGAAGGAGAAGAAGTACATCTCGTCATCAAAGGGAAGATCTACGCGGAGCAGGGAGAAGATGCAGCTGAATTCGGCGAAGGAGATTCATTCAGTTGGAATGCCTGCACGCCCCATCTCGTGAAAAACATTGGCGAGGATCTGGCAATAGTACTCATATCCGTATACACGGAAACAGAGCATAAACAGAATTTCATATAATCCCCGCTGACTATAACGGCAGCATAAAAGGCACCTGCGTAAGGTGCCTTTTGTCGTAGCCATCCGATGATATGCTATGCGCTATCCTGCATACGCTTGCTTGAGAATTTCAATGTCGATCTTATCCATTTCAAGCATGGCCCTCATCACTTTTGCCGCTTTCTCAGCATCCTTGTCTTGCAGCATGTCGCCTAAGGCAGTAGGAACGATCTGCCATGACACACCATATTTGTCCGTAAGCCATGCGCATCTGCCTTTTTCTCCACCTTCGCAGAGTTTCTCCCACAGTTCGTCGACCTCTTGCTGTGACTCACAGCTCACGAAGAACGATATGGCTGGCGTGAACTTGTACTGTGGGCCCCCGTTTAGTGCCATCAATTGTTGTCCATCAAGCTGGAATGTCATGGACAATACCGTTCCCTCTTCTCCTGGCCCCGCTTTTCCATAGTACATAATGCTCTCAATCTTTGAGTTTTTAAAAATAGACATGTAAAAATGGACGGCCTCTTCCGCATTGCCATCGAACCACAAGCACGTGCTGATTTTTTGCATTGTAGGTTGCTCCTTTTTCAATTGTATTTAACTAAATATTACCAAAAATAATGGGTCGGGATTTCTTCTAGATTGCTGTATTGATTACTCCAATGTTAAATGTTGACAATTTATTGATTATTATATATCATGTGTTACATAACAAGTGTTACACAACGCAGTTTAGGAGATGCCTATGCCACCCAAGACGAAATTTTCAAAGGAAAAGATCATTGACACCGCATTTGAAATAGCCCGAGTAGAAGGAATTGACCAGATCACGATCAGAAAGGTGGCTGACAAAATGGGGAGCTCGATTGCTCCCATCTATGTAAACTTCACAGATATCGAGGAGCTGAAGAAGGCCGTACTCGATAAGATTCAGGGAATTTTCCAGGAGATGTTGAGGACGCCATACAGCGAAAATCCTTTTCTCAATATAGGTATCGTCAGTGTGAAGTTTGCCAGGGAATTCAGCGTTTTCTTCAGAGATATGGTTATGAAACAGAACACCTATATAAATGAGGCGCAGCCGGATATGAGCAGCATCCTTGAATTAATGAAACAAGATGCACAGCTGAATGGGTTCACGGATGAGGAACTGACGGAGATTTTTTTCAAAATGAGGGTTTTTCAATTGGGACTTTCCGTGATGGATGTAAATGGACTGCTGCCAGAGGATTACGATGAAGAGAAGTTGATCAAGGTTTTGCAAAGCGCAGGCGGAGATATAATTACCGCTGCCCACTTGCGCAAGAATGATAAAAACACTGGGAGTGGAGCGTAATGGAGAAGGAAAAAGTACAGTCATTGATTACCGATTATTTTAGAAAAAGAGTACGGGCCGACGCTAACATACGCAATGCGTATTTGTTAGTCCACTCTGACAACCTGGGCATCGATCTTCGTATCGCAGAAGGCTCGAGCGGCAGTATACCTGCGAATCCCAATCAACCTTATTATATTGCCAGCGTAAGTAAGCTGTTTGCCTCTGTTCTTGTCGGCATATTGGTTGAGAAAGGCATGGTATCATTCGAAGATTACATATCTTTGTATGTAGATCCTGAGCTGCTCCGGGGCTTACATATTTACAAGGGTAAGGATTATACCCATGATATCAAAATCAAGCATTTGTTGAATCACACTTCCGGTTTGAATGATTTTATGGAGGATAAGTCGAAGCAAGGCAAGAACATGGTAGAGATGATGTTTGAAGAACCATCCCGTTCATGGACGCCTCAGGAAGTTATTCAATGGTCCAAAGAACATTTGGAATCCCATTTCCCTCCCGGAAAAGGGTTTCACTATTCGGACACCGGATATCATCTTTTGGGATTAATTGTAGAGAAAATAACGACTAAACCTTACCACGAAGCACTTCGTCATTATATTTTTGAACCTTGCGAAATGCATCACTCCTCTTTCGCTAATTATTCCGAACCCATAGAAAAAAGCGAATATCCTGCAGCCGGATTATATGGACGCAATATCGACATTTTACAATACCGGAGTAATACCATTATGTTTGCCGGGGGCGGAATGATTTCGACAACCGCAGACCAGCTTAAGTTCATGAAAGCATTGGCCCATGGCGAGATTCTCAGCGAAGATACTTTTAATAAAATGAAAGATTGGGCGAAGTTTTTTATGGGCATTGATTACGGTTATGGCTTGATGAATATTAAAACCGTTCCGATATTGATGCCGCAAAGATATAATGCCTGGGGAAATGCGGGGTCAACCGGCACCTTTATGTTCTACCACCCGGCCACGGATACTTACATAATCGGAGGTCTAAATCATCTTCGTTACAGCAGAAAAGGCATCATGTTAATGTTAAAAACCATTGATAGACTTACTAAAGCAAAGGCAATTTAAAAGGCACCCGCAGGTGCCTTTTTTCTTACACAATCATCGATTCGTGGAAAGCTGTTAGTTAAGACGTTCGAAAAACACTTTATCTTCATTGTATTTCGCTTTGAGTTCATTAATAATATACGTTTCATAAATTTCTCTGTGGACTGGGTCTTCGACGATACAGACATCGATTTTCGTTACTTCGTCTCTATGCGTTTTGATCGGGGATACAGAATCCTCAAAATGTTTTTTGATTCTTGGTCTTAGTTTCCTCGCTTTGCCGACAAACAATAATTCATCGTTGTCGTTGTAAAACATAAAAATGCCACCTAACTCTCTAGTAATCAGGTGAAAATCGGTAAATCCGTAAATATTGCTTTCCTCAGGATCAACCTGTTTGGTAATGCTAACGTCCGGTTTTGGAATGGTTATGTTTATCACGAAAGCTCACGTCCTCTATCTGTTATTCAACCTTTGTCACTTGTTTGCTATGTAAACTTTTAATTGCTTACCCTTTATGGTTGTATCCTTCATAGCTTGCAGGACAAGAGGCCCTTTACCGTTCAATATCTCAACATAGGTGGCCATATCCTGTATCGTAATAATGCCTATATCCTCGGCAGTGACGCCTTCAATTCTGGCAATCGTTCCAACGAAATCTACGGCTCTCAGCTTCTTTTTCTTGCCGCCATTGAAAAACAGCTTCATGATTTGTTCATTTAACTGCTCACTTTTAGCTCTCTTGGGGCTGGGCTGATCTTGGATTTTTTCTTCAAAAGCTGCTTGTCTAAGTGATACCTCATTTTTTGAAGGAATCTTCATTTTAGGTATGTCAAAGCCAATATAGCCTTGAATTTCTGCCAGCCATTTTTCTTCATTGGGGGTGATGAATGTGATCGCCTTTCCGACTTTACCTGCGCGTCCTGTTCTTCCCGTGCGATGCACATAATTTTCTTTCTCTTCAGGAAAATCATAGTTGATGACATGCGTAATATTGTCGATATCAATGCCTCTCGCAGCTACATCAGTAGCCACCAAGTAACGAAACTCTCCTCTTTTAAAACCATTCATAACTTCAAAACGATCTTCTTGCTCCATGCCCCCATGAATTTTAGCACTAGGAAAATCCCAAGCGGCTAATTGTTCAGAAACCCGATCCACCTGTTCTTTCGTTCGACAAAAAATAAAGCAGCTATCCGGATTTTGAACAACGATGACATCTTTAAGAACGTCTAATTTATCAGCTTCTCTCACTTCCACAAGAAAATGATCAATTTTATTCGTCGTTGCTCCCGTCGATTTGATCTCGATATGTACAGGGTTTTTCATATATTTACGGCTTAATTTTTCCACATCATTCGGTAAAGTAGCAGAAAATAACATAGTCACTCGATCACCAGGCAGTTTCTTAATAATCGATTCTACCTCTTCAATAAATCCCATATTCAGCATGTGATCAGCTTCATCTATGACAAGGAATTCCAAGCGCTCTAACGCGAGTGTCCCTCTATCAATATGATCCAGCACACGTCCGGGAGTCCCGACGACTACGTGACTTTTTTTGTTTTAATTCTGCAGTTTGTTTATTGAATGGTTCCTTCCCATAGATAGCAGTTGCTTTAATTCGTTTAAATCGTCCGATATTCGTAATATCCTCTTTCACTTGAACAGCAAGCTCTCGAGTTGGGGATAGGATTAACGCTTGCGGCTTGTTTTCATTCCAATCGATCATATCGCAAATCGGAATTCCGAAAGCCGCCGTCTTACCGCTGCCCGTTTGTGATTTCACGACAAGATCTTTCTTTTCAAGCGCGATCGGTATGACTTTACTTTGAACCTCTGTTGGATTCTCATATCCCAAGGTATCCAATGCTTTTACGATTTCTTCGCTTAATTTATAGTTTTTAAAACCTTGTTGACTCATCTATTCGCCTCTTCTTTTCCTCATCCGCTTATCGATATTTATTTCCACTATACAACAGTCGTAGACATGATCCAAATATACACAGAATGATATAAGTATCCGTTCAACCATTAACCGTTTTAAAATAGCGATAGATCCTATTCAGTTTTTGTTTATGCCTGCCCCGAGGACTCTCCATGCTGCCGAACTCAAAGAACTTCACTTTTTTGATGCCTACGTAATGAAATAGTGCTTTTCGCATTAATGTTTTGTGGGCGTTATACAGCCATAACAACGGATAAAGAGCCGGTCCCTTCATACTGGAAATGCAAACCACTGACTTCCCCTTTAAAAGACCCTCCGGCAAAAGTCCTCCCGTATCCTTATACGCAAATCCCGAAGCAAACAGCTGGTCTATATATCCCATAAGCATAGCCGGAGGACGTCCCCACCAAATCGGATATACAAAAACAATTTTATCGGCCCACATAAGCTGATCCCTGTATACAGCAAGATCCGGGTCGGTATGCATATCTCTCCTGCGTTTATTTTCATTAAAAACCAAGACCGGATCGAATCCTTCCTCATACAAATCCAAAACCTTTACCTCTTGTATGCTCGTATTCTCTTTGCTGCCCCTGATGACTTCTTGTAAAAATGCATAACTTAGGCTGCGATGATTCGGATGTGTATAAATAATGAGCATTTTCAAAGTAAAAAGCCCCTTTACTTATCATTTGATAAGCAAATGGTAACACATGGTTATTTTAGTTGTCAATTGATAATTGTTATGTGATAACATTTTTGCTATCGTGTCAGTGGAGGTGATCTAGTGGACAAGAACCCACTGTTCCACAAATTCGTGGCCTTCACGGCCGCCGTTCATCAAGTAACTCATGAGATGACAAAAGATGTGAAATTCGAAGCGATTACGCCTGTTCAATATAAGATTCTAGAATACATTGCAATCAGTCAGCCGGTTACGCTTAGTGAAATCAGTGACTGTATGCATATGTCCATGCCCAACACGAGCCGTGAACTGAGAAAATTAAACGAAAAACAGTTATGCGAAAAAATTACCGATGGTGAAGACAGGCGCAAGCAATTTATCCGGCTTTCTGAAAAGGGAGAAGCGTTGATGAACGAGGCTTTTCAACGCATTGAGTCTCGATTTGTTCAACGCATCAAAAATATTCCCGAGGCAGAGTTAAAGGAAATCGAACGTGCGCTCGATCTCCTTCATAGTAAGGTGTTTTATTGAGGATGTGTGAGATACCGCGAGGGATGCCGCCTCACCCTCTCCGTTGAAGCCAATTGTTGAAGTCTACGGCGACAATCCGTTCCCCTGTCATGCCCTCTGCTTCCGCCGAAGCCAAAAATACAATCGGTTCAGCCATTACGGCCGGGTCTAGCAACTGAAGCTGCGATTCGGCATCTTTCCGGATGTCATCCGGAATCATTCCCGTTATCGTGGCTCCCCCAGGTAAGAGCATATTCACCGTAATCCCATACTCCTTCAAATCCTCCGCCATGATGTAAGAAAGGGACTCTGTTGCGGCTCTAGATGGCCCGTAAGGAACGAACCCCTTCCTTTTCATCGTCTCATGGTTCATGGAAATGTTAATAATCCGGCCCTTGCCGTGTTTAATCATCAAAGGCGCAAAACCTCGGGTCACTAAGAAATAACCTGTGAGATTGGTATCGATCAGATTTCGGAAACCCTCCGGCGTCACCTCGAAAAAAGGCTGGGGCTCGACCAGAAAACGCGGATTTACCGTCCTCATGCCAATGCCTGCGTTGTTGATCAGGACGTCCAGCCTTCCCCACTCTCTGTTAACCCATTGAACCGCTTCCTCAACGGATTGTTCAGAACGTACATCTAGAGGTAGCCCAACGGCAGGGTACCCTTGCAGCTTCAAACGATTGACGGCGTCATTCAGCTTGCTCCCCTGCTTTGAGGCGAGTGCCACGGTTGCTCCGGCCTGAAGTAAAGCTTCAGCCATAGCATAGCCAAGACCACTGGAAGCCCCTGTGATGACAATGTATGTATTCTCAAGCGCATTGGAATTCATCGTTGAACATACCTCCCCATCGTTAGGTTGTGTTTTACATGATGCCCCAGGGTTACTACTTATCTTCGTTCTCAGCTTCCCATTTTGATATTTCTTCTCGAACCCGCGGCGCTACCTCTGTTCCGAGCAGCTCGATCGCTCTCATCACGTCCTCATGAGGCATAGTGCCAAGCGGTACATGTAGAAAAAAGCGTGTGATGCCCACGTTCTTGCGAAGGTGAATGATTTTCTGCGCAACCGTTTCCGGATCGCCGACATACAACGCTCCTTCAAAGCTCCGCGCGGCATCGTAACTTGCACGGCTGTAATTCCCCCAACCCCGCTCCCGTCCGATCACATTCATGCTGGCCTGGGTAGAAGGAAAAAACTTATCCGCGGCAGTTTGGGTATCCTCGGCAATGAAACCGTGCGAGTGCGACGCAACCGGCAGCTTCGATGCGTCATGACCTGCGTGAGCCGCGGCTTTCTTATAAAGCTCCACAAGCGGCGCAAACTGTATCGGTCTTCCTCCGATAATAGCCAGAACGAGCGGCAGTCCCAGCAGGCCTGCCCGGACAACAGACTCCTGATTTCCCCCGCTGCCGATCCACACCGGCAAAGGATTCTGAACCGGACGCGGATATACGCCTAGATTTTCAATTGCCGGCCGATGTCCGCCTTTCCAGGTGACTTTCTCAGTCTCCCGTAACTTCAGCAGCAGCTCCAACTTTTCTTCGAACAATTCATCGTAGTCGTTTAAATCATATCCAAACAGCGGGAATGACTCGATAAATGATCCCCGGCCCGCCATAATTTCCGCACGTCCGTTCGAGATCCCGTCGAGCGTAGCAAAATCCTGAAACACGCGCACCGGATCGTCAGATGAGAGCACCGTGACCGCACTTGTAAGCCTTATGCGTTTCGTTTGTGACGCAGCGGCAGCCAGTACAACTGCTGGAGAAGACGCCGCATAATCCTTGCGATGATGCTCACCTACGCCATACACATCCAACCCGACCTTGTCTGCCAGTACGATTTCCTCGACAACCTCACGGATCCGCTGTGCATGACTCATCACCTCACCGGTTTTAACGTCCGGCGATGTCTCAACAAATGTACTTAAACCTATCTCCACTAATAACCCCTCCAAATCAACATCGTTGTGTGTTTTAGATTATTATACTTGAAACCGGTAGCCTGCCCCCCAAATCGTCTCGATGTATTGGGGATCGGACGGGTCCAGCTCAATCTTTTCGCGCAGCTTGCGGATATGTACAGTGACAGTAGCAATGTCTCCAAGCGCGTCCATGCCCCATATATGATCGAACAGCTGCTCCTTGCTGTACACCCGGTTAGGATTCATGGCTAGGTAGAGCAGCAGATCGAATTCTTTGGTCGTAAAAGTAACCTCCTTCTCATTCACGAGAACGCGGCGGGAGGCTTTATTGATCAGTAAGCCGCGAATCTGTATCTCATCGCTGCGCGACTCGCCCCGTCCGCTGAGCCGTTCATACCGCGACAAATGAGCCTTTACCCGGGCGACGAGCTCACCCGGGCTGAAGGGCTTGACGATGTAATCGTCTGCGCCAAGGCCGAGGCCCCGGATCTTGTCGATGTCTTCCTTTTTGGCGGAAACCATGAGGATCGGGATATCCTTCTCGCTTCGGATTCTGCGGCAAATCTCGAACCCGTCGACCTTAGGCAGCATGAGGTCGAGAATAATGAGATCGTAATCGCTGGTGAGCGCACGCTGGAGCCCCTTATCTCCGCTGTTCTCAATGGCTACGGTATAGCCGTTAATCTCTAGATAGTCCCGCTCCAGCTCTGCAATGCTTTGTTCATCTTCAATAATCAGAATGCTGCTCATGCCTGCGCTCCCTCTCCTTCACGCTGACTCCATACCGGCAGCGAAATGTACACAGTTGTACCCATGCCAAGCTCACTGTCGGCCCATATCCGGCCCCCATGCTCTTCTACGATCTGCCTCGCAATCGACAATCCAAGTCCGCTTCCACCGGTAGTAGAGTTGCGTGAAGGATCCGCGCGGTAAAACCGGTCAAAAATATGCGGAAGCGCAGCAGCCTCGATGCCTTGACCGTTATCGCTGATGCTGATTACAGCCTCGCCGTCCGGAAAGGTGACGCCCACTTCGATTTTACCGTCCTCCTTATCCATATATTTCATTGCGTTTTCTAATATATTTGTAAGCACCCGCTTCAGCTTCTCGCGATCCGCCTTGACGAAGATGTTGCTGCCCTTCGGCACCGTATCCAGCTTCAGCTTGATCCCCTTCTGTTCCATGTCAAAATGTATCTCTTGAGCACAATCCCGCAGATAACCGCCTATATCCACCTTTTCAAAGTTAAACGGTACCTTGCCCAGATCCAGCTTCGAGAATAAAAACAGTTCGTCTATCATTCTATTGAGATCTACCGTTTTGGTATGAATGGTCTTCAAATAGCGATCCAGTTTATCTGGAGAATTCGTTACGCCGTCCATAATGCCTTCCACATAGCCTTTGATGGCCGTAACCGGAGTTTTTAAATCATGCGAAATGTTCGAGATGAGTTCCTTACGGTTCTCCTCATACTGCAGCTGCAGTCGCACCGATTCCTTGAGCTTTTTCCGCATTTCTTCAAAGGCGGCACTAAGCTGGCCGATTTCATCTTTAGACTGCGGCTTTACCTGATGGTCCAGATTTCCTTCTTTAATTTCCTCGGTTGCTCTCTGTAATGCTCTGAGCGGACGAATAATGCTGCGTGAAACGAGATACGTCAGCACCCCGTTGGTCAGAGCGAGAATCAAAAGCACACCGACAATGACCCATATGATATAGTGGCGGAAAGTCTTTTGCATCGTGGCCATATCCGCAATTACGAATATTGAGCCTTGCTTGTTGTCCGGCAATAGAAAATCCTCATGGCGGGTAATCCATAAATCGCCATGCATCTGCGTATGTTGGTCCAAAATGGTTCCGTATTGCGGCAATCGTCCTTCCCATGCGGTCCGATCCAGATAAGGCGATGCATAAGCAATGTCATGATTGACACGGATGATGAGCCTCATATCAATCTCGTTCAAACGCTGATCAAAGCCTTGCGCAACAGACCGCTGAAGCAAAGACTCCGGCTCGCGTGCACTCATCTGCTTCATATCGGCATAGATTCCCGCTTCCTGCTCAAATGCATTTTTAAAGGGATCCCCAGACGATCCATTGACAAGCAGGAATATGAGAACGGCCACCACCGCGAGCACGACCGGTACCAGAAGCATAGCCAAATAAGAGAGTACTAGCCGCACGCGAATGGACATCCTCAAAGCTCCTTTTTATCGAACAAATAAAACCCTGCCGTAAAAAACAATATACTACACGCCAGCAAAAACATACAGATACTCCACAACTCTCCTGACGGCATCGGGCGGCCGAGCCAAAGCATGTGCCAATCCATATACGATGTCGGGGAATACGTTAATGCCTGCGGGAAAAAGAACGCGCCAACCTTAGCCGCTATATACAGCAGAATACTAATGGTTAAAGCTCCGCTGCTGCTCGTAAAAAATTGCGCCAATAGAACGGCCGTGATGCTTAGCACTGCAAGCGGCACAAAAGCGGTCCCGTAAGCGATTAACCAATCAAGAACAGCAAATCCCGACATGACGCCGCTCAAGAAAAAAGCCGAAACGACGGAGGCGATCAAAGCGATAAGTAAATACGCGGCAATATACATAGCTAGAGAGATTTGTTTGGCTGCAAATACTTTAAAGCGCGAAATGGGCCTCGTCAATATCACTTTCAGTGTCCGATCGCTGATCTCCCCTGAGAAATGGTCGGCCGCACCCATGAATACGAAGAGGGGCAAAAATATCGCTGTAAACAAATTCAGCATCACAATCGGAAAGTCACTGGACGAAACGGCACTAATGCCGAGATTGCCCTGCACGTTGGCGAGCAGCAAAGCGGCCCCTGCAGGAATAATCAGAGTCATGATCATGAAAAACAGCGTCTTTTTCTTATAAGCAATCTTCAGCGTTTCGTTCCACACGCTGGCATACAAGCTATGCATGGGCAGCCGCCTTCCTTTCTTGTGATACCTCATGAAGGAAAAGCTCCTCCAACGAGCTGAATCGTCCTTGCAGCAGTTCCGATTTATATCCTTCGGTTATCAGCTTACCGCCGTAAAGGATGGCGATCCGATTGCACATCAGCTCCATCTCGTGAATGAGATGGCTGGATATGAAGAAGGTGATTTTCTCCTCGCGGGCCAGCTGCATGATGATCTCACGAATCTGAACCATGCCCTCGATATCGAGCCCATTCGTCGGCTCATCCAGAATAAGCAGCTCGGGTCTTGCCACAATGGCTGAAGCCAGACCAAGCCGCTGCTTCATCCCGAGTGAATAATGGCCCACCTTCTCATGCTGATAGCTTCTTAACCCTACCAATTCAAGCACCTCATCCACGCGATTGCTGTCGACATGCGGATACATTCTCGCTGCAAGCTCCAAATTTCTTCTGCCGCTCATGTAATGATAAGCTTCCGCCGTTTCAATCAGCACACCTACGCTGGCCATAGCCTGCTCGTAATGCGTGACGACGTCGTGCCCGAACAACCGCACCTTGCCTTTATCCGCTCTGCTTAACCCAGCCATTATTTTCATGACTGTCGTTTTCCCTGCACCGTTAGGCCCGAAAAAGCCGTATATGTCACCCGTTTGCACGTTCAGGCTAATGTCATGAATTCCCCGTCCATTGCGAAACATCTTCGTTAGTCCTTCCAATTGCACGATCTGATCCATTAAACCGGCCTCCTTTCTAATTTGAAAATGGGAGAGCGTCCCGTGTTGCTTTGATGCTCAGACGCTCTCCACACTTAACCGTTCATACTATTGATCGCCATTCATGCTTTGAAGGGCTCAACTTTTCCACTTGTTTGCCGGTCAAGTCAACGGTATCCGGAGTTGTGCTGTTAAAAGCGGACAGGTCCGCGTTTAGTTTCACCACGACTTTATGCGCAGCTCCGCTGGCGTCTTTTCCGCTGATCGCGATTTCCGCGGCTTGGTTCGTGATGCGGTTGTCGGCGTTGACCTTTGCGTTCAACTTGACCGACTCGATTTTGATATCATCCGACAGCTTCGGAAGACTATCTTTTATCGTTTCCACATCTATAACGATGGAATCTGCGCCGTGCGCGTCAAACTCCTCGGCGTGGTCACGTGCGCCTTCTTTAACAAGCACCGAGCCGACGGCATTCACGACAGCAGGGATTTGGCTTCCCGTTAGATTGAGCGCCACTTCCTTAGAGGCGCCGTTGTTCGCCAGCGTCACCTTGTTCTTGAGATTACCCATCAGAGCATCGATCACGTTTTCCACTTGCTCGGCCATAGCCGGGTCATGCTTCTCCATCTGATCTCTGTGTTTGTTCATCATGTCACGGTGCTCTTGATCCATTTCGAAGACTTTGTACACGTTGGAGCTGCCCGATTTCATGATGTGAGTATCGTTCTGATTGTACACTTTGAGGTTCTGCGCGGTAGTTCCGCTCTGCAGAGTAATGTCGGCACTGTCCGTATCCGTTACCTTGTTGGACTTCACCGTCGAATTCACTTGCAGCAGCACTTTTCCGTTATCCACTACAGACATGCTCACCTTCTCGGTGACATTGGCCACAGCAGCTGTATTCTTGATGGCTGATTTGTAAGTATCATAGCCTGCCGCAGTCCCGATTCCCGCGTACACCGATGACACCAGCAGCATACTGCCAAGCGCCGCCCCCGCTCCGATCATTGCAATTTTTTTTGTTCATACCAATTCCTCCTTGGATTTGTGCATCGAGCTACTTTGATTTGGCAAAGTGCCGTGCTTCTTATTTTGTGGAATGTCCTCTCGGCTTCCATAGATTCATCTTAACCCCCTCTTCTAAACTGCCTATAAAACGGTTCTAAACCGCACATAAACAATTCTTAAATATTTCTAAATCGATCAACTTTCACACGGAATCTACAATTGAGATTCAATGGTCTCTCGACGAGCTTGCAACTAAAGATACGGATAATTAGACCGACTTCAATGCTATTTATGAACAAATCCAACGAGTAACTGCTGATAATCCTAATTTTATGGAATCTATTTTTAAGAGTGGTTTCTTCATTTCCTTTCCTGCATTTGCCGAACACGCACCATCTTCCCCTATAGGCATATACCTATAAGATCGAGAATCTTGGTTAACGATCGTGGGAGGTTTATATATGATTCATAACATAAGAGCCAATCCGATAGGGCAATATCAAATGATCTTCCATTGGAATCGACTGGATTGGAATTTTCCGAATCCAAGGGTGAAAGAGGATTTTGAAGCCAATCAATACTGGAGAAAGGCGATGCCTGCCGGAGTAAAAGTCGACGCACAAGGCCGGTTTTATGTTTCGGTCCCCCGATGGGCGCACGGCATCCCTTCCACGATGAATCGAATTGTTATCAAGGATGGAAAACCGGTATTGGATGCCTTTCCGAGCTGGGAATGGAATCAGGCGGGAAATGTCAGTGTGCTTCAATCCGTTCTGGGCTATGAAATCGATGAACTTAACCGGGTGTGGCTGCTCGATCAAGGGAAAATTGCGTATGCGCCATCGCCGGAGGGATCACAGAAGCTCATCGTCTGGGATTTAAACACCAATCGTCTGCTCGACTCGATTATCATCCCGAATGAGATCGCACCGTATCGGACTTCTTTTTTGAACGACTTGGTTGTGGACAATAAGAACGGGTTCGTCTATATAACCGACTCCGGTTGCGGTTGGCCGGATCATCCGCTTGACGGCGGAATCATCGTTTACAACATGAAGACGGGAAAACTCAGACGGGTGCTTGATCGGCATTACAGTACACAGGAATTTCCGGATTTTCATTTTCAAATTGACTATATGCCGGTATACAAAGATAAACCGCTTCGCATCGGAGCAGATGGCATTGCCCTGTCGGCGGACCGCTCCACGTTGTATTACTGTCAGGTTACGGGGCGCAATCTCTATGCCATTGATACTTCGCTTTTAAGAAACTTCAATACGTCGTTGAAAGATATCCGCAGGGCAGTCCGGGCCATTGGCAGCAAGCGCACGACCACCGATGGAATGCACGCCGATAATAAAGGAAATGTGTTTTACACGATGCTTGAGAGGAAGGGAATCGGGGTTTACACGCCCAACAACCATATGTTTCATGATTTCGTGTCTGATGACCGGATGCTATGGGTGGACGGAGTGGCTTTTGATCAAAAGGGCTCGATCATCTTCAACAACAACCGGCTGCACGAGATGTTTGGGGGCTACGAGATCGACTGGAGCTATCCGTACAACATCATTTGGAAAGCTTTTGTCGGATATGATGTGAAATCGTATTTGTATGCGGATTAATAAAAAAAGGCTATCCCTCTGGTCTTATTAGACCTTACGGGATAGCCTTTGGTTCGTTCGAGTGCTTAAGACTTAATATCGCTCACGATTTGACGAAGAACTTCGCTGAGCGGGGTAGCCGGTCGGCCAAGCAATTTCACTAAATCATCACTCTTGATATCCAAAGCACCCTCGCGAATCGCGCTTTGGATGCCGACAACAATCGGAAGGACCGGTTCGGGCACGCCTGCATTTGCCATGACACCGGCATAAGTCTCGTCATCCACTTGTTGTACGGGGACATCGCGCTCAAGGACACCGGCAAGGATTGAAGCCAGCTCCTCCTGCGTGATCGGGCTGCCCGACAGCTCATAGATGGTATTGTCATGACCCTTGCCGGCCAGGACGGCTGCAGCCGCCTGCGCATAATCGCGGCGGGCCGCCCAGCCCACTTTGCCGGATCCCGCCGAAGTCAGCCAAGGTGCTCCTGCCAAGACCGCTTGAACGGTGCCTGCTTCGTTCTCTAAGTACCAGTTGTTGCGTAAGAAGGAATAAGGAATGCCGGTTTCACGAATCGCTTTTTCCGTTTCTTGATGCACAGGTGCGAGGAACAGCGTGCTTTCACCTGCATTTCCAAGACTGGTATAAGCGATCAATCGTACGTTAGCGCGTTTGGCAGCAGATACTGCAGCGAGATGCTGGCGAATCCGACTTTCATTGTCTCCGTCGGCGGAAACAATAAGCAAACGGTCTACACCTTCGAACGCTTTTTCCAATGATTCCGGTTGATCGAAATCCCCATGACGAACTGCCACCCCGCGGGCACGGAAGCCTTCCGCTTTCTTCGGATCGCGAACACTAACCGCTACATTCTCGGCGGGTACGGCTTCCAACAAGGACTCCACTACGAACGAACCGAATTTACCTGTTGCACCTGTAACTAAAATTTTCATCTTTGCGCCTCCGTTTTTTTCTGGTTGTAAACATTATAGTTATAACAATTGTGATTACAACTGGTATATAAAAAAAGCCCATTTGAGCTTTAATTAATGAAATTGTACGGTCAGTTGGTCTAACGTTACCTGAGCCAGCCTCTGTTCCATGGCGGATTGGGCATCCCTAAGCTCCGACCGGAGCGCGGATTCGATGTTTCGACCCACCGGGCAGTCTTGATTCGGCTCATCATGAAAGTTAAACAGCTGTCCATCTTCGATTACATCCACGGCGCGGTACACATCGAGAAGCGTAATCTGATCCGGATCCTTCAGCAAGGAAGCGCCGCCGACCCCGGGGCGAACCTCGACCAGACCCGCCTTCTTAAGCATCCCCATAATCTTTCTGATAATAACAGGGTTCGTGTTCACGCTATCCGCAATAAAATCCCCGGTACATTCCTTGGGACTGACAGCGATCAATGAAAGGATATGAACGGCTACGGAAAATCTGCTGCTGATCTGCTTCACTTAGAATCACTCCGTTGTAACCATTGTAGTTACTACAATGCACGATGTCAACCCGTGAGAAGGTAAGTTAAAAGGGCATCTAATCGATGCCCTTTTTGATCCCTATCTAGCTTTTCCCCAAGGGAAATAAAAACTATCGTCGTCCGCACTTTTTTTCCAATAAAATTCAGGTGCCTTATTGCTTTTTACTGCAATCGGCGTTGTAATTAGACTGAACGTCTTGATGTTGTTCAAGTCAAAGCCTCTGGCTGCAAGCTTTTCCTTAATACCTAGGACGGTATCACCTGACATGGCGAAGTCATCCACAATTAATAACTTGCGATCCTTGAACGCGACTATGCTCTCAGGAATATAAATCACCCATTTACCGGTCACGCACATAAAATGTTGCGGGATGGTGGGAATTTCACCAGCTAATTCCTTCCAAAATATTTGTCCCACAAAAATCGGGATATGCCGATCAAAATGATCCGCGACCAATTCGGCGATTATCCCTCCACGTAAATTAGGGGTCAATATCAAATCGAATTGATACTTTCTTTTCAAATCCTTGCACACGTCATTGGTACCCGCTTGCAGCTCCGTCCAAGTCAATGTCTTTTTTAATCTTTCGAGCTTTTTAGATTTTTGTTCATAATGAATCGATAAAACAACCCCAAATACGCCAATTACACCAAAAAGCCAGTTGAGCCAGTTCATTACACTGTTGATATCCAATTCGCAGCCGCCTCTTGTAAATGATATGGAATTGCTATCATTTTCCTACATTTAATATGAATTTTTCAAGTGCTTTTCTCACTCCATCATCATTATTCGTGCTCGTTACGTAATCCGCTGCTTCTTTTAATTCTTCTATTGCGTTGCCCATTGCTATGGTGAAACCAGCTGCTTTGAACAATTCCTTGTCATTCCAACTATCTCCGATGGCCAATACTTCCGATTGCGAACATTGTTGATCCTTAAGAAACATCCTGAGAGCTTCCCCTTTATTCACCTCACGATGCAAGATTTCCAAGAAGAACGGCTTCGATTTTGTTAAATAACAGCTTTCTTTCAAAGTTGGAAGCAACTCTCTTATGGCTTGATCAAGAGTTTCAGGTTCTTCAAAGAGCAGCATCTTGCTGACAGGAGACTCAATCAACTCATAAAAATCGGGTATTACGGTGTAGGGTGCTCCATGCATATCCGAATATCGCCGCACTTTATCATTTTCTTCCTTTACATAGAGAACATCCTTACTGTAGATATGTAAATGAAAATGCTTACTCTCAGCATACTCTATGATAGATTTGACACTGGCAGGATCCACAACTCGCTCATACAATACTCGACCATCAGATTGGCTTTTCACCAGCGCGCCTTGGTAGGCGATGATCGGTGCCTCAACTCCAAGCTCCGCAGCTATTTTTTGGGCGGAAACAAACATTCTTCCCGTGGCAAGAACGACGGTAATCTTGTTCCGATGAATAATCTGTTGGATCACGTCCTTGGTTTCGTCGGATATCTGGCCGCTATCAGACAGCAAAGTATCGTCGATATCCAACACAACTACTTTATACAAATTCACTTTGTCCCCTCTATGTAAATATAAAAG
>NZ_JXAL01000001.1 GCF_000829465.1 Cohnella kolymensis | reverse complement strand
CCCTATCTGTCGCGGGCGTAGGAAATTTGAGAGGGGCTGTCCTTAGTACGAGAGGACCGGGATGGACGCACCGCTGGTGTACCAGTTGTTCCGCCAGGAGCATCGCTGGGTAGCCAAGTGCGGAAGGGATAAGCGCTGAAAGCATCTAAGCGCGAAGCCTGCCTCAAGATGAGATTTCCCAATTCGTAAGACCCCTGGAAGAACACCAGGTTGATAGGCTCGGGGTGGAAGCGCGGCAACGTGTGCAGCTGACGAGTACTAATCGGTCGAGGGCTTATCCTAATTCACAGATTCGATGATCGTTTCACCCGCTTTGTTTCGCATCCGGTTTTCAAGGCGCAAGCGTGCAACGCGTTGCTTCGCAACGCTGCCTGCACACATGCGGGCTGTGACGATTTCATCGCACAGTAGGCGCAAGCCTTGGGTGGCATTTTTTGCCACTGTACATGAACGGCGAATTCGTGATATGATCGAATTCGTTGTGAAAATTCGATGTGGCGGCGTAGCTCAGCTGGCTAGAGCGTTCGGTTCATACCCGAAAGGTCGGGGGTTCGATCCCCTCTGCCGCTACCACTACTTACTCATTTTTTCTTCCTGGAGCTTAGCTCAGCTGGGAGAGCATCTGCCTTACAAGCAGAGGGTCGGCGGTTCGATCCCGTCAGCCTCCACCATTCATAATTCGGAGCTGTGGTGTAGTGGCCTAACATGCCTGCCTGTCACGCAGGAGATCGCGGGTTCGAATCCCGTCAGCTCCGCCATTATTCTTTCATCAAGTTTGGCTCGATAGCTCAGCTGGTAGAGCAGAGGACTGAAAATCCTCGTGTCGGCGGTTCGATTCCGTCTCGAGCCACCATTTGTTTTGTCCGGCAAGCCAGGCCGGCGTTTCTATTGTGGAGGCTTAGCGAAGTGGCCAAACGCGGCAGACTGTAAATCTGTTCCTTCGGGTTCGGTGGTTCGACTCCATCAGCCTCCACCATTCTTCACCTCGCATAACGCGAGCCATTAGCTCAGTTGGTAGAGCACCTGACTTTTAATCAGGGTGTCGAAGGTTCGAGTCCTTCATGGCTCACCACTCGAAAATCGACGCAGACGTGAAAACGTCTGTTTTTTTGTTTTTCAAGATAAATTGCAGCACTGCTGAAACATCATGCATGTGAACACACCGGACAGGGAACTGTTAATTACAAACCGCCTTCCGGAGGAACATTTTATGATTTATATGTACGCAATGGTATCCGCGTTTGCTGTGGTCATCGTGCTGGTTCCCATCGTTCGGCAATTCGCGCTGCGCACCGGATTTGTCGACCGGCCTTCACGCCGCAAAATTCATGCTGAGCCGGTGCCCCTCTCCGGCGGTGTCGCCATTTTCCTCGGTGTCATCCTTACCTCTTATTTATTTCTGGATAATTCTCCGTTATTTCGCACGCTGCTCTTCGGTGGAATTCTGCTCGTTATCATCGGCTTGATCGATGACGCATACAAATCACGCGGCCGCGAATTCCCGGTCTGGCCAAGATTGATCGTATACATAGGTGTCGCATTCATACCGATATGGCAGGGTATCGCCATCCAAGGCGTTTCCGCGCCCTCCGCTTCCGCCATGATTATATTTACGCCTGCCGTTGGGGCAATGATTACCGTGATCTGGGTGTTCGCCCTTATCAATATGCTCAACTTCATCGACGGCATCGATGGACTGGCTTCCGGAGTGTGTGTCATTTCCTCTCTCACGCTGTTCGCGGCTTCGCTGATCTTCAGTCAGCCCGATACCGCTCTCGTTGCTGTTGCGTTAGCCGGATCATGCCTGGCGTTCCTGGCGTATAACTTTCATCCCGCTCGAATATTCATGGGCGATGCCGGAGCCACGTTCCTCGGATATACACTGGCGGTAACCGCTATAGCCGGCACATTGAAGGGCGCTACCCTTTTATCGCTGTCCGTTCCCTTACTCGCCCTGGGGGTTCCGATTCTCGATACGGCCATCGTATTCTCGCGAAGGCTCTTCGAAGGTAAAGGGCTGCATCGGGCGGATAATCTTCACACCCACCACAGCCTTATGAAGTGGGGACTCACCCAGGTACAAACCGTATCCTTTTTATATCTGATCGCCGCGGTATTCTCCTTATTATCCATCGTTGTGCTTCTCGTGCTTCGGTAAGCCTGCCCCTTAAATGCGCCAATTTGTGTTACAATGACGCATATATCGAGCATTATAGCGGACAAGGGGCTTACGGTATGAACAAGACGCGACTGGAGCAGCTTAGCAATCTTCTGAACGCACCTGTAGTTCCCAAAGTGTTGTCGGCTGCCGAATGGGAAAGCGAAGGCGGAAGAAAACATCCCGACATCGGCGACTTCATCGATTTTCATAATGTGTGTCGAATAATAACGGGCCTCAATGGACGGCAGCTTGAAGTCATTGAAATCGTCTCGTCATTAACCTCCATAGAAAAACAATTATTGGCATGGGCCATTAAGCAAAATAACAGTCGCTCGATCTCAGACGCATCGGAATTGGAGAAGCAGGCGCGCGGGCTTGGAGAATGGATTGAAGAGTCGCTCGTTTCCGGCCAATGGCGTGCCGAAATTCCGGACAGCATCGAGCTTCGTAACCGGCTTTTGGACGGTATGATCCCCTTTCTTCTTCAAAGTGAACATGTGGAAGAGAAAGAACCTGGGTACAATGAGCTTGAAAAAACGATCCGCACTTTTATTTCCGACGATACATTGCTAATTCCTTTGAAAGAGCATGAATGGCTCATACTTACCACGGACAGGGTACTCAGCGAGATTGAAACAGACGGTGAAGAAGTGCCTGACAGCGAGGAAACGAAAGAGATATTGTCTTCTTTGGCGGAAGGCCTTTATGACCTTGTAACCGGCGAATGGGGCGGGGAGTGCCATGTTGCGGCGGGTGAGCCGTTTATTCCCGCGGAGAGTCTCGTAAGGCTTGTCGGCACGCTTCGTGAGACGGTATTTCTCGGGCGAAAATTCCATGTGGGCATGCACGTCCATTTGCCTTGGCTCGTGCATTTGGAGAGACTCCTAAGCGGCATACCGGAGCAGGTAAGATCGCGTTTTGTCGAGGAAATGATGGGCAGGCCGGACCTGTTCACGGATCCGGAGACGATTTCCACGCTGGACGCTTTTTTCTCCATGGACTGCAACGTCAGCGAGACGGCGAAAAAGCTGTATATCCATCGAAATACGCTGCTGTATCGACTGGATAAGATAAAACACGAGGCGGGGTTGGACGTTCGGTCTTTTTAACGATGCCGTTTTGGTGAGAATATTGCTGCTATTGTACAAAGTCACGAAAAGGAAATGAATTTTTTGTACGGTTTGTGCATAGTCATTTGACCGGAGCGTGAGGTAAGATTGTGATGTACCTTCAAACGACGTTTAGGGGGAAATGACATGGCAGGCGTACGCTTAGAAAATGTTTACAAGAAATATGCAGGTACCGATAAGGCATCGGTTACCGACTTTACTTTGGACATCCAGGATAAAGAATTCCTCGTGCTCGTCGGTCCGTCCGGCTGCGGTAAATCCACAACGCTGCGAATGATCGCCGGTCTTGAAGAAATTTCCGAAGGCAAGCTCTACATCGGCGACCGCGTCGTGAACGACGTGGCTCCTAAGGATCGCGACATCGCAATGGTGTTCCAATCCTACGCCCTGTATCCTCATATGAATGTGTATCAGAACATGGCATTCGGTCTGAAATTGCGTAAATTCCGCAAGGACGAAATCGACCGCCGCGTACGCGAAGCCGCACGCACTCTCGAAATCGAGCACCTGCTGGACCGCAAGCCGAAAGCATTGTCCGGCGGTCAACGCCAGCGTGTTGCCTTGGGCCGCGCAATCGTTCGTGAACCGCAAGTCTTCTTGATGGATGAGCCGTTGTCCAACTTGGACGCCAAGCTGCGCACGCAGATGCGCGCGAACATCTCCAAATTGATGAAGCGTCTTGAGACGACTTGCATCTACGTAACACACGACCAGACGGAAGCCATGACGATGGGCGATCGTATCGTCGTTATGAAAGACGGCTATATTCAGCAATCCGCAACTCCGGAAGTTCTTTACAACAATCCGGTTAACCTGTTCGTTGCCGGCTTCATCGGAGCCCCTGCAATGAACTTCCTGACCGGCCAGCTGGTTGAAGAAGGCGGCGCAGTCCGTTTCAAAGCCACTGGTGTCAATGTTGAAGTTCCCGCAGGCAAGGCGCAGCTTCTTCGCAGCAAAGGCTATATTGGCCGCGAAATCATTGTGGGTGTTCGCCCTGAAGATTTTCATGAAGAGCCGGTGTTCATCGAAGCTTCGCCGAACAGCATCATCAATGCTACAATTGAAGTTTCCGAGAACCTGGGTCACGAAATGTTCTTGTATCTGGCCGGTCTTGGTAAAGACAACGTCATCGCTCGCGTTGACGGCCGTGCAGGTGTTCGTGAGAACCAAAACATCAAACTCGCGATCGACATGAACAAAATTCATTTGTTCGACAAGGAAACGGAATTGAACATTCTCGAAACGAAATAATAAGCTTTGTTATTGATATGAGGAAACCGCCTGGGCTTGACGCCTGGCGGTTTCCTTTTTGTTTTCAAGGTTTCATTGATTTGTGTGAAAATATTAGATACGATGAGTAAGTGAATTCAGGAAAGGGGCTTCTGTACGATGCCTAAAAAAGTGAAAGTATCCGAACTCGTGCAGCAATTTCACCTGGAAATTGTCGCCGGCGAGGATGGACTGCGCCGTACGATTACAACCGACGATCTGAATCGGCCCGGTCTTGAAATGGCAGGCTATTTCAATTATTATCCTGCAGAGCGCGCGCAAATGCTGGGACGCACCGAGCTTGCTTTTTTGGACACGCTTACTGCGGAAGAACGCCGCGACCGTATGGAGCGGCTGTGCGATGAAGATACTCCGTGCATCATCATTACCCGCGGATTGGAAACGCCGGCCGAGTTAATTGAGGTAGCCAATGAGCGGCATTTCCCCGTTCTCCGCAGCGGCATTGCCACTACCATTCTGCTCAGCCGAATAACGAACTTTCTTGAGAGACGTCTCGCTCCCTCGACTACGATCCACGGTGTTCTGGTCGATGTGTACGGTGTGGGGATGCTGATCACCGGCGGCAGCGGAATCGGTAAAAGCGAGACCGCCCTTGAACTCGTTAAACGCGGACACCGGCTGATTGCGGATGATGCGGTGGAAATTCGCCAAACGTCGGACAATCAGCTATTCGGCAGCGCGCCGGACTTGATCAAGCACCTGCTGGAAATACGGGGCTGGGCATCTTGAACGTCATGACGTTATTCGGTGCCGGCGCCGTCCGCAACCAGACTCATATCAGTCTTGTGATCAAGCTGGAGAATTGGCAGCAGGACAAGCAGTATGATCGGCTGGGTTTAGATGAAGAGAAAACAAAGATCATTGAGACCGAAGTGCCTCTGTTAACCGTGCCGGTACGGCCCGGCCGCAACCTGGCGGTCATACTCGAAGTTGCGGCTATGAATTTCCGCCTGAAACGGATGGGCTATAACGCAGCCCTGCAGTTCACGAATAAATTGACAGAGGCGATCGCGGAAGACGAGTTCGATTAAGTTGAGTTGATGGAGGTTGGCTATGTTTCCAATGGAAATTAATCCGGTTGCGTTTACGCTGGGGCCGCTGCCTGTACACTGGTACGGCATCATTCTTGGCCTTGGAGCGCTGGCCGGACTGCTATTGGCTATTCAGGAAGGGAAGAGGTTCGGAGTCAGTGCGGACTTTTTCATGGATTTATTGCTCTTCGGTGTTCCTTCGGCAATCCTCGGGGCACGCCTGTATTATGTAATCTTCAAATGGGACTACTACCGCAGTCATCCCGCTGAGATCGTTCAAATCTGGCAAGGCGGCATTGCTATTTACGGCGCTTTAATCGGCGCTTTAATTTGCGGGTTCTTCTATATCCGGGCCAAAGGCTATTCGTTCTGGCGGATCGCCGACATTTGCGCGCCGTCGTTACTGATCGGTCAGATGATCGGACGCTGGGGGAACTTTGTCAACCAGGAAGCTTACGGCGGACCGGTGGAGGAATCCTTTCTTCGAAACACGCTGCATCTTCCCGATTTTATCGTGAACCAAATGAACGTAGAGGGCACTTATCACCATCCGACTTTTCTGTACGAGTCACTTTGGAGCTTGCTGGGCCTCATCATTCTGTTCATTCTTCGCCGCAGGCGTTTCATGCGCGCAGGCGAATTGCTCATTACGTACTTCATCTGGTATTCCATCGGCCGGTTTTTCATCGAGGCTCTTCGCACCGACAGCTTGGCTTTCCAAGGCCCGTCGTGGCTGGAGTCGCTGATTAACAGCTTGTGGTCGCCTATGACTGTCATGTTCCAGCAAGGATATCTGGATCCGGCTGAAGGGAATATCCGCAGCTCACAGCTGCTTGCCATTCTCATCGTCATTGGCGGCATCATTCTCATCGCCGTGCGCCGCTTGGCCGGATGGGCCAACGAACGTTATGTCGATCCGTTGATTCAACGTAAAAAAGCAGATCAGCCTGCAGCAGAAACGGAGATCCTGGACAATGACAGCAAGACGCAAAATCACGACGGTCCTATTTGATCTGGACGGCACGATCATCGATACGAATGAACTGATAATCGAATCCTTCATTCACGCCCTTCAAGGCGTTGCGGCAGAGGGCTTCGGACGGGAGCATATCATCCCCCATATGGGACAGCCTTTAACGGTTCAGCTGCAGGGTTTTTCCCGGCAAGAAAATGTGGAGAATCTCACCAAGCTGTATCGGGAGTACAACCTTCTTCGGCATGACGAGATGGTCAACCTGTTTCCAGGAGTGGCTGAAGTCATTCCACAGCTGCGAGACGCGGGCATCCGAGTAGGAATCGTTACGACCAAAATGAGAGCAACAACCATTCGGGCGCTGGAGCTGTTCGGGATCTTCGAACATATGGAAGTCATCGTGAGCATCGACGACGTCGATAATCCCAAGCCGCATCCCGAGCCGGTGGCCAAGGCGATTGCGGCGTTAGGCTCCGAGCTTCACAGACGTTAATGGTCGGTGACAGCTCGGTAGACATGCAGTCGGCGATCGCAGCCGGAGCGGTGCCTGTCGGCGTTGCGTGGTCGTTGAAGGGCGAGGAACACCTGTTCCAAGCCGGGGCCGAGCACATGCTGCGGGATATGAGAGAGCTGTTGACCCTATGCGGAATTGAGGTTGCGGACATTTGAGAAACGTGGAGCGGTATCCGGTGGAAGGGCCGAATGCACTTTGGCAGGTGTATCGCACGGTCTCGCGTTTCAAATCGGTGCGTAACTTCATTTTTATCCAACTGGCCCGTTACTGTCCGAGTCTGCCTGTCAAAAACTGGATTTATCGTAATATCCTCGGTATGAAGGTCGGGCGCCATACTTCGTTTGCGCTTATGGTAATGGTGGATGTGTTTTTTCCGGAGAGAATATCGATCGGTGACAACTCCATTATCGGGTATAACTCCACGCTGCTTACACATGAGTACTTGATAAAGGAATATAGGCTGGGAGACATTCGGATCGGCTCTCATGTGATGATAGGGGCGAACGTTACCATCTTGCCCGGCGTTACCATCGGGGATGGAGCGGTGGTGGCTGCAGGCTCCGTCGTACACAAAGATGTCGGCGCAGGACAATTCGTCGGCGGTAATCCCATGCAGGTTATCGAACGCAGGAGCGAATAAAGAGAAACCGCATGCTACCCGCTACGGGGTGGGCGACATGCGGTTTTTTGCTGCTTCAACTTGCGGTAGAGACGATTTTTCTCTTGTTATTCAGCCATCGCAGCAGAGTGGCGAACGTTACTGCCGTAAATATGATCAACAGCGGCATCATGGTGAAATTGTACCGGAACTCGGGAACGAACAGCAGCCGAAGCGCCGACATGACGACAATGACCACGGCAAGAACGGTAAGCGCTTGTCTCCAGCGCCGGAGCGTAATGATGATGCCGATCAACGCAGCGAGCAGAATGCCTCTATGAAATAGGGCAGGGAACGGCATGGGCTTATACAGCGGCTCATGGCCTGCACCGAGGAACATATCGCCATACGTATATCGAAGCTTCCCGACCGTATACCATTTCACGAACGTCCAGGTATGCTCCGTAAACCCCACCTTCAAGCGCTCTATAGCGATTTGTTTCTGCGTTTTATTATTCCGGTCGACCAGCCCGTCCTCGTAGTTCTTATTCGGATAAGTGCCGGCGGTAAAAGGATTGCTTTGGGTAGCCGTTAAGATCAGTTTGTCCATGGTGATGACATTGCGGATCCACCATGGCGACATGACAATTGCGATGCCGGCCAGCACGACAATGAAAGGCTTCCAGAAATGGCGGTCTCGTGTCCAAAGCCAATAGAACAAATATAAGGGCACACACAGCGGCAAAAATTCGGGTCTGATCAGGGCGGTCGCGCCCAGCAGGGCACCGGCAGCCAACGCATGAACCGGCTTACGCGTTTCGAAGGCAATCAACTGTACATAAAGGTATATCGAGAGCATGCAGATTGCCGGAACTTCCGTCAACACAGCTCCATTGGCCCAGACAAACGGAGCGTAAAAGGCGCACATCAACAGCGTGAGCAGTCCGACCAAATTGCCGGCAACCTTGCGGGCGATTTGTAAGATAACGAACAAGGTTATAAGGCTTAGAACGAAATTCAACCAACGGATATAAACGAACGGATCATGTGCAGTGTAGTCCACCATTGTGTAGACAGCCGCCATGATCAGGGGGAAGCCGGGCGCGACTTGCGCATTCGGCTCCGTGCCTTTATACGCATAAATTCCGCGCTCCAAAAGCTGGCGCACCATCTCGTCATAATACCTTGTATCGTGAGGAACTTCATGCCGCACGGACAGAAGAAAATCGATACGTATCACTGCGGCGATCAGCATGATCCCGGCAAATGCGATCCAAATCCATTTTTTCGAGTTCATAGGCTTCTCCTAATTTATCTGTAGTCATTACCTCCAGCTGAGAACGGTAATACCGGCCATAATAATTGCGGTGCCGATCCAACGGTTAACCGGAATGCTCTCTTTAAAGAAAAACAGCGCAATGAACATCGCCAGTACGAATGCGAGGCTCTGCAGCGGATAAGCGATGCTGATCGGCAGCCGGGAAAGAACATAAAGCCACAATACCGTTGCAGCCGCATATATCAAGATTCCAAGCATAATGAGCGGGGAGAACATCACTTGCAGCCAATTGCCCGCATGCAGGCCTCCTACTTTATCAAGACCGATTTTCCAAACCGTCTGGCCGGCAACAAGCAGAACGATGTTTAACAGCAGAATGATATACACCATAGTTATCCGTTCTTCTCCTGTCCGTGTTTTTCGAGCTCGTTCCTGATCAAGCCAATCTCCTGGGTCAGTACGATGATCCGTTCGGTCAATTTCGATACGACGACGGTTAGATGGAGAATCAGCAGGAAGCATAACACTATTCCGACAAGGAACAGCAGCGAAGGGGCATAAAAGACGTTAACGGCCTCCGCCATCCACTCCAGCCAGCTTGTTTTAATGGAAAGCACCAGCATCACAAGGCCGAAAAAGAGCCATAGTAAAGCATACTGCTCTCTTAATGCTCTTCTCCGGATGAGATGAAGTACGAACACGATGAGCGCAACGCTCAGGCATAGCGATAACACTTGAACTCTTTCCACCCGGCAACCTCCTTTTAGCGAACGCTTCTAATCATGATGGAAAGTGTTACTTTGATCATATAGTAAATGGATTTTACGGAGGAGATCGAAGAGCTCCCCGCCTGGCGTTGATCCATTTCGACCGCAACCTCGATAATCCTTAACCCGTGGCTGTTGAGAGACACCAAAGAATCGACTTCCGGATAGTCGGTCGAATAATCCTCGGCGAACAGCTGGATCCCTTTACGGCCTACGGCACGAAAGCCGGAAGTCGGATCGGTGACATGCCGCCTGGTGAAAAAACTGACCAAAGAAGCGAGGATGAGCATGCCGGCGCGCCGGCTTCTGCTTGACCGGTAGCCGGTGTTCTCCACCCAGCGGGATCCGAGCACCATATCTGCTTGTCCTTCGCGAATAGGATTAATGATTTTGTCCAATTCTTCGGGTTTATGCTGACCGTCTGCATCCACCTGAACGGCGACGTCAAAGCCTTTTCTGGCACAATACAGATAACCGGTCTGCACCGCGCCTCCGATACCGAGGTTTTGGGGCAGCGTAATCACATCTGCGCCGGCCGCTTTAGCTGCCGCTGCCGTGCCGTCGGATGAGCCGTCGTCGATGACCACCACCGTAAACTCGGGATGCAGCCGAAAAATACGGGAGATCACTTGGGCGATACTCTTCTCTTCATTATATGCGGGTATAATAATGCACACTTTCAGCGTGTCATAGCTCATAACTATTATTTTCCTTTCCTTATATTAACTATTAGTATACTACTAGATTAAATTATAAAAATAATATTGTTAATAATATTAATAATAGTGTCAATTTCCGCGCTTTAGCTATTAGATTAGTAAACTTACACGACGGTTTGAAATCAATGCACCTGTTGGATGAATTTGTCGGCGGCGGCGGCGGCGCGGCGGCATTGACTGACCTTTTCAGGCATGTTACTATAACGACTAACCTCTTTATTTTGGCAGTATGGTAACATGGTAGCACTTTAATACGGTAAAGCGAATTGAGGGTTCATATATATGGCGAAGCCAAAAGTATTTGAGAAACCGACCGGCGTCAAGGATTATTTGCCGCTCGCGCTGACGAAGCTGCGCCGCATCGAGCTGGATGTGCTGGAATGCATGCGGCGTTGGGGCTACGAGCAAATCATGACGCCGACGATCGAATATTACGATACTGTCGGAGTGGCCAGCGCCACATCCGATCAAAAGCTGTTCAAATTGCTCGACCAGCGGGGAAATACCATTGTGCTGCGTTCGGATATGACAGCTCCGATCGCCCGGGTGGCCGGATCGCTGCTCCGGGACGAACCGTTGCCTTTGCGGCTCAGCTACCACGCTAACGTGTTCCGGGCCTTTGAAGAAGAGGCGGGACGGGAAGCTGAATTTTATCAAACCGGCGTTGAGCTGATCGGCGACCCTACGCCTGAGGCGGATGCCGAAGTAATCGCTTTGGCCATCGCTTCCCTGAAAGCTTCAGGCGTTCCGGCCTTTCAGATCGCGATCGGCCACGTCGGTTTCCTTAACGGCTTGTTCGAGGAAACTCTCCCGGGCCGGACTGAGGAACAGGAAGCGTTAAAAGATTGCCTGCTTCAGCGAGATCACGTCGGCTACCGCGACATTCTCGGCAAGCTTTCCTTGGATGACGTATGGCAGCGCGAGCTCGAAGGCATACTCCGGCTGCGCGGCGGAGACGAGGTCTGCCGCCAGGCGCTGGAATTAAGCGCGAATACCGGAGCCCAGGCGGCGATTCGGCATTTG
Organism: Cohnella kolymensis; assembly: GCF_000829465.1. GTDB lineage: Bacteria > Bacillota > Bacilli > Paenibacillales > Paenibacillaceae > Cohnella > Cohnella kolymensis. The sequence goes on along the minus strand of NZ_JXAL01000001.1, from coordinate 753,621 downwards.
TGCGAAGTATGGGACGTGCTCGCTGCATATGGAGTTCAGGAGCATGTGCTGATTGATCTGACGATGATCGGCGATTTTTCCTATTATACAGGTATGACTTTTGAAGGTTATGCTTCTCAGTTGGGTTTTCCAGTATGCAGCGGCGGCAGATACGACAATCTGCTGGCGCAATTCGGGCGGCCTGCGCCTGCGACCGGTTTCGCTTTGAAAACCACACGCATCCTTGAAGTCGTGGATCGGACAGCTGCGCACTCCGGCAGAACTTTGATCGTATACGAACTGTCGGAACGGCAGCAAGCTCTCGAAGAAGCTGAGCGGCGCCGTGTGATCGGTGAAACAGTTGTTACGGAAACGCTGCTGAACGCAGGGACTGAGCAATTAGCCGTTGTGCGGCAGGCCGCTAAGGACGGCGTATTTATGTATAGAGGCAAGGAATATGACAACTTGGTAGTAATGGCCGCGGGACAGGAGGAATCGGCATGACGGATACCGGCGTATTGAAGGTTGCGATGCCCAAAGGGCGCATATATAAGCAGGCCAGCAAGCTGTTCAGGGAAGCAGGTCTGAGCATTCCCGAGGATTTCGACGATACCCGGCGGCTGATTATACCGGTGGCGGAAGCGAACATGGAGTTTATTCTGGCAAAGCCCGTCGATGTACCGACTTATGTTGAATATGGCGTTGCAGACATCGGCATCGTGGGCAAAGACGTTCTGATGGAAGAGAACAAAGACGTCTACGAGCTTCTCGATCTGGGTATCGCCAGGTGCCGCATGTCGGTCATCGGATTGCCGGATTGGAAGCCGGAGATCAATCCTCGGGTGGCGACCAAATATCCGAACGTCGCCTCCCAGTATTTCCGGGAGCGGGGCCAGCAAGTGGAAGTGATCAAGCTGAACGGTTCCATCGAACTTGCGCCGCTGATCGGCTTAGCCGACCGGATTGTGGATATGGTGGAGACAGGAAAGACCTTAAAGGAAAACGGCTTGGTCGAGATGGAGACGTTGTTCCAGGTGACCAGCCGCTTGATTGCGAACAGAGTGAGCTACAGGCTGAAAAATCATGCGATTCAGGCGTTATGCGACCGCTTGGGACAAGCGGTTCCTGCGGGAAGCTGACTTGCGGCCGGTAAAATGGTTCGGGCGGATGGGAGGATATTCGGATGTACATCGGTAAAGCGGACGGTTTCCGGCTTGAACGTGAGAGCGAATACGGCACGCCGGAACAGAACGCCGCAGTTAAGGAAATCGTCGAAGCTGTTCGCCTTGAGGGGGACGCTGCGCTGCTGCGTTATACAGCTTCCTTCGATAAAGTGTCACTGACGGCAGATCAGCTTCGGGTGCCGGAAGAAGAGATCATGGGGGCCTATGAGCTCGTGGAAGCGGAGTTCGTGTCGGCGCTTCGCCAAGCGGCGGCTAACATTACGGCTTTCCATGAGAAGCAAAAGCGGGGCACATGGATGGATGTCTCGCCGGACGGGACGATGCTGGGCATGGTAATCCGCCCGCTGAAGCGGGTCGGACTGTATGTGCCGGGAGGCAAAGCGGCGTACCCCTCGTCGGTGCTCATGAACGTTCTTCCCGCCAAGGTAGCGGGCGTGCCTGAAATTGTACTCGTCACGCCGCCGGCCACGGGCGGACGGCAGGGGATCGACCCGTACATTCTGGTAGCGGCCGCTGAAGCGGGGGTGACGGAGATGTACCGGGTCGGAGGCGCGCAGGCGGTCGCGGCGCTGGCTTACGGGACGGCGAGCATACCTGCCGTCGACAAGATTTGCGGGCCCGGCAACATCTATGTGGCGTTGGCGAAACGCGCCGTGTTCGGCGCGGTAGACATCGACAGCATCGCGGGCCCGAGCGAGATTGCCGTGCTGGCGGACGACAGTGCGGATCCGCGGTACGTGGCCGCGGATATGCTGTCGCAAGCGGAGCACGATGAGATGGCGTCGGCGGTGCTGGTCACGCCGTCGCAAGGGTTAGCCGACGCGGTAACGGCGGAGCTTGAGCGGCAGGTGGCTACGCTGCCGCGAGCGGATATCGCGAGGAGTTCGTTGGAGCAATATGGCGCTATTGTTCTGGTGGACAGTTTGGAAGAGGGTATCGATGTGGTGAACAAGCTCGCGCCTGAGCATCTGGAAGTGATCACTGAGGATCCGCTTGCCCTGCTTGGCCGGATTGAGAACGCAGGCGCGATATTCCTCGGACCTTACAGCTCCGAGCCGGTCGGCGATTATTTCGCGGGACCGAACCATATACTGCCGACCAACGGCACCGCACGCTTTTCCTCACCGCTTAATGTGGATGATTTTCTGAAAAAATCCAGCTTGATCCGATACAGTAAGGAAGCTCTGCTTAGGGACGCCTCCGGCATTGCAACGCTGGCCCGGCATGAAGGGCTGGAAGCACACGCCCGAGCGGTGGAAATTCGATTGGAAGGCAGGAAATCATAATGAGCCAAAATCAAGGACGCATAGCGGAAGTATCCCGCAAGACGAACGAAACGGACATTAAGCTGTCGCTCGGTATAGACGGCTCCGGAACGGCAGCTATCGAAACGGATGTGCCTTTTCTGAACCACATGCTGGACTTGTTCGCGAAGCACGGTCAATTCGATCTCAATGTCGAAGCGCGCGGCGATGTGGATATCGACGATCACCACACGGTGGAGGATATCGGAATCTGTCTGGGTCAAGTGCTGCGTGAAGCTTTGGGCGACAAATCAGGCATCAAGCGTTACGCCAGCGTATTCGTTCCCATGGACGAAGCGCTCGCTCAAGTGGTAATCGATGTGAGCAATCGTCCTCATTTTGAATTGCGGGGCGAGTTTCCGTCTGCAGCAGTAGGAAGCTTCTCCGTCGAGCTGGTGCACGAGTTTCTGTGGAAGCTGGCATTGGAAGCCCGCATTACGTTGCATGTCATCGTGCATTACGGACGCAATACACACCATATGATTGAAGCGGTGTTTAAGGCTCTCGGACGTGCTCTTGACGAGGCTACGTCGATCGATCCTCGTGTGAAGGGCGTGCCTTCGACGAAAGGAGTGCTGTAAGTGATCGCCATTGTCGACTACGGCATGGGCAACCTGCACAGTGTGAGCAAAGCCGTTGAGAGGCTTGGCTGTGAAGCCGCGGTGACTTCCGACAAGGATCGCATTCTGTCAGCGGACGGGGTCATTCTTCCCGGAGTCGGCGCTTTCGGCGATGCCATGGCCAACCTGCGCGGCACGGGGCTTGAGGAAACTGTCAAGACGTATGTGGCATCAGGCAAGCCGCTGCTGGGCATTTGTCTCGGCATGCAGTTGTTATTCACGGAAAGTGAAGAGCATGGCCGTCATGAAGGATTGGATTTACTGCCGGGTCGTGTCGTTCGCTTTCAAGGAGATTATAAAGTTCCGCATATGGGCTGGAATGAACTCGAGTTCAAGCAGCCTAGCCCCCTGTTCGAAGGGCTGGAGCAAGGCCATGTCTACTTCGTTCATTCCTATCACGCTCTGCCGGATCGAAAGGAAGACTTGCTGGCTACAGCCGACTATTACCAGCAGGTGACGGCTATCGTCGGCCGGGGATCGGTGTTCGGTATGCAGTTTCACCCCGAGAAAAGCGGGGAGCTCGGCATGGCGCTGCTGCGGCGGTTTGTTGAGCTCACCGAATCAAGGTAACCCCGGAAGCGCCGGTACAGCTGCTTATATCATGTTAACGTCCCTTTTGCCGAAATCCCTTTCACTCAGGAGAAAATGCGGCATCGCTTTGTTCTGATCGACGGGGATATCGGTAAAAGAAGATTCGTTTGTTCACGGAGGTTTGCGCAGAATGTCCAATTTTATTATCTATCCCGCCATCGATATCCGCGGCGGCAAATGCGTGCGCTTGATTCAAGGCGACTATAATCAGGAAACGATTTATAACGATGACCCTGTCTCCGCGGCCCGGGATTGGGAAGCGCAGGGAGGCGAGTGGATTCATCTGGTCGATCTGGACGGAGCGAAAGCCGGACATCCGGTGAACGACGAGCTGATCGGCCGGATTGCCAATGCCGTTAGTGTACCGGTGCAAGTCGGCGGCGGGCTGAGACGTGATGAGGATATTGAGCGTTTGTTAGGCTTAGGAGTGACTCGTGTTATTCTGGGGACGGCAGCGATCGAAGATCGGGCTTTCGTCTCCCGGGTGTTAAATAAATATGGGGATTCCATCGCCATCGGCATCGATGCCCGCAACGGTCTGGTCGCGACGAGAGGCTGGCTGGAAACCTCAGAGGTTAAAGCGGAGGAGCTGGCAGTGCAGCTGGCGGCGGAAGGCGCACAAACCTTCATTTTTACGGATATCTCCCGGGACGGAATGATGGGCGGCCCGAATGTAGAGGCTATTCTTTCGCTTGCTCAAGTATCCGGCCGCACGGTTATCGCTTCCGGAGGCGTAAGCAAGCCGGAAGATTTGGAACGGCTCGCGGCACATGCGGCGGAAGGCATCGGCGGCGCGATTGTAGGCAAAGCGCTCTATACGGGCAGCATCGATCTTGCCGATGCGGTCAAGAAGTATGGGAACTGAGAAGGAAGGTGCCGAGCCCTCATGCTGGCTAAAAGAATAATTCCTTGCCTGGACGTCAAAGACGGCCGGGTTGTGAAAGGTGTTAATTTCGAGAACTTGCGCGATGCCGGAGATCCTGTCGAGCTGGCCTCTCTCTACGATCGGGAAGGTGCCGACGAGCTGGTGTTCTTGGACATATCCGCATCGGTTGAAGGCCGTACGACTATGATCGATGTGGTGCGGCGCACAGCCGGTGAGATTACGATCCCGCTTACCGTCGGCGGCGGCATTTCGGCAGTGGAGGATATGAAGCGGCTGCTGCGTGCGGGTGCCGACAAAATCGGAATCAATACGGCAGCCATCCGCAATCCCCAGCTTATTAACGACGGTGCGCGCACGTTCGGAGCGCAGTGTATCGTCGTTGCGATCGACGCCAAATTTAATGCGGAGTGGGGCGAATGGGAAGTATTCACCCACGGCGGCCGCAATTCCACCGGCATCCGGGCGCTCGCTTGGGCGCAAGAAGCGGAGCGGCGCGGAGCGGGGGAACTTCTGCTGACGAGCATGGATGCGGACGGCACGAAAGACGGCTTTGACCTGGCGCTCACTCGAGCCGTATCGAGCGCTGTCGGCGTTCCGGTTATCGCATCGGGCGGCGCCGGGAGTGCCGGGCACTTCGCTGAGGTGTTTGCGGAAGGGCACGCAGATGCGGCGCTTGCCGCCAGCATTTTCCACTATAAAGAGGTAACGGTTCACGAGGTTAAGGATACGCTGCGCAGTAAAGGAGTGAACGTTCGATGAAACCTTCTGAAGACCGGAGTTTAGGGGAACAAATCTCTTGGAACGCGGACGGGCTGGTGCCTGCTGTCGTTCAAGACGCAGTCAGCAAAGAAGTGCTCATGCTGGCGTATATGAACCGGGAGTCTTTGCAGAAATCGCTGGAAAGCGGCCAAACCTGGTTTTGGAGCCGTTCTCGGCAAGAGCTATGGAACAAAGGCGCGACAAGCGGCAATACTCAACAAATCGTGTCCCTGCATTACGATTGCGATAGCGACACATTGCTCGTCAAGGTGCGGCAGAGCGGACCGGCATGTCATACGGGCGCGTACAGCTGCTTCTTCACAGAAGTCGAAGGCGCGTCCCCTGCCGTTTCCGCCGCTGACGATCGCTTTGGACCGCTCAGCCGGCTGGAAGCAACCATTGCACAGCGGCATGCCGAGCGCCCCGAAGGAGCTTATACGACTTATCTTTTCGACAAAGGTATAGACAAGATCCTCAAGAAGGTCGGAGAAGAAACGGCCGAAGTGATCATTGCCGGGAAGAATCGTGATGCGGCAGAACTGCGCGCTGAGGCGGCCGACCTCATTTTCCACCTGATGGTGCTCCTTAAGGAGCAGGACATTCCTTTCGATGCGGTGTTGGGGGAATTGGAGTTCCGCCATCGCAAGCCCGTGAAGAAAGACTAGGTGGCGGCTATGCGGATTGATTACCATACCCATCATTACAGGTGCGGACATGCCGTCGGTTCTCTTGAGGAATATGTACAGAGCGCGATCGCCAAGGGGTTGACCCATATCGGCTTATCGGATCATATGCCGCTTCTGCATGTTGATCCGGCTGACTATTATCCTGAGATGGCGATGCCGATGGAAGAGCTGCCCCGATATGTGGAGGAATGCCTGACCCTTAAAGAAAAATATAAAGACAAAATAGCGATTCGAGTGGGCCTTGAAGGCGATTATATCGAGGGTTACGAGGAAAAGATCGCGGATTTTGTTCATGCATACCCTTGGGACTATGTCATCGGATCCGTTCATTTTCTCGGGACATGGGACGTCACGGATTTCCGCCAGGTTCACCAATGGGAAGGCCGGAGCGTTATAGAAGTCTATGAGCAGTATTACGATGCGGTTCAGAAAGCGGCGGCTGCCGGTCTGTATGATTTTATCGGCCATATCGACGCGATCAAGCGATTCGGCTACCGGCCCGAGGAAGATACCACAGAATTGGAAGACCGTGCGCTGGCTGCTGTTGCTAAGAATGGGCTGGCCATTGAGTTGAATGCGGCGGGTATCCATACGGCTGCTAAGGAAATGTATCCCTCGCGAAGAATGCTGGAGAGAGCTAGAGCCTATGATATTCCGATTACGTTCGGCTCTGACGCACACCATCCGGATCGAGTGGCCCAAAAAGGGGATGAGGCCGAAGCCATGCTGAAAAACGCAGGTTTTACTCATATCGCCACATTTACAGGCCGCAAACGGCAGCAAGCACCTTTATAAATGAGCCTCTTGTCATGTATAATGAGTACAAAGTGACGGTTTTCGACACGTAGAGATAAAAACTGTGGCAGAGCCGAAAATTTGGAGGGGCACATGTATAGCAGTAAAAAGCTTCGTATCTTTTCGGGATCTTCCAATCCGGTCTTGGCAGGAAAAATTGCCGAGCACCTGAACACTCCGCTGGGGAAAATCAAGCTTTCCCGATTTAAAAGCGGAGAAGTCTATGTTCACTATGAGGAGTCCATTCGTAATTGCGATGTTTTCCTTATCCAGTCCTTATCTCATCCGATCAATGAACATTTTGTCGAGCTGCTGGTCATGATCGACGCGGCTAAACGGGCTTCCGCCCGGACGATTAACGTCGTGCTGCCGTATTACGGTTACGCCAGACAGGAGAGGAAGGCTGCGCCTCGCGAGCCGATATCCGCCAAGATGGTCGCTGACGTCTTGACGACGGTAGGCGCAACCCGGATTATATCCATCGATCTTCATGCCCCTGCGATTCAGGGATTTTTCAATATACCGGTCGATCATCTGACTGCTCTGGATTTGATCAGCGACTACCTGAAATCCAAGAACATAATCAATCCCGTCGTCGTTTCCCCGGACGCCGGGCGCGCGTCTACAGCCGAGAAGCTGGCGAACCAGCTGGATTCTCCTTTTGCGATCATGATCAAGAAACGTCCGGCGCATAATGAATCGGTCATTACGCACGTAATCGGGGATGTCTCAGGCTCTACGCCGATCATTATCGAAGATATGATCGATACCGGCACGACCATCGTGAATGTCGTGGAAGGGTTGAAGGAGCGGGGCGCGGAAGATGTCTATGTATGTGCCACGCATCCGATTTTCTCAGGCAATGCGCTGGAGAAGCTGGATCACCCGAACATCAAGGAAGTGGTCGTTACGGATTCCATCCTGATTCCGGATCACCACTCTTCCAGGTTTAAGGTCATCACCGTAGCACCGATGCTCGCTGAAGCCACCCGAATTATTATGGAAGGCGGCTCCATCAGCACATTGTTCAAGAACGCCGGAGTGTAATCATATTTAATAATACCAAGGTGCCTAATGCCGTAAAGTCGGCGAGGCATCTTTTTGTTTAAAAGTAGTAAGAAGAGTTATTGACGGTTTTTAGATCCTTAGTTATTATGTTAATAACACCACTGGAGAAAATAACTAAATATACACATCTAAGACATCACGAATCCCCATAAGATTCGTGATTTTTTTGTAGAATTCGAGTTTTTCCGGGGGAATTTATCATATGGCGAAACAAATAAAGCACGACCAGGAACTTATCAAAAAAACTAAACAAAAAAATGATCCTGAACTTAATCAAAGTGCACCGACTGATATCACGTGCACAGCTTAGTAAGCTGTCAAAGATGAGCGCCACTTCGATCAGCAGGATTATCGCCGAATTGATTAATGAGGGACTTGTTCGGGAAACAGGGCAGACGTCTTCTGGTGTCGGCAGGCAAGCCGTACTTTTGGAGCTCAACCCCAGCGCTATTTTCACAATTGGAGTTGAGATCGATAGGGAAATCATAAAAGCCGCAATATTTGATTTCTCAGCAAAATCTATCACTGAGATCCACCAGTCAACTGCTGTCAACAATTCAGACCCTAACGAAGCTGTCGACCAAATTTGTTCACTGATACTATCCTTGATTGAAAAAACAGCAAATGAGGCGGCAAGATATTGCTCCGTCGGAATTGGGCTGCCGGGTGTCATTAATTCTGACGAAGGTGTCTCTCTGTTCTCAGCGCAAATGAATTGGAAAAACATACAATTAAAATCATTAGTGGAAGAAAGATTGGGTATACCGGTTTATATAGACAATGACCAGAAGGTAAAAGCGCTTGCTGAATACTCTTATGGCTCAGCCCAAAATTCAAAGAGCACATTGTTTATTGGAATTGGAAGCGGCGTGGGGTCAGTTCTCATGGTAAATGGAAACGTATTCAGGGGAGGATCGAATAGTGCAGGTGAAATTGGCCATACAACGATTGATCCTAATGGTATTCTCTGCGAATGCGGCCGACGGGGATGCTTGCAAACTTATATTGCCGATTGGGCGTTGATCCAGGAAGCAAACAAACTCAGCCCTACACAAAACATCGATCAACTGTTTGAAGCGAGTAAAACGGAGTCGTGGGCGAGCAGTATCATCAATCGGGCTGTTATGTATTGTGGCATGATGATCAGCAACGCGGTGTGTATGTATAATCCGGACTCGGTTATCGTAAGCGGTTCCCTTGTGGAAAGCTATCCCGAGCTGATCACTATGATCGAGGAGCAGTGCAATAAATTTGTGTGGGAGCCGTATAAAGACACTTTTAAAATTTACAGCTCCGAACTCGGAGGATCGGCGAATCTGATCGGAGCCAGTGTACTTGCCACTAATAAATACTTGGAACAATAGTAATCTATAGACGGGAGTGACGACAAAAATGATTGAAACCTTAGTAGAAGAATATCGAGGGAATGTACTTGAAAATACTCACAGCGGGAGAATTTGCGGTGTGAACGAGAGAGGAGAGGTGGTGTATTCGATCGGCGACGTGGAACAACTGACTTATCTACGTTCTTCCGCCAAACCTTTGCAAGCACTTCCTTCTATTCAACGTGGGGTTCAAGAAAAGTATAATTTGACGGACATTGAACTGGCATTATTGGGAGCATCACATCGAGGGGAACCGTTTCATATTGAAGCGCTGGAGTCCTTGTCACGAAAAGTCGGACTGAATGAAGACAATTTGATCTGTTTGCCCACATACCCTTTGAACCCCGATGCCAGAGACAGACTATTCAAGTCAGATCATCCAAAGCGAAAAATTTATCATAATTGTTCGGGCAAGCATTTTGGCATCATGTCACTGTGCAAACTGCTGGCTGTGGAAATTGATAACTATTGGGAACGGGAACACGCCGCCCAGCAAGAAATATTGAAAACAGTTTCTATTATGTCTGGATATCCGGCTGATCATATAAGCCTAGGTGTAGATGGCTGCGGAGTTCCGGTATTTGCATTACCTCTTAGAAATATTGCACAAGCCTATATGACACTTGCATGTCCAGATCTAATCGAGAATGTGGCACTAGGAAAAGCAGTACAGACATTGACCCGGATTATGAACGAGCAAAGCCGGATGATCGGGGGAACGGATCAAATCTGCTCAACATTACTGCAAGATCCGAACATTGTTGCCAAGGGCGGAGCAAAGGGGATTTATTGTTTCGGCTTAAAGAACGAACGTTTAGGGTTTGCGCTAAAAGTAAGCGACGGATCCGAAGAAGAATGGCCGTTAATCGTGGCGGGTATTCTTCAACAGATTGATTATAGTAATCAATCAACGATAAACAACATGCTCCGTCTTTCCAGCCAGAAAGTGATCAACGACAACAATCGTATTGTCGGTGAGAATAAAATCTCATTCCATCTATCAGCTTATCGAAGGGATTAATATTTTGACACCAAAATTGGAGGTGGTCATTCTCACAATTATGGCGTGAGAAATTGTGTTGCAAATTGAATGCTAATCGGAGGTCAAAACGAATGAGTAAACGTATTTCTTATTTCGGCGCAGTTATGGTGTTAATCTTATCAATTGTTGTAACCGCTTGCAGTTCCGGTAATAAGACCAGCGGCGCGTCTAGCAGCAACTCACCGGAAAGCACGTCAAGCTCAAGTTCCACGCCAAGCTCAAGTGAAGAAAAGGTGACGATTTCTTACTTAGATAACATACCCAGTCCAGAAAGAACGGCTCTTTTGAAAGAGATTATTGGTAAATTCGAAAGCAAATACCCAAACATAAAAGTGGAATACTCCTCAGTGGCTTTTGAAGAATCCTACAAGAAGTTGATGGTAATGGGCGCATCGCAGTCTCTGCCGGACGTATTTAATGTGGATGAGTCCATGCTGGGTACTATGATTCCGACTGGTTATCTTGAGAACTTGCAGTCTTATGTTGACAAGTGGGACCAAAAGGAGAACCTGATCGAAGGCGTTAAAAACTGGCCATCCAAATACAAAGGCGACTATTATGCTGTACCGGATGCATTTATGCTGCAAGCACTCTTTATACGTTCGGATTGGTTTAAAGAAAAAAGTCTGCAACCACGTATCGACACTTGGGATCAATACTTTGAATATGGCAAACAATTGACAGATGCTGCAAAAGGCCAATACGGTATTTCATTCCGCGGCGGTCCGAACGGGATCGTTCGATATATGGAGTATCTTGCTTCTCTGACGGAAACGCCCGGTTGGTTCGACGCTGACGGAAATCCGATTACATCGAAACCGGAAGCTTTGGAAGCATTTAAAAAAATTCTACGGGGTATATAAAGATGGTTATGCTCCAAAAGAATCCATTAACTGGGGCTACAATGAAATGGTGCAAGGCTTCATGAATGGCCAGGCGGCTATTTTGAATCAGACGGCGGAAGTTATCGTGCCGGTTCAAAAGAATATGAAAGAAGGCAATTGGGAAATCATTCCTATACCGAAATCGCCAAGCGGGAAAAACTTCAACCATTACGGCTCTACCGCTGCCTACGCCATATCCAGTAACTCGAAAAACAAAGAGGCCGCTTGGAAATTTATCGAATTCGTAAGTTCGCCTGAGATTAACCTCGAGTACGCAAAGCGAAACGGAATGCTTCCTATCTTTAAAGACTCTTATTACGACGAGTTCTTCAGCAAGGGAGCAATAAAAGGATTTGCGGAACAAATGGCCGACCCCAACATTGTGTATGTCAACTGGGCTGACTATTTGCCGGAGCAATCCACGTTCATCGGTACGTTTGCAAAAGACGAAGTGCAAAAATACTTGCTGAACAAGCAATCGGCCGAAGATACTTTGAAGAACCTCAATGAGTTCCTGGTTAATGCGCAAAAAAAATATAATGAAGCCAATAAAAAGTAATTAGATTTGATCAAGTGATATAAAAAGCATGCATATTACATGCGTGCTTTTTATATGGGTTATAGACAAGAAAGGAGGCTGGTCATGGATCTGAAGTCAATCAAGGGCAAAGAACCCTATTTGCTGCTGCTTCCGGCCTTTATATTAATATTGGTTTTCTTCGGTTATCCAATCGTAGAAGGCATCAGACTTGCTTTTTATCACTACCTGCTGACAGAACCGTTTAATATTCATTTTAATGGATTAGACAATTTTAAACTTTTAATTCATGACTCGAACTTCACCCTCGTTCTGAAAAATACGGTCATCTGGGTTCTGGGCTCCGTGGGCTTGCAACTGATTTTGGGGATGATGGTTGCACTGGCCTTAAATAACTTGCGATTTCGTGGCAAGAACTTGTTTCAATCCTTTTTGTTTCTGCCGTGGGCGGTTTCCGGTTTTCTTATAGGAATGATGTTCAAATGGATGTTCAATGAAGCAATGGGCTGGTTAATTATCTTCTGGTTCACTTAGGGGTGGTTAGTGAAGGTATCCCCTTCTTGGCGATGCCGGGGGTATCCATCTATCCGGCAATCATCGCTATGGTTTGGTATGGTGTACCTTTCTTTGCCATCATGATACTCGCGGCGTTACAGTCCATCCCGGATGAAGTCTATGAGGCGGCTGTCATGGATGGGGCGGGCCGTATAAGAACGTTTATCCACATCATGCTCCCTTATATTAAAAGAACGTTGGTCTTGGCCGTTCTGCTTCGGGTCATATGGGTGTTCAATTCGGCTGATATTATTTACATAATGACTAATGGAGGACCCGGGAACACCTCCCATACTCTTGCTTCCTATATCTTCGGAACCGTGTTTTATACCATGGATTTCGGTGTCGCATCAGCTGCGGGTGTGGTGATGTTGGCGATGCTTATTCTGTATACGGTCATTTTCTTCTCCGCAACACGATTCAACAAGGGTGGTGAATTCTAAGCATGAAAAGTAGGGGAAAATGGATCAGTACCATTACGCGTGTTGCCGTTTTATCCTGTGCCTTCCTTTTCGTTGCTGTTCCGCTCTATTGGATGTTAATCACTTCCTTGAAAGATAGAAAAGAAATTTACGGCGGAAAGCTGACGTTGTGGCCAAGCAATGTAACCTTCTCAAACTATATCGATACTTTCCGTCATTCGGATTTTCCTCAATTTTTTTGGAATAGTCTGGTTGTGACCATGCTCAGCTCTTTATTTGTATTGATTATTTCGGTCATGGGCGGATATAGCTTGGCCCGATTCAAGTTCAAAGGTAAAGCTGTCGCGCTTATGGCATTCTTGGTTACCCAAATGGTACCGACTATGGTTATGCTTATCCCGCTGTTTATCGTTTTCGGCAAGTTCGGTTTAATTAATCATCTGGTCTCGCTCATCGTGTTGTACAGCGTTATAAATATTCCTTTCTGTTTAATTACACTCTCAGGTTTCTTTCAAAGGATTCCAATCTCTCTTGAAGAGGCGGCGCTCATTGACGGCTGTTCCCGATTGTCGGCTGTGGTCCGGGTTGTTATCCCAATCATGCTGCCGGGCATTGTTGCGACATTTGTGTTTGCTTTCACCGGAGCATGGAATGAGCTGTTCTTTGGGATTATGTTCATAAATGGAGGATCCCAGGCAACGATTCCTGTCGGATTGAACAGCTTTGTGCAAAAGTTTGATATCGACTGGGGGCAGATGAGCGCTGGGGGTATTCTATCACTCGTGCCGGTCACTGTGCTTTTCATGTTCGTGCAAAAGTATATTGTAGCCGGTTTAACGCAAGGCGCAGTAAAAGGAGAATAACAAAATCAAATGAGAGGAACGTGCAGCATGCGCGAGCCGAAACTTATTCGGACAAATCCTTATATTATTGATGAAGTTGAAGCAGACATTCCCGCTTTTACGAAAGAAGACTATCAATGCAGGTTAAACCTGCTTGTTGATAAATTGAAGCGGGACGATCTGACACATGCGATCATTTACGCCGATAGGGAGCATTTTAGCAACCTTGAATATTTGACGGGGTTCGAGCCGCGTTTTGAGGAGCTTTGCTCATTCTTAACCAGTCAGGCGAAGCCACCCTTGTCGTGGGCAATGAGTGCTGGGGCTACTCCTTTGCATCGCCGCTTGATTTAAAACGAGTGCGCTATCAAAATTTCAGCCTTCAGGGGCAGCCGAGAGATGAATTAATATCCTTAGAGCAAATTTTCATCGAATGCAGAATCCACGCAAGCTCCCGAGTGGGTCTTATCGGATTTAAGTATTTCGAGTCAAATCATCTAAAAAATTATCAAAATAAAACAGATATACCAGCTTATATTGCGGATGAACTGTATGAGGTCGTAGATCGGGTGAATGTAGTTAACTATACGGCGGCCATGACTCACCCTACCGAAGGTCTCCGCATGGTGATCCGTTCCGCGAAGGAAATCGCTTTCTATGAATATGTCTCGAACAAAACTTCTAATGCAGTAATTAATATTCTTAAAGAATTGACACCCGGCATCAATGAGTTAGAAGCATCGCGTAACGCATGTTACGATGCTTCGCCCATCAGTATGTTTCCGATCGTTAATTTTGGCGAGGAACATGTAAAACTAGGTTTGCGCAGTCCCGATCACCGTACTCTGCAGGATGGTGATATGATTACAGTTTGCTATGGTTTGAGGGGGAGTCTAGTAGCACGTTCGGGGTTCGCAGCAACCGGACCGTCTGCACTCCCTGATGAATATGGAGATGTTGTGGAGCACTTTTATAAACCATATTACCAAGCGCTTGTCGCATGGTATGAAACTCTTCGCGTCGGCAATCTCTATGGGGACAGTCATGAGAAAGTATACAGCATCATTGGAGACAAAGACCGCTTTGGTCTGTTCCTAAATGTTGGACATCTCATTAGCAGCGATGAATGGCCGAACTCGCCTGTGTACGCAGGCTCAGAAATTCCGATGTTGTCCGGACATTATTTACAATGTGATATTATTGCCTGCAGCGATTATCCTTTCAAGCAGGCAATTTTAGAGGACGGATTGATTCTGGCTGACGATTCGCTTCGTACTGCACTGCAGCGTGAATACCCGGATGTGTTTGCGCGAATTCAAAAAAGAAGAAGATTTATGATCGATACACTAGGCATTAACGTGCACGAGGATGTGTTGCCGTTGTCCAATGGGCAAGCGGTTATGCACCCTTATATGCTTGACCTTAATACCCTATTTTCCATAAAAGAATAGTAGGGAAGGAGCAATCATGAAACTTGAGGTTATCGTGACGCGAGTTGATGAAGCGTTAATTGCCGATCAATCAGGTGCAGACCGGATCGAACTTGTCTCAGGTATCTTGGAGGGAGGATTGACGCCTAGCTGCGCTATGATTGAAGAGGTCGTTAATGCTGTGGGTATTCCGGTGAATGTCATGGTCCGTCCGCACAGCCAGTCCTTCCGATATTCAGCAGGAGATAGAAAAGTAATGGCAAAGGATATAGAACACATCCGTAAGGTTGGGGCGAATGGTATTGTTATCGGCGTGTTGAGCGGTGAAAGCACTATAGATGAATATGCGTTGCAATGGTATCTTGACTGTGCCGAGCATCTGGAGGTCACTTTTCATAGGGCGTTCGACGAGTTGGCGAATCAGGAGGCTTCGGTTAACACACTGCTGAAATATCCTCAAATCACAAGACTGTTGACGTCCGGCGGAAAATCGAACGTCAACGATGCGGCGGACCGCGTCAAGAAATTTGTGGAATTAACGAAAGGGACGCATCTTACCGTGATGGCGGGCAGTGGTCTGAGAGTTGAAACGCTGAGAGCTTTTGTGGAGAAAACAGGCGTTAAGGAAGTGCATTTTGGGACAGGTGCCAGAATTGACTTAGACCCTCTAAAGAATGTGGATGCCGGGAGGATTATAAATATAAAAAAGGTGATGCTTGATATTGGCATGTAAGCAGGAGGATCGGTGAGATGAAAATATTGGTGCTGCCTATGGCTGACATTGCAGGGTACGTGGCCGACCTGCTTGCTGTTCAGCTGCAAGAGAGGCGCGACTCCGTACTGGGGATGACAACGGGTACTACGCCGTTAACGACAGGGATATATATAGAATGGGCTCGGCGAGTGCATCAAAAAGAGCTTGATTTGAGCCGGGCACGATTCGTGAACCCGGATGAGTTTATCGGTCTGCCCCAAAATCATCCGGAAAGCTACCGCTCATATATGAACAAGCACTTATTTAATAATATCGATGTCCCGTTAGAGCATATTCTTTTTCCGAATGTGGAAGCACAAGACCTAAAGGCCGAGTGCGAGCGATTCGACACTGTCGTGCAAAGTTGGGGAGGAATAGACTGGCAGCTGCTTGGCCTGGGTCAAAATGGGCACATTTGCTTTATTGAGCCTAATGATGCGATCCCTTCTTCATCCTATATCGTGAATGTCGCAGAAGAAAACAGAATACTATACGCTGCTGATTTCGGATCGTTAGCTGATGTTCCTACACAAGCTGTCACCACCGGGTTAAGGATGCTGATGTGCGCAAGGAAGATAGTTCTGGTTGCCGTTGGTACTAAGAAGGCAGGTGTCGTGGCGAGAATCGTACTTAATCCAGTGAGCACAAGATTACCCGGTACATTTTTACAATTACATCACAATGCAGTTATGATCCTTGATGAAGAGTCGGCCGAAGGACTTCCTGAGTCTCTAGTTAACAGGCTAAGAAGGATTAAGTAATCGGAGAAGATCGCAATACATCTAGCATTATGTCTAGATGATGCGGTCTTCTTCTCATTCCCCGATGATTATCATCTAAATAAACAAGCGAGTACTGTGTGCGCTCTTACTGCGGTGCGTTTTATTTTATGCAAAGCGCCTGCTGTGGTATAATCTTGTTAACATAAACAACAACTTAGGAGGTGCCTTGCCGATGAGTCAGCGGAAACGTGCGGCCAAAAACCGTCGTCCCAAAGTGATCCCGATGCGTCTGGATGCTACCTTCTTCTTTGAACGGGCCGTACAGTCGCTGGATCGTTATCACTATGACAAGGCATTGAAATATTTCCGCCGCGCCGTGGAATACGAACCGGAGAATCCGGTCAACCATTGCAATATGGCAGGTATTCTGTCGGAGATGGGACGTTACGAGGAATCCAATGTAATCCTTCGCTCCGTGCTGGATCAGATCGATCCTGCGATGACCGAATGTTATTACTACTTGGCGAACAACTATGCCAACATGGAATTATACGAAGCGGCTGAAGAAGCGTTGGTCCGTTACTTGGAGAATGACCTGGACGGACAGTTTTTGGATGAAGCGGACGAGCTGCTTGATCTGTTGAACTATGAACTGAACCGGCCGACGAAGATTTCCACGATCAAGTCACGGGAGAATATTTACGCTCATGATAAGGCGCGTGAATTGCTCGAAGCGGGACATTTCGCCGAAGCCGTCAAAATATTGGAAGAAATTATACAACGCCAACCTGATTTTTTAGCGGCAAGGAACAACTTGGGACTGGCATACTACTATATGGGATTGTTTGATCAGTCTGTAGCCACGATCACCGAAGTTCTGGACGCGGAACCGGGCAACCTGCATGCACTTTGCAACCTGGCGATATTCTATCAGCATTCGAATCAGGAAGAGCCGCTCCGCGAATTGATCGAGAAGCTCAACAAAACGGTGCCCTTCCACCCCGAGCATGTGTTCAAGATGGCCACCACACTCGGTATTGTCGGCGAACACCGGGAGGCTTACAGCCATTTCCGCCGTCTGTTAAGGACGGGCGAATTGGCCGGCGAGCCGAGCCTGCACCATTTTGCCGCAGTTGCGGCCACCAATCTGCTCAGGTATGACGATGCGGAGAGACATTGGAAACAGGCAGAAAAGCTCGATCCGCAGTCTCCCGTGCCTTCTTTTTATCTGGATAAGCTTGATAAGGTCCGCAAAGGAGAAGAACGGGCACCGACTCATTATCATTATCATCTTCCCTTCGAGGAGCAGTTCAAGCAATGGGAGAACAGTCCCGGTCAAGTCACGGAGGCGCTAAAGCGCGAGCCTTTGATTCGTTCGTCGTTCTTCTGGGCGCTGCGACACGGTGACCGGAAGACGAAAGTTCAGGTGATCCAGGCGCTCGGGCTGGTTGCCGACGAGGAAGTGATCGAAGCGCTCAAAGCGTTTCTGATTGATGCGGACGAGGACGACGAGCTGAAGCGGGTAGCCGTGCTTGTCCTTCGTTCGATCGGAGTGCAGGATGCATTGACCGTTACGTTCAGCGGACGGACGCTCACTTTGGAAGCAAGGCGCAAATCGGCAAGACTTCCGGTGTGGGACAACGCGTGGCAAGCGGTACTGGAACAAGCGCTGGAAGGTATGTCCGGCCGATATGATGTGGTGCAGCAGCATGATATGATGACATTGTGGGTTGATTATCTGTCCCGGGTATACCCGGAGGTTCCCAAGCTCCACAAGTCAACCGGCTGGGCCGCCGCGCTTGAATACTGGACGGCGAAGATGCACCGCAGGACAGTAACCTACGCGGATCTGGTGAACCGGTACGGGGTATCTCAAGCAAGCATCAGCCGTTATGCGAACAGGATAGACGAAGCGTGCGGAATCCGCGAGAAACTGGATTTAACAACGCCTTCTTTTCACTAATAGACGCCTACAATGACGCAGCGGAAGCTAGGAGGAAGAAACATGCATAAGACGATTGTTATCGGAACCGGGCCTGCAGGATTAACGGCGGCCATTTATTTGGCACGTGCGAATTTGGCTCCACTGGTTATTGAAGGTCCCGAACCCGGCGGCCAGTTAACGACCACGACGGATGTGGAGAACTTTCCGGGATTTCCCGACGGCATTATGGGTCCGGATTTAATGGCTAATATGCGCAAGCAGGCGGAGCGTTTCGGCGCGGAATTCCGCACAGGCTGGATTAACAAAGTCGATATGTCCAAACGTCCGTTCACGCTTTCTCTCGAAGGCGGAGAGACGCTGCAAGCTGAAAGCCTGATTATCTCAACGGGCGCTTCCGCCAAATACATGGGTATTCCCGGAGAACGGGATAATGTCGGACATGGCGTGAGCACATGCGCTACCTGTGACGGATTCTTTTTCCGCGGCAAAAAGATCATCGTCGTCGGCGGCGGAGACTCGGCTATGGAAGAAGCTAACTTCTTGACCCGCTTTGCTTCCGAGGTCACGCTGGTTCATCGCCGGGAGGAAATGAGAGCCTCCAAAATTATGCAGGATCGTGCGCGGGAGAACAGCAAGATCACCTGGGCCATGAACCGTACCCCTTTGGAAGTCGTTGCAGGCGACGCAGGCGTTACCGGGTTGAAGGTTCGCAATAATGAGACGGGCCGTGAGGAAATCATTGAAACACAAGGCCTGTTCGTTGCGATCGGACATACACCGAACACGAAATTTTTGGACAATCAGATTGAGACGGATGAGCTTGGCTATATCAAAGTGAAGCCAGGCACCTCGGAGACCAACGTACCGGGTGTGTTCGCCTGCGGCGACGTGCAAGACCACAAATACCGTCAAGCCATTACCGCTGCCGGGACCGGTTGTATGGCCGCTCTCGATTGCGAGAAGTTCCTGGAAGGCGCGCCGGTTCACGATTGGAGCCAAACGCTCGGTTAATTGAGGAGCGATCATTATACCTGTTGAGGTGTCCGCTAACATGTCAGAAACATTGTACGTCGGCGTAGATTTGGGTGGTACGACCATCAAGGTTGGACTCTGCACTGCCGCAGGGGATCTGCTCCGTACCTATGAGGGCGCGACAGAGGCCGCGGGTGGCAGCGATGCCATTCTTTCCAATATCGAAGCTTACGTGAAATTGCTCGTGCCTCCCGGCACCCCGGAATGGGACGCAGTGGCCGGCGTAGGCATCGGTGTCCCCGGGTTTTTGGATATTCCGGCCGGAATCGTTAATTCCTCGCCTAATCTGCCCTTCAAAGACGTGCCGCTGACGCAAATCATGCAGGAGAAACTCGGAAAGCCTGTAAAGATGAACAACGACGCGAATGTTGCCGCGCTCGGAGAGTCATGGGGCGGCGCCGGCCGAGGGGTTGCCAACTGCGTCTGTTATACGCTGGGCACCGGCGTCGGCGGAGGCATTATTCTTAATAATCGGTTGATTGAAGGCTTCAAAGGTATGGCTGGAGAGCTTGGCCACTTGTCGATTGTCCCGGATCTCGAGGCTATCCAATGCGGCTGCGGAATGATGGGCTGTCTTGAGACCGTATCATCCGCAACCGGTATTATCCGGATGGCCCGTGACGCTGTGGAACGCGGCGACAAGACGCCGCTCGCGTTACTGGAAGAGATCACTGCGAAGGATGTTTTGGACGCAGCGAAGGAAGGCGATGAAGTCGCGCAGCGAATCGTCAGCCGGGCGGCCTATTATTTAGGTAAATCGCTTGCGGCTGTGGCAATCGTCCTCAATCCCCAAAGATTCATCATCGGCGGAGGGGTCAGTAAAGCAGGGGAATTCTTTTTTGCGCAAATCCGCGAAGTATTCAATAAATTGACGCCAGGCAATGCCAAGGACGGGGTCGAGATTGTGGCCGCCGAGTTGGGTAACAATGCCGGTGTCGTTGGGGCAGCAGGTTTGTTCCTTCGCGCGTAACTTTAGCTGGCGCCTGCACCGCCGTCCTTGACGGCGGCTCAGGCGCTCTGTCATTAATCGCGGCTTGGGAGGGGATCTTTCATGGAGACAATGACGTCGCAGCCGACACTGGTAATCATCACCGGAATGTCGGGAGCGGGCAAAACGATTGCGGTTCAGAGTCTGGAGGATTTAGGTTTCTTCTGTGTAGATAATTTGCCGCCGGTGCTCATACCGAAATTTGCCGAATTGATCGAGCAGTCGCAGGGACGGATTGCCAAGGTTGCGTTGGTTATCGATCTGCGGGGCAGGGAATTTTTCACGGCGTTGTCCGAGTCGCTCTCTTTCATTCGTGAGCAAAACACCATTCATTACGAAATCTTGTTTCTTGACGCCACCGACTCGGTGTTAGTGCAGCGCTACAAAGAAAGCCGCCGGCGGCATCCGCTCGCACCGGACGGCATGCCGCTGGACGGCATACAATTAGAGAGAAAGCTGCTTGAGGATCTGAAAGGCTGGGCTACTCAAGTTATCGATACGAGCATTCTCAAGCCGGCTGCGTTGAAAGAGAAAATCATCAGCCGCTTTACAAATCTCGACCGCAATAACATTTCCATCAATGTAACCTCGTTCGGATTCAAGTACGGTGTTCCGATCGATGCGGATTTGATTTTCGATTGCCGGTTCCTGCCGAATCCCCATTACGTTGAGCAGCTGCGTCCGAAAACAGGGCAAGATCCGGATGTGTACGACTATGTGATGAAGTGGCCGGAGACCCAGACATTCCTCTCGAAACTTCTCGATATGCTGCAATACCTCATTCCTCTGTATCAGAAAGAAGGAAAGAGTCAGGTTGTGATCGGAATCGGCTGCACCGGTGGAAAGCATCGGTCCGTGTCGATCGCGGAATATTTGGGGCGCATGCTGGGCTCCAGTGAAACGGAAAAGGTACGTGTCAGTCATCGTGACGCGGAACGTGACCGTCAAAGTTGAGGTGATGCAATGCAACAAAATCGGAATCTGGCCCGTAAACCGCGAATTGTCGTCATTGGCGGCGGCACAGGGTTGTCTGTTATGCTCCGCGGACTTAAGCAAAAACCGCTTGACATTACCGCGATCGTAACCGTCGCCGATGATGGCGGCAGCTCCGGCATTCTTCGGGAAGAGCTGCAAATTCCGCCGCCTGGCGATATTCGAAGCGTTATCTCTTCTCTGGCGGATACAGAGCCGCTGCTCGCTGAAGTGCTGCAATACCGATTCCATAACGGGACAGGTTTAGCGGGTCACAGCTTGGGAAATCTGATATTGGCGGCTATGACGGATATCACCGGCGATTTCGTCACCGGGATTACGGAGTTAAGCCGTGTGCTGGCGGTGCGGGGACGTGTATTGCCAGCAGCGAATCAAGCGATTGTGTTGAAAGCCGAAATGATGGACGGTTCCATTGTTGTCGGCGAGTCCTCCATTCCGAAAGCGGGCGGAACTATTCGCAGAGTATTCATTGAGCCGGAGGCCGTGGAGGCTCTGCCGGAGGCGGTCGAAGCGCTTCGGGCGGCAGATGCGATATTGATCGGTCCCGGCAGTTTATATACGAGCATTATTCCGAATCTGATCGTGCCTAAGCTCGCCGAAGCCATCATCAACTCCGATGCGGTAAAGCTGTTTGTGTGCAATGTGATGACACAGCCGGGGGAGACTGATAATTATTCGGTGAGCGATCATTTGGAGGCCATCCACTCGCATATCGGTCATCATTTGTTCGATTATGTCATCGTGAACGACGGGGAAATTCCTTCGCAAGTTCAGGACCTGTATGCCGAAAAAGGTGCGAAGGCCGTTCATCTGGATTTGGAGGAGGTAACGCGGAGAGGCTACAAAGTGATCGCCGATCGTTTGGTGCTGTTCCGCACGTATCTGCGCCACGATGCCGCCAAGTTAAGCCAACATATTTATCAACTGGTAGAAGACTGGATGTTGCGAAAGGGGTGAAACAGGCATGTCATTTGCGGCGCTTACAAAAAAAGAATTGACGATGGTGGACTCCGACACCTGCTGCGAGCGGGCTGAACTGTCTGCGCTGATCCGTATGAACGGAACGGTCTCGCTCTCGAGCAAGCGGGTCGTTCTGGACTTTGCCACGGAAAATGCCGCGATCTCGCGCCGAATGTACACTCTGCTCAAGCGACATTTTAAAGTGCCTACCGAGCTGTTGGTTCGTAAGAAAATGCGGCTTAAAAAGAACAACGTGTATGTAGTTCGGATTCCGGCGGGCGTCGAGGACATACTGAAAGAGCTTGCCATTGCCACGGAAGGCTTTGTGTTCCATCCGAGCATCGACAAGAATCTGGTGCGTAAACCGTGCTGCAAACGGGCCTATTTGCGCGGCGCCTTCCTTGCAGGCGGGTCTGTTAATAATCCGGAGGGTTCCTCCTATCACTTGGAGATCTCTTCTATGTATGAGGAGCACTGCAAAGCGCTGGTAGAGCTGGCGAACAAATTTCAATTGAATGCTCGTTTCATCGAAACGCAAAAAGGGTTTCATCCTTTACCTCAAAGAGGGCGAGAAGATCATTGAATTCCTGAGCATTATCGGCGCCCATCAGGCGTTGTTCAAATTCGAGGATGTCCGCATCATGAGGGATATGCGCAATTCCGTGAACCGGATCGTCAATTGCGAAACGGCCAACCTGAACAAGACGATCGGAGCGGCTGTCCGGCAGATCGATAATATCAAGCTTTTGCAGAAAGAAGTCGGTCTTAATAACTTGCCTGAAAAGCTGCGCGAAGTTGCCGAGGTGAGGCTTCAGCATCCCGATATCAATCTTAAAGAAGTCGGAGACTTACTGAAGGGTCAGGTCAGCAAATCGGGAGTGAACCATAGGCTCCGCAAGCTGGACGAATGGGCGGAAAAAATCCGAAACGGCGGCGCATAAAGCGTGTGGCGCTTTTGTTCCGAACAATGGTATAATAGCAAAGAAACCCATGTGCGGGGTCCCTTCGAGGGACGAATCAATAATAGGGGGTATCCGGTCCATGACGAGACAGCCGGTGGTTGTTCGGCTAAAAACGGGGCTTCACGCCAGACCGGCGGCGCTTTTCGTGCAGGAAGCCAATAAATTTTCGTCCGATGTGTTTGTAGAGAAGGATGAAAAGAAAGTTAATGCCAAGAGCATCATGGGTATTATGAGTCTGGCAATCAGCTCCGGCACGGAAGTCGCCATCAGTGCGGACGGTTCCGATGCCGAGCAAGCTGTAACCGCTTTAGTTCAACTGGTAAGCAAAGAAGAACTGGAGAACCAATAATTTATCGACGCTGAAGCTCCCGAGAGGGAGCTTTTTGCATTTTATTGTTTATATTGAGAATAATTGAAACATTATCCGGGCTTGTTGCGTCCATAGGTCAAACACTTGAAAGGGGTTTATGGATGAAACAGCGCGGCGTACAGGTCTTGATCCTTGCAGTGGCAGTTGTCGTTATCGGTTGGTTTGGAATGGGTAGAGAGGGGCCGGCTGTCGTGGCGGCGGAAGGTGTTCCGGCAACCGCTTCGAATACGGTTACCGTCGGTGCCAACGGATCCATTATGGTTGAACCGGATGTCGCTTACTTGAATGTCGCGGTAGAAACCCGGGGAGCGAAGGCGGGCGATGCGCAAAAGGCGAATGCCGACAAATTTGCGGCAGTGGAGAAAACGCTGTACGAGACATTCGGGATCGAGAAAAAAGACGTGAAGACGACCGGCTTCCGAGTACAGCCGGAATATAACTTTACGGAAAAGGAAGGCCAAGTGTTAAAAGGTTATCTGGCTGTTCACTCCATCCAGGTCACTTACCGGAAGCTGCCGGAAATCGGGAAGCTGCTGGACGCGCTGTCTGCGGCCGGGGCAAACCGGATGGACGGCGTTCAATTCGATACCGAGAAAAAAGAACAATACGAACTCGAAGCTTTGAAGAAGGCAATGGCTAATGCGTCTGCCAAGGCCGACGTACTTGCAACGTCTGCCAATCGTCAGCTCAAAGGCGTCGTTAACATCGTGCAAGGCAGCGTAGCAAACAATCCTATTATCATGAGTACCACAGCTGAATCCGCAATGTTCGCAGAGGATCTGGCGCAGCGTTCCTCTTCCTCCGTTCAATCGGGACAGATCCAGATCACGACTTCAGTCACCGTGCAGTATAATATGCAATAAGAGTATCCGGCTGTTCCAGGAGGTCTGTGAAGACTAAGGGGATGGCCTTTTTTTGTGTCCGGACAAAATGAAAACCGCCGCTCCAAGGAGCGGCGATAACGGTGTGAGATTGTTCGTGTATATAATAATCAAGCCTGCTGCAAATGCTCCAATTGACGCATGGAGATGGCTTCTTCCAATAGCTCGATGAATTCGCTGGACAGATTCAACTTCTTGGCCTCGCGGTACACTTCGAGCAAGTGCTCATCTTGCAGCGGGCGCAAGAGCGAAGCCTTGTCGCTGAGGCGGCGATCGGCCATCACATCGACCGGTGCGGCGTTTGATTGTCGGTCATCCTTACTTACCAAATAAGGGTAGGAACGTTGTGCCATCAGAATCCCCTCTTCCAAAATTCCTAGGTGCTAACTAGAAGTGGAGGTAATTGGAATTACCTCAGAAGTAAGCATACCACGGATTGTGGATGAGCAGATGGGGGATTCAACGGTTTGAAAATGACTTGACAGGAAAATGGGGCTATGATAAATGCCGACTTCTTTCGACCTGGGTGCGAGTGAATTTCAGTTGGTGTGATCACATAGAAAAAAAGCGGGCCTGCGCCCGCTTTTTGTGTTCCCAGACTCATCAGACTTTTTCGATGACTTTGTCGATAAGCCCGTAATTTTTAGCCGCTTCGGCGTCCATAAAGTTGTCGCGGTCGGTGTCCTTGTCGATTCGCTCCAACGGTTGGCCGGTACGTTCGGACAGAATTCCGTTCAGCTTATCGCGCAGCTTCAAAATGCGTCGAGCGCGAATTTCAATGTCGCTGGCCTGACCTTCAGCGCCGCCGAGCGGCTGGTGAATCATAACCTCGCTGTTCGGCAATGCGAAACGCTTGCCTTTAGCACCGGCAGCAAGAAGGAACGCGCCCATAGACGCCGCCATGCCCACACAGATGGTGGACACATCGGGTTTGATGAAGTGCATCGTATCATAAATCGCCATACCGGCTGTGATGGAACCGCCGGGGCTGTTAATATACAAATGAATATCCTTGTCAGGATCCTCGGCTGCCAAGAATAGCAGTTGGGCAATAATGGAGTTGGCAACCACGTCATTTACCTGAGTGCCCAGAAAAACGATTCGATCTTTAAGCAGACGGGAATAAATATCGTATGCACGTTCTCCTCGATTGCTTTGCTCGACAACCATTGGTACAAAACTCATATTCGGCGTCCCTCCTCATGTCTTTGTAATTTATCATATCGAATTCAAATGTAAAAGTCAAAGAAAGTCAAAGAGGATCTGTCCACTGAAATTCTTTGATTCAGGGAGAAGTGTACGCCGAAAAAGGATGCCCCTTCCACCGCTGCTCTTCCCCACAAAGTGACGTTATGCTAACGAAGCTTAATCCGATTACTTTGCAGGGACCCCTGAAACCATCAAGTTGTCATGAACTATTATTACCGACACAACTCGATTTCAAAGGCGGCCGTTCCACTTTCCAGGGGCATTCCTTTTCCTCTGTACACGACCTGAATCACGATTTCACGGACAGACGAGGGCGCAAAAAAACCGGCCGTATGGAACGGCCGGTTGTGTTGAATGCTATTGGTTGGTTAAATTTGGCGCGCCCGCGAGGAATCGAACCTCGATCTCAGGCTCCGGAGGCCTACGTCATATCCGTTGGACCACGGGCGCACATTGTGACAGCAAGAATTATTATATGGGATGCCAAGCCAAAAAGCAAGCTGAATGGGGCTGGAAAATTTATTCCTTTTGCGGAGTTGCAACGCTGTTGTATATTCGATAATATAGAGGTGGGACTTAAAAAGATACGTCGGGACGTTTTACGTCCAACCATCGGATTCGCAGGATTACCGACGATCACCATCCGGTTCCCAGGAGGTTACGCGGAAAGAATGCGAAATATTGTTGAGATTCAAAAGAAGTTGCTGCCCGATCTCATGCAAGTCATGCAGAAAAGGTATGAAATTCTTCACCGGATAGCCGCAGCCGGAACAATCGGCCGCAGGACGCTGGCGGCCAACCTGGATCTCACAGAACGCGTCCTGAGAGCGGATTTGGATCTCCTGCGCTCGCAGGGACTGCTTGACACGGGAACCTCCGGCATGACCCTTAGCGACGCCGGCCGGCAGCTTGTAGAAGAGATGGAGCCGATCATTAAGGAAATATTCGGCTTGACGGCTTTGGAAGAAGCCGTTCGTGAAGCTTTCGGCTTAAAGCAGGTTGTCATCGTCCCCGGAGATTCCGACACATCCGCGGCAACGAAGCGCGAAATGGGCCGTGCGGCCGGCAAAGTGCTGAGAGACAGCTTGTCTGCAGGAGACGTCGTTGCCGTTATGGGCGGCACGTCGATGGCGAGAATGGCCGCTCAATTTTCCACAGCTTTTACCCTGAAAGACAATTGGTTCGTGCCCGCACGCGGAGGCTCGGAGAGAGTGTGGATTACCAAGCGAACACGATCGCCGCCGAGTTAGCCAAGCGAACCGGAGCCAGATACCGGATGCTGCATGTACCGGATCATTTAAGAGAAGAGGCTTATCAAACGATCATGCAGGAGCCTAACGTTCGGGAAGTGGTCGATATGATCCGCAGCGCCCGTATTGTCGTTCACGGCATCGGAGACGCGCTGACCATGGCTCGCCGGCGGAAGCTCAGTGATGACACGAAGGGTGAATTGCTCAAGGATGGAGCGTTAGCCGAGGCGTTCGGCTACTACTTCGACCGAAGCGGCAAAGTCGTTCACCGGATGGCGACCGCAGGGCTTCGTCTCGAGGATATCGAAGCTGCCGGTATCGTAATCGGCATAGCAGGCGGGCGCAGCAAAGGCGAAGCGATCGCTTCCGTGTTGAGATTCGGGCACGATGACGTTCTGGTAACAGACGAAGCGGCGGCACACGAAGCTTTGAAACATATTTGAAGCCTTGGCATGCAAAGAGGGTAATCATACTTATTGTGGTCTTAGCGCATCAGCGCTTGAAAGTATAGATCAATAAACAATGAAATTCCAAGGAGGAAATTATTGTGGTAAAGGTTGGTATTAATGGATTTGGCCGTATCGGCCGCAACGTATTCCGCGCTTCTTTCAAAAACTCCGATGTTGAGATCGTGGCCATCAACGATCTTACCGACGTTAATACGCTCGCTCACCTTTTGAAGTGGGATACGACACACGGCCGGTTCGACGGAACGGTTGAAGCCGCCGAAGGTGCTATTATCGTTAACGGAAAAACAATCAAAGTGTTCGCCGAACGCGATCCTGGAGCGCTCCCTTGGGCTTCTGTAGGGGCGGAAATCGTCGTTGAGTCTACAGGTATTTTCACCGCTAAAGAAAAGGCGGAGCTTCACCTGAAAGGCGGAGCCAAAAAAGTTATCATTTCCGCTCCTGCAACCAATGAAGATATTACAGTGGTAATGGGCGTCAACCATGACAAATACGATCCTGCCCAGCATACGATCATCTCCAACGCTTCCTGCACAACCAACTGTTTAGCGCCGTTCGCGAAGGTGATCAACGATCAATTCGGGATCGTGAAAGGTATGATGACCACCATTCACTCGTACACGAACGACCAAAGCGTGCTTGATGTGCCGCACAAGGACCTTCGCCGTGCCCGTGCCGCAGCGGAAAACATCATTCCGTCCTCGACCGGTGCCGCCAAAGCGGTCTCCTTGGTGCTGCCCGAGCTGAAAGGCAAATTGAACGGTCTGTCCATGCGTGTGCCGACTCCGAACGTATCCATCACCGACCTCGTTGCGGAGCTTAAAGTAAATGTCACGGTTGATGAGGTGAACGCCGCTCTGAAAGCTGCTTCTGAAGGCCCGCTCAAAGGCATTATGGAGTACTCCGAAGAGCCGCTTGTGTCGAGAGACTACAACGGCAACCCGGCTTCGTCCACAATTGATGCGTTGTCCACAATGGTCGTAGAAGGCAACATGGTGAAAGTTCTTTCCTGGTACGATAACGAGTGGGGCTATTCCAACCGCG
This sequence comes from Cohnella kolymensis, assembly GCF_000829465.1. GTDB lineage: Bacteria > Bacillota > Bacilli > Paenibacillales > Paenibacillaceae > Cohnella > Cohnella kolymensis. The sequence goes on along the minus strand of NZ_JXAL01000001.1, from coordinate 725,074 downwards.
TTGTTGACCTGGCCGCATACATCGCAAGCAAAGGTCTGTAATACGAATATCCCGAAATAACTTCGTCCCGGATTGCTCTGCAAGCCGGGACACGTTTTACATCCGGTCTATTAGCCGAGACTCACAAGTAGACTGCGGAGTTTCATGTTGATTGAGGGAGGATTGCGAGTTGAACAAGAAAAGCGTTAGAGACGTAGACGTCGCCGGCAAGAAAGTGTTTGTCCGCGTGGATTTTAACGTACCGCTGGAGAACGGTGCCATCACAGATGATACCCGCATACGCGAGACACTGCCTACGATTCGTTATTTAATGGAGAACGGTGCTCGAGTTATTCTTGCCAGCCACTTAGGCCGGCCTAAAGGGCAGGTCGTTGAGGAGCTGCGGCTGACGCCTGTTGCCGCACGGTTGTCCGAGCTGCTAGGCAAGCCAGTCGCGAAAGCGGATGAGGTAGTAGGCGAAACGGTAAAAGCAAAAGCCGACAGCTTGAAAAACGGGGACGTGCTGCTGCTCGAAAATGTGCGTTTCCACCCGGGTGAAGAAAGCAACGATTCCGAGTTGGCACAAGCTTTCGCCGGATTGGCTGACCTGTACGTGAACGACGCATTCGGCGCCGCGCACCGTGCTCATGCGTCAACGGAAGGCATCGCACACCATCTTCCGGCCGTGTCCGGCTTGTTAATGGAGAAGGAGCTGGATGTGCTCGGCAAAGCGCTGAACAATCCGGAACGCCCCTTTACCGCCATCGTGGGCGGTTCCAAGGTGAAAGACAAGATCGACGTGATTAACAAAATGATTGAGATCGCAGACAACATCCTCATCGGCGGGGGATTGACCTATACATTCCTCAAAGCGCAAGGCAAAGAAATCGGCAAATCGCTTCTCGACAATTCCAAGCTGGAGCAGTCGTTGGAATTTATAGAGAAGGCCGAAAGATCAGGCAAAAAGCTGTATCTGCCGGTAGACATTGTCGCGGCCGACGATTTCAGCGCGACCGCCAACACCCGAATCGTCGATACGGACCACATTCCCGCGCAATGGGAAGGCGTCGATATCGGGCCTGAAACGCGGGAGATCTTTGCTGACGTGATCAAAAACTCAAAGCTCGTCGTGTGGAACGGACCGATGGGCGTTTTTGAAATAGAGCCGTTCTCGCATGGAACGCGTGCAGTCGCACAAGCCTGTGCAGAGACGGATGCGTATACCATAATCGGCGGCGGGGACTCGGCAGCGGCTGCGGAGAAATTCAAGCTGGCCGATCGAATGAACCACATTTCCACAGGCGGCGGCGCGTCTCTTGAATTCATGGAGGGCAAGCCCCTTCCTGGCGTTGTCGCACTGAACGATAAATGAGGTGGGTAATATGAGAACTCCGATCATCGCAGGGAACTGGAAAATGTTTAAAACGGCCTCAGAAGCGGCTGCTTTCGTCTCCGAATTAAAGGGAGAAGCAGAGGTGTCGGGCGTGGAGAGTGTTATTTGCGCGCCTTTCACCACTCTGCCGGCGCTTGCGGAAGCCGTGAAAGGAACAAAGATCAAAATAGGCGCCCAGAATCTCCATTTTGAGGACAACGGCGCATTCACGGGTGAAGTCAGCGGCCCAATGCTGAAAGACCTTGGTGTGCATTACGTCATCATCGGTCATTCGGAACGCCGCCAATATTTTGGGGAAACGGACGAGACCGTAAATAAGAAAGCTCATGCCGCCTTCCGTCATGGCTTGATTCCCATCATCTGTGTCGGTGAAAAGCTGGAGGAGCGGGAAGCCGGTCAAACCAAAACGGTATGCCGGGTTCAAACCGAAGCCGCGTTGGCCGGACTGAGCGATGAGCAGGCTTCGGCGCTTGTGATCGCTTACGAGCCGATCTGGGCGATCGGAACCGGCAAATCCTCCACAGCCGAGGATGCCAACGAAGTAATCAGCTTTATCCGTGATGTCATTAAAGGGCTGTACAACGCAGAAGTTGCGGACAACGTCCGTATTCAGTACGGCGGAAGCGTTAAACCGAACAATGTGGCGGAATACGTAGGGCAACCCGATATCGACGGGGCTCTGGTCGGGGGCGCAAGCCTCGAACCGGCATCCTATGCAGCATTGGTCCAGGGGGCGAAGTAATATGTCAGCACCAAAACCGGTAGCCCTCATCATACTGGACGGCTTCGGATTACGTGAAAGCATTCACGGCAATGCCGTTGCTCAGGCCAATAAACCGAATTTCGACCGCTACTGGAATACGTTCCCTCACACGACGTTAACGGCGTGCGGCGAAGCCGTCGGCCTGCCGGGAGGCCAGATGGGGAATTCCGAAGTGGGACACCTCAACATCGGTGCCGGAAGAATTGTCTATCAGGATTTGACGCGTATTTCCAAGTCGATCCGCGACCAGGAGTTTTTCGATAATCAGACGCTCGTCGATGCCGTGCGTCATGCGAAGAACAATAATAAAAAGCTTCACCTGTACGGCTTGCTTTCGGACGGCGGTGTGCACAGCCATATCGCCCATCTGTTCGCTCTGCTGGAGCTTGCGAAGAAAGAAGAGTTCGATGACGTTTATATTCATGCGTTCCTGGACGGCCGCGACGTGTCGCCGGACAGCGCCGTCGGTTATCTTCAGCAGCTTCAATCCACGATCGACCAGCTTGGAGTGGGCCGCATCGCCACGGTTCAGGGGCGTTACTACGCAATGGACCGCGACAAGCGATGGGAGAGGACGGAGAAGTCTTACCGCGCGATGGTATACGGCGAAGGACCGGCATATCGGGATCCGGTTCAAGCAGTGAAGGAATCCTACGAGAAATCGGTATACGATGAATTCGTCATGCCTACCGTAATTGTCGGCGGCGACTCCAAACCGGTAGGCTTGGTTGAATCGGAAGACTCGGTCATCTTCTTCAACTTCCGTCCGGACCGCGCCATACAGTTGTCCAACGTGTTTACGAATGAAGACTTCCGCGGCTTTGACCGGGGTCCTCATTTTCCGAAAAATTTGTACTTCGTCTGTATGACCCTGTTCGCGGAATCGGTCGGCGGTTTTGTTGCCTACAAGCCGAAGGATCTGGACAACACGCTAGGCGAAGTTCTTGTACAGCAAGGCAAGAAGCAGCTGCGGATTGCGGAAACCGAAAAGTATCCGCATGTTACGTTCTTCTTCAGCGGCGGCCGCGATGTTCAGCTGGAGGGCGAGACCCGTGTCCTCATCAATTCGCCGAAGGTCGCCACTTATGACCTGAAGCCGGAGATGAGCGCTTACGAGGTGGCGGATGCCGCCGTCAGAGAAATCGAAACAGGCGGTCATGACGCCATTATCCTCAACTTCGCGAACCCCGACATGGTTGGGCATTCCGGCATGCTGGAGCCCACGATCAAAGCGGTGGAGGCCACCGACGAATGCCTCGGCAAGGTAGTAGATGCCGTGCTGGCGCAAGGCGGTGTGTGTGTTATTATGGCTGACCATGGGAATGCGGACATGGTAATAGACGACGAAGGCCGTCCGTTCACGGCACATACGACGAATCCGGTGCCTTGTATCGTTACCGCGGAGGGACGCAAGCTTCGGGAGGGCGGCATTCTGGCGGATGTGGCGCCGACTATTCTCTCTTTAATGGAGCTGCCCAAGCCGGAACAGATGACCGGGAAATCGCTTCTATTTGTGTGATTAACGATTTACCCATAAGATGTATATGTTTCGCCCCATTAAATTTTAATAAGGAGTGTTACTTAATGACGATTATTACCGATGTGTACGCACGTGAAGTCTTGGATTCCCGCGGCAATCCGACCGTAGAAGTGGAAGTCCGTCTGGAATCCGGCGTGCTGGGCCGCGCGATCGTTCCTTCCGGTGCATCTACAGGCGCTCACGAGGCCGTCGAGCTTCGTGACGGCGACAAAGACCGTTACCTGGGTAAAGGTGTATTGAAGGCAGTGGAGAACGTTAACACGACGATCGCGCCGGAAATCATCGGTTACGATGCACTGGATCAAGTGGTGATCGACCGCAAAATGATCGAACTGGACGGAACTCCGAATAAAGGCAACCTGGGTGCGAACGCAATCCTCGGTGTTTCCATCGCTGTAGCCAAAGCTGCCGCAGACGCGCTCGATATGCCGCTGTACACATACCTCGGCGGGGTGAACGCTAAAACCCTTCCCGTGCCGATGATGAACATCGTCAACGGCGGAGCGCATGCGGACAACAATGTAGATATTCAAGAGTTCATGGTTCTTCCTGTGGGGGCGCCGACGTTCGCGGACGCTTTACGCATGGGTGCGGAAATTTTCCACGCATTGAAATCGGTTCTTAAAGCGAAGGGCCTGAACACTGCAGTAGGTGATGAAGGCGGATTCGCTCCGAACCTGGGCTCCAATGAAGAAGCGCTCAGCACGATTCTTGAAGCGATCGAGAAAGCCGGCTACAAAGCGGGAGAAGAAATCTTCCTCGGTATGGACGTTGCATCGACCGAGTTTTTCAAAGACGGCAAATATCATCTTGAAGGTGAAGGAAAATCCTACACACCGGCTGAGTTCGTGGACTTGCTGGCCGGTTGGGCCCAGAAATATCCGATCATCTCCATCGAAGACGGCTGCGCTGAGGACGATTGGGAAGGCTGGAAGCTGCTCACCGATCGACTGGGCGGGAAAGTACAGCTTGTCGGCGATGATCTGTTCGTAACGAACACAGAGCGCCTCTCTGACGGGATCAATAAAGAGGTAGCGAACTCGATTCTCGTCAAAGTTAACCAAATCGGTACGCTGACGGAGACCTTCGACGCGATCGAAATGGCGAAACGGGCCGGTTACACGGCGATCATCTCGCACCGTTCAGGTGAGACCGAGGATGCGACGATTGCTGATATTGCCGTAGCAACGAATGCCGGACAAATCAAAACCGGCGCACCGTCCCGGAGCGACCGCGTGGCGAAGTACAACCAATTGCTGCGCATCGAGGACCGTTTGGGCTCCATCGCACAATACGGCGGCAGAGCGGCATTCTATAACCTTCGCGGGTTGAAGTAATCGAACAAAAGAACATCTTTCTCAGAAAGAGCAGACTCTTGTGCGCCTCACAGCACAGTCTGCTCTTTTTTTTTCGCCTCCAAAATGCCATAGAAAGAAGCCAAAAACCCCTCTCGTGAGAACGCATTCTTTTGCCTATAATGGGGTATATGATTTTAACAGTGTCGATAGGATGGTGAACTGTATGAGCAGACCAGAAGTAGGTATTCAGCTATATTCCGTTCGTGATCGCAGTGAGAAGGATTTTCTGGCAACCATTCGGGAAATCGCAGGGATCGGATACAAAAATGTAGAGTTCGCCGGCTATTACGGTTTTTCCGCTCGTGAAGTTAAGCAGGTAATGGAGGATACCGGCTTGCATGCGACTTCGGCTCATGTCGGACTGTCCGTGAATGAACCGGCCAAGATGTGGGACAACTTGCGGGAGCAGATTGAATACGCATCCGAGCTGGGTTTGAAGCGTTTCATCGTTCCATGGTATCCGCTCGGGGACAATCCGTCTCTGGACGATGTAGCCCGAATGGCCGACACTTTGCAGCACGCAGCGGGTATCGTGACGGGCGCGGGGATGGAATTCGGCTATCACAATCATGATTTCGAGTTTAAGCCGGTAGAAGGCAAGCTGGTCATCGATCACCTGTTGGAGCGAATTCCGGCGCACCTCCTGTTCGCGGAGTTCGATCTGGGCTGGGTGAAGGTCGCAGGCCAAGACCCGGCTGAGTATATCAACAAGTATGCCGGGCGGCTTCCGCTCGTTCATGCCAAAGACTTCAAGCCGGACGGTATCGACACTGAAATCGGCCGCGGTACCGTCGATTGGGACGCCGCTTTGGCGGCTTGCGAATCCGTTCACGTCGAGTACGTTATTATCGAGCAGGAGCGTTACGACGTATCGTCGCTGGAAAGTGCGAAGCTCAATTATGAATGGTTCAAACAACGCGGCTGGATCTGACGAATAGGCGGTGGCGGTATGGAATTCAGGCAGCTGCGGGCGGACGACTTTGATGAACGGGTGGCATTGTCCACATTTGCATTTCAGTTTGAATTATCTGCTGAAGAAGTGGAGGACCGCAGGAATAATTTCCGCCCTCAAGACGGCTGGGGCATATTCGATGAGAACGGGCATATGCTTTCGGGGCTGTTTTTGCTTCCTTTCGAAACATGGATTCAGGGCCGGAGTTACAAAATGGGCGGCCTTGCGGGAGTGGCGACATGGCCCGAAACTCGCAGACACGGCTATGTGAGCCGCCTCCTTGAGCACTCGCTGCAGACGATGCGCGACAACGGACAAACGATCAGCATGCTGCACCCGTTCTCGTTTCCTTTTTACCGCAAATACGGTTGGGAAATGACGTGTGAACGGAAGCAATATACGATCCATACAGCGCAGCTTCCTCCGCGCATCGATACGCCGGGACAGGTTGTGCGCATGTTTAAGCCTGACGTTGAGCTGCTGCATCCTCTCTATTCCGCTTTCGCGTCGCAGTACAGCGGCACACTGATTCGTGACGCGGAATGGTGGGAACGAAGAGTTCTGAACAAAAAAGGCGTCATCGCGGTTTATTATAATGAAGATGAAGAAGCTCAAGGTTATGTTTTCTATCGGGTGGCGGATCGAAAGCTGACCATACATGAGTTGGTAAGCACGAACGAAATGTCCCGCAAGGCGTTGTGGACTTACATAGGCAATCATGATTCGATGATCGATCAATTGACGATCACGGTTGCTGTCGATGATCCGCTGCCTTTGCTCATACCGGATCCGCGCATCAAGCAAGAAATAACGCCGTATTTCATGTCCAGGATCGTAGATGCCGAGGCTTTTGTACGGCAATATCCTTTTGCTGAGGCGGAAACTGAGGAAGAAGTGAACCTTTCTCTCACGGATCAGCATGCAGATTGGAACAACGGGAACTATCGGTTGAAGATTGCGAAAGAAGGAACAGCTCGTTTGGAACGGTTGCCGGGAGAGGAATCTGCACCGGGGGGTATCGCGTGCGATGTTCAAGCGCTGACGGCAATGCTGGCGGGGGACAGGCGGCCTAGTCTGCTGCAAGAAACCGGATGTATTAGCGGAGACTCTAAGAGTATAGCGATACTCGACCGGCGAATTCCACGCAGAACCACTCATCTTATGGACTTTTTCTAAGCAGACGTCTTATCGATCTCATTTTGTGGAAGAATTCAACATGGTTGTCAAGCTGCTAGGCGTTGTGATAGAATAAAAATACTGTTTTTGTTTCGGTACTAGGGGGTGTAAGCGTGGTCGTATTTCTTAAAGTACTTCTGGTTATATTCTCACTCGGCGTGATTGCCGTTGTTCTGTTGCAGCGCGGTAAGAGCGCAGGTTTATCGGGGGCTATCACCGGCGGTGCCGAGCATTTGTTCGGTAAACAAAAAGCCCGTGGACTGGATTTGTTCCTGCAGCGTCTCACGATCGGTCTGGCAGTGGGATTCTTCATCCTTGCTCTCATTGTCGCTTATTTCGTTAAAGAGGTCTAATCATTTACAAAGAACAGGCGGGAAGCGTAAGCTTCCTGCTTTTTTTGTGCCATCGGCCGAGACAACGGGTGTTTGTCCGATTGCCGGGGCAGGAATACGTGTATACTATACATAAACGAGGTGATACGGAGTGCCGATATGCACAGAGCAGGAGCTGCTCGATTTCATGCGGGAGACCGCTTATAAACCAATGACGTACCAGGAGCTGGAGAAGCATTTTGGCATAGAGGATGCGGCTGAATTCAAGCAATTTCTGCGCATGTTGGCCGAAATGGAACAAGAGGGCAAAATCCTGATGACGCGTACCAATCGTTATGGCGTGCCTGAGCGTATGAATCTGCTGCGCGGCCGCATACAAGGTCATCCCAAAGGTTTTGCGTTCCTGATCCCGGAGGAAGAAGAACATCCGGATGTCTATATTCACGCGAACGATATGAAAGGCGCGATGAATGGAGATATCGTTCTCGTACGGGTGACCTCCAAAAGCGAAAACGGAAAAATGGAAGGCGAAATCGTGCGGATCGTAAAACGTGCGGTCACACAGGTCGTCGGGCTGTTTAGTAGTCATGACAGCTTCGGATTTGTCGTGCCCGACGACAAGAGGATTAATAAAGATATCTTCATCCGCGCTGAAGGTTTCAAGGGAGCTGTAACCGGTCAGAAGGTGGTCGTGAGCATTATCCGCTACCCGGAAGGCCGATCCGCGGCTGAAGGTGAAATTATAGAAATCTTAGGACACAAAGATGATCCCGGTGTCGATATTCTCAGTATTATCCGCAAGCACGGATTGCCGGAGGAGTTCCCGGAAGAAGTGTTGGCGGAAGCGCAGGCCGCTCCGGATTCCATATCGGATGACGAGATCGTTCGGCAAGGAAGACGGGATTTACGCGACAAAGTGATCGTTACGATCGATGGCGAAGACGCCAAGGATTTGGACGACGCGGTCAATGTAGAACGTCTGCCTAACGGGAATCTGCTGCTGGGTGTGCATATCGCCGATGTGAGCTATTATGTGCGTGAGAAATCACAGCTCGATGAGGAAGCTTACAACCGGGGCTGCAGCGTTTACCTGGTCGACCGGGTCATTCCGATGCTGCCGCACCGTTTATCCAACGGGATCTGCTCCTTGAACCCGAAGGTGGATCGGCTGACGATGTCGTGCGAGATGGAATTTGATCCGAAGACGATGCGCCGTGTCCGACATGACGTGTTCACCAGTGTCATTCGAACGACCGAGCGCATGACATATACCAATGTTCGTAAAATATTGACCGATCAAGACCCTGAAGTGATGGAGCGCTACTCCGGACTAGTGGAAAACTTCCGGCTGATGGAGGAGCTCGCAATGGCGCTGCGGCAGCAGCGGATGCGCAGGGGCGCCGTCGATTTCGACTTCCAGGAATCGAAGGTAATCGTGGACGAGCAGGGTAAGCCGGTTGATATCGTGAAACGTGAGCGTTCGGTCGCGGAGCAGATTATCGAAGAGTTTATGCTCGCGGCTAACGAGACGGTAGCGGAGCATTTTCACTGGTTAAAGGTGCCGTTTATTTACCGTATCCACGAAGATCCGGATGGCGAGAAGCTGATGCGTTTCATTCAATTTGCCGGTAATTTCGGGTATGCGGTGAGGGGCCAAGGGAATACGGTACACCCGCGCGCACTTCAGACTTTGCTGGAAGAAATCCAGGGCACGAAGGAAGAAACGGTTATCAGCACGATGATGCTGCGGTCGATGAAGCAGGCCAAATACGATTCCGAAAGCCGCGGCCACTTCGGACTTGCGGCGGAATTCTACACGCATTTCACGTCTCCGATCCGGCGTTATCCCGACTTGGCTATACACCGGGTGATGCGGGAGGTTTTGGAGAATGGAGGCGCCCTTCCGGAAAACCGATATGACCAGCTGGCGGCACGTATGCCCGACATTGCGGTGCAATCTTCTGAACGGGAACGTGTAGCGGTCGATGCTGAGCGCGATACCGAAAAGCTGAAAAAGGCCGAATTTATGCTTGATAAAATCGGTGAGGAGTTCTCCGGCATTATTAGCGGCGTCACGAGCTTCGGTATGTTCGTGGAGCTGGAGAATACGGTGGAAGGCCTTATTCGTCTCAGCGATTTAACGGACGATTATTACCATTTCCATGAACTGCATATGGCGTTGATCGGTGAGAGGACGTCCAAGGTGTACAGGATCGGCGACGAAGTGAAGATTCGTGTCGCCCGAGTGAATATGGATGATCATACGATCGACTTTGAAATGATGGACATGAAATCCCGCGGCGGAAAAGTAAGCCTTGTCGGCAACCGGGCTCCGTCGGGCGTGATCGTAAGCGCAAGAAACGCGGCGCAGGCGGCGGTTTCGCTGCAGGCGGGCGTGTTGATCGCGGAGGGCGGAGCGAGCGGGGCGGCAGCGATGCAGGGCGCGCCGGCGGAGGCCGTAATGCAGGTGCCGCCAAAGCCGGGCGAGGCCGCAAGACAGGTCCAGCCGAACCGGCGGGAACCGGTGTTAAGAGCGGCTCTGCAGCCCCTAGGCGGAGCGCCAAAACGGTCGTCGCCGAAAGGGAGGCTCCTCCGGCAAAGGGAGCTAAAGGCGTGGACATGTGGGGACTTCCCGTGTCGGGGAATTACCCTCGGGAACCGGAAGAGAAGCCAAGCAGACGTAGAAAGTCGAAGAAATAAGCCTCAGCGAGCCAACCGGTAGATGTGCCGGCTGGCTCATTTTTTTCAGGAGCAGCCCTTCGATACCATTTTACAAACTTCGCCGTATCTTATAGGATAGAACTTAATGTGTACGAGTATGGCGGGGTGGGAATAGATGAAGCAGTTATATCATGTACTGGGAGCGAAGCAGCTCGTGAGGGACGAGCTGGAGGAGCTGTTCGAATCTGCTCGGGCCATGGAAGAAGTCGTCGCAGCCGGCGGGGATCGACGCTATGAAGGACGCATTATGACGACATTGTTTTTTGAGGCGAGCACGCGCACCCGCTTATCGTTCGAATCCGCGATGCATCGACTGGGCGGGAGTGTCATCGGCACGGAGAACGCCGGTCAGTTCTCCTCCGCGATTAAAGGCGAAACGCTTGAAGACAGCATTCGGATACTGAGCGGCTACAGCGATGTTATCGTGATGAGGCATACGGAAATCGGTGCGGCTAAGCGAGCGGCGAAGGTGGCGGGCGTTCCCGTCATCAACGCGGGCGACGGGGCGGGCGAGCATCCGACTCAGGCGCTGCTTGACGCCTATACGATCAAGAAGGAGTTCGGACGCATCGACGGGTTGAAAATCGCGATGGTCGGCGATCTAACTTATGGTCGCACCGTCCACTCACTGAGCTATATTTTGGCTAATTATCAGGATGTCATGATTTACTATATCGCTCCAGAGAATGTGCAGATCCCGGTTAACGTGAAGAGGTACCTGGACGAAAAAGGGATTGAATACATGGAGACAGACGATTTGGACGCAGTCGCGGGTTCGGTCGATGTTCTGTATCAGACGCGTATTCAGAAAGAACGCTTCCCATCGGTGGAGGAGTACGAAAAGGCTTCCGGCAGATATATTGTGGACGCCGAGCTGATGAGTCGAATGGGACGCGAATCCATTGTGCTCCATCCGCTCCCTCGTGCAGGTGAGATAACCGAGGAAGTGGACGCCGATCCTCGGGCCGCTTACTTCCGCCAGGCAGTTAACGGGCTTTATATTCGTATGGCGTTAATCGATAAGTGTCTCGGCGGCAGCAGATAATGCGGCTTCCGGATGAAATAAGCCGCTGCGAGCGGTTTAAATGAGCGGAACCCGTGCTCCATGACGGAATAAGCCGCTGCCAACGGTAATATTGATGGTGCCGCCGCGCGCGTGCTATAATGAATGTCCGAACAGAAGGAGGATGAAGGAAAATGGGCAAGAAAGACCAGTTCGACAAACCGCTTGCACAAAATAAAAAAGCGTCCCATGATTACTTCATCGAGGAAACCTATGAAGCGGGCATGGTATTGACGGGCACGGAAATTAAATCGCTGCGCACCGGCCGGGCGAATCTCAACGATGCGTTCGCGACCATCCGAAACGGCGAGATTTTTCTGCATAACCTGCATATCAGTCCGTTCGAGCAGGGGAACCGCAACAACCCGAGCGATCCGACGCGTGCACGGAAGCTGCTTCTGCATAAGGTGCAGATCCACAAGCTGCTCGGTCTTTCCAAGCAGGAAGGCTACACACTTGTGCCGCTGCGCGTATATGTGAAGAACGGGTATGCTAAAGTTCTGATCGGCGTCGGTAAAGGTAAAAAGCAGTATGATAAACGTGAAGCAGCGGCTAAGCGTGATGTTCAACGCGATCTTCAGCGGATTTTACGGGAGAAGCAGAAGGTCAGCATGCCGAAGTAATTCGGGTGCCGGCGGATCGGCATTGTGTGGCAGCATTGCCAGTAATCGTTTAGGTATTTCGTTGCTATTCATGGTATAATAATAAAGCAAGCTCATGCATTATTCTTATTATCCGGGGCCGTTTATGGATTCGACGGGGATAGTTCGAGCGTGGGTAGCGGGTAGTAGGGCTGCGTCTGCTTCACTAACGCGGAAACCTATTAAACGGCAAACAACAACCAACTTTAGCAGCAGCCTAAGAAACTGATCTGCTAAGCTTCTACTCTCCATCGCCCATGTGGCGGGATAGGGGCTCAACTTTAGTGGGATACGCTGTCTAGTCTCCGCCTGGGGCTAGCTGAAGAAGATAATCAGGCTGACCCGAAGGGAATCCGGTGACGGGGAGTCTCTAGGGTGACATCAAATCTGTCACTACACCCGTAGAAGCCTATGTGGCGTTGTCTTCGGACAGGGGTTCGACTCCCCTCGGCTCCACCATAAGAACACTGACCGCACGAGGTCAGTGTTTTTTTGTGGAGAGAATTGGGGAGTCGCCCCGGTCCGAAGGAGGACATTGGGGTTCGATCGCACGGAGGTCTGCAAAGCAGACCGAGTACGCAATCCAATTCTACCTCTAAGCTTGTCATCGTCGAATAAGCTTCGTGAGCAAGTTAAATCAGGAATTGGATACTCCCCTCGGCTCCACCATGTAAATCCACAACCGCGTGAGGTTGTGGATTTTGCATTTAGTTATTATCACTTTTCAGTACAGGAAGCGTTTACGAAAATAATTTTTAATGACAGTACGTATGATTATACGTATAATAATGTGTGTAAAGAACATAATATATAGGAAAGGATGTGTCAAAGGTGGGGATGATATTGGAAAGGGAAGTTGGAATGAACATGGCCGATGAGACTAAGACGCGGGTTCTATTTGGTCGTGACCAACTGGTAAATACCGCGACGATTTCTCGACACTTCAGTAAAATTAAAGCTCTTGCTAACATAAAACCTTTGTTTATTACAGACAATGGAGAAGTGAATATGGTATTACTTAGTTATGATGCCTATGAGCAAATGTTTAAGAGGCTTAAAGAGCTTGAAGAGGAAGTGTTGGAATATCGTGAGGAGGAAGCGAAGAGGGAACCGGATAGTTTGGTGGAATGGCGTTCCATTCGTCGCGTTGAAAATGAGGAGTAAATAAACAATCGTCGGTTTGTCGTAAAGTTTTGTAGAAAGGCAGCCGAAGAATACTCAAAGTTAGATGGAGCTATCCTTAATGAAGTGGACGAGGCACTTCAATCACTTGAGCAAAGGGCAGACGCAATAGGTAAGGTGCTCGGTAAAAAACGAAGTGTAGATCTGACTGGATCAAAAGAGAAGAAGCTTCGGAGTTCAGGGATTAGAATTATCTATATTATCTCCAATGATTTTCGGGAAGTTGAAGTGCTGCAAATCGTGGAAGTCCTACTAGTAGATTTTAAACGTAAAGATTATGATGTTTACCGAGATGCACTTGAGCGTCTTCAACGGTATTGGAGAGATGGATTAGAGGACAAAGAAGATGGTTCACTTTACTGGAACCTCAATGAAGACAACCCTATAGATTTAAATGAGCCTAGCATGATTGACCAGATTTTTAATGAAAATTTTGATAACCTTGACGAAGAAATAAAGGATAAAATTATTGAATTATTTAACCATGGCGATGTCATTGGTGCATACGAAATTTGGAGAGACGCAAATGGTCAAGGCTTTTGAAAATGTGTCAGGGTAACTTGATGTTCCTTGTTCCGCCTGTTATTCAAACATAGCTTAAGCTATTCCTCCAAACATCCTCAGCATCAAACGGCGAAGGATTGTGGTTTTGCACAGCCACGGTTCGGCCCCACTATAAGAACACTGACCGCACGAGGTCAGTGTTTTTTTTGTGGAGAGATTGGGGAGTCACCCCGGTCCGGAGGAGGACATTGGGGTTCGATCGCACGGAGGTCTGCAGAGCAGACCGAGTACGCAATCCAATTCTACCTCTAAGCTTGTCATCCTCGAATCAGCTTCGTGAGCAAGTAAAAGCAGGAATTGGATACTCCCCTCGGGGGAGAAATCGACCGCCCACTTTTAATTTTACGCCATAGAGTAAAAATTTGCATTTTAAAAGTAAATTATTATGTTGCTTTTTAAAGTAAAGGATATTACTCTATAAAGTAAGGAGGATGAAAATATTGGAGGATATTCGACTTAATGTTCCGCTTCTTCGCCAACGTGTTCCAAATTTGACGAGTGCTGCTCGATCAGTTGGTCTGCGTTCTGCGACGGTTTCAAACTTATGCACTGGAAAAATTCCAGTAGGTCGTGCAGAAGTTCGTACGCTTGTAGCATTAGCCTCTTTGGCTAAATGCAGCTTGGATGAATTGATTCTAATTGGGGAGGAAATTGAAATGATTGAAACTGGGATTAAAACCTTAGATTTGTTTGCACCATTAGTCAAAGGGGGAACCGCGGGATTAGTAGCCCGCCCGAAGATGGGCCAGTTAGTTGTACTTGCTGAGTTATTTTATCGATTGAAACAACAAGGCTATGTGACCGTACTTCTTAAGCCAGAAGGGGACCATCCCGAAATTGAAGATGTGGCAGGAGATGCAGAAATAGTCTGCAATAGCGTGGACGAAGCTTTTACACAGATTAGTAATATCGGCTCCACCAAGGATGTAGTTTTGTCAAGTGATCGCTCCCATGTCATTAGCAATGAGATCTACAATTTGCAGAACCGTCTGCATAAGTCTGGTGTCGTTTCATTAACCACTTTGCTTGTAGATCTTAAAGGTGAAGCCATCGACGAGGGATTACCTTACGGACCGCTTGAAACACTATGGCAATTCGACGCGGACTTGGCGGTTAGACATATCTATCCTGCTGTGAACCCAGTGCTCTCCACCTCCGAAATTATCGAGGGTGCCGATACGGACTCCCTTCATCAATCGATCGGACAAAAGGCCAAGAAATTACTGCGTCGTTACAAGGAATTGCGATTTTTGGTTCAAGTACACGGCATGGAAGCGCTTCCTAATGCCGAAACACAAACCTTTATGCGAGGCGAGAGGCTCGAAGCCTATCTCACGCAGCCACTATACGTAGCAGAAGCTTTTACAGGGACAGCAGGAGTTAACGTTTCCCTGCAAGAAGCTTTGCAAGATGTTCAACGAATTCTAGATGGTGACGTGGATGAGAGAGACACTAAAGAATTAATGTATATCGGTCGGTTACAATAACGAATCAAATTGATTATCAATTTGTACGCCATTTTACATAAATAGGATCAAGAGGACAGTTGGGTTCGATCGCACGCGCCGGCGGGGATGCGGCGGTTCGACATCAGGCTTTGAAGGATCATCCCGGTGATGACAAGAAGGATCCCCGCCCAAGATAAAGCGGATGGCAAGGCAACGGAAAGGAAGAGTCGCTCCATAGCAAACGTAAAAACGACCTCGCCCGATTGCGTCGCTTCAACGGCTGCCAGCCGATGTGCGGAGCCGCTGGCCATCCCCGTCGCGGAAAAAAAGAGAACGGTCGCGATGACGCCTGCAAATATGGCTACAAGCAGCGACTGGCTGATCTGTCCTGCACCTGGCGGCCCGCTGCGCACGAGTGTATAAACCGCCAGCAGGATCCACACCGGCAGACTGGCAAGTGTCATGCCGAGTATGCGCTGATAGACGTCCAGCTGACCCTCGCACGCCTCCATCATTTTCCTATTGCCGAGCGGATATGCGAAAGCGGCAATTACGACGGGCACGACGCCCGCAATCAAATCCCCCGTCGAGATCTTCCCGGCCTGCTGCAACTGCATAATGCCAACACCCAGCAAGATTAGGAGAGACATGACCAGTCCCGTCCACGGAATTTTTTCTCTCACCTTCATGGGACCGCCGGGTGTCGGGATCACCTTGTAAAACAAAGGGGAGAGCAGCGAGCCCGCAATGATGGTCACCTGCCATGTCCCCGCAATGACGGCTCGTATTCGGCCGCATAACACACCGGCGCGTACATTACTCCGAGTCCGACTGTACTCCATCCGATCCATAGGCCAAGCCGCTTCTTCATGTCCGACAGCAGAGCTCCCAAACCTTTTCTATAAACGACAATAATCAGAAGGAAAGGAATCATGAACAGAAATCGCAGCGAAGCGCTCCACATCCAGCTGCCGCCGGACAATGTCATCGCCTGATTCATGACAAAGGTGAAGGAAAAAAAGAAAGAAGCCAAGATGCCGTATACAATAGGACGCATTTAAGCCAAATAGGCCTCCTTGACTTGCTCGTTGCTAAGCAGCGATTTGGCTTCGTCTTCCATCAGAATTTCGCCGGTTTGGATCACATAGCCCCGGCGGGCGACTTGGAGCGCTTGATAGGCGTTTTGCTCGACGAGCAGAATGGTCATCCCGCCGCGGTTCAACTCCTGAATGATTTCGAAAATTTGCTCGACCAGGATCGGTGAGAGACCCATGGAGGGTTCATCCAGAAGCAGGATCTTGGGCTGCATCATCAACGCGCGTGCGATGGCCAGCATTTGCTGCTCTCCTCCGCTCATTGTTCCGCCCTGCTGATGGTAGCGTTCCTTCAATCGGGGAAAATAGGCAAAAGCCCGTTCCGTTCGTTCCCTAATCTGCTTCTTATCTTTGACCGAGAATGCTCCCATCTCCAAATTTTCCTTGACGGTCAGCCTTGGGAAAATGCGCCGGCCTTCCGGTACATGCGCGATGCCTTCGAGCGCAATCTGATGCGGGGGTTGGGCTGAAACATCTTTCCCACCGAATAAGACTGAGCCTTGAATCTTTACCTGGCCGCAAATCGATTTGAGCGTGGTGGATTTGCCGGCGCCGTTCGAACCGATCAGTGTAACGATCTCTCCCTCATCGACCGTAAGAGAGATTCCCTTCAACGCTTCGATAACCCCATAAAAAGCGTGCAACCGGCGAAGCTGCAGTAAACTCATGAGACCACCTCTTGTTCGACAGCGCTCTTGCCTAAATAAGCTCAATCACTTTGGGGTTCGAGCGAATTTCGGCAGGAGAGCCCTCTGCGATCTTGATCCCGTGATCGAGCACCATAATATGCTCAGACAGATCCATCACCAATTTCATGTCATGTTCGATTAAAATAACCGTCATATCCAAATCGAGTTGAATTCGCTTGATGAGTCCGATCAACTCTGCCGTTTCGCGCGGATTCATCCCCGCCGCCGGCTCGTCAAGCAGCAATACCTTCGGCTTGGTCGCCAGCGCTCTGGCTATTTCCAACCGCCTTTGGGCGCCATAGGAAAGGCTGTCCGCTTGTTCGTTCAACAAGACTTCATTCGACAATATAACAGTATATGTTATAAAAAGTAACATATATCTACTCGGTTAGTGGAATAAGAGCTCGATTATTAGTATCTATCTGTCGAAATCACTCAGTTTTTTCGCAGATTTGAAAATTATTCGTTGACCACTCTTGGAGAATATTGTTTATAATGGAAACAGTAACGCAACAACCGAATATGCGGATGAAGGCAGCGGGAGAGATTACCGCTTCTGAACAGGTAACGCCGAAGGAGTAAGCCTCCGGGTGAATCTCTCAGGCAAAAGGACCGTTGCTGGACGCAACTCTGAAGAGCATCCCGGGCACGGGATCACCAACGGGGAAACTTTCGGCGCATGTGCATGCGTCGGAGGGTAACTCTCAGGTACCAAGGACAGAGCCGAAGGAACGAGAAGCGCACGATGCGCGTTTTTCGACTACCCTTCAGACCTGTCTTTTTTTGTGCACTCATAACTGGAAAGAGGGTGATGGAATGAGTCAACTTCAAAGGACACCGCTGTTTCCCTTTTATCAAAAAGAAGGCGGACCGGCCGCGCGCTGTATCGATTTCGGAGGATGGGAGCTGCCCGTGCAGTTTTACGGCATTGGGCGGGAGCACGATGCGGTTCGCATGAAGGCGGGTCTGTTTGATGTATCCCACATGGGTGAATTTGAAGTATCGGGTCCGCAGGCCGAATCGTTCGTGCAGCAAATGACCACCAACGACGTGTCCCGGCTGGCAGCCGGGCAGGCACAGTACACGCTGATGTGTTACCCGGACGGCGGGGTCGTGGACGACCTTCTGGTGTATAAGCGGTCAGCGGAACATTTTATGCTCGTTGTGAACGCCTCCAACATCGCCAAAGACTTTGCCTGGCTGAATGTCCGGCTGCCGAAGGGCGCGGAGCTGCGAGACCGTTCGGAGACAACCGCGCTGCTGGCGCTTCAAGGCCCTTTGTCGGAATCCATACTCTCCCGTCTCGCAGACGCCGACTTGGCAGCGCTTTTGCCTTTCCACTTCCTTGATGGCGTCGAGGTTTGCGGGAAGAAAGCGCTAGTGTCCCGTACCGGATACACCGGGGAAGACGGGTTTGAGATTTATTGCGGCGCTGCGGATGCGCCTCACTTATGGGAACAACTGCTCACGGCGGGGGAGCCGGACGGTCTCATCCCCGCAGGTCTCGGCGCCCGCGACACGCTTCGGTTTGAAGCGCGGCTGCCTCTGTACGGACAAGAGCTGTCCGACACGATCTCTCCGCTGGAAGCCGGTCTCGGAATGTTCGTGAAGCTGGATAAAGGGGATTTTATCGGCCGGGATGCATTGGCTGAACAGAAGACGAAAGGTCTCAAGCGCAAGCTAGTCGGCATTGAAATGATTGACCGCGGCATTCCGCGCGCGCATTACACCGTTCATGCGAATGATCGGCAGATCGGAGAAGTGACGACAGGCACCCAATCCCCCACGCTCAAACGAAATCTGGGACTTGCTCTTCTGGACATCGCACATACCGGCCTGCACAGTGAGGTGTGGGTGGATGTACGCGGCAAAATGTTGAGAGCAGAAGTGGTTTCCACCCCTTTCTACAAGAGAAGCAAACCAGCGGATAAAGGAGAGAAACCCGGATGAAACACCGATATTTGCCGATGACGGAACGGGATCAAGGCGAGATGCTCACAGCGGTCGGCGCCGAATCCGTGGAGGATCTGTTCGCGGACATTCCTGCGTCGATCCGTTATCAAGGCGTGCTGCCGATGTCATCCGCGCTCGATGAGCCAAGTTTGCTGAAGCATATGCGAAAGCTGTCCGAGCGCAACGCCGATACCGACCGGTATTCCAGTTTTCTCGGAGCGGGCATATACGATCACCATATCCCCGTCGTCATTAACCATGTGCTTTCGCGATCTGAATTTTACACCGCCTATACGCCGTATCAACCGGAGATCAGCCAAGGCGAGCTTCAGGCCATTTTTGAATTCCAGTCGTACATTTGCGAATTGACAGGCATGCCTGTTGCCAACGCCAGCATGTATGACGGCGCAACGGCGCTGGCAGAAGCGGCCGCCCTGGCAAGCGGCGCGACCAAGCGCAAGCGGATTGTGGTCAGCCGGACCGTGCATCCCGAAGCTCGCGAAATCGTTCTTACGTCCGCCCGGGGTTTGAATCTCGAGGTGGTGGAGGTCGATTTCCGGGATGGCGTAACCGACCTTGAGCAGCTCCGGCAAGCGGTGGATGAAAATACCGCAGCGGTGCTGGTGCAGACGCCGAATTTTTTCGGATGCCTTGAGGATATCCGGTCGATCGAGCCGCTCATTCATGCGCAAAACGGACTACTCGTGGTAAGCGTCAATCCGTTGTCTCTCGGCCTGCTCGAAGCACCCGGCGCGCTTGGTGCCGATGTCGTTGTCGGCGACGCGCAGCCGCTGGGCATTCCAACCTCGCTCGGCGGACCGACTTGCGGCTTTTTCGCGGTCACACAAGCTTGATGCGCCGCATACCGGGCCGGATTGTCGGTCAGACAACGGACCGGGACGGAAAGCGCGGGTTTGTGTTGACCCTGCAGGCGAGAGAGCAGCATATCCGCCGGGAAAAAGCCACCTCGAACATTTGCTCCAACCAGGCGCTGCTTGCGTTGTGCGCGTCTGTGTATATGTCGGTGATGGGCAAAGCCGGCATGCAGGAAGTGGCCCGTCAGAACATGAGCAAGGCGCATTACGCGTCCGGCCGGTTCCCTTCCGGCTCCAAGGCCTTCACGGAGCCGTTCTTCAACGAATTCGTCATCAAGTTGCCGGAATCCAGCAATATCCCATCAGTGAATGCTAAGCTGCTCAAGGCCGGTTACATTGGAGGATACGATTTGGGAAGAGACTATCCGGAGCTCGCGGGCCATATGCTCGTGGCTGTTACGGAGCGCAGAACGAAAGGCGAAATCGACGATTTCGTCCGCGAATGGGAGGCCAGTCTATGAAGCCGGAAAAAGCGCTCATTTTCGAATTGACTCAGCCGGGCCGGGTCGCTTACTCGGTGCCGGATTGCGACGTTCCCGAAGTGGATCCCGCCTCCGTCATTCCCCATGGGATGCTCAGAGCCAAACCGGCCGAACTTCCGGAGGTCTATGAAGTCGACGTCATCCGGCATTACACGGAGCTTTCGCGCAGAAACTTCGGGATCGACAACGGCTTTTATCCGCTGGGCTCCTGCACGATGAAGTACAATCCGAAAATTAACGAAGACGTCGCCCGCTTCCCCGGATTCGCCAAGATCCACCCCTATCAGCCGGAAGAGAGCATCCAAGGCGCGCTGGAGCTTCTGTTTACTCTGCAAAATGATCTGGCCGCGCTGACCGGCATGGACCAAGTGACGCTCCAGCCGGCTGCCGGCGCGCATGGGGAATGGACCGGATTGATGCTGATCCGCGCCTATCATGAAAGCCGCGGCGAGAAGCGGACGAAAGTGATCGTACCCGATTCCTCGCACGGCACGAACCCGGCCAGCGCCACGGTGGCGGGCTTCGAGACGATCACCATCCCGTCCAACGACCTGGGATTGGTGGATTTAGAAGAGCTGCGTGCCGCGGTAGGCAGCGACACGGCGGCGCTTATGCTCACGAATCCGAATACGCTCGGACTGTTCGAGCGGCAGATCGAAGACGTCGCCAAAATCATCCATGACGCGGGAGGTTTGCTCTATTACGACGGCGCGAATTCCAACGCCATTATGGGCATCACTCGACCGGGAGACATGGGCTTTGATGTTGTGCACTTGAACTTGCACAAGACAATGAGTACGCCGCATGGCGGCGGGGGTCCCGGCGCCGGACCGGTCGGGGTCAAGAGCAGGCTCGTCCCGTTCCTGCCCAAACCGGTCGTCGGACGAACGGACGACGGCGTCTATTACTGGGACACCGACCGTCCGCAATCGATCGGCCGGGTGAAGGCGTATTACGGAAATTTCGGTATTTTGGTCCGCGCCTATACGTATATCCGCACATACGGACCGGAAGGCTTGCGCCGCGTTTCCGAAAACGCCGTTCTCAATGCCAATTATATGATGCACCGGCTCGCTCCTTATTTCGAGGTTCCGTATCCCGGCGTCTGCAAACACGAATTCGTGCTGTCCGGCAAACGGCTGAAAGCGTTCGGCGTTCGCACGCTGGATGTGGCCAAACGGCTGCTCGATTTCGGCTATCATCCGCCAACCGTCTATTTTCCGCTTAACGTCGAGGAATGCATCATGATCGAACCCACGGAAACCGAAAGCAAGGAAACGCTTGATGCTTTCATCGACACGATGATTCAGATCGCGCAAGAAGCGGAAACCGATCCGCAGCTCGTCATTAACGCGCCGTACACGACTGTGGTGAAGCGGCTGGACGAAGCGACGGCCGCCCGCAAACCGGTGCTCAATTGCTCCTGCTGACTTGCGAGTCTCGTATTTTTCTATCCTTTTATTGAAAAGAGGCCTGAACAAATGAGCGATATTAGGGATAACCGCTTTTACAGCGAAGAGCATGAATGGGCGCTGCCCACCGAAGGGCAAATCATCCGTATCGGCATCACGGATTATGCGCAATGCCAGCTCGGCGATATTGTATTCGTGGAGCTGCCGGAAGTCGGCTCCAGCGTGACTGCGGGCGACAGTGTGGGCTCAATCGAGTCGGTCAAAACCGTCTCGGAACTGTACACGCCGGTCAGCGGGACAGTCGTGCGTGTGAACGACAAGCTGATCGACGCGCCCGAAGCCGTCAACAGCGATCCGTATGAGGACGGCTGGATGCTTGAAGTGGAAGTCGACGGCAGCGTGGAGGAAGAGATCGGAAAGCTGCTCACGCCGGATCGTTATCGTACGGTCACCGACTGAATAGGAAGTGCCGGAAAGCACCGTGTACACAGAGCATAGTCTGTCGTTCACGGTGCTTTTTTTATTTTCGGCTCGTGGACGGACGAAAAACACATGGTGTATATTGTGTAGATGATAACCCTGAGGAGTTGGTATCGCAAATGAAGGATCAGTTACATCTCGCCGACCAATTGGCCCAATTGAATAAGCAGCAATTAATCGATTTGCTGCTGCTCTATGCGCGTGATTTTGAACAAGTGGAGCAGCGTTTGACCTTGCATTTCATTCAGCCCACTGGTGCCGATGAGCTAAAACAGTCCAAAGCACTTATTCGGTCATATATAAAACAAAGTTCGGACAGACACGGCTTCGTATCGTATCGAAATGTCTCTTATGCAATAACCGGAGCGGAAATGGTCCTTCAGAAAGCCTTGCAAGTGGTGGATCAAGGTAATGCGCTACGTACAATAAACATAAGTTTTTGCGTGCTTCATGAAATGGAGAGATTGCTTCAATGCTCGGATGATTCAAACGGATATGTCGGCGATTTATTGCACAGTGCCTCTCGACAGTACAAGAAGCGGTTCGGGCAAATCCCGTATCAGACAAAGAAAAGAAGCAGCTACTCACTTTACTGCTGAAGGAAACCCGATATGCTGGCTATGAAGGATGGGATGAATGGCTGCTCTCGATTTTTGAGATTGCGGCTGAGTTAGTGCATAGCGCGGAATCACGACGGATGTGGGAAGAATGTGTGGCTGAACTCGAGTCCAAGAAGAAGTCCGATTCGCACCACTCCTATTTTGTGGAACATGCTGCTTTGCTGAGATACAGGCTCATTCAAAACTTCGATGACTCAGACATCGCTGCCGAATTTTTAGCCAAGAATCTTAAATATCCGGAATTCCGACGAGTGGCAATATCTGACGCTCTTGCTGAGCAACGTTATGAAGAAGCGCTTCAATTGACTGAGGAAGGCGAACGGCTGGACACTCGCAACGGCTTTCCCGGTCTCGTAAATGAATGGAAGAAACTTCGATACGAGGTATATAGATTAACTTACCGCATTGACATGCAGCGTCAGTTGGCGGAAGAGCTGGCATTGGACGGGGAGTATTCCTACTATCAGTCGCTGCAGGAATTGTATGACACTCAGGAGTGGCCGGCTGTGCGGGATCGGATTCTTACAGAACTGGAAAAAGGCGGCCGTGGATGGCACGCGCATGATTTGTATACCAATTTGCTTATTGAGGAAAAAGAAACGGCCCGATTATTGCGATATGTACAAAAGCATCATCGTTCAGTCAGTGAGTATTATCCCCATTTGGTGCTGATTTTCCTAACGAGGTATATGCCATTTTTGAACAGCTTGTGGAAAAGGAGGCGGCTGACGCATCTAATCGCTCGGAATATCAAAAAGTCTGCAAAATAATCCGACAACTCATCAAGGCGGGCGGCTCGGAAATTGCGCAAGAACTGGTTGAACGGCTTGGAGAACGGTATGCTAAACGCCCTGCCATGCTGGACGAGCTTCGAAAAATCAAATAGATCGGCAATATAGATCCGCTTCTATGCTTGCATTCATCCGTAATCCGCCGAGCACCGAAGCACCATGTTGCAGAAAGCTTTTCTTCTGCGTGCATGGTGCTTTTTTTGACGCAAAAATTTCTGAGAATATTCGTTAGGTGGACACATATAGTTTAATCGAACAAGTAAATAGCTTTCTTGCGCTGTGAGAGGATGAGAACAGCCATTATCTGCTATGTATAGCAAATAGCACGATATTTGGCTGTGTTTTTTTCAGGGGGGTGAAAGCGGTTACAATCAATTGTTTTTAGTTTTTCTGCAAGTAAATATGGTTATGGGAGGCTAATGGTATGTCACCTTATGTGGCGGAGATCATTGGTACGGCGATCTTGATTCTATTCGGCGATGGAGTGGTCGCAGGTTCCTTGTTAAGGCATTCGAAAGCGGAAAACGGCGGTTGGGTTGTCATAACGTTCGCCTGGGGCTTGGCGGTCGCCGTCGCGGTGTACGCGGTCGGCCAGTTCAGCGGGGCGCATCTGAATCCTGCGGTGACGCTCGCTTTGGCGGTTTCCGGGGACTTTTCCTGGAGTCAGGTGCCTGGGTATATCGGAGCGCAGATGCTCGGTGCATTTATTGGCGGGGTTCTCGTGTGGCTCCATTATCTGCCTCACTGGAAAGCGACTTCGGATCCGGGATTGAAGCTGGCTGTATTTTGCACAGGTCCCGCAATTAGGAGCCCGGGTGCGAACCTGATCAGTGAAATTATCGGAACCTTTATTCTTGTGCTGGGGATTATGGCGATCGGGGCGAATAATTTCGCGGACGGTGTCAATCCGTTAATCGTCGGTTTCCTCGTCGTCGTGATCGGTATGTCACTGGGCGGAACGACAGGCTATGCGATTAACCCGGCACGTGACCTCGGCCCCCGCATTGCGCATTTCTTGCTTCCGGTTGCCGGCAAAGGATCTTCGGACTGGGCATATGCACCGATTCCGGTCATCGGACCAATCATCGGAGGCATTCTTGCCGCACTATTTTACCAGGGGTTATTCTAGAATCAGCAAGCCATTCGGCCAATAAAACAAACATCAAACGTTGGAGGTCATCGCAATGGAAAAGAAGTACGTATTAGCGCTCGATCAAGGCACAACCAGTTCCCGGGCCATTTTGTTCGACCGTGAGGGGAATATCGCGGGAGTGGCGCAAAAAGAATTTACGCAATATTATCCTCAGCCTGGCTGGGTTGAACATGACGCCATGGAAATTTGGGGTACCCAGAGCGGTGTCGCTCGTGAAGTGCTTGAGACCACCGGCGTCCGTCCACAGGAAATCGTCTCCATCGGGATCACGAACCAAAGGGAAACCACACTCGTCTGGGATAAAAACACCGGAAAGCCCATCCATAATGCTATCGTCTGGCAGGACAGAAGAACAGCGGCCATTTGTGACGATCTGAAAGCTCGGGGACTGGAATCTTATATTCGTGAAAATACCGGACTTGTAATCGATGCCTACTTCTCCGGAACGAAGATCAAGTGGCTTCTGGATCATGTCGAAGGTGCCAGGGAGAAGGCGGAGCGCGGCGAGCTGCTGTTCGGCACAATGGATACTTGGCTCATTTGGAATTTGACCCGAGGGCAAGCCCATGTCACCGATTATTCCAATGCGTCCCGCACGCTGCTCTACAATATCAAAGAGCTGTGTTGGGATAACAAGCTGCTTGATGAGCTGGGCATTCCTGCTTCGTTGCTGCCCGAAGTCAGACCGTCTGTAGGAGAATTCGGTGTTACCGACCCGCAAACCTTTGGCGGCGCGGAAATCCCGATCGCAGGCGTGGCCGGCGATCAGCAAGCGGCGTTGTTCGGGCAAACGTGCTTCGAATCGGGAATGGCCAAAAATACTTACGGCACCGGCTGTTTCATGTTGATGAACACAGGCACGAAAGCCGTGCAGTCGAATTCCGGATTGTTAACCACCATTGCATGGGGCATGGACGGCCAGGTGGAATACGCGCTTGAAGGCAGCATCTTTATCGCCGGCGCGGCGATCCAATGGCTGCGTGACGGATTGAAGCTGTTCGAGTCGGCCGGCGACTCCGAATATTATGCGGGCAAAGTTAAAGATACGGACGGTGTGTACGTCGTTCCGGCTTTTGCAGGCCTTGGCGCGCCCTATTGGGATATGTATGCCCGAGGTGCGATTTTCGGTCTCACTAGAGGCACGAGTAAAGCGCACCTCATCCGCGCAACGCTGGATTCTTTGGCGTATCAGACGAAAGACGTACTCGGCGCTATGGAGAGCGATTCCGGACTGAAGCTGCAGGCGCTGCGAGTGGACGGCGGTGCTACAGCGAATAACCTGTTGATGCAGTTCCAAGCGGACATTCTTGGTGTGGCCGTGCAGCGCCCTTCCGTTACAGAGACGACTGCACTCGGAGCCGCCTACATGGCCGGTATTGCCGTCGGCTTTTGGAACAAAAACGACATTGCTCAAAAAGCGGGCGAGAACACCATGTTTGAACCGCATATGGAGGATACGGAGCGTCAGAAGTTATACAGAGGCTGGAAAAAGGCTGTTAAACGTACGATGAACTGGGAGAACGAAGAAGAATAACCAAACGGGAAAACATGCCGCAGATGCCTGAATTTCAATCTGCGGCATGTTGTTTTACACCGGATACTGGAGGCGGGCAGCATCATGGATCGATTACCTTTTTCGGTGTTCGACAGGTTATCCCATTTGGAGAAAATGTCGGAGCAGACTCTTGATTTGCTGGTCATCGGAGGAGGAATTACCGGCGCGGGCATCGCTCTCGATGCCGCATCGCGCGGGTTGAGCGTCGGTCTTGTGGAGAAACAGGATTTCGGCGCCGGCACAAGCAGCAGATCCACGAAATTGATACACGGCGGACTGCGTTATTTGAAGCAGGGAGAAGTGAAGCTTGTACGGGAAGTCGGCCGCGAGCGGGCGATTCTGCATAGAAATGCGCCGCATTTGGTCATTCCGGAGAAAATGCTCTTACCGTTAGTCATCGGCGGAACATACGGGAAGCTGGCGACCTCTTTCGGCTTATGGCTGTATGACATATTGGCAGGTGTGAAGCGGGAGGAACGGCGGGTCATGTTGAGCCAAGCTCAGGCGGGTGAAGCCGAGCCGCTGCTGCGCACCGATATTCTGAAGGGCGGGGGCTTGTATATTGAGTACCGCACCGATGACGCGAGGCTGACCATCGAGGTAATGAAAACGGCGGTGCAGTATGGCGCGATGTGCGTGAACTACACGGAAGCTGCCGAATTGCTGTATCGGGACGGTAAAATCGCAGGGTTTGAGGCCAGAGACTTGCTGACTCAAAAGACGTTTAACCTTTCAGCCAAAAGAGTGGTCAACGCTGCCGGACCTTGGGCGGATGAACTGCGCGAGAAGGATCGGTCTTTACGGGGTAAAAGCCTGCATTTGACCAAGGGAGTACATCTGGTTGTACCTTATGACAAATTTCCGCTTCAGCAGTCCGTTTACTTCGATGTTCCCGACGGACGCATGATTTTTGCCATACCCCGAGGCAAATGCACGTATTTCGGCACGACAGATACGGACTACCGTAGCGTTATCGAACATCCGCGAGTGACGAGAGAGGATGCCGCCTATCTGATTAACGCCGTCAATCGTATGTTTCCCTCCCTGA
Organism: Cohnella kolymensis; assembly: GCF_000829465.1. Classification (GTDB taxonomy): domain Bacteria; phylum Bacillota; class Bacilli; order Paenibacillales; family Paenibacillaceae; genus Cohnella; species Cohnella kolymensis. The sequence continues at coordinate 697,810 of NZ_JXAL01000001.1, read as the reverse complement.
ATTTGTCGCAGGACGATATATGCTCCAGCTGGGCCGGACTGCGTCCGTTGATTCACGAAGACGGCAAATCGCCGTCCGAGCTCTCACGCAAGGATGAAATTTTCCTGTCTCCGAGCGGACTCATTACGATCGCCGGCGGTAAACTCACAGGTTACCGTAAGATGGCGGAACGCGTTGTCAATATGGTCGCTGAGCAATTAGAGCAAGAAGAGCAAATTTCATTGAACAAGTGCTATACCGATCGCATCGTATTATCGGGCGGGGATTTCTTGTCACCTGAATCTGTCTCTGCCTATATCGAGCAGCTCGCTGCCAGACATTCTCAGCAATTAAGCCGGCAATTGTTAGTCGATTTGGTCAGAAGCTTCGGCACCAACTCTGAGAAGATATTGGAGCTTTCTCACTCGTTCAGGGAAACGGGTACGGAGATGAATCCGGCCACGGCGCTGCTTTTTGCTGAGCTCCAGTATTGCATTCAGGAAGAAATGACGGTCAGTTTGACGGACTTCCTCATTCGGCGAACCGGCATGCTGCTGTTCGATCGACAGAGGATAGAGGAAGTACTCCCGATGGTTGCAGATGAACTCGCCAATAAATTGGAATGGGAGTCGGAGCGTAAATCAGATGAACTGCAGCGGCTTTTCATTGAATATGATAGCGCGGTGACGTTTCACTAGTGCATTCGTAATCCGGAGGTCTGGTATGAGAAGCAAGCTGGTTATCCCTGCAGTGAGAGGATTTAAGGAGTTTGATATCGCGCTGCAATGTCCGCAGGACGTCATCTTTCTGCTCGACGGGGAATTGATTCAACTTCAGGGAATCGTAGATGCCGTTAAAAGGGTCGATAAAAAAATCTATCTCCACCTGGACATGGTAAAGGGAATCAAAGATGATGAGGCGTCCATCCGTTTTTTAGCCAAGGCGGTCAAAATAGACGGTGTGATCAGCACCCGAACCTCAAGTTTGCTTCATGCTAAAAAATATGGTCTCAGTGCGATTCAGCGCGGCTTTTTAATCGATTCCCATTCCATCCACACGATCGTCAGAACCGCGTTACAGGTGCAGCCGGATTATCTGGAGCTGCTGCCTAGCTTCTCTCTTCCTAAAATAACGCAGATCAAGCAAGAGACCGGCTTGGATGTCATCATGGGCGGCTTTATTGAAACCCATGAAAATATGCGGGCAATCTTCGATGCGGGGGCAGTCGCCGTATCTACCAGTAAAGTCGACCTCTGGCGCTAAGGCGGATGAACGGACATGCTGACCTTTCAAGGAGTAGGGATATCACACGGAATTGTGCTGGGAAAGGCTTTCTTCTTAAGAAACAGTCGATTGTCATCGAAGACCTCCAACGAATCGCTTCCGCCGCGCAAGCTGGAAGACATACTGGAACAAACAAAACAAAAACTGCGGCACATGGCGGCGCAAACGGAATATACGATGGGCAGGGACGAAGCATCGATTTTCGAGATGCATCAATTGATATTGGAAGACGAATATTTGATTGAGCAGATTAAAGGTTTACAAAATAAAGGATTATCGCTTAACGACAGCATCGAGCAAGCCTTTCAAGACCTTGCTAGCCAATTCGGAGAGTTATCGGATGAGTATATGCGGGAGAGATCCGCTGACTTTCAGAATTTATCCCAGATCATGCTGAACGTAATAGAAGGCAGTATGGAGCAGATGGAGTTTCCTTCCGATACCATCTTACTGACAGACGAGCTTTATCCGAGCGATATTATATACCTGCAGCAGAAGCAAGTTGCTGCCGTCGTATCCGGCAAAGGAGGCAGTAACGGACATGCGGCGATTCTAGTCCGCTCCTTAGGTTTACCTGCCGTGTTAGGTTTGGGAGACGGTATACATAAAATTGAGCATGGTGCCCAAATCATTGTAGACGGGGCAAGCGGCGTTGTGATCGTTGAACCGGACGACCAAACCAGGCAATCGTTGGACGAACAGTCAGCCTCGTACAACAGGAAAATGAATGCTGCGAAATTATTTCGAACGAGAAAAGCATGTATGCGCGACGGCACTCCTTTCAGTCTGCTCGCTAATGCAAGCAAAGCGGATGATGCTCACGACATTGGAGCGTATGAACTCGACGGTATTGGCTTGTTTCGCACGGAGTACTTGTTTTATGGGCGAAATGATTTACCAAGCGAAGATTTCCAATTCGAATATTTTAAGCAAGTGCTGCAGACAGCAGGACAAAAGCCGGTGACCTTCCGTACGTTCGACATCGGCGGCGATAAACCCGTTCCTCAGCTTACGATGAGGGACGAGACGAACCCCTATCTAGGTCTCAGAGGGATCCGTCTTTCTCTCTATTATGCTGACGTTTTTCGCACTCACTTAAGGGCGTTGATGAGAGCCAGCCCTTATGGGCGCATGGAAATTATGTTCCCTTTTATTTGTGAGCTTCAAGAAGTCGTACGAGCGAAAAGCTTGCTTGACGATGTCATTCGCGAACTTGAGCTGGAGGGACATCCTTATCGTTCCGATATCCCGGTCGGAATTATGGTGGAGCTTCCAAGCGCCGCCATTCAAATTGAGTCTCTCATCGGGCACTGCGACTTTGTGAGTATAGGCACCAATGATTTAACACAATACACGCTGGGCGTTGACCGCACGAATCCGCTCGTTGCTCATTTATATTGCGAGGATCATCCGGCTGTCCTGCAGTTAATTGCGAGAGTAGCGTCTGCAGGCCGGGACTATCAAGTACCGGTAAGTGTGTGCGGAGAAATGGCGGGAAATCCGAGATTTACGACTTTTTTTGCCGGCTTGGGCATTACCAAATTGAGTATCAGCGCTGCAAGGTCCTCTGCGATAAAGGAGGCCTTGAGCCAAACAACCTTTGATGAATGTCAGCGAATTGCAGCGCAGGTACTCGCAAATGGCGCTTTAGCCTAAATGAGGAGGCGTTTAAGATGAAGAAACTGATTAATCATCCCGAGCAAGTAGTGCGTGACATGATTGAGGGTGTCGTGCTTGCTCATCCTGACAGATTGAAAAATGTACCGGATACAAGCGTGCTCATTCGTGCGGATGCTCCGGTTCGGGGGAAAGTGGCGCTCGTGAGCGGCGGCGGCAGCGGCCATGAGCCGGCCCATGCCGGTTATGTCGGCAAAGGCATGCTGGATGGCGCGGTATGCGGGGAAGTATTCACTTCACCGACACCCGATCAGGTTCTCGCAGCGATCAAAGCGGTTGACAGCGGAGAAGGCGTGCTGTTGGTTATTAAAAACTATACGGGCGACGTGATGAATTTCGAGATGGCCGCAGAGTTGGCGGAGGCGGAAGGTATACAGGTAACCAAAGTGATCGTGAATGATGATGTTGCGGTGGAAAACAGCACGTATACAACCGGCCGGCGAGGCATTGCCGGGACGGTGTTCGTCCATAAGATTGCAGGCGCACAGGCTGAAAATGGCGCATCATTGCAGGATGTGGAGCGGGTAGCACTAAAAGTCATTGAAAACGTCAGAAGTATGGGAATGGCGCTCACGTCATGCACAGTACCGGCTGCGGGAAAACCCGGATTCTCCATACCGGAAGATGAGATGGAGATCGGGATGGGCATTCATGGTGAGCCCGGAACGCACCGGGCCAAGATCGCTGAAGCCGACAGCGTCGCCTCGCAGTTATTATCGCTTGTTATAAACGATATGGGCTTACAAGAAGGGGACCGTGTTGCTGTCATGATCAACAGCCTGGGCGCCACGCCGCAAATGGAACTGTATGTGCTGAACAAAACGGTAGGGCAGACGCTCAAGAGTAGAGGAATTCAGGTCCATAAAACGTATGTCGGCGAATATATGACTTCTTTGGAAATGGCCGGATGTTCGATTTCCGTACTTCGGCTGGACGAAGAACTGGCTGAGCTGCTGGATGCCGATGCTGACACATTAGGTTGGAAATAGGCGAAGATGGCTATTACAATCAAGCAGCTTGTCTTATGGCTCGAAACGGCGTCTCAACGCATTCTGCAGCAAAAAAGTTATTTGACCGAATTGGATCAGGCCATTGGAGACGGAGATCACGGGATCAATTTGTCCCGCGGATTTCAGGAAGTGACGAGCAGGATTCAATCAACCGAATACGATGATGTCGGTCAATTGTTTAACGCAGTCGGCAGCACTTTAATTCAAAAGGTGGGCGGCGCCTCAGGCCCCATCTATGGCATTGCTTTCGTTAAAGGCGGGGCTGCGTTAAAAGGACGGCAGGAGATTACTATTGCTGAGTTCTCACAGTTTCTCCACCAAGGCATTGCGGCGATTAAGTCGCTCGGAAAGTCGGAGGAAGGGAACAAAACCGTGCTTGATGTGTGGGCGCCCGTCGCTTCTTATTTGACGGAAAACGGAGAAAACACGGATTGGGCAAAAGCCATCGATCATTGTTGGGAACACGCTGAGAAAACCAAAGACTTAAAGGCGACCAAAGGCCGTGCTTCCTATCTGGGCGAACGTTCCATCGGCCATCTCGATCCCGGCGCCGTTTCGTCCGCGTATTTATTCGAAGCTTTATTTCAAACTCTTGCGGATGGGAATCGGGCGGTATGAGCCGCTATGTCGGGCTGGTGCTGGTGTCGCACAGCGTTGACCTGGTGTATGGATTACAAAAACTTATTTCGCAAATAGAGCCGGAAGTGCCGGTTGCCATTGCCGGAGGCGCTGAAGATAACGAAATCGGTACTAGCGCAATCAAAATAAAAGCAGCTGTTGAAACCGTGCGGTCGGAAAAAGGTGCAATTCTGTTATTCGATTTAGGCAGCGCCTGCATGAATGCCGAACTCGCTCTTGAATGGTTAGGGGATCAGCGGCAAGTGAAAATCGCGGATGCACCGCTGGTGGAAGGCGCTTATGCGGCTGTCATCGAATCCGGGTGCGGCGGCAGCTTGGATGAAGTATGGCAGGCAGCCCAAGCAGCCAGGTGTCAGGAAAAGATGATCTGAGGGATAAAGGATGAAAGTAGAGAAGGATTTGATCGTGAACAGAGCGGACGGTTTGCATGCAAGGCCGGCCGGCAATCTGGTAAAACAACTGAAAGCATATGAGAGCAGCATCGTCTTCGTCTATAAAGACAGACATATTGACGGCAAAAGCATCATTCAATTAATGAAGCTTTCATTGAAACAGGGTGAGCGGGTAAAGGTGGTCATTGACGGCCACGACGCTCAGCAAGCGGCGGCCGCGATTGAGCGTTTCCTGGAACACTGACCAAACAAGGTCAGTGTTTTTTTTGCTATCAACTCATATGCTGCATAAGAGGAAAATGACTTATTCTAACGAATAAAAACAGCGCTGGCTAAACAGGTGCGTTTGAGAAAGGACACTGAAGATGAAAACCGGTATCAACCTTTTGAAAGTACTAGGTGCTGTTATACCAAGCTGCATTTTATATTTCTTTTTAATTAAACATTTCCCAAACACAGGAATAGCTAGAATCTTTGCGCTACCGTCTATTTTCGTTGTAAATACGACCATCACAACCATGGGAATAATCTTTGCCCATCGATTGAATTATGCTCGTGCAGCTGGAATGTGGATCATGATTATACTACTGACATTGGTGCTTACCGTTTTGCTCTATCCTCAAGAATATGGTCCAAGCGTAGCTACTCAATTGTGGAATAACATTGCAGGCAAAAAATACTGAGAAGATTATACAAAGAGCACCAGCCGCAGTGGTTGCCAATGGCATCCAATGTGGCTTTTTCTATGATATATGTAATATTACCTTACATAAATTTAAGATAATCTTAAATATGACTTTACTTTAACTCATCTAGATGTTAGTTTTAATAACATTAATACTAAATAAACATCTTTTATAGGAGGTTGTAAGGTAATATTACATTAATTCATTGTTTTTTAAATACGGAGAGGAGCTACAACATGATCAAATGGAGAAAAGGACTTCTTTCAGTGTTATCAGCCTTGCTTCTACTCGCAACTTTCGTACCGGCTTATGCCTCACCAGCGAACGATGCGGGGCGGCAGCAAACCCCAGGCAAAAAGCAAATCACTTCTGCGGAATTCTTACGAATGCTGACCGATACATATTCAAAAGCGGGAGCCGCTGCTCCAAACCTTGCGAAGAATGGTGATCAAGCACTCAAGAGGGAAGATGCGGCCCTGTATTTATATACAGCGTTGAAGCTGCCAAAAGCGACGATAAAGTTCAAAGATGTTCCGTCGAACAGCAAGTATGCTGCGGCGATCGGTGCTTTGGTCAAAGCAGGCATGATGTCAGGCATATCCAAAGATAAATTCGGTTATGGAAATACAATAAACACCGAGCAAGCTGCGGTGTTGATGATTCGCCTGTACGACCGGATAAAACCGTTCAAATTGATCGAAGCGACGATCTCGGATATGCAGAAAGCTTTGCAGTCGGGGAAAATTACTTCTCGGGAACTTGTGCAAATTTACCTGGATAGGATTGAAAAATATGACGACCATGGACCGTCACTAAAAGCGATAATTACAGTCAACCCTAAGGCCTTGGAAACTGCTGATTCACTCGATAAAGAACGGGCCGAAAAAGGCCCCAGGGGTCCGCTTCATGGCATCCCAATCATCGTAAAAGACAACTACGACACGTTCGATTTGCCAACCACCGCGGGGTCCGCGTCCCTCGCAGGATCGATTCCGCCAGATGATGCCTTCCAAGTCAAGAAGCTTCGCGAAGCGGGAGCGATTGTGCTCGCGAAATCGAATATGGCCGAATTCGCGTTCAGTCCATATGAAACCGTAAGTTCAATCGAAGGTACGACCCGCAATCCCTATGCGTTAGACCGAGTGCCGGCAGGTTCCAGCGGAGGCACAGCGGCTTCGGTAGCTGCCAACTTAGGAGCCGCCGGTCTTGGAACGGATACGGGCAACTCGATTCGCGGTCCGTCTTCCCATAACTCCCTCGTAGGGATCCGGTCGACGATCGGCCTTACAAGCCGGGACGGAATCGTGCCGCTCAACCTGGGGCGGGACATCGGCGGTCCGATAGCAAGAACGGTGACGGATGCGACGATTATTTTGGACGCCATTGCCGGTTATGATCCGAAAGATCCCGTGACCGCTGCCAGCATTGGGAATATGCCGGAAAGCTACATGAGCTTTTTGAAAAAAGATGGGTTAAAGGGAGCGAGAATCGGTGTCCTAAGGGAATTCTTCGAAACGCCTACGACAGACCCGGAAATTAAAAAGTTGATGGAGCAGGCAATCGAAGATTTGCGCAAACAAGGTGCAATCATTGTCGATCCTTTCGTTATTCCGAATCATACCGAAATCCGCAGCAAGGCGAGCGGAGGAAATCCCTTCGAATACGAGCTGAATGAATATTTGAAGTCTCTGGGGACTGGAGCTAAGATGAAAACGCTGGATGATATTATCGCGTCGGGCAAATTTGATCCTTCTATTAAAGACCGCATGTTGGCGGCTCAAAAAGTTGACGTCGCTCCCATGGATGATCCTGCCTATCTAAAGGGTGAATTCTATCGCGACAGATACCGTGAAGCTGTACTGAAAGCTATGGCGGATTACGACATTGATGTTATCGTTTATCCGAGTTGGAGCAATCCGCCGCGGCTGATCGGGGACTTGGAAAGCCCGCACGGCAACAACAGCGGCTTGATGAGCCCGCCGCTGGGATTTCCTGCTTTAACGGTGCCTATGGGATTTAGCTACGACAAATATCCTGCAGGATTGCAAATGCTCGGCCGCCCGTTTGACGAAGGTATTTTGATCCAATATGCATATGCATACGAACAAGCGACGTTGCACCGCGTTCCGCCAACGTCAACGCCATAACGATGAAAACCGTCCGGCTGCCTCTTGGAGGTGCGGACGGTTTTATTTTTATAACGACAGCTGCAGCAGCGAATGCAACATATGTTAAACTAAAACTATAAGAATTTACCAATTAATATTTTTTCAAAAGGGTGATTGTTTGGCTGGGAATATACTTTATATACCTTATACGATCGTTATGATCATTGGTCTGATTATTCTCGGTGCAGTGATCATCTTTAAAAAAAGTAAAACAGCCGCTAAAAATTTCTTTATTTTTTCGATTCCCATTTTTATTTTATTTCAATTTTATTTTTGGAATTTAGAATTCAATGACTATGTGAAAAGCTATTTGTTCCCAAGTAAAGTATTTGAATGTGAATATGTAGAAGAACTGAAAAACATATCTATTCCTCTTCCTGAAAGAACCGTATTTAAAGGAAAATCAGATGGCTGCTCTCTATTTTATTCAACCTATGTGAATGTTAGTGAGTTTAAATCCTTCTATCAGGAAGAGTTAAGGACGCTGAAAAGTAAAGGGATCATTCAAGAATATAAATATACTGAACTTAGTGATAATGATGGGACTGAAAATAAGGGGTTTGCAGCAGAACTGCCATCGGGTTCGAAGATTAATTTTTTTATACAAAGAAGAGAAGGTTCAGGGTTAATTTCAATCGCTTATGAACCTAATAATTAAGTGTAACGATCTATCGCGAAGAGGCAGGTGAACAGGATGAACAATGGTATTACAATCGAGCCTTCTTTTACGCAGAACTTCCAAACTGTAACGCTGGGTATGGGCTGCTTTTGGAGTCCTGATGCCTTGTTCGGTCATTTGCCTGGTGTAGTGAGAACGCGTGTCGGTTATGCCGGAGGAACAGCAGCAAATCCAACTTACCGTGACATGGGGGATCATTCCGAGACTGTTGAGATCGATTATGATCCTTCAATGATATCGTTGAAAGAGATTTTGAATGTTTTTTGGAGCAACCACAATCCGATTAATATTAATGGTTATAAAGGAAAGCAGTATATGTCCCTAATATTATATCGCGATAAAAATCAAAATGAGCCCATACAACAGGTGAAGCAGCGGCAAGAACAAGAAAAGGGGAAGCTTGAAACGCGCGTTGAGCCTTATTCGGGATTTTACTTGGCAGAAGATCGACACCAGAAGCATTACTTGAAAAGGTATCCGAACGCGATCGAAAAGATAAGTACCCTGTATCCTTCTGAAGAAGGTCTGACGAATTCCACTTTAGCCTCACGTTTGAACGGTTTGGCGAAGGGATATACAAACTTGGAACAGATCAAGAATGAAATTAACCAATGGCCGACAAGTTTACACAATCGTGAAATGATGGTTAATCTCATCAAGCAAATTCGATGGTAGGCTTTTGTGGTTTTCTATTTCACATCGATTAGGGGCATTTGCTTCCGTTTGGCTTTGCGGAAGAGATACACGGCGGTGGCAGCGGCGCCAATATCCCCGCAGATGATGTCCGCCATGGTGTCGACAAGGCTGTCATTTTGAGAATGGAGTCCGAATATGCGGTCCGTAGTGAACTCGTAGATTTCCCAGCAACCGGCCATCGCGGCGGCGAAAAACAGAGCGAACCAAACGGCAGCCCCGGAGCTCGGCCGGTTAACGCCATCTTTTTCCGTCGTTTTTTTATAGATCAGCAAACCGACAAAGCACAGGATGATTCCCGACAATAGATGCTCGACTTTATCCAGATAGGGGATCACGCCGTAAAACCCGAACAAGTTCGCAATAAACATCGTCAACGTGATGAAGAACAGAATTGAAAACCGCAAGGCGGGAAAGAGTTCAGTCCTCGTCCATCTCACAGTAAGCCGAATGAGCGTCAAAACAACCACAATCAGAACGGGTTGGAGCATTTTGAAATGAATCCCCCGCGCCCAAAAATAAATGAAGCAAACGGCGGCCAGTATGTACAAGGCAAGCTCGAAAACATCGTTCGCTCGATCTGTCCGTTTTTGCGGATTCATGAACACCCCTCCCTTCGCCCAATGGCGATAAGATCATCATTTTAAAAAGCATTAAACTTATTGTGATGAAATAAACCTCCCTTAATTATTTAAGGAGATAAACAACATTATTCACGATAAAAAAGCACCTCCTAAGCGGAAGTGCTAATTGTGTAGGCATTTAAAATTAGCGATCCTTCAAACCTTTAAGTGTTTCGTCGTACTGCTCTTAAATTGAACGGCGGGAAGCCAGCCACCGCATCATCTCCGGCTTGCTCTGCCAAATGTGATAATGGGTTTTCGCGTATACAACAGCTTCCCTGTCATCGCCATATCCGATGTATTCGGGCATTTGGCGGGGAATCTTTTTCATGCCTAAAAGATATTTCAGCACAAAAGGATTCTGCTTAGCCGCCTTTTTCAGGTATGAATCGAGCTTATCCGAGAGACCGTGAAGGCCATACTCGATCAGTAGTCGGTTATAGTTAAAACTCGCTGTTGCGTCTTCGTCGTACTGTTTAATTAAGGCAGCACCCTTTTTCCATTCTTCAAGCTCGAGGTATGCGATCAACAACAACTCACGCACGCCTTGATTATCGTTCGGATTTAACTCCAGAAGTTCAACATAATGCTTGATGGCTTCAGAATTATTTTCCATAAGCGAGCATGTTTCGGCATAACCTTTTTTGGCTCTCATGTAGGGACGAGTGGGAACATAACCCCAGAAATGTCCGCGATTCTCCTTGAAACAAGCCTCCCCCAAATCACGCTCGCCGGCTAACATCCCCTGTTTATAGTAAAACGCGGTCTCTTTGAGATTGGTCGCGGCGTTCTCGGCAAGAATGTTGTATGCATCTGCGCTGTCCGTATAAAGCTGAAGAGCTGCGTTGGCCATTTCGACACGTTTCTTGGGATTTGGCTCGTCCCATGCGGAGTATAAAAGCTCCTCTGCCTGACTTTTCTTAGAGGGCGGCTTCTTAGGGAGTGGTTTCTGCGCTTGTCCGCGCAACTGATTATTCAGGAAGTTGTTCATTTCATCTATGGAGTCAAAATTCTGATCTTCAAGCAAAGAGCCTATTTGTTGCATGGCTTGCTCCATACCCAGTCTGCTTACAGGGTGCGCATGATCACTCAAGGGATCAAGAGCATTGTCCAAATGAGGCAGGGTGCAATCCGCGAAGTCCATAATGTCATGGGTGCGTTGTGAGATGGTTGCCACCGATACGTTGTATTTTTCGGCCAATTGAGACTGGGTCACTTCATGTCCATAAATTAGGCAAAGGCAATACTCTAAGGCAGCGGGGAAAACACCCGCTTTTTTCGTTACGGGAGTTTCGGAGCTGGAGTAATCGTTCCAGAGCCTAATCGCCAGATCTATTTCGACTGGTGGATATAACCCTTCCGTATTGTTAAATAAGTGCACGGCAATTAACCTGTAAAGCTCATTCCCCCACACTAATTCTTCATTGATGAGGCGCGGGATGGAAATATGCGACGGATCCGGCTTCGAGATAATTCTTGTCACATGGCTTGCTTCGTCTTTTTGAAGGCAGCAGCGCTTGTACTTGTTCCCGCTGCCGCAATGACAGGGGTCGTTTCTCCCTAACTTTTGCATGTAGACCCTCCGTATTTCACAACTTATTTACATACAAGGTAACAAGAAACGACAAGCTTGACAAGACGGCCCCATTGGCACTTAGTCCCAGACAAAAAGCCCTGACCCGCATGGGCCAGGGGCTTTCATGTATGCTATCGTGACTTGACGATAATTTTACGGATGCTTTCACCCGACAAATGATACTTTTGTTCCAAGTCCGCAATGGACCAGCCGTTCGTATAGCAGCGCGCAATTTCCTCGTTTCGTTCGGAAAGCTGCTGTCTTGCGCCGCTTCTTTCGCCCCAGCTCGCTCGCTGCTGCGCCGGCTTGGGGATATAGATGACTTCACCTTGGATGTACTTCTGAAGCTCCGACAGTAAATTAGGGGGAAGCACATCTCTTCCATTCTTGTAATTCACGATAAACGTCCTCCTGGAACAGGTTATTTCTCTTAAGATGACTTGTTGTGAATGTCATGTTCATCGTTTATCCTGCCTCCTCTCGGCTCGTTTATAAATGCGAAAAAACCGTGCAGTATCAACGGTTTTAAAAAAGGGAGGCCTCTCGGCCTCCCCCTATATTGGCCCTCCCCGACTAGACGGAGAGCACCTCCATATGATTGATCAACTTGATCATCTCCTTTCCTAGGAAATCGTCGGCCGGCCCGACAACTTTATTTTACATCCAATCTATGGAAGGTAAAAGTGAAAAAACGATTATAATCGAACTTTACCAGGTTTCATGAATCGACATTTCGTGTACACAAGATGAAAAAGGGAGGTTTTCTATAAATATGAATGCGATTACAATCGTCATAGCATCAGCGTGTATTCTAGCAATAGCCTATCGTCTATACGGGACATTCATGGCTGTAAAAGTACTTCGTATTGAAGACTCCAAGCCCACACCGGCCCACACTTTGGAGGATGGCAAGGATTATGTCCCAACGAACCGCTGGGTCGTGTTCGGACATCATTTTGCGGCCATAGCGGCGGCGGGACCTCTGGTCGGACCCGTGCTTGCAGCGCAGTTCGGGTATCTGCCCGGTCTTCTATGGATCTTGATCGGTGCCGTCTTGGGTGGTGCCGTGCATGACATGGTGGTCCTGTTCGCCTCGATGCGACAGGAAGGGAAGTCACTTTCCGAAGTGGCCAAGAAAGAATTGGGACCGGTCGCAGGTTTCTGTACAGGCCTGGCTATGCTGTTCATCATTACGATCACGATGGCCGGTCTATCCATGGTCGTGCTTCACGCATTGGAGAAAAATCCATGGGGAACCTTCGCTGTTGGAATGACCATACCGATTGCGATGGCAGTGGGTCTATATCAAAGAAAGACCGGCGATCTGAAAAAGGCGTCTATTTTCGGGATTATTCTGGTCATGGGAGCCGTGATTGCCGGACCTTACATTCAGGACACGGCGCTCGGTCAGATGCTCACATTGGATATTAAGACGTTGTCTTGGATTCTTCCCGTTTATGCTTTCTTTGCGGCCGCGCTGCCGGTATGGCTGCTGCTTGCGCCGCGCGACTACTTGAGCAGTTTTATGAAAATAGGTGTATTCGTCGCGTTAATTGCAGGTGTATTTATCGTGAATCCGGCTATTCAGTTCCCGGCTTTCACTGATTTCATAAACGGAGGCGGGCCCATTATCGCCGGACCTGTGTGGCCTTTTGTATCGATTACGATCGCCTGCGGAGCGATTTCCGGCTTTCATGCGTTTATCGGTTCCGGCACCACACCGAAAATGCTCAACCGTTGGAAGGATATCAAAATGGTTGGCTTTGGCGCAATGCTCGTAGAGAGCATGGTTGCGGTTATGGCGCTGATCGCGGCAACAGTGCTTCATCCAGCCGATTATTTTGCCATTAATACATCGCCCGAAAAGTTCCAAGCGCTCGGCATGACCGTTCAACACCTGCCGCAATTAAGTCAGGAGATCGGCTTAGGACTGGAAGGAAGGACGGGTGGAGCTGTCAGTCTGGCTGTAGGGATGACCGATGTTTTTAGAAGCATTCCTTGGTTTGATCACATGGCAGCTTACTTTTTCCAATTTGTCATCATGTTTGAGGCGGTGTTCATTTTGACCGCAATCGATGCCGGAACACGGGTTTCCCGTTATATCATTCAAGATTTTCTGGGCACGTTCATTTCGCCGCTCCGAAGGACTGATTGGACGCCAGGCGTCATCTTCTCCAGCGCGTTGGCTTGTTTCCTGTGGGGCTACTTGCTGTATTCCGGAGATATCAGCTCCATTTGGGTTCTTTTCGGTGTATCTAATCAGTTGATGGCAGCCATAGGGTTAATCATAGGCACCACAGTCATCCTGAAGTTCGCAAACAAGCGTATCTATGCATTGACTTGTCTCGTACCGCTCGTTTATCTGTATGCAACCGTAACGTATGCAGCATATTGGATGGTTACGAAGGTTTATCTTGGTCCCGGCCCGGGACACAGTGTTCTGAATGCGGTGTTGTCCTTAATCATGATGGTACTCGGGGTCGTTATTATTGTCACCGCCATCGGCAAATGGGTACGGTTGTGGAAGCGGCCTGAATTGCCATTGGATCCGGCGGTCAGTTCGAGCAGGGCATTGTGATTCAAATATTGCAGAAAGCGTTTAATAACTGCTGATAGTTTAAGGGCGGATAGCAGGCGATTACTAACCGACTCCAATCGGTTCTCCGAAAGGAGGTGAAATTCAAATGTGTAAAGGCGTAAGAGGCCGTGATTGGATACAAATGACGTTGGTCATCATTCTGATGGCTTTGTTTGGAATGCTTATCCTTGTTATCCAGCCGCCGAAAGTATCCGCAATGCTGCAAGAGGCAGCGGTACCGAACGGATCGCAGCAAGTACTTAACCCGATCGAAGGCGGTATGGATCAGATCGCATCCGGAGAGACCGTCGACAAGCTGGCGAATAGCACAGAACTGACGAATCCCGCAGATTCCGTTATTTCTGAGCAAAGCGTACCGGAAACTACCGGAATTGTAGACAATACGATTGATAGAATAGTGGATCCGGTTGCCTCGCAGCCAGTTGCAGAGGTGCCGCCGCTGACGGTGGAAACAGCGGCGGGAAAGTTAGAGGCACCCGCCATTAAGGTTGACCCAAAGGACGTAAGTAAGCCGATCCGCTCGATCCGGGATACGGCAGTGGAACCGGCCACGGTAACGAAGCCGCTGGTTGATGACATGCCGGATCCCGAAGAAGTGTTGGCGGAAATAGATTTGCCCAAGGATGAAAACTCGAATGTAGATCTGCCGGAGACGGTGTTGTCCGATGAGGATTTGTCCAATGCGCAGGCAGGTTCGGTGCAGAAGGAAACGGTTGTTATCGGTATTGCTTCGGCAACGAAGAATTACAGCGGAGCTTCGCATAAACGAACACAATCGCAAGACAGTCCGATAAATCCAGCGTCTAAAAGGCCGATGCCATTTCCGGAACAAGCAATTAATGCTTCACAGGTCACACTGGCATCCGGAGCCGGCGGCGGACAACCTGCCGGATCCGGTTCAGCATCGCCGGCCGGCGGGTGGATGGCGTTGGCGGACACATCAGCAGACGGCAATCCGAATGACTCGGCACGAAAAATCTTCAGCGGCTATCTGCTGGGGTTCGACCAGTGGTGTCAGCCTCCACCGGAACATCCTCCAATGGCACACTTCTTCTCTCAACATTTTGATGATTAAAACAAACTCAAAAATGAGAAGGAGTGTTTCCAAATGAATAAAGTAAGTCAATGGGTGAAGGTTTCGGTGTTCTCTGGTGCAAGTATTGGGATTGTTTGCTGCCGGCCAAGTCGGCTATGCTGCCGGCGAGGGCAGCCTCAGCTTGGGCTTGAACCACGAAGTTCAAGCGGCAACGAAGGTCGGTACTTCGATGGCAACGGGATCCGCAGCTACAGTGGATGTACAAGCCGCGGTTCAAAGTACCGTTGATGCTGCGATTGATAAGGCGCTTGCTGCTACGCTTGCTGCACAGTCTGATGCGAATGCCGCGCTGACAAACGTCAGCGAACTGAAGGCTGATGTGAGCTCCAGCTCCGACACTGCAGTCGCCGGCAACGTTGATACTGCAATCGAAAGTAAGACAGATACTCAAGCTGATCTTAAAATCGGCAGCGGGATGGCGGCCGACCTGATGATGGGTTCAGCGGCCAATGGGGTCATCCAAGCTTCGGCAGAAAACAAAGTTGATGCCGGCGTGGAGATGAACGCTGACAGCCAACTTATGGCTGGTCTGACCTCCGCTGTTGCAGGTGACACGAAAGTACAAGCTGCAGTCGAAGGCAAAGCTAATGTTAGTGCTAAAGCTAAAGCTAATGCTAATGCTGTAACAAACGTTGGAAGCTTTGGAAAATTAACTGCCAAGCTCACTAAAAGTGCCACTCTCAATGCGACAGCAGATGCTAAGGCAACTGCTGGGGCCAATGCGAATGCCGAGTTGGGGAGCGACAGTGAATTCGCTGTCGACCTCACCGACTACGCAACAATTGATGCAGCGGTTCATGCTAAGGTCGCGAGCGAGGCAAAAGCCTATGCTGATATCGCGGGCAGCAGCGAATTCACAACTGACTTCAAAGCTGACTTCAACGCCAATGTGTCAATCGACACGGATGTTCAGGCTGATGTGCAAGGTAAAGCCGACGTCAATGGTCAGCTTGAAAGCAACAGCCGGTTGACGACCGACTTGAGCAGTGATGCGAAATTCGGAGCGGATGCTCAAGCCAGTGTCGAAGGCACAGCAGACTTTAGCGGCGAAGCTGCATTCGAAGCGGACGCACAGGCAAATGCTGAGTTCAGCGGCCAATCCAGTACCGAAGCTTAAATGCACAACCTATTGAGTAAATAGCAAACCAAAACACCGTGTTAGCCGGGATCTTTCCTGCTGCACGGTGTTTTCTCATATTAATGCGCAGCTTTCAACAACTGCGCCAAACGATCCCTCATAAAGGTGAGATCCATTTCTCGGCGGACAGCCCACGGCCAAATTCGTGAAATCGTAGTTCACGGTCGGTCCCCATAATTCCTGCAAAAATATAGAAACCTCTTCTCCATACGTCTCGGTATCTTTTTTGCGCAAGTTGTCCCGAACCCAGCCGCTTACATTCGGGTGAATAAAGCGTTCCTCAAATGGCCGGATTGCCGGCATCTCAGACATCCAATCAAACTCATATTCAAGAGCCGATTCATCACATGAAACCAATTGTCCTGCTTGATCGAAAACGATGTATCCCTTGGTAACCCTGTGTTTGTAAAAGAACCGATCGTCCTGATTAGCCATAAACATGATGAGCCCAATGATCCGTTCAGCATGTTCTGGGTGATGGCTGTTCAAGTAATTCCGCAAAGGGGCAAATGCCCGATCCAGCCATTGTTGTGTGATTTTCTTAGGAGTGACTACTTTCTTGTACATAAACATCCTCCTCCGCAACAAAAAAACACCGCGCATACAGAGTCGAATTCTCTGCAGGCACGGTGCTTCCGTGTTTGTTTTAATTTGTGACTAGAGTATAGCATGACATGGACAATTTCTTCAATGCCATCTTGCCAAAACAAATGCCAGACGCCCGGTCAATATAGCTATCATCTCGGACGGTGTTCCGATGAATGGAGTCGGCTGCCAGCTGCCGCGATGGTTCGCGATGCAAAGCATGAATTCGTTGCTTCGAAACCGGGTTAGAATGGCACGATAAGCTTCATTTTCATGTTCAATGGAATAGATCACTAGATTGCTGTCGTGAATGCGAACTGAGAGGTGCGTGAATGAGAGTGCGTGGAGCTTCTTTTGTATGAGCGTATGTGCCCAATGCAAAGCCAGACTCAATGGATGCGGCCTCCCGGACAATATCATCCTTTGTATTCGACGATGGGCTTGATCACTTGCGCGATGAGTTTGATTTTCTCTGCGGAGCAGCCTTGAAGCATATCTATTATTTCGTTTCGCATATATTCGTCGGTTGATGTATTGGTTCCGTGCAAAATGTATTCCGGAGAGGTCTCCAGTACAGCGCATATTTTATCCAGATTATCAAGATTTACAGGGGTTCTTCCTCTTTCAATCTTGCTTATGTAGGCATTGGACACGTCCATTGACTCAGCCAAAATCTCTTGTGTGATCCCTTTATCTTCGCGAGCCTTTCTAATTCGATTGCCGATCATCTGATTATCGAAACTCACAGTTATCACCCAATGAGAATATAACAAGACTGCAGTTTTCATAACATGCTTGTGAATTCAACATTAACCTATAGGTTGAGATGACCTGCAAAAAAAACACAGACCGTGAGCGTTTTCTAAGTTACATTGAAGCAGATGCAACTTTTTCTCTTTCTGCGTGTCTTTATTGAAAGGAGTATTTGCTAAATATCCTGTTATAAAAACATAAGGAGAGATACGGTTGCAGATACAACTCAAAAAAAAGTATTTATACTCTGCTATTTTGATTATTTTCTTCATTGGGTGGTTTAGTTGGCTTTTCATTGAATCTTCACAAACTCACAAGATGGAAGCCAGAGTAAAGGGACTGCTGGGCACAGCATTACAGAAAGCGGCGACTGACACTCCCCGTGTTAAAGTGATGAATAACGGTAAAGAATTTTACGGGCCCGATTTAAATAACTCCCACTTCATGTCTAGCGTATATTCAAGACTTAACTTAGTCATGTTTGAGGGGCTGCAAAGCCAAACGTCCCCTTTTTCCAAGATGGAAAGCCTTAAAATGGATACTGACTACATATCTCAACTTCACGCAGAAGCGACAGTTAAATTTGTTGTTTTTGCGGGGCTGACGAAAACCATAACTGTATCCGAGACGATACAAGCACCTAGATATAAGGAAATCACGGGGCTTGCGGAGATGGATAGGTAGAGAGGGCTATCTGACAACACAAAAATTGAATTCATCATCCGAGAGGCGGGAATAAACCATTTAATTAGTTAGGAGTAAACAATGTGAAGCATAAATTTTTAGCAGGTGCAATGTCAGTGCTTCACCCAGGATTAGGACAGATATATAAGCGAGAATTCAAAAAGGGCTTCAAGTATGTAATAATTCCATTCATTTGTTGCTTATTGTATCTATTGTTTAGTATACATTGGCTATTTTTTATGTTCCCTATGCTAGGGTTGTTACTTTTTGTATCTTTTTTTTTGGTTGTATCAAATTATTGAGGCAATTGTAAAAGCTTCACCTGAAGAACCAGAGTTGCTTGAAGGTGTATGAAAGAAGTGGATTTTTCTTCTATTAGTAACTAGCATCGTCATAATTGATCTAGCATTCTTCTTCAATCTTTACACATTATTTTTTTGAATCTATTATTCTCTAATTTGAAGCTGTCAACATTGTTTAGTATTGTAATCGCTTACATTCATAGCTTGCTCAATTAGTCAAAACCGTTGAAAACGATAAACGAGCACCATTAATAACATTAATGACTGTGAACAAATTCGGCGAATATGTAACATATTATTGGGTCTTGTTAAATTAACGGATTACGATTGTGCAGTAATGAAACAGAAATGAAAAATGTAACTTAAGGGCTCTTTAAGCAACATTTCATGAAAGGTCCGTGAAATAAATGCCGCAACTTGCATTTAGAAATTACGTGCTTAGTTCGGTTGAACCGATTGTTAGTCATGGATTATATGAAATGTCACTTACCTCGCCCTCTCACGCCATGTTCGAAGTTGCGGCCACCAGTTTTTTGGTGGGCAGGGGATACAACTTTCTTACCGCTCGTCGTATCGTTGAATCATGGGAAGTTAGTGAATCATTTCCTCCTTTTCAGATAACCCCGGGATATTATTATCCACATGTCTATTGATGTTTACTCACTTCTTTGCCATCTCATCGTTGCGGAAGGGCACGGGTAAGTGAAGGGTGACGGAACCTGCTGCTTTCGGTCTTGGTCTATTCAGACAGCCTTCACTAATGAGATCATGCCCTGCAAAACCTTGTCCAGGATGTAACGCAGAACGACGAAAATAACACAGACAACACTAATCAACAAAACGAACGAAACCAGCAAAGTCAAAACAGCGAATATCATTGTCGATTTTGTGCGGATCAAAAAGTGATGCGAGCGCAGGCGGTTTTCAGTATCGGATGGCGACTCATGGCGGTCATCGGTCCAAATATGCCGAATGACATGGCTTGGCGAAATCCGGGGTAACTTATTTTTTTGTTCACTATCCTTTTGGTTTTACAAACACAGCTGCAAGGAATGAAAAGATGATCGCGGCGGAAATCCCTGCGCTGGTAACTTCAAATATCCCCGTTATAACCCCAATCCACCCATTACTTTGTAATTCCTGCAAAGCCCCATGTACAAGTGAATTACCAAAGCTTGTAATGGGTACAGTTGCGCCAGCACCTGCGAATTTGATAAGCGGGTCATAAAGTCCGAGCCCATCAAAGGCGGCTCCTAGCACCACCAGCAGCGTCATCGTATGCGCTGGATCCATTTTAAACACATCGAAACATATTTGTCCGAAAACACAGATGGCTCCGCCAATAATAAAAGCCCATAAAAAGATCATTTGTAGCCTCCTCCATTCTCAATGGATACCGCATGAGCAACACAAGGAATGCTTTCACCTTGTTGGAAAGAAATTGGGGATAATAATGCACCGGTAGCCACGATCAAAATTCGGTTTAATTCCCCCTTACGCATTCGTTTCAGCAGATGTCCATAAGTAACAACCGCAGAACACCCACAGCCGCTTGCGCCTGCTTGTACCGACTGTTTTTGGTAGTCGTAAATCATCATTCCGCAGTCGTAATATTCGGTTTGTTTGATCGGTACATGATGTTTTTCAAATAAGTCACATGCAATTTCGTAGCCTACCTTGGAAAGATCTCCGGTAACAATAAGGTCATAGTACCCGGGTTGTATTTGCAGGTCCCGTAGATGAGCTTGAATCGTGTCGACAGCGGCGGGTGCCATGGCAGCGCCCATATTAAATGGATCAGTAAGGCCCATATCGATAACTCTGCCAATTGTCGCTGATGTGACGGCCATACCTTCGCCTTCTTGCGAAACAACAGATGCACCAGCCCCCGTTACCGTAAATTGCGCTGTCGGCGGTTTCTGAGAACCATACTCCGTCGGATAACGGTATTGTTTTTCTGCAGCGGAATTATGGCTGCAAGCAGCAGCGAGCACATACTTAGCTGAACGGGAATTTATCAAATTTGCGGCTATCGCCAAACTTTCCATTGAAGTAGAGCATGCTCCAAACACCCCTAGATAAGGAATTGCCAACGTGCGCGCAGCGAAGCTGGTGCTTATGATTTGATTCATTAGATCCCCGCCGATAAAGAAATTAATCTGTTCCTTGGTCAACCCTGCATTCTCCACAGCCAGCTTCGACGCTTCCTCCAGCAACGTCTTCTCCGCTTTTTCCCAGCTTTCCTGGCCTAACATTAAATCCCCATGGATTATGTCAAAATCGTTCGCGAGCGGTCCCTGTCCTTCAAATGGACCGACAACGGTTGCGGCAGCACGTATGATCGGACGATTCTCAAATGTCCAGCTTTGGTATCCTTGCAGCATGCTTATTTCCCTCCTAAAGCGTTTGGATTGAACAGCAGATGCAGGATAGCCACAATAAATGCGGCGACAGTACCGTAAACAATGACAGGCCCGGCAACTTTAAACATTTTCCCGCCAACGCCTAAGACAAGTCCCTCACTTCGGTGTTCTATAGCAGCCGAAGCCATCGTATTGGCAAAACCGGTAACAGGTACAGCAGATCCGGCACCGGCAAATTGAGCGATCTTATCGTATACACCCAAGCTGGTTAAAATGACAGAAATCAGGATTAATATTGCAACCGTAGGATTGCCTGCCTCTTTCTCATTAAAACCGGCATAATGGACAAAAATCTCCTGGATCCCTTGACCCAACAAACAGATCGCTCCACCCACCAGAAAGGCACGAACACAATTTTTAGAAACCGGTCTGGCCGGTTCTCTTTTTTTGGCCAGTTCTTTATATTCCTGCTGCACGGCAGTCAGGTTCTTCCTTTTGTTGTTCGCCATGACAATTCTCCTTTATCGATGAAGTACGGGTTTCAGCTCCGCGATGACGCGCTCCATTTGTTTCGCGCACTGCTCGTACATCTCTTTTGTCTTTTTATGTCTCGTTGTCAACCCAAACAACATCAGATCGGCTTCGCATTTTTTTAATATGGCGAACAGAGCTGCCTTTTTTTGCGGCAAAGGCACTTTAATTTGATCGTCAAATAAATCCACATACAATTGACCGTATGAATCGACTTGCCCAAGAAACACATTTTCAATCGGCACACCCAACTTGTTTAACTCCGTATTTAACCATTGCCGACTTAACCCGATTGTGGCCAACGGCTCGTCCATTATTTTTCCGTCCATAATAACCGTTTGAGGCTCCTGCTCGGGCGCCACTTTGATTCCAAGATGCTTTGGGGTAAGCGGTTGATTATCACGCGTCAAGAGAACGTTAATCTCACCGCTGGGTTCCATGATCGCAAACTCGACGTCAGCAGCTTTAAATACCATTTTCTTTCGCAGCTGCTCCATGAGTTCATCGGTGGTCAGCCTTACTTGTTTCAGATTGTCTTCCATTATTTTGCCGTCTTTTATCAATACAGTTGCTTTGTGGTCAATAAAATCCCGTGCTTTTTTACTCTTTATCTGGAGGAATTCAATGCCCAAAGTAACAAGACCCCAAACCCCTATAGCGATTATTCCTAAATACCAAGACGCGTCTGTATCTAAAGAAATGTAAGCTGCCAAGCTGCCGAGCGTAATACCGGTGATGTATTCAAACATCGACAGCTCGGATACTTGTCTTTTACCCAAGACCTTAGTCATAGCGAAAAGAACAACTACCGCTATTAACGTTCGATAAGCAACTTCCAATCCAGTGGGCACGGTACGATCCTCCTTTAGTCAACATTACCTCCGCATCAAGATTGTGTGCCGAAATGCCCTGTATAAGCCGAGAAATGTTTTCCCACGAATGGAAGCAGGAATGGTTTAACAACGCATAACGGTTTGACAAATGGGAATGCGTAATTAGATTTACTGAAATTACCTTGTATCATCATGATTAAAACGAACATATTATTTTTGTTACTTTTTAGCGAGTGGTGAGTTAGGCATTTAGCAGCAGAGGAGGTGAGCGTAGCAATGACTGTAGCATCTCAGGTGAAAACATGCATGGCTTCTTTAAAAAGTGCGCAAGCTAGCCTTGAACAGTTTGCTCTGGAAACGGAAAATCAGGAAGCTAAAAATCTTTTTACAAATGCAGCGCAGCAAACACAAGAAATCCTTCAACAAGTGGAAAACCGTGTTTCACAAATAGAAAACCAAGAACCTCAATATAAAGGTTTTTAAAAATACAGATCTGATGGATATAAGTCTCTATTCTATAACCAGAAAAACTTAAGCTTTGAGCGCCCTTTCACCCGCCCTAACAGGAAGTGCAAGGGCGTTCTTTATATTGGCACCAACCACAAGGTGAGCACCCGGTATGATAAATATCACTTCTTTTGGGTAACCTAAGATGCAGGAAGTTCCATTGATAAAAAACGTTACAATAGGAAACACTGCCAAGCGAAATATCATGAAATTCATGATATGTTTCGGAAAGTATACTTAGAAAAAACAGTTGATGAACTTTCGGAAATCATAGAAAGAAAATGGTTCGACTATAAAGTTACTGCACTAACGGCGATAGCATAAACTACGTAGGGCTGCTGCCTTGTATATTTCAGGTTACAACTACATCAAAGCGAACTACCTGAAACTTCAACTTAACATGTGATTAGGCCTGAGGTGCAAATAGGCACCTCTTTTGTATTAAGCTAACGGGCACAATACTGGAATACACGGCTGTTCGGCGACACTTTTTTTGTGCAACTAACCACTTGAAAGAGGAGGAGCTTCATTCCAAGCCATGCGTCTGTAACCCTTGCTGGAAATAAACGTAATTAAGTTTTTGATTACTACCAACAACGAGGCAATTTTTATTCAGAATCTGAGGAAGATCGCCCATTAAAAAATAAGGTAGCTACGTGGTCAGCATTAGCGGGGGTCGTTTCGTTTGCGATTGCTGGTTTGATTTATTTCATCGAATGAGAGAAATAAGAAAAAGCCGCCGGCGCGGCAGCTCTCTGTGGTATCACCCTTCTTTTTTCTTCACCGGAATGTAGATGTCGATCTGCAGAAGCTCATGTTTGTCCTGATGGCATCTTTCGTCGTACCATTCGAATTCCGGCCCGCCGGAGTGCTCGTATCCCGAATGCGGGAACCATTCCCCGAATATTGTCATCCAGGTCGACTGGATCGACGAAACGAAATCTTCATGCCTCGCTTTTGGCGTCGTGAAGACTGCATAGGTCGCTTCGGGGAACTCCCTGCATACCAAATCCTCCGGCACATTGCCGAAATGCTCGGCCTCCATCCCGATGATGTAAGAGAAGCGGCTGGTATCCATTTCGAAATCCGTACACAGTCCGAGTTCCACCACGCTGTCTTTGTGAACCGCGTTCGGTATTCTTTCTCCCTTTCTCTCTTCCAAATAGCGCTGCCAGAACGCCGGAATTTCTTTGTTGTTCTGTCCTTCCTCACTCGTAGTGCGGAGCTCGTACCCGATCAGTTTGAATGCCGGTTTGGTGACGATACGGTAATCCATTCGAATTCCTCCCAAGTATGGATTGAATCTGCGGCTCAGAACGTCGGCCTTCGGATAGGCGGGTGTGCGGATCCCGCTCTTCCGATACTCTCCTGGCGTCATGCCGAACAGCTTCTTGAAAGCGCGGGTAAACGTTTCATGGGTTTGAAAGCCGTGATCCAGCGCAATGTCGACGATTCTCTTGTCCAGATTCGCGACCTCCCTTGCTGCTCTCGCAAGCCTTCTTTTCCGGACATATTCCATTACCGGATCTCCCACCATGGTTTGGAAGACGCGATGAAAGTGATAGTCGGAAAAGCCGGTGATTTCCGCGAGCTCATGAAGCGACAGCGAATCCCCCAAATGGAGCTCGATGTGCTCAATCGTCTTCTGGATGCTTTTGTGATAGCCCATTTGACGTGTTCCCCTCCTTTCGTGGACTAAATGTAACATGTATCCCCGGGGGGTTCTTGACGTTTTTTGCTGCGGCATGCAGAAAGAAATCCTACTTTAAACGGGTACGACATTTCAATAAACTAAAAGGGTGGGATAGTTGTATAACGAAGTAGAAATTATATGTGGCAAGTTTATCAAAAATAGAGAGAGAGAAGTCATATTTTTTGTCAAACTATTAGGTTAGGAGGTATTTAAATTGACTGAACGAGAAGGAGCACAAACCTATCAATTATGGGTAAAAGCTTGGAATGAGGATGCTTCAGTACTCGATAAAGTGACCGCTCCCGATTGTGCTGTCCATCAGGCAAGAACCGATGGTAAATCTAAGGATGATCGAAAAGGAGCAGAAGCATTAAAGGGAATAATCTCGGATGGTTGTGCGTTTTTCAAAGATGTAAAAATGGATATCGAGGTAGGTCCAATTGTAGATGGACCCTACATTTTTCTTCTAGAGCGTGGCAAATTCAAAGACTATTGGGTATCTTCCGATGGTGTACATTTAATGTAGCAATTAGGGATGTTTAGTTGACCCGCTGTATCACAAAAATGGCGTTCAAATTGTCAGCCAATTTGAACGCCATTCCGCATTTACATCACTCGCAGGTTATGATGACTTGTTCTTCTTAATTGCTATTGCAATAGTTACCGCCATTCCGCCCCACAGGAGGATGGCTCCAAAGAGAAACATACCGATCGCGCCGCCGCTCATGCTTTGAATACCTCCCGTTCATGTGGCTCCTTGTGCCAGGAGAAACCGTACGTTAAGATCACACAAGCTATAACAGAAAGTATCAGGCTGCCCCACCCGAATGTCAGCAGCGCGTGATCCGGATATCCTTCATACGCCTTAGAGAACTCCAACTCAAAGTTCTTATAGGTCATAAACAATAGAAACAGCGGCGTGACGAATTTAATCATCACATCCCACCAGGCTCCGATCCGATAATCGGATACAAGATTGTTTTCCTCCCGAATTCGGCTCAATTTATAGAGCCAACCGAGCATGAGAACCTCCAATAGACCCGAAATGACGATACCGAAGCTGTTGATGAAATGATCTACAATGTCCAAAACCACAAGCCCCGCACCGGTTACATAGATCAAACTGACAAACGCGCAGATGCCTACTACCCAATTGACGGCAGCTTTACGTGTCATGCGGAATTTATCCATAACTGCGGCAATCAAAACTTCGATAATGGAAACGAGCGAAGTGAATCCCGCGATAATTAAGGACAAGAAAAACAATGCGCCGAAAAATCCATTCATCCCGGGGAAAGCGTTGATGATTTTTGGGAATACGACGAACGCCAGTCCTACGCCGGCCGCGGCAACGTCTTTAACATCGCTTCCACTCGTTGCAGCCATGAAGCCGATAGCGGCAAACACCCCGATCGCCGCGAGAAATTCAAAGCCGCTATTGCTGAAAGCCATGATAAAGCCGCTATTGTTAACCTCCATCTTTTTGTTCATGTAGCTGCTATAGGTTATCATAATCGCGAACGCTACCGATAAACTGAAGAAAATTTGACCGTAAGCCGCAATCCACACGCTATACCATTCCGGGTTTGTTCCGCCGAGGAAGCCGGGAAGAATCTTTGCAAAGTCAGGCGTGAACAGGTGATTCAATCCTTCGGCAGCCCCTTCAAGCGTTACAGCACGGATGACGAAAAGGATCATGATGACCCACAAAATAGGCATGAAAATAACGTTTAGCTTTTCGATCCCTTTTTTAACGCCTTTGTACAGCACATAGTAGGTAAAACCCATACAGCCAGCAGTGGTAACAATACGCGCCATTGAATGCCGCCAAAGTTCCATCCGCTTGCTGTGACCACGTCATCGGGAAGACCCAGATGAGTGCCGAATAGAAACGCCTGAGTATCATCGCCCCAAGCCAAGTTAAACGAATAGAAGAAATAGGCGAATGCCCATGCGATAACGGCCACGTAATAAGTTGTGATAACGAAGCAGATCAACGACTGCAGCCAACCTAACCATTCAAATCTCTTAGACAGACTTCTGAGGGAATACGGTGCGGATCCGCCACCCAGACGACCGATGCCGAATTCCAACAAGAGGATCGGGATTCCCGCAGTCAAAAGCGCAAAGAAATAGGGGATCAAGAATGCTCCGCCGCCGTTCTCATACGCCACATAAGGGAATCTCCATATATTTCCCAGACCGATAGCCGAGCCTGAAGCCGCTAGTATAAACCCGACTCTGCTGCCCCACTGTTCACGTTCCATCTCCATAACACTCCCAACCGAATTAATATAGATGCCCGTTCGCTAGACAATTTCATGTAAAGAGACCGGCCCATCAGCTCCTTTCACGCAAAATTGACATAAAAAGCCAATGTAAGCAGAAAAGCCACGGAAGTAAAATTTTAAAGGTGCGATGTATGCGCTTTCGCAATAGAACAGTAGTGCCCCAGCAATATATGTATTTGATAAACTATCCCCAAATTCCTCCTTTATACTTCTATTTCACCTGAGCACAAAGATCTAAAACTAAACGGGCTGTAATTGGCGCCTCCTTATGCTCGTTAATATCATCCGAATGGCGTGGCCCTAGTGGATTTTTCTGTGACTAACTGCTCATCTATGATAAAAAAGTCCCTCTCTTCAGGTCCTATGAAATCTTGCTCATGTCGCCTAAGGAAAAATCTTCTAATATGAATGAGCTATCTGCTGTTCTTCGCCATTCTGGCAGTAAGCACGCTTCCCTTCACCGCTCAAGCGTCATCCCCGGACGAGAGAGTTATCGTTCATTTTAAACATAAGAAAGACAAAGACCTGATATTGAAGAAAAACGGTAAGATTCATCGGGAATTTGCAAATGTTGAAGCGATGTCCGTGTCCTTGACTGCGGAAGCCATTCAAAGCTTGACCAACGATCCGAATGTACAATTTATTGAAAAAGATCTGATCGTGCACGTGCAAAGCCAGACCGCGGACTGGGGCATCGCTCAAACGAAGGCACCGAAGGGCTTGGTCATCGAACTACACGGGAAAAGGCGTTAAAATTGCGGTAGTGGATACAGGAATCGCCCCGCACGAAGATTTGAGCGTTACGGGTGGCGCATCTTTTGTTTCCTATACCGCTTCGTATGCCGATGATAACGGCCATGGCACACACGTGGCCGGCATCATTGGAGCCCGGAATAACACCATTGGCGTAGTCGGCATTGCTCCGGATTCCAGTATCTATGCGGTAAAAGCGCTCGACTACGACGGATCCGGTTATCTGTCGGATATCATTGCAGGAATCGACTGGTCGATTACGAACCGCATGGATCTGATTAACCTCAGTCTCGGCAGTCCGCAGGATTCATTGACGCTGCATCAAGTCGTCGATAAAGCTTATAGCAACGGAATACTGGTCGTCGCTGCCGCCGGCAACAACGGTACGGCTAACGGAAGCGGAGACACGTTGGAATACCCGGCTCGTTATGAATCGGCTATCGCTGTCGCTGCTATTGACTCCACTAACCAAAGGGGGTATTTCTCGGCAACTGGAAGTAAGGTAGAAGTGGCCGCACCAGGTGTTAACGTCACAAGCACCTACTTGAACAACAGCTATGCGACAATGAGCGGGACTTCCATGGCTACGCCTTACGTGACGGGAAACCTTGCGCTGATCAAGCAGGCGAATCCGACACTCTCGTATACGGCACTTCGCTCGAAGCTTGATCAAACCGTCGTTGACCTCGGTGCGGCCGGCAGGGATACATGGTACGGCTATGGTTTGATTCAGGCGCCATATGGTTCAGTCACATCTCCGCCGGCTGCTATGACGACGAGCACGAAAGTGTCCACGAACAAAAGTCTTTATATAACAGGCGAAGGTATTAATTACGGTAAATGTTAAGGACGCGAATGGCCTTGCTTTGTCCGGAGCTTCCGTAACGGTTAACATTACCACGCCGACCGGCTCTGTCCTTACAGGCAGCGCAGCCACCTCCACGAATGGACAAGTCGTTTTCAGCATGGGAACAACGATTTACAGTGCGACAGGGACCTATAGGGTAAAAGCAACAGCTAGCAAGACCGGTTATACTTCCAGCTCAGCATTGACGTCGTTCACACTTTTCTAATAGCATGAGCAGAAGCGGCCATTTTCGGCATCATACCGGGAAGCGGCCGTTTTGTATTACCGGGTATTACTTTTGAAAAAACGAGTTATTCGGAGCATAGGCAAGGAACATTTCGAACGCCGTAAGGTCTCGGAATGTTATTGTTACTATAATACGACCTATAACGGCAATCGCCTTCATATGCTGTTTTCCCTCACAACTCGTGTTCGTTATACTTAAGAAGACAGATGATCAGAACAAAATTGGAGGTTTTCTAGTTTTGACTTACATCGAGATCCTCGGGCGACGGAGTGAAATATTGAAACGGAATATCAGCCATTTGATGTTGAAAAAGAACAGATGCGGATTGGGTGGACAAGAGAGCAATTTATATCAATCGATGATTAAAGAGCTTCATCAGAATGAATATCAACTGAATGCCGTGAGAAACCAATCAAATTAAGAAGCTGCTCGTTATAAAACGCTGACCGCAAGAGGTCAGCGTTTTTTTGATTTGAAACAAAAGAAATGATCACGACTGTTATTGGCGGGTAATAACATAAAAGGTTAATATGGTATACTTCAAACGACACTTTCATTTTTAAAGGAGCTTTGTTGGTGGAGACTGCATTACTGGGTAGTTTTATATCGGCGATGGCCACCGTTCTGGGCGCGGTTCCTTTGCTGTTTATTAAGAAGCTGTCCGAAAAGTGGAAGGACGTCCTCATCGCTTTCACGGCGGGGATCATGGTGTCCGCATCGACATTCGGGCTTATGCCTCAGTCCATTAAAGAAGGCGGTATTATCGGACTGACCGTCGGATTTTTAATCGGGATTATTACTCTGGATATCATAGAGAGAAACATTCCGCACATCGATGTGGAGAATGACTCCGGGCTGAGCTCTTTTGACAGCAAATCTTTACTGGTCATCATAGCGTTATTCATCCATAACATTCCGGAAGGGCTGAGTACGGGTTTCAGTTATGCCAGCAACAATGCAGGATTAGGCCCGATGGTGGCGATTTCGATCGGCGCTCAGAACATGCCGGAAGGACTGGTGCTGGCCGTATTCCTTCTGAACTCGGGTCAACGTAAGCTGAAATCTTTACTGATCGTTGCCCTGACAGGCTTAATGGAGATGCTGTCTGCGTTCGTCGGATATTTTACGGCCAGTTACATTCAATGGGTGATCGGCTTCGGATTATCTTTCGCGGCAGGCGCCATGATGTTCATCGTATATAAGGAACTGATTCCGGAAAGCCATGGTCACGGGTACGAACGGGTATCCACTTATTCGTTTATTGTGGGGCTGTTAGCGATGGTATATATCAGTTTTGTATTTGGCTAGAGGAGTGAGCAGCGCTTGGAAATTACAGAACAGCAGGTCGCCGAGTGGATGGTACAAGAAATCAAATTCAGAGGGATCCTTCATCAAGCTGATGCGATTGAATACATAAGAAATCATTTCGGCGAAGAGTTTGTTTTTGTGAATGAGAAGGGGAATGCGTCGCTGTCCAAAGAGGTGAAAAAGGCGTTCCGAAAGCTGCATGGCGGTAAAGTCGCTTGGGATCGGGACGGCTTCTTCTGGGGATGGACCTGAATTTTTCAAGAACCTGCTCTTTACAGATTCTTGTGAAATCGTTATTATGTTTTTGCTAACTTGTATACAAGTACACTATTTAAGGAGATCCTGCTGCATGCTGCATTATCCTTCAGAATGGCTGCACGGAGCATCCCTGGGAGACAGGATTGCCAGCGAGCTAAGGCTTCATGTCATTGACGGCACGATTAAAGCCGGTGAAGTCATCTCAGAGAACCGGGTGGCTGCGGTGTTCGGCACAAGTCGTTCACCGGTCAGGGAAGCTCTGAAAGCGTTAGCAAATGAGGGCCTGATCCGTCTGGAGAGAATGGGTGCGGTTGTGCTGGGCCTAAGTGACGAGGACCTTGATGAGTTGTATGATGTCCGTTTTCTCATCGAGAGCTTTGCTCAACAGCGGCTGGCGGCAGTGGACAACGGCAAGTTGCTTGAAAAATTGCGGCAAATGATTGACAAGATGGAGCTCGCCGTAAAGCACGAGGACATGATTGCATTCTCGAACCTGGACTTTAGTTTTCATGAAGCCATTATTATCGAAGCCAAACACGCAAGAATTCAGCATTTGTGGAAAAGCATCCGTCAAATCGTTCTTACTGTGATGCTGATTACTACCGAGGAGGTGTTCTCCCAGGGGGCAGCCAAGCTGAGCATGGTGATCGATAAGCATCGCAAGATTGTCAGCGGTCTTGAGACAAAGGATGTAAACGTGATCCGGAATGTTGTCCAAGATTACTTCGCGGATTCGAAAGTCACCCTGCACAGCAGTTTGTCATGAGTCGAGCAGGCAACTCGTCCCTATTCGCGCTTAACTTGTCGACAAGTATACCAGTTATCGAAATTAAGTATCGGTTTTTTCCAAAATCGGGCACACTAGTAAACGTCCTATGACATTAACAGAAGAAATGGAGAAGATTAATCATGAACAGTATTTTCGGCCTCAGTCATAATCTGACGTTAATTATTTGGGCATTGGTCTGTATTGTGTTTCTTGTCGTACTTATCGCCAAATACAAATGGAACCCGTTCGTTACATTGCTGATCTCTTCGCTCCTTCTCGGTTTTCTAGCCGGAATGAGCTCACCGGATATTATTAAAGCGGTAACCAGTGGATTAGGCGGCACATTAGGCACAATTGCCATCGTAATCGGACTCGGTACCATGCTCGGTAAAATGATGGCGGAGTCCGGCGGAGCCGAACGGATCGCCACCACGCTCGTCGATAAATTCGGCGAGAAGCGTGTCCATTGGGCGATGATGATCGTCGGATTTGTTGTAGGGATACCGGTGTTCTTCGAGGTCGGTGTCATTCTGTTAATTCCGATCGTGTTCATCGTAGCGCGTAAAACAAAGATGTCCTTGCTGCAGATCGGGATACCGGTATTAGCCGGCCTATCTACCGTTCACGGGCTGGTGCCGCCGCATCCGGCTCCAATGATTGCCATTGAAGCATACGGTGCGGATCTTGGCCGCACGATTCTGTATTCGATTCTTATCGGTTTGCCGACCGCGATTATTGCAGGTCCTCTTTTCGGTAAATACATCGGCAAGCGAATCCAGGTTGAACCTCCGGCCGAGCTGGCCGAACAGTTCGCTTCCAAGGCTACACGTGATCTTCCGGGCTTCGGAATCACGTTGTTTACGATACTGCTGCCCGTTATATTGATGTTAGTAGGGTCGGTGGCTATCATTGCTGATCCGGATGCGACTAACGGCTTTACACAGTTCGCCCAATTTATCGGCCATGAGATTATTGCGCTGCTGATCTCCGTTGTGTTCGCCTTTTACTCACTCGGGTTTGCAAGGGGCTTCAATAAAGAAGACATATCCCGTTTCACAAGCGAGTGCTTGGCGCCTACCGCAACGATCATCTTGATTATCGGAGCCGGCGGAGCGTTTAAACAAGTATTGATAACAAGCGGCGTAGGCGGAGCGATTGCCGAGATCGCAACCCAAGCTAATATCAATATTATTTTGTTCGCCTGGTTTGTAGCTGCGTTAATCCGCGTCGCAACCGGTTCGGCAACCGTGGCAATGACAACGGCGGCCGGTATTGTCGCTCCGGTACTTGCGCTTAATCCCGATGCCAATATTGAGCTGACGGTACTTGCGACAGGTGCCGGGTCGCTTGTGCTGTCGCATGTGAACGATGCGGGATTCTGGATGGTCAAGGAGTTCTTCAACATGACCGTTCCGCAAACGTTAAAATCATGGACCGTTATGGAAACCATTTTGTCTGTGACGGCATTGATCTTTATTCTTCTCCTCAGCACCGTAATGTAAGGGGTAAAGAGCTCGTCAGGAGAGCGAGGGGGTTTATCAGTGAGCAAAGGTTTATATATGATTGGCGTTGATATTGGGACAACCAGCACGAAAGCCGTGCTGTTCGAAGAAGACGGTAAGGTTGTAACTAAGGCGGATGCCGGATATCCGTTATATACACCTACCGCATCTACGGCGGAGCAGGACCCGGACGAAATTTTTCACGCGGTCGTCCGTACGTTAAAGCAGGTAATGATTCAGAGTGAGGCGAGAGCCGATCAAGTAATGTTTGTCTCCTTCAGTTCGGCGATGCACAGTGTGATTGCTGTCAATGCTGACGGCAAACCGCTGACCCGATGCATCACTTGGGGAGATAACCGCAGTGCTGAATGGGCTGAGCGGTTGAAACGCGACATGGGCGGCCATGAGATCTATTTGCGGACAGGTACCCCGATTCATCCGATGTCCCCGCTGCCCAAATTAATGTGGCTGCGCCACGAACACGCGGATTTATTTCAACAGGCGAGCAAGTTTATTTCGATAAAAGAATATGTCCTGGCCAAGCTTTTCAACGAATATGTCGTGGACTATTCCATTGCATCGGCGACCGGGATGATGAACCTGGAGAAATTGGATTGGGACGAAGAAGCGCTGACCTTGGCGGGGGTTAGAAGGGACCAACTGTCAACGCTCGTACCGACGACTTATGCATTAAAGGGGCTGAACCCGGCATTCTCGGCAGAAATGGGGATTGCGCAGTCTACTCCATTCATTGTAGGAGCCAGTGACGGTGTTCTCTCCAATCTCGGCGTCAACGCAATTGAACCGGGGGTCGTTGCGGTCACAATCGGAACCAGCGGCGCCATTCGGACAGTCGTTGACCGGCCGATGACCGATCCTAAGGGTAGAATTTTTTGTTATGCGTTAACGGAAAAGCATTGGGTCATTGGAGGAGCGGTAAACAACGGAGGAATTCTGTTCCGGTGGGTGCGGGACGAGTTTGCGGCTGCGGAGGTGGAGACGCCGGCCGTCTGGGCTTGGATTCATATGATTTGCTGATGCAGATCGTCGAGAAAGTAAAACCGGGCGCGGACGGATTGATCTTCCACCCCTATTTGACGGGAGAACGGGCTCCCTTATGGAATGCGCATGCCCGAGGCTCCTTTTTCGGTTTGACGCTGCAACACCGGAAGGAACATATGATACGCGCCGTGCTGGAGGGCATCATTTTTAATCTGTACACCGTATTGTTGGCAATGGAAGAAAGGATGGGACGTCCTGCGAAAATTCATGCCACCGGCGGATTCGCCCGTTCTGCGTTGTGGAGGCAGATGATGGCGGATATTTTCGATCAGGAAGTGGTCATCCCCGAGAGCTATGAAAGCTCCTGCCTGGGCGCAGCGGTGCTGGGACTGTATGCGGTGGGAAAGACCGACCGCCTGGAGATTGTTGCCGACATGGTCGGGGCGACTCATGCTCACAAGCCGATTAAGAGGAATGCTCAGATTTACCATGAGCTGCTGCCGATTTATATCTCGATTTCCCGCAAGTTTGAAGAGGAATATGAAGCGATAGCGGCTTTTCAGCAGAAGACATGGTGAGAGGCCTCTCCGCTAAAAAAAACACTGACCATGAGGTCAGTTTTTTTTTTTGCTGATTAAGAAAGAGTTAGAAACAGAATTTCGCCGGGTCAATGGCTGCAACAGGTTCACCATTAACGTTCAACCATATGTAGTAATAGTCTACGGAAGCGCCGGTCGCTTGGAACAAGGTGCTGTGAACGGCTTGCTGAGTAGTGAATGTGAGTGCGGCCGTATCCGCAGTCGGCACGGAGACCGGTACACTCAGATTGATCGTCCAATCGTTCTGTGGTTTATAAGCCGCACTGACAGCTCCGGCAATTAACATTTGTGCAATAAATGCAACACCGATTAATGTAAGAACTCGTCTCATTGGTTTCACCTCCTTAGGCTAATTGTTATGCAATTTATCTGCAATCCTGAGAAAAGCGGACACAATTTCCGTGTTAAAATGTGTTCCGCTGCATCGCATGATTTCCTCCAGAGCTTCTTGAACAGGTATTCCTTTGTGATATACGCGATCTGAGGTCATCGCATCGAATGAATCCACTACTGCGATTATGGAAGCAAGCATAGATATCTCTTTGCCTTGTAAACCGTGAGGATAGCCTTGTCCGTCAAATTTCTCATGATGCTGCTCAATGACATCACCGACAATTTTCAGATCAGGCAATCCTTTGTCATACAATAATTGTTTGCCGTGAATCGTATGAGATTTCATAATCTCAAACTCTTCAGAGGTCAGCTTGCCGGGTTTATTTAAAATGTGTTCAGGAACTTTGGTCTTACCGATATCATGGAAAAATGCGGCCAAATTCAGAATAAACATCTCATGTGAAGGCAGCTTTAACTCTTCCCCGACCATCATGGATATAGCTTTGATTCGTTCACAATGGTCTGATGTGTATCCGTCTTTCTCCTCAATACGAACTGCGAGCTCCAGTAACTCCTGATTGACGCTGCTGTAGTTGTGGAAGAAGGGTCTGGACACGACATAAAGAAATTCGGTATCCTGAGCCGCAATGAACATAGCCAGTTCAGTGATCAGATGAGCGGAGATGGAGTCTCCTGATTTGATCGGAATATCACCTTTCGCAGACTATTATTCGTCATGTACTATACGAATTTCTAATATATTAATATAATGTAAACGCATTTAAATCCATTTTTAAGGGAATGTGGCCATGGAAGCGACCCCGGTAATAAATCCAGCTCCAAGTACGGCTCCCAACAAGAAAAAGCGGCGGCGGCGAATTTTATGGGTAAGTGGATTGATACTGCTGCTTTTGCTTGGGATTGCAAGCGGCGCTGCCTATTGGATCGTACGAAGCAGCCTTCCTGTAATCGAAGGGAAAGTGGAAATCGCAGGACTGCAGCATCCGGTTTCCGTATGGCGTGATCAGAACGGAGTTCCGCATATCGAGGCGCAGAATGAGCACGATTTATATTTGGCACAAGGATTTGTGACGGCTCAGGACCGCATGTTTCAGATGGATTTGAGCAGACGCCAAGCATCGGGTCAGTTAAGTGAAGTAATCGGGGAGCAAACTTTGGAACGCGACAAGTTTTTCCGCGCGTTCGGCTTGAAGCGTGCGGCCGAAGCTTCTCTGGCGGCGTATTCTACCGAGGCGAAGAATGTTCTGGAGTGGTATGCCCAAGGCGTTAACAACTACATACAACAAGCGAATGAGTCGGGCTCTCTGCCGGTCGAGTTTCGTATATTGGGATACAAACCTGCGGAGTGGCAGCCTGTGGACTCTCTTGCGATCGGTAAATATATGGCGTACGATCTGGGCGGGCATTGGCAAGGCCAGGCTTTTCGTTATCAGCTTTTACAGACTGTGTCTGAGGACATGGCTCTTGACCTGTTTCCTTCATACCCTGCAGATGGAGCCACAATCATTCAAGCAGCAAAGGACAATCCGGTTGATCTGCAAGCGACGGTTGCGGCCGCCGCGATCCCGGACCCGTTCAACGGCAGTAACAACTGGGTCATTTCGGGACAAAAATCCGCATCCGGTAAGCCTATGCTTGCCAATGACCCCCATTTGGGCTTGAGCACGCCGTCTATCTGGTACGAAACGCATCTTCAAGCTCCTGAGCTGAATGTGAGCGGTGTGATTTTCGCCGGGGTCCCCGGTATTATAGTTGGCCACAATGAGCATATCGCCTGGGGCGTCACGAATGTGGGGCCGGATGTTCAGGATTTGTATATCGAGAAACGGAATCCGAACAATCCCAATGAATTTGAATATATGGGCAAATGGGAGCCGGCTACTCTCTATAACGAACAAATCAAGGTTAAAGGCGCGGCCGCGGTTGAGTATCAAGTGGCTGTGACAAGGCACGGTCCGATTATTTCGGAGTTCGCCAAGGATAATCAACAAGACACGGCCCTAGCGTTACGATGGACAGCACTTGATGCGACGACCGAGCTTGAAGCCGTGCAACGGTTCGGCAAAGCACGCAATTGGGAGGAGTTTAAAGAGGCGTTGACGTATTTCGAGGCTCCTGCACAGAACTTCGTCTTTGCCTCGGAAGACGGAACCATTGCTTACAGAGCAAACGGCAAAATCCCGATCCGAAAAAAAAGGCGACAGCATGGTTCCCGTGCCTGGTTGGACGGATGAATATGAGTGGACAGGATTTATTCCATGGGAAGAGCTGCCCACCACCGTAAATCCGCCTAAAGGGTATATTTCCACCGCTAATAATAAGGTTATCGATGACAGCTATCCGTACCACATCTCCAACAGTTGGGCAGAGCCGTACCGTCAGACGCGCATACAGCAAGTTCTGGATAGTAAGCCGGTGCTGCAGATGGAAGATCTCCAAAAGCTTCAATTCGACCGGCATAATCTATTGGCGGAGGAGTTTCTGCCGGGGATGCTGTCAGCGGTTGAGAAAAACGGTTCTCTGCGTCCGTTGGACCAGGAAGCTGTGAAGCTGTTGAAGGCTTGGAATAAGCAAGATGATCCGGATCAAGGCGGTCCCCTTCTGTTCGCCCTTTGGATCGCTCAGCTTGAAGAGGTTGTGTTCAAGCCTGAAGTGACCGACGATATGATGAAAATGTTCGAAGACAAGGCGATCGTTCGGGATGAGCTGCTGCGTAAGGCGCTGGAGGGTAAGCCTGGTCCGTGGATTAGCAACAAAGGCGGTATCGAGCAGGTTGCCTATCTTGCCTTTCAATTAGCGGTAGATGAGGCGGTTGATCGCCAGGGTAAGAAACCGGCAAAGTGGAAGTGGGGAAAGTTCCATCAGGTTAAGTTCGCCCACCCGCTTGGTGCGGTCAAACCGCTGGATTTGATTTTTAATGCGAAAGCCGTCGCTATGGGCGGCAGCCGGGTCACTGTCGGAGCAGCCGGCTGGGATAATGAAACGGGCGAAGTGACTCATGGCGGAGCCTGGCGCACCGTGATCGATCTGGCTAACCCGATGAAATCGTATAATGTGGTAGGGCCAGGCCAATCCGGACATCTGCTCAGTCGTTGGTATCACGACCAGATAGACGAGTGGACAACGGGAAGCTACCACGAAACGAATATGGAACAAAGCAAATATCGTGGGGCAGGGTACCGCTTGCAGCTCATTCCGCAGTAAAGCGGACCCGCAATAGATACAAGAATCGAGTGCAAACTGGCAGCAGTTTGCACTCTTTGTTTGTTAACGCGAAACTGTATATAGGCGGGGATGGATAGAAAGACTTAAATTGGGAAATGCTTTAATTTAAATATTCCTTTACGGGCATATTCCTTATTTGGTATATTTTGGTGGGAAGGAGAAACTTTATATGGGCGTGAAAATAACAACTTTGAGTGTACTTGCCGAGCCCAACCGCTTACACATTGTCGAGCTCTTGCGGGACGGACCCCTTACAGTGGGTGAAATAGCCGAACGACTTGGGCTCCACCAGCCGCAAGTTTCCAAACATCTTCGTGTTCTTAGCGATTCCGGGCTCGTTGAGGTGCATCCAAGCGCCAACCGGCGTATCTACAAGCTTCGACCCGAGCCGTTCGATGAGCTGGATGCTTGGGTTGATTCGTTCCGCCGTTTGTAGGGCGGGAGATTCGATCGCATGGACGATTATCTGCGGGAACTGCAAGAAAAGGATGTCCGCCGAGAATGATAGCTGATCCATATTCTAGAAGTCAGTCTGCCGTTAACGCGGGAAGCCTGACTTTTCCGTTCGTTTAAAGCATAACGCTGCCGGTTATTCTATAACATTGGCATTGCTAGCGAAAGGGGATTCAGATGACGCATACCGACCACCAA
Organism: Cohnella kolymensis; assembly: GCF_000829465.1. Taxonomy (GTDB): domain Bacteria; phylum Bacillota; class Bacilli; order Paenibacillales; family Paenibacillaceae; genus Cohnella; species Cohnella kolymensis. Next base: position 659,514 of record NZ_JXAL01000001.1, on the reverse strand, counting down.
AACCATTCGGTATATGAGCATATATTCAAATGCTCTCCGATTGGAATGGGCATCTTATCTCCCGCGAACGGATCCTGGATCAGGGTTAACCCGGCATTGTGCGAGCTGCTCGGATATACCGAAGAAGAGCTGTTGGGATCACTGTATTCCCAAGTGTCTCATACGGCTGATCCGGCAAGGGGAAGCGGCTGCGATTCTAACGAGCTTCTTACTGGCGATTCGTCCACGATCGAGTTCGAAAAAACATTTATTCACAAACAAGGGCGCCTCATTTGGGCTCGTGTACATATGAGTGTGGTCCGCAATGAACACAGCGGCGAGCCGTTGTATTACATCGCTCAAGTAGAAGATAACGAACGAAAGCTAATAGAAGAACGCCTGAAAGAGAGCGAACGACAATTCCGCCTCATTTCCGAGAATTCGCTGGATCTGATATCCCGGCATGCTGCGAATGCACAGGCGGCTTATTTGTACGCCTCTCCGTCCGCACTAAACCTACTCGGATATGATCCGGAAGAGATGGTCGGTAAAAGCGCGTTCGATTTCTTTTATCCTGCCGACATTCCTGTCGTTAACAAGTATTTGGCTGCCATCCAGGAAAAGGGAGCTTACACTGTCGCCTACCGGATTCGGCACAAGGACGGAAGATACATTTGGTTTGAAAGCACCGGGCGGTACACTTACGATGAGCACACCGGAGCCGTCAAAGAAATCATTGCGATCTCACGCGATATTACGGAACGAAAGGAGGCCGAGAAACTTCTCCAGGAGAGCGAGCAACGCTACAAGTCTCTTTTCGAGTACAGCCCGGCAAGCGTGTATTCCTTCGACCTCGACGGCAAATATCTCTCTGCTAACACGAACTTAGAAGCGCTCACCGGTTTCAGCAAGGAAGAGCTTGTCCACATGACTTTCCTGCCGGTCATCGACCCCAATGATCTAGAGAAGACGATCGCTCATTTCGAGCTTGCCAAACAAGGAATCCCTCAAAATTACGAAATTACGATCATCCATAAAAATGGGCATCGGGTGGAAGTCAGTGTCACGAATGTGCCGATCATAGTGGACAACCGGGTCGTTGGTGTATATGGCATTGCCGTCGATATTACGGAACGCAAAAGATATGTGGCACAGATAGAAAAATTAAGCTATCAACACTCTTTGATTCTGAATGCGGTCTCGGAGGGTATATTCGGCCTGGATCACCGAGGCTGTACCATGTTCATCAATCCGGCGGGCGCCGAACTGCTGAGCTACGACGCGGACCATTTTCAAGGAAGAAACTATCACGAAATCATACAGCACACTCGAGCCGACGGATCACCCTACCCGGTGGCGGAATCCCCTATTTTCAAAACGATAAGGGATGGCTTGCCGCGCAACGTGAAGGAAGAAATCTTCTGGAGAATAGACGGTTCAAGCTTTCTCGCGGAATATCAGGTTACGCCGATTATGGACAGAGGGCAGATCAGGGGTGCCGTTGTCGTTTTCAACGATATTACGAACGAGCGCGAAATTATTAAAGCCAAAGAGTCGGCTGAACGGGCGGATTCCGCCAAGTCGGAATTTCTCGCAATCATGAGCCACGAGCTTCGCACCCCGATGAACGGTGTAATCGGGATGACGGAGCTGCTGCTGGACACCCCGTTAACGGATGAACAGAAGGATTATCTCGAAATTATCCTCAAAAGCGGAGACGCTCTCGTACACATTTTGAACGATATATTAGATCTCAGTAAAATTGAGGCAGGAAAGCTCGATCTCAATATTGAACCGATCGATTTACGTTTGATCATGGGATCCGTACTTGAGCTTTTCAGCGGCAAAGCGGAGGAGAAGAGGCTTGCGCTGACCTCACGGATCAATGATTACATTCCCGAGTATGTGATGGGAGACGGGAGTCGAATCCGGCAGGTGCTCGTTAACTTGATCGGCAATGCTCTTAAGTTTACCGAAACCGGACATATCCGAATCTCCATACATAACAAGCAGATTAAAGATCCTGATTTTCTTGCGGTGGAGTTTCTTGTCGAAGACACAGGAATCGGCATTCCCGCAGACAAGCTTGATCAGCTCTTCCAATCCTTCTCGCAGCTTCATCCGGCAATCAACCGCAAATACGGGGGAACGGGATTAGGCCTCGCCATCTGCAAAAGGTTAGTTGAGTTGATGGGTGGAACGATCTCAGCGGAAAGTGAGGAGGGCTTGGGCTCCACTTTTCGATTCAGTCTTCCTCTAGGTATTGCAGGCGCATCCGCAGATGTAGACCTGGGACGGCAGCCTGATGGACACTTTAATCCGGACCGTCCCGTTCATCCGGAAGGTAAGCCGCTGCGGATCTTGATTGCCGAGGACCAGCCGGTCGAATTAAAGCTGCTGCAGCGAATTCTGGCAAAATTGGGCTATGACGCGGATGGTGTGGACAATGGCGCCGAAGTCGTGAAATCCGTATCCCGGCAGCAATACGATATTATTTTCATGGACTTCCAAATGCCTGTTATGGACGGAATCGCCGCAACCAAGCGGATCCATGAGATGCTTCCGCCGGACCGATTGCCGGTCATCATCGCGGTCACCGCATTCGCTCGTGATGAGGACAAAAAGATGTGTCTTGAAGCTGGAATGAATGACTTTCTAGGCAAACCGATTACCTTAAACGACGTGAACACAATGCTTCAAAAATGGGGTTCCGAACAGTAGAGTTCACGGTCAGCGCATGTTGTATTTTTTGGCTCAGGAGCTGTTTTAATTTCTTTGTAAACGGTTAATAAAATAATACAAAGACGGCTTAACCAACGAGTTTCTCATTACTGTACCTTCGACGAAATGGTTTTTTAATCAGACTCCAGGCATATAAGGGTGACAATGATTCCCTATACAGAGGACATTTCACCAATCATTCATTTATCGCCTGTGAGCTGTTTAAAATAAAATCACTTGTTCAAAGGGGATAGTCCAATGGAACAGGGTTAGCGAAACATGCTGTAATCAGTTTGCATCAGGAGGAAAAAGTCGGTGACAACTTTTTCTTGTAAGCTGTGGGCATGTGGGAACTCAGGCAAGTGAGACGGTTGGACATGCCGAACATGTCACTATGAATGTAAAGTATTTAAGACATGTGGCGCATGTCGGATGAAAGGATAGGGAAGTTCATAAATGAATAGCAGGCGTAAGAAATAGTCTCCGTTTATGGCGTAAATAAACGGGGACTATTTATTATTTCCGGCAATAACAATTAACGGGGGGATGACTGGAATGAGAGAAACGGTAAAGGAAGGGAATAGCTTTGTAGTGAAGGACAATGGCGAAATGGTAGCTGAGATCACGTACAAGCCGGCTGCCAAAGACATGATCGTCATCGATCATACATATGTCTCACCCGCCATGCGAGGACAGAAATTAGCCGAGGATTTGGTGAGGCGGGTGGTCGAACATGCCAGGGAAGCGAATAAGATGGTTGTACCTTCTTGTTCTTACGCTCACGCGCAATTCAAAAGACATAACGAATACCAAGATGTTTGGAAGCGGGATCAATAGGCTTAGGGCCGTTCGACTACGCATCAGCCCACACCGATAGGCGCACGCAGACGTAATTTGTTAATAAACAAAGCTACGGTGCGAGGTGTTCAGGATGTCTGACATGCTTGAGCAGATCAAGCATTTGCTTCAGTCGGGGGATCAACTGTTCAGGCAGTTCAATGAACTTTGGAGGCAGTATCCCAAAACAGACGTACAAGAGCAGGGGAATAAGCTGAAAGTGATTATTGATGCGCCTGGACTGGACAGAAACAGGCACCAATGGTTGTTCCGCGTTGAGGACCGACAATTGCACCTTCGCGGGCAGCTGGATGTTCAGGAATCGGTAACCGGTGATCGGGGAAACAGATTTAGCCAGCGGATGAGCGAACAATTTACTACAGTCATTCCACTGCCTGCGCCCGTACATCGCAACCCCAGCTCGGTTCATTACTCGGACGGACGCGTTACAATCGTTCTCGAAAAGCAGCGGGGATTTGATCAAGATGGATGGCGATCGTTGGAGTTTTCTAATAAAAGCAAGAGATGAGCTGAACCTGTGCTTAAAGGTCAAATAAGCCGCTGCGAGCGGTTTAAATGAGCAGAATCTGCGCTCAATGGCCAAATAAGCCGCTGCCAGCGGTTTAAATGAGCTCAACCTGTGCTCAATGACCAAATAAGCCGCTGCCAGCGGTTTAAATGAGCCCAGTTGACACTGTAACTCAAAGTGCACGCTTGCGATGCACTCCCACTGCGCCGTCTCCACACAGGGAGGCGGCGTTTCTGTTTACCCTATGTTCGGTTAATCTTTACTGTCTGAACTATCCTGCATCAAGAGGTGGTAAATGAAATGATAGTTGAACGCGTAACCGTCGAGATCAATGGACAAGAGGTAACCGGCGAGGCTGGCCAGATGATTCTTCAAGCGGTGACGGAGCAGGGGGAATTCATCCCGAGCATCTGCTATCAGCCGCAGCTGGGACCCATCCGCACCTGCGACACCTGTATGGTGGAAGTGGACGGCGAGCTTGTACGGGCTTGCAGTACACCGCTTGAACCGGGTATGCGGGTATCCACCGAATCGCAGTTGGTAAAGGAAGCACAGATGGAAGCGATGTCGCGGATCCTTAAAAATCATGAGCTCTACTGTACGGTATGCGATAACAACAACGGCAATTGCATCGTTCATAATACAACGGAACGCCTTGAGATGGCCCATCAGAAATACGAGTTCCGCAAAAAGCCATACGAAGTTGACTTTTCTCATCCCTTTTACAGATACGATCCTAACCAATGTATCCTGTGCGGGCGGTGTGTGGAAGCCTGCCAGGATCTGCAGGTGAATGAAACGCTCTCCATTGACTGGAGCCGTGAGGCTCCCCGTGTCATTTGGGACACTGACGTACCGGCCGACCAATCTTCCTGCGTTTCCTGCGGGCATTGTGTGACTGTCTGCCCTTGTAATGCGCTCATGGAAAAATCGATGCTCGGAGAAGCGGGTTACTTGACCGGCATCGGTGCGAACATTCTTGAGCCGATGATCGATTTGACCAAGGAGATTGAGCCGGGTTACCGGGAAATCTTCATGGTTTCCGAAATGGAGGCTGCGATGCGGGAATCGCGAATCAAGCGGACGAAGACGGTCTGTACGTTCTGCGGTGTCGGCTGCAGCTTTGAAGTGTGGACCAAAGGGCGCGAAATTTTGAAAATAGAACCTAGCGTCGATGCGCCCGTAAACGGAGTGTCCACCTGCGTAAAAGGCAAGTGGGGGTGGGATTTCGTAAACAGCGAAGAGCGGCTCACGAAACCATTGATCCGTAAAGGCGACCGGTTCGTTGAATCAACTTGGGAAGAAGCGCTCGATCTGATCCAGAGTAAATTAGGAAATGTCAAAGAGACCCACGGCCCCCATTCGATCGGTTATATTTCCTCTTCTAAATGCAGCAACGAGGAAAATTACATTTTTCAAAAGTTTGCGAGAGCCGTCATGGGATCCAACAACGTCGACAACTGCTCCCGTTACTGCCAATCCCCCGCTACCTCAGGTTTGATGCGCACGGTCGGGATGGGAGGAGATAGCGGAACGATGGTCGACATCCAAATGTCCGAGCTGGTGATCATCGTCGGCGCCAACCCGGCGGAGTCCCACCCGGTGCTGGCAACGCGGGTCAAGCGTTCACATAAGCTGACCGGTCAGAAACTCGTTGTCGCGGATCTTCGGAAGAACGAGATGGCGGAGCGTGCCGATGTTCATCTGCATCCTAAGCCAGGGAGTGATCTGGTTTGGATTTCCGCGGTAACCAAATACATCATCGATCAAGGATGGGCGGCGAAGCATTTTCTCGACAAGCGCGTCAACGGGTACGAGGAGTATGTGAAATCCCTGGATATCTTTACGCTTGATTATGCGGAACAGGTGACCGGGCTCAGCAAACAGCAGATCATCGGTGTCGCCGAAATGGTTCATGAATCCCGATCCACTTGTATCCTCTGGGCGATGGGGGTCACTCAGCATATGGGTGCGACCGATACCAGCACCGCGATCTGCAACCTGCTGCTGATTACGGGTAACTTCGGGCGTCCGGGCACCGGCGCTTATCCGCTTCGCGGACATAACAACGTGCAAGGTGCGTGCGACTTCGGAACGATGCCTAGCTACATGCCGGGCTACGAAAAAATAAGTGATCCGTTAGTGAGAACGCGATATGAAAAGGCTTGGGGTGTGAAACTTTCGGAGCAAGCCGGCTATGACAACCACCAGATGGTGGACGGCATACAGAACGGCGATCTCAAAGCCCTGTACCTGTACGGCGAGGACATGGCGCTTGTAGACGCCAATTCGAATTTCGTCGAAGAGATGTTCGAAAAGCTGGAATTTTTCGTAGTGCAGGATGTGTTCTTCTCCCGTACTGCACAGTATGCGGATGTAGTTCTCCCGGCGTCGCCAAGTCTTGAAAAAGAAGGCACGTTCACCAATACGGAGAAGCGGATTCAACGGTTCTACCAAGTGTTCGAGCCGCTTGGCGAATCCAAGCCGGATTGGGTGATCATCCAGGAAGTCGCGAACCGTTTTGGCGCAGGATGGAACTATACTCACCCCTCCGAGATTATGGCTGAAGCTGCAAGCCTTGCGCCGCTGTTCTCGGGTGTATCCTATGAGCGGCTCGAAGGTTGGAAAAGCCAAGTGTGGCCGGTAGGGCCGGATGGTGCAGGCACACCGATTCTGTATACGGACCGTTTCCACTTCCCGGACGGCAAAGCGAATTTATTCCCGGTCAAATGGACGCCGCCGTACAAGCCGGAAGAGCAATATGACTTGCACATCAATAACGGACGTCTGCTGGAGCATTTCCACGAAGGCAACCTGACGTATAAGTCGGAAGGCATCCGTCATAAAGTGCCCGGCACATGGTTGGAGGTATCGGAAGAGCTGGCTGCGGAAAGAGGCGTGAAAGACGGATCGCTTGTCCGCCTGGTGTCGCCCTTCGGACAAGTCAAGGTTCGGGTGCTGGTCACCGACCGTGTCAAAGGCAAAGAATTGTACCTGCCGATGAATACGCCGGATCCGGAGGAAGCGATTAACCGGCTCACCAGCAGTCTGTTCGATATCGTCACTCATACTCCGAACTATAAGGAAATGAACGTACGCATGGAAGTGCTGGAGAAGGACGGCGAGAAGCCGCTGCCGCGTGTAAATCACCGGTTTGCCACGCGGAATCCGCAAATCGGTGTACGGGTAGAGGACAAATGGAAACGGCCCGATTTCGAGCCGGTCATGGACACCATCCGGAAGGAGGGGGAAGAGCATGGCCAGAGCCATTCGCTTAATTGAGAAGAAAACACAGACTAAGTCGGAGAAGCAGACGGAGTCGATGGGTGAGATTCTGAAGGTAATGTCCGACAACCGCGAGGCGATTACGCAGTTTCTCGATATTCTAGGCGAGCTGCATAAATCCGGCGTGCTGGATATCGCCCAAGGAGTTATGAAGAATAGAGCCCAGCTGGGAGCGGTCGGATTTGAATTCATTAAAGTGGCTAACATCCCCATTATTCTCAAGAACCTGATTATCGGAGTCCAATTCTTGGGCCGCCTCGATCCTAAGAAAACACAAATGCTGATGGATAGCCTGTCCAAAGGGATTGAGCAAGCCGGCCAGCCGGACAAGGAACATAAGAGCATGTTCGGCTTGCTTGGCATGCTGCGGGATCCCGACGTCAAAGCATCGGTGAGCACAGCGCTTCATTTCTTGCAGGGAATGGGTGCGGGACTGAGCGAGCACGATACGGATGCGGATAAAGGCGCTGTCAGGCATTGACTAAGTTAAAAGGAAAAATGGCGACCCGTGTGCGGGCCGCCATTTCTGCTTTTGAAGCTGCATTGCCGATCTAATTAGCATGGGATAAACACCGGCAAAGCAGTTCTAATGCCTTATTCAAATGCCTGTAATAAGAAGCCGCCGACAAGCCCAGCCTCTCCGCCACCCGGTCATGCGGTCTTATCCCTTGTATATAAGTGTACATTAACAATTTTCCGAGGATCGCTTCCCTCTCTTCTCCTTGCATCAGGTTCTGTATGGCTCCGGAAACGTCTTCCCGAACGTCCTGGCCGGTCCACTCACTAGAACCTGCTAGTGTCCTCCTATTCGGGAATAGCCGGGTGTATGCCTCGGACCATGCAGGATCCCGGGGAAGCTCGTTCCAATGGTTGAGCACTTTCTTTAACTCTTGAAGGTTCGAGCACGATTGGTTCTGATCCACGGTCTGTTCCGCCTGGCCCTTTGTCAGCGATCTATCCAATTTGGTAAGAAAATCTTCCTTTGTGAGGTCCAGCACGAAAGCTCTGTATTCCGTCCCCAAGGATGTCGTCGCATCGGCCCAAGGCGCGCGTTCGAATCCGCACAGCTCAAAGACGGGAAACCATTCTCTTAAGCAGGTGAAGTCGAGGATCCACTCCGACGGGGAAAAATGGTTGATCAAGGTATGGATGATATATGCGCGTGTTTTGTCTTCCAGTTCGGGATCAATCCCGATAAACGAGAGCAAAAACGCCATCGGGACAGGCTTCCATGCGCTGACGAAAGGCTGCAATAAAGGTTCGCAGGCCAACACGTGAAGCATTGTATCGTGTAAAGGGATTTTACCGACCGATGCGATTAACTGATCATGTTTCCAGATTGTGATGAAGGAAGAAGGATCAACCTTCCAAATTTGCCGGATCAGCTGTGCCATATGAGTCTCTTTTGCTTCCGACGGAGAAGCGGATTGATGATAACGAATATAAAGCGATTCGACCGCCGGCACAAGGGCGACACCGGTCCGCAAGGACCGAAAGGTGATAAGGGAGATCAAGGGGAGAAAGGCGACCCTGGCCCGCAAGGTCCGCAAGGTCCGGCGGGTTCAACTGAGGCATTGGAAGCGCAGTTATCACAGCTGCAGGCGCTGATAGAAAATCAGAACGCACAGATCGCCGCTCTGGATACCCGCGTCAGAGAATTGGAAAACGCGCCGGGCCTGGTTATCGTAACCGGAGCGGAGTTCACACCGGTCAATCAAGTATGGATCGACGGCAGATACAATGTTACCTACGATGTCCAGCTTAACTTGAGCGACGGTACGACAGTGCCCTACGGCCAACGCCAGAGCGTATCGTTTGCCTATCAGGAAACTTCAAAGCAGCACTCATTCAACGCAACTTATAACGGAGGCTATTACCCGCTGACCGTCACGGTACAGAGACTGAGTCCCAATCCGACCGTTGCGGACATTCGTCTCACGGTTGTAGACTATGAAGAGCTATTCATAATTGGAAAACCCACAATTTATCACTATATAATCAGAGTGAACCTTATAATGAGCGACGGAACATTCAGACCGTATCAGGATCTGGATATACGGCGCACGGAAGAGCCGGGATCAGAAGAAACGATCTTCATCAATCATGAGGGCAGGACCTATTCTTTTACAAAAGTGTTATCTTAACCTGTCAGAGGCACTCATTCCGATTTGGAATGAGTGCTCTTTATTTCTACGGACATTTAAACCCAGGGAAGTTTGCACTCTTCAGGAGGGATGTTCACGAAAGATTGAATCGACGGCTGCCTCAGCGCACGGCCCTCCTGCCATCTCCATTCGCTGTATTGGACTTTGGCAGTGACTACCGGTTTCACCCAGAAAGCGTCCCTGTGGCGTTCGGGTTTTCTCGCGAAAGGGTGTTTTTCAACTTTTAAAGGTTCAAGCAGCTGTGTCAGCTCCCGCCATTCGGCTTTGGTTAACTTGCCGGTGCCCGTATGGCCGATATACCAAAGCTTGCCTTCGTTGTCGTACTGGCCGAGCAGGACGGCATTAACAAACCCGCCACTGAGTGTAAATCCTCCGACCACCGCTATAACGTCGCCGTAGTTTTTAACCTTTTTCCACCTGTCATCTTTTCCGCCTAAGGAGTAGGAACTGCGCAGATCTTTACAGACAATGCCCTCCATCCCTTGCTGCTGCACTACTTGAAATAGGGTGTCACCGTTATCGTGCGAGGCCACCAACTGAACATTCTCGTTAGGAGAGATGATCTTATGCAAAAGCTCTATCCTGTCTGACAAAGGGCGGCCGTTGACCCATTCCCCGTTGTAATAGACGATATCGAAAATCATGTAAGTAATACGCACGAGACGCCGGACTTCACTGACTCTCTCCAGCCTCTGGATGAGATCGCGCCGCATGACTTCATGAAACGAAGGCTTGCCGTTCTCGGCGAGGGCAATCACTTCACCGTCTAGAATGACGGAATCCGCATCACAGTAAGAGCCAACTTGCAGCAGCTCCGGATAGTGGCAGGTGCGTTCATTTTGCTTGCGGTTAAAAAGCTTTGTTCCCTCTTGATCGTGATAGGTTAGAATGCGGGTGCCGTCCCACTTGATTTCATATCTCCAAAAGTCTTCTTGCGGTATTTCATCGCTGATGACCGGCTCGAACGGAAAAATAAGCTCCATGTTGATCCCCTTACAAAACTCGTTTAATACATATTTTGGGCAGTTGTAAGCAAAATAATAATTCATTTTTCTCACATGAGGAGCATTTCATTGACGAACACAGTCGTTACCATTGAGAATAAGGAGATTTCGATCTCCCACCCCGAACGTATCCTGTGGCCTGATGCGGGTGTGACCAAGTTTCAATATATCCAATACTTGATGGAAATCGCTCCGTTCATGCTGCCTTACACCACGGATCGCATGCTCATGATATGGCGATACCCTGAGGGCATAACAGGCCGGCGAGTCGAGGAAAGGTCCATACACGGCACGGCGCCGGAATGGCTGCCTCGCGTTATCTACGGCGGGAAAGAACGGATACTGTTGAATGACCGGGCTGCTCTCGTCTGGGTGGCCAATCGCCGAGGATGCGAGCTGCACGTTCCTTTCGACAAACATTACCGCAAAGAATATCCGACTGAGCTTGTGTTTGATCTCGATCCGGCAGAGGATATGGATTTCGGCGTTGTTTTGCAGGTGGCGCTGAAGCTGCACGAGGTGCTCTCTTCCTTATCGCTGCACAGCTTTCCGAAAACCTCGGGAGCGACGGGGCTCCAAATCTTTGTGCCGGTAGAGCCTAAATATACGTTTGAACAAGCGCGGCAAATCAATGAATTCATTGCGAAATACATGCTTCAGCAGCTGCCGGATATAATCACGCTGGAGCGGGTGGTGGAGCGCCGGGGCAGCAAGCTGTATTTCGACTACTTGCAGCTATGGCGAGGTCGAACGATGGCTGCGCCTTACTCCGTTCGAGCGAAGCCTCAAGCTACGGTATCGGCTCCGGTTACCTGGGAAGAGGCGGCGAGGGGTTTTGTGCCGGCCGATTTCACCATCGCGAACATGACAGACCGAATCGGGAGGGTAGGTGACCTTTTCCGCTTCGTTTCCAGTGAAGAAGTGCGATTAAATCAGCAGTTAGACAAGGTTCTCGACTTCATACAAAAAAATCCGACATCATCCGTTAATAGGATATAAGACCTAGAAGGAATCTGGAAATACGTGTAGAATTTACTAAACACAGCTTCAAGACTCGCTAGGGTGGTGGGCTAATGGAGAGATTAGAGGACATCGGTGTAGCGCGTTGGAACCGCAAGTTGCTGAACATGTACTGGTTTTGTATTTTAGTGACAACCGTTGGGGAAATCGGCAATCTGTTTCTATCGGAAAGTAGCTATCAGCAGTTCATTATCTATTCTCTATTGGCTCCTCTCAGCGTCTTGTTAGCTCTTATGGGTGTGTCCGAGTTTTTCTATCGTAAAATCAATTCAAGCAGCCCGGAGATAACCATTCTCACCGGTATTCTGTTGACCGGAGTTATCGTGTATGCCCATGCGGATATCGACAGCATTCTCGGCGTGTATTTTCTGCCGCTGCTCGTCTCCGTGTTCTATTTCAAAAAAAGCTATGTATACAAGGTAAGCTTCATGAATCTAGCTTCCCTGATCATCATGTATCTGATCCAGCCTGAGCTTCGTTTAGAAACGACGGCAATGGAGCTATTCACGACCATTCTCGTTGTCGGTGTCGCCGGACCCTATATCGCTGCGCAGATTATGGACCGCGGAGTAGATATTCTGCAAAACCTGAAGCATGACGCGCTGACCGGTCTGTCCAATCACATGACATTCCATGACCACCTGCAGCAATGGTATGAGCGCGGCCGAAGACGCAAAGAGCCTGTCATGCTGGCTGTTATGGATTTCGACGATTTTAAATGTATCAACGATGTCTACGGACATCGGGCCGGGGACATGGTTCTTCGCGGCGCCGCGGACATATTGAGCAGTTACATGGGAGGCGAGGATATTGCCGCCCGATATGGCGGCGAGGAATTTGCTTTGCTGCTGACCGGTCGGACGGAGCGGGAGGCGTACATGCTCTGTGAAGAAATCCGTACCGCGATTTCGGCATCCGAGCATCCGGAGCTGAAGGGCCGTACGGTTACCGTAAGCATCGGACTGACCGGCTTGGAGCCGGGCATGGATAAGGAGAGCTGGTTCCGGCAAGCGGACAAGCTGTTATATCAGGCGAAGAGGCTGGGTAAAAACCGCACGGAAACGAAGTTTAACGGGTCCGCCGCTTCCTAAAGCAAATGCGATCGGATTGTAAATAATTTTCATTATGACAAATTAGTTCCGAAATTAAATTTCAAATAGCCATTGTGTTTTAGGAAAACTGGGCTTAATATAGAGTTGATTTTCAGTCCGATACGATGAGTAGGGAACACAAATGGCGATTAATGATAATATTTTGATCAAGATCCGGGATATGAAGGACAGCTTGACGCCCGTCGAGAGAATGGTCGCGGAATATATTCTGGCTAATATGGAGGAAATCCCCCATCTCTCGATCAAAAATCTCGCGCAACTGAGCAAAACCAGCGATGCATCCGTGCTTCGATTCTGTAAAACGCTGGGCTATAACGGTTACCGCAGTTTTATCGTGAGCATTTCGGCTTCTCTCGGTTCCATGGATGAGGAGCACAAGGATCAGTACACCGATATTCAACCCGGAGATGACCTGTCCGTCATCATTTCCAATATTGCCCGCAACAACAGTAAATCCATTGAAGACACGCTGAGTGTCATCGATCGGAAAGAAGTGGCGCGTGCCGTCAAAGCTCTCCGCGCCAGCAATCGAATCGTCTTTTTCGGAATCGGCGCTTCCGGTCTGGTGTGTAAAGATGCCGAGCAGAAATTTTCGCGGATTAATAAGATGTGCCATGCCTATACGGACGGCCACATTCAACTGACAGCCGCAACGCTGTTAGGCAAAGGCGATGTCGCGATCTTTATTTCCAATTCCGGGGATACGGTGGAAATTCTCGAAACGCTGGAAATTGCCAAAAAGAACGGCGCATCGATTATTGCGATTACCAAATATAATAAGAGCCCGTTAGCGGACAAATCCGACATCCTGTTAAGTATTTCAACACCGGAGGTTACCATTCGAAGCGGTGCCATGGGATCGCGAATCGCCATGCTCACCGTCATCGATATTCTTTTTGCAGGGGTAGCCAGTGCGGAATACCAGAATGTGAAGAAGTACTTGTCCAAAACGCACAATATTTTAGCAAGCAAGCATCGAAAGTAAAAAAAAGACATCGTCCAATAACGGACGGTCTCTTTTTTTACCGGAAATAAGTATTAAAAAACAGGGTAGGAGAATGACGATGAATGAATACCTTGCGGGATTGACGACGGAGGAGATTAACCAGGACACTCAGATGATCGATGAAAGTTCCACTGAGCAGATGCTGAGACTTCTCAATCAGGAGGATGCCAAGGTTCCGGAAGCGGTTGCCGCGGAAATTCCGCAAATTGTGAAAGCGGTTGAAGTCTTGCACCATGTTCTCAAAAAAGGCGGCAGGATGTTCTACATAGGGGCTGGGACCTCAGGCAGAATCGGTGTGCTTGACGCATCGGAATGCCCGCCCACTTTCGGTGTTGACCCTACGCTGGTGCAAGGTCATATTGCCGGAGGCGATTTGGCTTTAAGATTGGCGGTTGAAGGATTCGAGGCAAGATTATACGATTTCCTTTGGGGAGGAATATTCTAATATGAAAAGAAGATCGATTGTATTAACGGCAGCGGCAGACCTTTCGGCCCGGCAAATTTCCGGTTTGCGAACACGACTTATTTCTCACCGATGATGGCCGGCGCTAATGTATATAATCGCCGTTATGCCGTGGGCTTAATGTCCGGAACCTCGGTGGACGGCATCGATGCCGCGCTCGTCGAATTTAACGGTGTCTCTGGCCAGCCGCCTCATGTCAGACTGATCGCATTCGAGAATACACCCTATCCCGCCAAGGTTAGGGAAGAAATCTTTTCACTGTTTGACCCGAAGACAGCAACAGTAGATAGAGTCGGCCGGATGAACGTGTGGCTGGGCGAGCTGTATGCTGAGGCAGCTTTGTCCGTAATCGCGAAGGCTGGGCTTGATCGCCGCAATATAGCGGTCATCGGCTCTCATGGACAAACGATTTATCATTCGCCGGAGATTCAACATACCGACGGTTATGATCTGCATTATACAGTGCAGATCGGAGAAGGCGCCGTGATCGCTGCCAGAACGGGGGTTACGTGCGTATCCGACTTCCGTGTCGCCGACATGGCTGTCGGCGGACAGGGTGCGCCGCTCGTTCCGTTTACGGAATACCTGTTGTACAGGGAGGCGGAGCATACGCTGCTGTTGCAGAATATCGGCGGAATCGGCAATGTGACCGTCATTCCTGCAGGCTGCACGCCGGAGCAGGTGTATGCTTTTGACACCGGTCCGGGCAACGTTTTGATCGATGGGCTGGTCTCGCGTCTCTACCCCGGCGAGAAAACGATGGATACGGGAGGCGCCATTGCGCAGAAAGGCAGTGTTAATGCCGACCTTCTTCAATTGCTGCAGCAAGAGGCATATTACGGGCTGCCTTTGCCGAAATCTACCGGCCGGGAGCTCTTCGGCTCCTCATATATCGATAGGCTTCTTAGTTACAAGCATGAACACGGTATCTCTGCGGAGGATCTGGTCGCAACCGTCACCATGCTTACCGCTTGGTCCATCGGAGACGCTTATCGCCGCTTTATTCGGCACCGCGATCCGTCACAACTGATGATAGTAGGCGGTGGAGGAAGCTATAATCCGGTGCTGATGCAATTCCTCAAGCAACAGATGGCTCCTATGGACGTACAAGTGCGCACCCAGGAAGAGGTCGGGCACAACAGCGACGCTAAAGAAGCTATTGCTTTCGCATTGCTTGCCGATTATACGATAAACAAGCTGCCGAACAACCTTCCTTCTGCGACGGGAGCTCAGCGTCCTGTGATTATGGGGAAAATCTCTTACTAGATCCCGATTTTTATATCATCCTCGTTTTGGGAGGCGGCGGCAATGGTCCGGAACGGCATCGACAACATCGAGCGATACGCACATTTGTTCAAAGGCAAACGGTTGGGACTCATTACGGCGCCTACGGGATTGAACCGGGATTACGTATCCACAATTCAGATTCTGCATGAGAATTTCAACCTGGCCGCATTGTTCTCGCCGGAGCACGGAGTACGAGGCGATCAAGAGGCCGGCGCTCTGGTGGACTCCTATCTGGATCCCTATACGGGAGTGCCGGTATATAGCTTGTATCGTAAAGATCCAAGCGTCTCAGTCAGGAAATGTTGGATCAGGTAGACATCATTGTCTACGATATTCAGGATGTGGGAGTCAGGTATTACACTTTTATCTACACGATGCTCTATGCTTTGGAAGACTGCGCTAAGGCGGGCAAAGAATTCGTCGTTCTCGACCGGATCAATCCTCTGGATGGGCTGACGGTAGAAGGCAATATTTTAAAAGAGGGCTATCAATCTTTTGTCGGCAATTATCCTCTTTGTATGCGGTATGGGTTGACTGCCGGCGAAGTGGCTTCGATGGCCAACAGCCAGATGAACTGGAATTGCACGCTCCATGTGGTTCACTGCGAAGGCTGGGAGCGGAACATGCAGTTCCCGGATCTCGGCCGCTTCTGGGTGCAGCCGTCTCTCGGCATACCGCGGTTTGAAACGGCGTTGCTATACTCCGGCACCTGCTTAATTGAAGGCACGAATGTATCGGAAGGAAGAGGCACCTCATGTCCTTTTGAAATTATCGGGGCACCGTTTATCGATGCTGGGCGGCTGGCGGATGAGATGAACGGTAAGAAGCTGCCAGGGGTGTTTTTTCGGCCGGTCTATTTTAAGCCTGCAGCTTCCAAATTCCAGGGAGAGCTGTGCCGCGGCGTGCAAGTCCATATTACGGATACCCGGGCCGTTCGAGCGGTGGACACCGGTGTGACTCTGCTGTATACAATTAAGCAAAACCATGAAGAGTTTGCTTTCCTGCCGCCGGTGAAGGAGAATTCCAGGCCTTTTATCGATTTGTTATGCGGTGACAGTTTGTTCCGGGATGATTCGGCGGATCTTGCTGGAGTGTTGGAACAATTTCGTGAGGAAAGCCGGGAGTTTGCAAAGCTCAAACAGCAGTACCACCTTTATTAATGGAGTCGATGAGGTATGGAGAATCTGTCGTTGAGAGAAAAAATCGGTCAGTTAATCGTTACAGGATTTCCGGCGCCTCACATTACCGATGATCTTAGAAGCTTGGCCCGGGATTACAAAATCGGAAACATCATTTTATTCAGCCACAACGTGGAGAATGCCGCCCAGCTGAGAGCCTTGTGTGCGGATTTACAGCGGTTGATTACGGATCAAACGGGACATCCGGCGCTTATCTCTATTGACCAGGAGGGAGGCAGGGTGACTCGCTTGCCTGCGGATGCAACGAATGTGCCTGGGGCTATGGCTATTGCTTCCACCGGCCGTTCGGAGAACGCTTATGCAGCCGGCCGCATCACGGCTCGCGAGCTGTGCGCGCTCGGGATTAATTTCAATCTCGCCCCCGTGCTGGACATTAACAATAACAAAGAAAATCCGGTTATCAATGTGCGCTCTTACGGAGACACCGCAGAAACCGTCGAAGAATACGGGCTGCAAATGATGCGGGGATTGCAGGATGGAGGCGTTCTGGCGTCTATCAAGCATTTTCCCGGTCATGGCGACACAGCCGTAGACTCTCATTTAGGGCTGCCGGTCATTGAGAAATCGATCGAACAGTTGATGGAACTTGAGCTGAAGCCTTTTATCGCTGCTATTGAGAGCGGAGCGGAAGCGATCACCACTGCTCATATTCTGTTTCCGTTGATTGATGCAGAACGAGTTCCCGCAACAATGTCCAGAACGATCATCACTGAGTTGTTAAAAGAAAAGTTGGGCTATAAGGGACTGGTCATCTCGGATTGTCTGGAGATGGAGGCGGTTAGGAAGTATTACGGCACCGCAAAGGGGGCTCTAGGTGCGCTAAAGGCCGGGGTTCATCTGATTTTTGTCAGTCATACCCCATCGCTGGTCAAGGAGACAGTGGAAGTCATCGAGCAGGCGGTACAGTCCGGGGAACTGTCTATGAGCCTATTGGACGATGCGGTGGAAAAAGTATTATTTTATAAGGACAAATATGGCATTCTGGCGGAAACGGAGTTATCTGTCGTGGGAGGTGCGGTTCATCTACGCGCAGCAACGGCGATAAGCGTGGAAAGCATTTGCCATGTGCGCGGGAAGCTGGCAACGATTGAGAAGAACGACAAGGATACGATCTTCGTTGGAAGCTATCCTTACCGGGCCGATCAGGCATCCAGCAGGGTGAATGCGCGACTCTGTTTTCCGGCGGTGATGGCTGAGGCGTTTGCTGCGGCACATCTGATCATTAACATTGATCCTGAAGAGGCAGAAATTGATGAGTTATTGAAAAAGGCAGAGGGATACTCAAGAGTAGTAGTTGGGATGTTTAACGCGCTTGATAATTCCGGCCAGCTGGAGCTTGTCAACCGGCTTTACGGCAATGGACATCAGGTCACTGCCGTAGCGCTCGGCAAACCTTATGACTTGGAGGCGCTGCAAGGGGATATCTGCGGACTGGCCGCGTTTGAGTACACTCCATTGGCGCTGAATTCGGTCATACAAATTTTGAGCGGCGCCGCACAGCCTGCGGGAAAAGTTAGTATTGCTTTGTTGGAATAAGGATGTGATGACAGATGAGATACGTTGCCGGTTTAGATGGCGGCGGCACCAAAACCGCGGTTATGGTTGCCGATGAGAATGGTGTTGTCGTGCGAACCTTTACGTCCGGTGCCATCAACTATAATGGACAGGACGAGGCTAGCATCCGCGGCAGTTTCCGAGAGATTTTTGCAGCCATAGGAGAGGCATGCGACGGATTGGAGCACTGCGCACAGGTCTGTATAGCGCGGCGGGGCTTAGCAATCCGAGCAACATCAATCGGCTGACATCGAATGTCAGGGAATTCGGATACGTGGGCGGTTTGCTGATCGTCGGCGATCAGGAAACGGCTCTTTGCGGCGCGCAAGAAGATGAGTTCGGCGTTATTCTTATAGCAGGTACAGGGTCCATTTGCTACGGTAAAAATCAATCCGGTGTATCTCACCGCGCGGGCGGTTTCGGCTACCTGATTGATGATGAGGGCAGCGGATACAGTATCGGCCGGGACTTGCTCACAGCTGTTGTGAAGGCGCACGATGGCCGTTCCGCTGAAACGGCAATTACCGGAATGGTGTATCGGCAGCTTCAAGTGGAATCGGTTCAGCAGATTATAGGCTTTGTCTACGACAAGCAGACGAATAAAAAGGACATTGCTGCGCTGGCTCCCATCTTGTCTGAAGCCTGTGCGATGGGGGACAAAGCGGCTCTGATCATCGCGGCCAAAAGTGCTCACTCTTTGTTCGAACTGGTGGTTCCCGTAGTCGAAAAGTTGTCACTGCAGGAAGGCGTGCTTGCAATGTCGGGCAGTGTTCTGCTGCGCAATGCTTTTGTTCGGGAAGCTTTTGAGCAGAAGCTGAAAGAGAGCTATCCCCAGCTGACATGTATCACTGCGAAGAGGGATGCTTCTTATGGCGCGGTAATTATGGCGTTGAACCGTTTATAAGGTTAATATTACATACCATTTTCTAAGAGGGGGAAACGCGCGATGTCTGATATGCTGGTGAAGCTCTATGATTTGCCGGAAAGAGAGGCCTTGCTGCCGAGTTTGCAAAATGCCGGAATTGAGGTGCGTCTGGCCATACCACCGGAGAAACATGTGGTTGTGGAGTGGGTGCGCTCCACTTTCAACTCCCATTGGGCAAGCGAATGTGAAGCGGCATTCTCCCGACAGCCGGTGTCCTGTTACATAGCAACGGCCCCACGGGCCGACGCTGATGGTAATAACACGCGCAAAATGATCGGGTTTGCCTGCTATGACGCGACAGCCAAAGCTTTTTTCGGACCGACAGGGGTCGACCCTGAGGCTCGCGGATTGGGCGTCGGTAAGGAACTGCTTATAGCAGCGCTGCATGCGATGCGAGCGGAAGGCTACGCGTATGGAATCATCGGCTCAGCAGGACCAGCAGACTTCTATGCCAAACTCGTCGGCGCTGTTGAGATCCCCGGATCGTCACCGGGTATCTATCGCGGGATGCTCCGGTAAAACGTGTTAAGCACACCGCTCAGTCCTTTGGGACTGGGCGGTTTTATTTTTTAGGCAGCATTTACCGCACCGTGTAACAATGTTTTTCATCGTTTTTTGTTTAGTCCAGCGGGCACGCATCGGATTAACGAAGTGTTAGTTAGTCCAGATACAAATAGCGGGCGCTAGGCCTGCTAAGCGTTGGTGTACAGGTGCGAAGGTTGGGTATAGGTGCGATAGTTGGGTGCAATTTCGATAGTTCGGGTATAGGTTCAATACTGGGTACAGGTGAGCGCAGGCGATGATTCATTTCATGAGATGCCCATGTGTTCAGCCTTTCTCCACAATCGCGACGGTGCAGCGGGAGATGCAGACGAGTTTGTCCTCTTCGTCGGAAATTTTGACCTCCCAGACCATCGTTCTGCGGCCCTTGTGAAGCGGAGTTGCTACAGCGGTTACCATGCCGCCGCTTTTGCTTCTTAGGTGATTCGCGTTGATTTCAAGGCCTACCGCAGCGTACTTTTGCAGATCGACATTGAGCGCCGCAGCCAGGGATGCCGCTGTTTCAGCCAACAGCACCGAGGCGCCACCGTGCAGAATGCCTGCATATTGACGCGTTTTGGGACCGACCGGCATCTGCAGCACGACGCGGTCAAGAGACAACTCTACGTATTCGATATCCAGAGCTTCCATCGCAGTGTCTTTTTTTATCTCATTCATGTGCTGGATAAAAGCCGGCTTTTCCATCCGATAGGCACTCAAAACCTCGTTTGACACGATCACGCTCATCAACCTCTTTCAATTTGTTATAATGACTAATTAAGGAATGCTGTTTGGTTCTAGAATAAGGTTTATTGCACGCTTGGACAAGATATATAGTGCACGGATCGGCGAAGGAGAAAAGAAGATGAACGAGCAACTGGCATTACATACGGATAAGTACCAGATAAACATGATGTATGTTCATTGGGCGCAGGGTACGGATAGCCAGCGGGCCGTATTTGACGTTTATTTCAGGAAGCTGCCGTTCGGCAACGGCTTCGCGGTGGCCGCAGGACTTGAGCGCGTTATTCGCTATATCGAGCAGCTCCACTTCACTGAAGAAGATATCGCATATCTTCGGACACAAGAGGAGAATTATCCGGAAGAGTTTCTGGACGCGCTGCGGGGATACCGGTTCAGCGGCGACATCCATGCCGTACCGGAGGGGACCGTCGTATTTCCGAATGAGCCGATCCTTCGTGTTCAGGGGCGCATTTTCGAAGTGCAGCTTCTCGAAACGGCGATCCTTAACTTCGTAAACTACCAGACGCTGGTTGCAACGAAGGCCGCGCGGGTGAAGCAGGTGGCTCCGAACGATACACTGCTGGAATTCGGAACGCGGCGCGCGCAAGAAGCGGATGCGGCTGTTTGGGGAGCCAGAGCTGCGTATGTTGCGGGGTTTGATGCAACCTCCAACCTGCGGGTGGGCAAGATGTTCGACATCCCCGTGTCCGGGACGCATGCACATGCATGGGTGCAGATCAATGATTCGGAAGAGGAAGCTTTCCGCAAATATGCAGAAGTGCTTCCCGATCAAGTGACGCTTTTGGTGGACACCTATGACACCTTGAAGAGCGGAGTGCCTAACGCAATCCGTATCGGCAGGGAGCTTGAAGCCCGCGGCAAGCGAATGAACGCGATCCGTCTGGACAGCGGCGATCTGGCTTATCTGTCGAAGAAAGCGCGGAAGATGCTTGATGATGCAGGGTTTGAGTATGTTAAAATTGTCGCCACCAACGACTTGGATGAGAACATTATCCTTAACTTAAAGGCAGAAGGCGCGCGCATCGACGTTTGGGGTGTCGGCACACAGCTCATCACAGCGGCGGATCAGCCTGCGCTTGGCGGTGTTTACAAGCTGGTCGCACGCGAGAAAAACGGGTATTACGAGCCCGTTATCAAGATTTCCGCCAACCCGGAGAAGGTAACCAATCCGGGTGTGAAGGATATTTACCGTATCATCATACGGGAGACCGGCAAAGCGAAAGCCGATTATATGGCGCTGCCGCATGAAACGGATATACGGAACGGCGAATCGATCCGGTTGTTCGACCCCGTACACTCGTACTTAGAAGAGAAAGTGACGGATTACGACGCCATTCCTCTCCTGAAGACGATCTTCAAAGCTGGAGAATTGGTGTATCAGTTGCCGACGCTCGAAGAGATCCGTCAATATCATCAGGATCAGCTGAAAGCGTTCTGGCCCGAATATCTTCGCAAGTTAAATCCCGAAGGATATCGTGTGCATCTAAGCGCTGAGCTATGGAAGCTGAAGATGGAACTGATCCGCAAGTATCAATTTTAACACCGTTAATGGTTCGTTTGCTCAAATACTTTCTGTGTAAATCGAATCCACTCTCTCGCCGCAAACGAGAGGTAGCTTTTTTTGCGCCACACCATCGCGAGATGCCAGAGAATCTCAGGCTCGACCAAGCTTAGAACACGAACGCGGTCGGGCCTCAGTGTCTTGCAGATGACCTCCGGAAGCAAGGCGACTCCTAAGTCCGCGGCAACCATTTCCACAATGAAATCCCATTGGGAGCTTTCATACAGAATCAATGGATCGAACCCCGCCCGTCTGCATTCGGTGATGATCTTGTCATGCAAGGCGAACTCTTGGCGGAAAAGGATGAACGAGTCGCGGGAAAGTTCCGATAACGCAACCTCTTCTCTTGCGGCGAACGGATGTGAAGGATGAACGATCAGCCTTAATTTTTCTTTCACAATCGTAAACGAATCAAAAACATCCGCATCGATCGGCAGCAATACAACCCCCATATCCAAATGCCCGCCGGCCACTTCGGCCTCTACCTTTTTCGAACCCGCTTCTACTAAGTCAATGACCAGCCCCGGATACTTTTCGCGGAAGCGGCTCATGATTTTCGGAAAAAAGTTCGCCCCTACCATCGGAGGCAGTCCGATCCGGATTGAGCCTTTGTTGAAATTAGTGAGATCGTCAAGCTCCGACGTAAGGCTGCGAAAGGAGTCCAGAATGTTCTGCGACTGCTCCACAAGGACGTTTCCCGCATCTGTCAATTCCACGCGTTTGCCGGCCCGGGTAAAGAGCTGAACGCCGAGCTCCTCCTCCAGCTTTTTGATCATTTTGCTGAGTGTAGGCTGCGTGATATGCAGCTCCTCCGCTGCTCTCGTGAAACTGCCGCAACGAGCCAACTCCACCACATACTGCAAATCGCGAATTTCCACTTTTACACCTCCCGCTTATCTCACCACCATGCTGCATCAACTATAG
This sequence comes from Cohnella kolymensis, assembly GCF_000829465.1. Lineage (GTDB taxonomy): Bacteria > Bacillota > Bacilli > Paenibacillales > Paenibacillaceae > Cohnella > Cohnella kolymensis. The sequence goes on along the minus strand of NZ_JXAL01000001.1, from coordinate 636,638 downwards.
ACAAATGGCATAATAAGCATGCAATCTATTCATTTTACCCATGACGGGAATTGTTGTATACTGTTCCTCTTGAAGGAGGAATGCAAGATGTCAACATGGCTCAAAAGCGCCGCACAGGTCGTATTCCTCATTGCTTTCTCGTGGCTCATGAATCTGATCATGGAAATCTGCCATTTAAATATACCTGGAAGCATTGTCGGGATCGTTGTTTTGTTCGTGCTGCTGCAAACGAAAGTCGTCAAGCTCGAATGGATTGATTTGGGCGCCAAATGGCTGCTTGCGGAGATGCTGCTTTTCTTTATTCCGTCAGCAGTCGGCATCGTTCAATATAAAGATTTGATGTTAGCCAGCGGCTTGCGTATTTTGGTCGTTGTTGTCGTAAGTATATTGGTCGTAATGGCTGCCACAGGGCTGATGGCCGAGAATTTGGCTAAAGCGAAGGAGACGAACGCATCATGATCCTGCCTGCTGTCTGCCTTGTATTGACGATTGCGATTTATGGGTTTGTGAAAAGGTTTTATAAGAAATATCCGAAAATCTATTTTACTCCGCTGGTCGTTACGCCGGCGATTCTCGTCCTTTTATTAGTCTGGACAAACATCCCGTATAACACGTACGATGCAGGAGCGCATTGGGTCACCGATATGATCGGTCCTGCCACCATTGTGTTGGCTGTGCCTATATACAAAAATCTGCCGATCCTCAAAAAGCATGCGTTCGTCATTGTCTCCAGTGTGCTTTTCGGATCGACGATTGCCATCGTTACTACTGCGTGGATCGCCAAAGCGTTAAATTTGGATGCGCGATTGATCGAGAGTCTGGCGCCCCGTTCAGCCACAACTCCAATCGCTATGGCAGTGTCCAAAATAACGGGAGGAATACCGACTATAACTGCGGTTATCGTGCTCTTGACAGGTGTGCTCGGCATTGTGCTGGGACCGCTTGTCATCCGATTCTTTGGAATCCGTAACGATGTAGCCAGAGGTGTGCTGTTCGGCACCGGTGCCCATGCGGCAGGGACATCCAAAGCATTCGAATTCGGTTCGGCAGCCGGCTCGATCTCGAGCATCGCCATGATTCTAACGGCTTTTTTCACTTTTATGACAGTATCATTGGTCATCGGATTTTTTATCTGATTGTCAGAGGAGAGACCGGATGAGTTCCCGAATATACAAACCGCTTCTTGGGGGAGTGCTTGCGCTCACGGTAGCGATGGGCATCGGACGATTTGCTTATACCCCGATGCTGCCTGTTATGGAGAAGGAGCTTGGTCTTTCCGTTACTTCGGCCGGCATGCTTGCTTCCCTAAATTATATCGGTTATTTTATCGGCGCTTTGACGGCAGCTTGGCTGCCTCTGCGGCGAGACCGACAGCGAATTCATGTTATCGCCTTGTGCCTGTTGGCCAGTGCTTTGACGACCTGCGCAATGGCGGTTTCCGTGTCCCATTGGGCATGGTCGATGCTCCGCGGTTTAAGCGGTGTATTCAGCGCGATCATTCTCGTCGTGAGTTCAAGCTTGATCATGGACTGGTTGTCCCGCCGCGAAGAGCAGGCCAAAATCGGCATTTTCTACTCCGGCGTAGGCTTCGGTATCGCTTTAACCGGAATCGCCGTTCCTTGGCTGGCTCATATCGGCAATTGGCAGGCAGGATGGTATGGTCTTGGTTTGGTAAGCATCGTAGCCGGCGCCTGCTCTTTTTTCTTGCTATCGGGTATTCCAAAAGACGAACACGAAACTCATCCCCAGCAGCAATTTCCCGTGAAAGCTCATTCCCCGTTCTCTCTGTGGGGCATTACATTAGCCTATGGACTTGAAGGTCTGGGCTATATTGTGATGGGTACTTTCGTGAACGTGTATTTTGCGGAAGTTTCCACATTATCTTGGCTTGGAAGCGCAAGCTGGACGCTTGTCGGCTTAGCTGCCATTCCTTCGACATTACTATGGACTGCCGCCGCTCACAGATGGAGCCTCAGAAGAGCAGCCTATCTCGCTTATTTTGCACAAGCCGCCGGTGTGATGCTGCCTGCTTTAGTTCCCGGGGTCACATCTGCGTTGATCGGTTCGATTCTTTTCGGCGGTACTTTTATGGGGATTACCACAATTGCTCTCACAATCGGAAAACAAGCCTCGCCCGGGCAAAGCGCCAGAACAATCGGTAACATGACCGCAGCGTTCAGTATCGGGCAGATTATCGGGCCGATCGCGGCTGCTGCAATAACTGAGAACACAGGCTCGTACTCGTTGTCTATGTTGTTGTCGGGAACTATGTTATTGATGGCAATCGTCTTGCTGCGGTTCAGTGAGGTCAAAGTCAGCCGAAATTAAATTTTCAAAATAAAGGGATACTATCCTCATCCTGAGAATGAGGGGGGACCCGTGTGTTCGTGTATGGACAAGATATTCCTTTGCATGATGTACCGATAAATGAAAGCGTCGATTCCAGCGCGCGACAACCTGTGGAGCCTGCTGAGTATGTATTCGAGTATGGCAGAGACATTTTTCCGGACACAGTGTCAGATTGATCTTGAACTTGATGAAAGGTGGATACCTTTGTGGCCAAGTTACTTTACATCACCGCGAACCCTAAATCGGATGAACAGTCGTACAGCCTGTCCGTAGGCCGGGCATTTCTGGAGGCGTACCGCAAAGAGAAACCTGAGGACGAAATCGTAGAGCTGGACCTCTATCAAACGGAAATTCCGCATATCGATACGGACGTGTTCAACGGATGGGGCAAGCTGCAGCAAGGTAAAGGATTCGAGGAATTATCGGCCGACGAAAAAGCCAAGGTGGCCCGGATCAACGAGTTAACGGATCAGTTCATTTCCGCTCACAAGTATGTGTTCGTTACACCGCTATGGAATTTCAGCTTTCCGCCCAAAGTCAAAGCGTATATCGATTGCATCTGTATAGCCGGCAAAACCTTCAAGTACACTGCGAACGGTCCGGTTGGACTTTTGCCCGATAGAAAAGCCGTACATATTCAGGCGCGAGGTGGAGTCTATTCCGAAGGCCCGGCCAAAGACATGGAATTCGGAGACCGGTATTTACGTGCGATTTTCCAATTTATCGGCATTACCGATGTCGACTCTGTCTATGTGGAAGGGATGGCACAGATGCCCGATCAAGCTGATCAAATCAAGGAAAAGGCGATCGCGCGTGCTCGGGAATCGGCGAAAGAATTCGCCAAGGATCCTGTCCGGGTTTAATGCTGATTTACCTTATCAAGCGGCTCAACATGTTGTTGGGCCTTTTTCTTATGCTTGCACAACTTGCACAGTCTTGACGTGTCCGGGTGATCTGATAGAGTGAACGTATATTCTACTTCGGGTGGGGAAAAAAATGACCGGAGCAATAAACGAAGACCAGGAATTGGATTTCGAGTTTGGCTTGTATACATTCGGTGATCTGGCGCGAGATCCGGTGACCGGACGGGCGATTGACGCCCACGAACGTTTGCAGGAGATCGTGGCTGCAGCCCAATTAGCGGATGAGGCCGGGCTGGACGTATTCGGCGTCGGTGAGCACCACAGGTTGGACTTCGCTGTCTCTTCGCCGGCGGTGGTCATGGCTGCAATCGCGCAAGTAACGCGGCGAATTCGTTTGTTTAGCGCGACCACGGTACTGAGCACAGCTGATCCGGTCCAGGTATTCGAAGACTTTGCCACATTGGATTTGCTTTCCAGCGGCCGTGCCGAGATCATTGCCGGTCGAGGTGCGTTCGTCGAGTCTTTTCCGTTATTCGGGTATGATCTGAATGACTATGAAGGCCTGTTCAGCGAAAAGATCGGGCTGCTTCTGAAACTGGGAGCAGAAGAGCGGGTTAACTGGAACGGGCATCATCGATCGGCTCTGTCAAATGCGGAGATTGCGCCTCGCCCTTTGCAGCAGCGGATGCCTGTTTGGATCGGGGTCGGAGGAACGCCGGAAAGCGCTGCACGCGCCGGGACATTGGGAACGGGAATGACAATAGCGATGCTCGGCGGCGATCCGGCCCGGTTCAAGCCGCTCGTCGACATATACAAGAAGGCGGGCGCTGAAGCGGGGCATAGCCCTGCGGAACTCAAAATTGCAGTCGCCAGCCACGGATATTTGGCGAGTACCACCGAGCAGGCTGCCGCCGAATTCTATCCTTATTACATGAACTACTTCGGCAAACTCATGCGCGAACGGGGACGCGAATTCCAGCTTTCCCGCAATGATCTGCTGCAAATGGCGGGCCCGAATCACGCTTTAGCGGTGGGCAGTCCGCAGCAGATCATCGAAAAGATCCTTTACCAGCATGAGCTATTCGGACATCACCGGTTCACCGCCCAGATTGATATCGGCGGGCAGCCGCTCTCCAAGGTGGCGGCGGCGATTGATCTGCTGGCAGCCGAGGTAGCGCCGGTGGTCCGACGCGAGATCCGAAAGGGACGATCACACGGTTAATAGAGCAAATTACTATGAAAGAAGCCAACCGTTATAGAAACGGATTAGGCTTCTTTTTTATCATGTCGAAGTTTGCCGACAAAAGATGAAATTGCTGTTGACAATTGAAAGCGCTCCCCATAAGATAGATATCAAATAGATCTATCATAGATCTAAGATAGATCTAACAGTAATGGAGTTCCTCCCGATTGTCATAAATCGCAATGCTACAGCAATGCGAAAGGGGATGTCTTAACGATGACAGACCAGCGAGTATATGCGACTTATCTTATTGAGACGCCATACCCTTTGGAAAAGGCCGCTGAAGTGATGGCCGGCGAGCAATCGACCGGCACCTTTATCGCAGTTCCCGGGGAAACGCCGGAGCTGAAAGCGCGCCATGCCGCGCAAGTTGTCAGTATAGAAGAATTGGACGCTGTGGATTCACCCTCGCTGCCGGGCGTTTACCTAGCGCCTGGGATGGTCAAGCCGGTGTATCGCAGAGCACGCGTAAAGCTCTCTTTTCCGCTCCATAACTTCGGTCCTTCGCTGCCGAATCTACTGTCCACAGTTGCAGGCAATTTATATGAGCTGCGAGAGTTTTCCGGACTGCGGCTCGTGGACCTTGAACTGCCTGAGGCTTTTGCCGCCCGCTATAAGGGTCCCAAGTTCGGCATTGAAGGCACACGCAAACTGGCAGGCGTCTATAACCGGCCGCTGATCGGCACAATCGTCAAACCGAGCATCGGATTGCCGCCGGCCGACTACGGTCCTCTGGTAAGAGATCTGGCGGACGCCGGTCTCGACTTCATCAAGGACGACGAGCTGTGCGCCAACCCGCCGGCCGCGCCTTTCGAGCAGCGTGTGCGGGTTGTGATGGAAGAGATTGAAAGAGCGGCGGACCGCTCAGGCAAGAAGTTGATGTATGCGTTTAACATTACCGGCGAGATCGATGAAATGAAACGAAATCACGATACCGTGCTGAACGCAGGCGGAACTTGTGTGATGGTCAGCGTAAACAGTATCGGATTGCCCGGAGTCGCTTATCTTCGCGAGTATACTGAATTGCCGATTCATGGACACCGCAATCAATGGGGAGCTATGACCCGGTCTCCGCTGCTTGGTATGAGCTTCACCGCTTACCAGAAGCTGTATCGCATGGCCGGGGTAGACCATCTGCACACCAACGGACTGGACAGCAAATTTACGGAAAGCAATGAATCCGTAACGCAATCCATTAAGGATTGCCTCACTCCTATGTTAGGCGGATATACCGTTATGCCGGTCATTTCCTCGGCGCAATGGGCAGGAAGCGCCATTCCTACGTACAAGGCGGTTCGTTCCCTGGATGTGATCCATTTAGCCGGCGGAGGCATTTTGGCCCATCCGGGCGGCAGCGCTCAAGGCGTTCGCAGTATGCAGCAAGGCTGGGAAGCTGCGGTGCAAGGCATCGATTTGAACAGTTATGCCGAGTCACGCCCGGAGCTTCAAGAAGCGATTCGCGTTTTCGGCAACAAGTAATCTAGGCGGGAGGACACCACAGAATGGAAGATAATCAGCTTCTTCTCGCCTTTTACGGCGATGACTTTACAGGATCGACCGATGCGATGGAAGCATTGACCCTCAGCGGTTATCGAACGGTGCTGTTCCTGGAAGCGCCTACGCCGGACATGCTGCAGCGGTTTGACGGGATTCGGTGCGTCGGTGTCGCCGGCACCAGCCGGGCCAAAGCGCCTGCCGAGCTGCGAAAGGAGCTGGCTCCGGTGATGGAACGCCTATCAAGCATCGGAGCGCCGATTGTCCACTACAAAGTATGTTCGACGTTCGATTCTTCGCCTGAATTCGGCAGCATCGGCGAAGCCATCCGGGTATCCCGCCCCTTCTTTAAGGGCCAGGAGACGGTGCCGCTTCTTGTCGGAGCTCCTGCACTGGGAAGATACACTGTGTTCGGCCAGCATTTCGCCCGTATGGATGGGCAGGTCTATCGCTTGGACCGTCACCCGGTGATGTCCCGTCATCCGGTTACACCGATGGCCGAAGCGGATCTGCGGCTGCATCTGAACAAGCAGCTGGGTGAAGAGGTTGCCTTAATGAGTATTATTGAGCTCGAAGGTAAACCGGAGTCGGTGGCCGATCGTTTCCGGCAGAAGCTGAATGACAAGCCATCGGTGCTCCTGTTCGATGTGCTGGATCAAGATAGACTTGCGGTTAGCGGCCAATTAATCTGGGAAACTGCAGCTGAATGCCCTCAATTTGTTGTGGGCTCGTCCGGTGTGGAATATGCGTTAACGGCATTTTGGGAAAAGGCAGAGACTTCTCCGGTACAAATTGCGCGTACAACGGGCATCGAGCCGGCCAACCGCATCTTAGCCGTATCCGGCAGCGCGTCACCGGTGAGCCAGCGGCAAATCGAAACGGCGATTGCACAGGGATTCCATGGCATCCGCATTCCGGTCGAGTCTCTTGTGAATGCAGACTGCCTGCCCGAACAGATGCTGGAGCAAGCCATCCGCTTACTGAATGAAGGCGAAAGCGTCGTTCTCTATACGGCGTTGGGACCTGACGACGAAGCGATTGCGGCGACAAGGTCGGCATTTGCAGCCAAAGGCTTTGACGGCTCCCGGTCCGGTGAATTTATCGGCCGGCAGCTGGGACGCTGGACGAAGTACATCATGCGGGAAGCGGATCTGCGAAGAGTGGTGATCGCGGGCGGGGATACCTCGGGGTTCGTGACCAGCGAAATGGGCATTTACGGGTTGGAAATGCTTCTGCCCATTTCGCCTGGCGCACCTCTATGCAAGGTATACTCCGACGAAAGAAGCATGGATGGCATCGAGCTTGCCTTAAAGGGCGGACAATTCGGCAGTCCCGATTATTTCGCCAGAGTACGGGACGCTGCATCGGAATGATGTGCAATCGAGAGAGAAGGGGATTGGAACGTGAACGAATCTAAAGTTTCGGGGTCGGCGCCTTTGCTGAAAGATATTGCCTACGAGCAGATAAAGGAACGGATTCTCGACGAGAGGTTCGAGCCGGGGCGATTCTTATCGGAACGCGAACTGATCGAGCTGCTGGACATGAGCAAAACCCCGATCAAATCAGCGCTTACCCGTCTTGAAGCCGAAGGATTCGTTACGGTCTTCTCCAAGCAAGGGATCATCATCAACGATCTGGCGATCAATCGCATCATTGACATCTACGACCTCAGGACCGCGCTTGAAACGTTTAATGTCGGGCAAGTGCTCGGCCGGTTAACGGAGGAACAAACGGCACTGCTTCAAGAAAATCTTGATGAAACGGCCGAGGTCGTGAAGCGGCTGGATGTGAAGGCTTTCGCGAAAGCGGATCATGCTTTTCATTTATTGATCTGCAAGTTCACCGGCAACCAGGAAATCTATCGCGTTCTGCTGAACTACCAGGATCATTTGCTGCGAATTACCCTGAGACACCTGCGGAAAGACCCTCGCAGAATGCAAGTATTCCTGCAGGATCACATCGAGTTTTTTAATCTTTTGAAGCAAGGCAGCAAGGAATGCATTGAGAGGATGCGGCAGCATCTTCAACAGGCGAAGACCAAGCTCTTTATATAGAGACTCAGCTTGAAAAGACAGATGGGAGAGGAACAACAAGTGAAAGCCGTTTATGTAGAGGATGCCTACAAAGTCATCGTCAAGGATGTAGAGATACCGGAACTGAAAGCGAATGACGTGTTGATCAAGGTCAAAATTGCCGGTATTTGCGGATCGGATCTCCATACTTACAAAGGACTCCATCCTTTCCGGAAGCCGCCGGTCATTATCGGCCATGAGATTTCCGGTGAAGTCGTTAAAGTGGGGCAATCCGTCACCCGGTTTCAGCCTGGCGATCGGGTAACCGTAGAACCGCAAACCGGATGCGGCAGCTGCGAATACTGCTTGTCCGGAAAGGTCAATTACTGTGAAAAACGCGGTGCTCCCGGTATCGGCGGGTGGTTCGGCACAATGGCCGAGTATTTCGCCACGCCCGAACAAACGGTATTCAAATTACCGGACGGAATGGACTTCGAGCAGGGAGCTTTGGTTGAGCCTTTTGCGGTCGGCGTTCATGCTGTACGCAAAGCCGGCATTCAAGTCGGGGACAAAGTCGCAATTCTAGGCGCCGGACCAATCGGCCTGCTTGCGATGGCGGCGGCTAAAGCAGCGGGCGCAACGACTCTGCTGGTTACTGATGTAATGGATTATGCGCTGGAAAGCGCCCTGAAGATGGGTGCGACTCACACCCTGAACATCATGAACAAGCCGGATTGGACAGAGGAAGCCAATGCGCTGATCGGCGGAACATTCGATAAGGTGCTCGTAGCTGCGGGGGTTCCCGGCATTATCGATCAATCTCTTAAACTGCTGCGTAAGGGCGGACGTATTGTTACAATCGCTATGTTCCACGGCGATCAGACATTCGATATTCACAACCTGCAAAATCAGGAGAAAGAGATTGTAGGCTGCATGACCTATAACCGCGAAGACACAATCACCGCCATTGATCTGATTGCTGCGGGAGCAGTGAAAGAAGACATCATCATTACCCATAGACTTCCGTACGAGCAAGCGGCTGAAGGCTTCCGGCTCGTAGACAAGAAAGAAGATTCTTCGCTTAAGGTCCTCGTCACGTTTGAATAACCTGTCCACTGAGGATGGTTCCGGCTTCAAGCCGCTGCGCTGAGAAGCCGGCCAGGCCTTTGGGAGATAAATGAGCACACAACCAATTAGGAGGCTTTATCTATGTTTAAGAAAATTACCGGTGTAGTCATGACTGCATTGCTTGCTGTAAGCGTTGCCGCGTGTGGAAGCAGTAAACCAGACAACGGTTCTTCCGCAGCACCTGGCGGTTCCGCTGCGTCCGGCGGAACGGGCAAGAACGTAACTTTGCGTCTCGGCCATATTACAGGCGAATCCGATGCTTGGCACAAAGGCGCATTGAAATTCGCTGAATTAGTGAAAGAGAAGTCCAACGGCAGCGTTACGGTTGAAGTGTATCCGAGTTCCACGCTTGGTAACGACCGCGACATGATTGAAGGCATGCAGATGGGTTCCGTTGATTTTGCACTCGTAGCCGGCGTTCTATCCAACTTCTATGAGCCTTACTCGATTCTGGAGCTCCCTTACTTGTTCCGTGACAAAGACCATCTGGAAAAAGTGCTCTACGGTGATGTAGGTACGAAGTTGAAAAAAGATCTGCTGGATAACGCACAGGTTCGCGGCCTTGAGTTCTGGGTCAGAGGTCCTCGCGAATTGACGGCTAACAAAAAAATCGAAAAAGTCGAAGACCTGAAAGGTTTAAAAATCCGTGTACCTGAAATTCCCGCTTCCATTGCCGCATGGAAAGCGATGGGCGCTTCCCCGACGCCGATGGCGTTCGGCGAAGTTTATTCATCCCTGCAAACCGGCGTAATCGACGCACAAGAAAATCCATTTGCTCTAATCGCCAGCAATAAAATCCAAGAAGTTCAATCACACCTGATGCTTACCAATCATGTATACGGTTACGTGTTGTTGACGATGAGCGATATGACGTATCAAAAGCTCTCCCCGGATCAACAGAAGGCGGTAGAGGAAGCAGCTAAAGAGGCAACTCAATTCGAAAATGATCTGGTAGCTAAAAACGAAGAAGAATTGCTGAAGACGCTTAAGGATTCCGGCATGGAAGTTGTAGAACTGGATACTGCGCCATTTGCCGAGAAAGCAAAAACGGTTCATGCCGAATTTGCCAAGAAATACGGCCAGGAGCTGTATGACAGCATCATAAATACAAAATAAGCAAAGAATGTAATGGAAGGCCGGTGCTCGCGGGACTGTCTTCATGCGGACACCGGCCTTCCTGTTTTACCAACCGGGACGTAATTTACGTCGCCAGAGGAGGATAACCGGCATGCAGCCAGTTATGAAAGGAATAGACTTCTTGAACAAGTTGGTGGGCATCTTGGTAGGCCTGATGTTAGGCGCGATGTCTATTCTGATTGTCGTTCAAGTAATCTGCAGATTCGTACTAGAGAACCCGCTGACTTGGTCTGAGGAAGCTGCAAGATATTTGATGGTATACACAGTGTTTCTGGGCGCTCCTCTAGCTCTGCGCAATCACAGAATGATCGCAATCGAGGTCCTGCTTGAGACAGTGAAACCGAAGGTGCGCAAGTTTCTGAGAGTTTTGGTTATGCTGATCTCCATTGTATTTTTCATTCTTTTACTCGTAAAAGGTATGGATATGCTTGAAATCGTAAAAAGGCAGCATTCGCCGAGTCTCGGCCTTGAAATGGATTATGCCTATATGGCCATTCCAATCGGCGCCGCACTGATGATTGTCAACGCTATCGCCGTCATTATTGACTTTCTGACTAAAGATGATATTGAAACATCTGAAGTTGCGGAAGCACTGAAAGCGGGGGAACAGCTGTAATGGGTATCATACTTTTCGGAGTTCTCCTATTGTTGTTTGCACTTGGGGTGCCTATTGCAATCTCGATGGGCCTCGCAGCAGCTGTTGCGATTTGGTGGGATGGCGGAACACCGCTCATCGTATTAGTGCAGCGTTCTTTCACTTCGCTCGATTCATTCCCGCTTATGTCGATTCCGTTCTTCGTCCTGGCAGGTATACTCATGGAGTACGGCGGCATTTCCAAGAGACTCGTTGCATTTGCCAATGCGCTGACCGGTCACTTTTCCGGCGGATTGGCAATCGTTACGGTCGTTACATCGATGTTCTTCGCGGCGATCTCGGGATCCAGCGCAGCAACGACTGCAGCCTTGGGCAGTATCTTGATTCCGGCCATGATCGCCCGCGGCTATCATCGCAATTTTGCCGGTGCGGTTCAATCAGCTTCCGGCGAACTCGGTGTTATCATTCCGCCTAGTATTCCGCTCATCCTGTACGGGATATCAACGGAAACGTCGATCGGCGATCTGTTTATGGCGGGCTTCATACCTGGCGTATTAATCGGATTATCTTTGATCATTACGGTGTTTATCATCGCTAAGAAGCGCGGCTATGCCAAAGAAACACGCAAATCCGGAGCAGAATTGTGGAAGACATTCAAGGACTCTTTCTTTGCACTGCTTATGCCGATTATCATTCTAGGCGGGATCTACGGAGGTTTCTTCACACCTACTGAAGCAGCCGGAGTAGCGGTGGCTTACGCCATTATCGTCGGCATGCTGATCTATCGGGAAATCAAAATTACGCAAATCATGAATATTTTGACCTCATCCGTTGTCACAACCTCGGCCATCATGTTCATCCTTGCCAGTGCCGGTTTGTTCGGTTGGATCTTAACGCGTGAAGGCATCCCGCAGGATGTTGCAAACTTCTTCATGGGCATATCCGACAACCCGATGGTGTTCCTGCTTCTCGTCAATTTGTTCTTGCTGGTTGTAGGGATGTTCATGGAAACCAATGCTTCGATCATTATTTTGGCGCCGCTGCTTGTGCCTGTTGCGGTAGCTCTAGGAATCGATCCGGTTCACTTCGGGATCATTATGATCGTCAACCTGGCGCTGGGTATGTGTACGCCGCCGCTCGGGATCAATTTGTTCATCTCGTCTTCACTTGCGAAAATCAACCTGCTGCAGATCACAAGAGGGATGTTACCTTTTTATCTGGTACTCCTGCTTACCTTATTGCTCATCACTTATATCCCGCAAATCACTATGTTTCTTCCGAACCTTCTAAAATAAGAGACTTTGTTCTGCTACGGATGGCCGCGATGCGGCCTTTCCGTTTGTCGGGGCCCATCACAGAACGGAGGAAAAATAAAATATGCCTAATATAGAGACCGTTCGGAAAGAGCTGCAGCATACCGGAAAGTATATGATGGAATACGAGCTTGCTTGGGGAAATGCCGGAAATATCAGCGCCCGCACGGAAGGGGATCGCTATCTTATTACCGCAAGCGGCACATTTCTAGGTGAACTGGACGATGAAGATCTGATTGAATGCGATCTGGACGGCAAGTCGTATGGCTCGGCAGCTCGGAAACCTTCCAAGGAAACGCCGATGCATAAAGCTGTTTACGAGAACCGGCCGGAAATCGGTGCCGTTTTGCATGCATCCCCGTTTTACAGCACGTTGGTTGCCAGCTCCAAGATCGAAATCCCAACGAACTGGTTCGTTGAGACGATGTATTATCTCGAAAAGGTAGAACGAGTGCCGTACTATCATCCGGGCAGCGAGGCGCTTGGCGAAGGTGTGCGCGAGAAAGCGAAATCGGCAAACATCCTGCTGCTTGAAAATCACGGCGTTCTCGTATACGATACTTCCATCAAAGAAGCGCGTATGGCACTGCAAACATTAGAAATGGCCTGTAAAATGCTAATCGTATCGAAGTCTGCCAATATCCCTATTTCTGGTCTATCCGTGGAAAAGGAACGTGATTTTCTTGATAGAGCCGGCTACAAACCGAGAAGAAATTGGAACATATAAGTTATACTTCTTATAAGAGAGACAAATCCTGATAGCACGCTTTACGCGAGGAGGACCTATGGAACAGCAGGCTTGGTTGGCGTTGGCCGTCTTTTTGTTCACCTACGGAATGATTATTGCGGAAAAGGTTCACCGTACGATCTTGGCGATGCTGGGCGCGCTGTTGGTCGTTATATTGGGTATTGTTGATGTGGAATCGGCCGTCGAGCATCATATCGATTTCAACACGCTGGGACTGTTGATCGGGATGATGATCATCGTGAATGTCATCGCGAAAACAGGCCTTTTCAGTTACATAGCCGTTGCAGCTGCCAAAAGAGCCAAAGGCGAGCCGGTGAGGATCATGGTTTCATTGGCGGTCATCACTGCAGTCGTCTCGGCATTCCTGGACAATGTGACCACGGTGCTGCTAATCGTTCCCATAACGTTCAGCCTTGCCCGTCAGTTAAAGGTACAGCCTTTTCCCTTTTTATTTACGCAAATTGTGGCTTCCAACATAGGCGGAACAGCGACACTCATCGGAGATCCGCCGAACATTATGATCGGCAGCGCAGTGAAAGAGCTGACGTTTATGGCTTTCATCAACAATTTGACTCCCATTGTAATTGTGGTCATGGCTGCCCATATTCCGTTTTTCATTTTGCTGTTTCGCAAAAAGCTGCAAACAAACGAGGAAAATAAGCGGGGCATCATGGAAATGGAGCAGAGCGGTTTAATTACCGACCGTCCGCTGCTTATCCGCTGCTTGGTTATTTTGGCATTGACCATCGCAGGCTTTTTCCTGCATCAGGTGCTGCATGTCGAGTCCTCTGTCGTTGCTCTTACAGGCGCGTTCCTGCTCTTGCTGCTCTCAGGCGAGCATACAATGGAGGAAGCGTTGACCCGAGTAGAGTGGACCACCATTTTCTTCTTCATAGGTCTGTTTACACTTGTGGGAGCATTGGTGGATACCGGTATTATCCGAGATTTAGCGGTCCAAGCGATCGATCTGACAGGCGGAAACCTTGTCGCAACTTCGATGCTTATTCTCTGGATGAGCGCTATCGCCTCCGCATTCATGGACAACATCCCTTTTGTGGCGACGATGATTCCTCTGATTCAGGAAATGGGCAACATGGGCGTGAGCAACCTGGAGCCGCTATGGTGGAGTCTCGCTCTCGGAGCTTGTCTGGGAGGCAACGGAACGCTGATCGGCGCGAGTGCGAATCTGGTCACAGCCGGCCTGTCCGCCAAAGAGGGATACCCGATTACGTTCGTTAAGTTCCTCAAGTACGGGTTTCCGTTAATGCTCATATCCATCGTCCTGTCGAGCATCTATATCTATTTAAGGTATCTGATGTGATTAATTGTTAATGTATTTGGTTAAGTCGGTCTGATAGACCGGCTTTTTTCTTTATAAGCATAATGCAATACCGAAGAGGGAAAAATGTTCGAAGCGAATGCCAATTATCGGAAAGTGGTGTGAATATGAGCAAGATGTACGCAAAAGAAACCCGGTGTTTTAAAATATTGCGAGTTTTCCCGACAGATGTGAATAATCATGAAACGTTGTTCGGCGGTAAACTCATGTCTGATATCGACAATATCGCTTCCATATCGGCTACCAAACTATGCCGCGTAACCGCGGTTACGGCTTCTACGGACTCCGTGGATTTCCTGCAGCCGATCAGGCCCACCGATGCCGTAGCATTGGAATCCTATGTGACGAGAACGGGTACGACTTCCATGGAGGTCTTCGTCAAAGTGATCAAGGAAGATTTATTAAGCGGGGAACGGAAAATCGCAGCAACCTCCTTTCTTACCTTTGTCGGGCTGGATGAACAAAATAAGCCGGTCCCCGTGCCCGAAATCGTGCCAGAGAGCGAAGAGGAGAAGGTATTATACGAAACCGCTGAATATCGTAAGCAATTGAGAAAAAGCCGCAGGGAAGAAAGCAAGAAATTTGCCGATCATCTGGTAAAGAGCTATCCTTGGGAGTAAGACGCAGGTTCGAAAATCTTAGAAGAATGCGAATGTGCATTCTTCTTTTTTGTGCATAAAAATTCGCAAAAATGAAAGTCTCTCAGTATCCATTTTTTCTGCATTTTTTATAGAAATAGAGTGTACATATATTATGAAGTCTATTTTGAGGAGGCTGGCGGTATATGATCTATGCTCAACCCGGGCAAGACGGATCAAAAGTCACATTCAAGAAGAGGTATGAGAACTTCATCGGAGGCGAGTGGGTTGCACCCGTTAAGGGCGAGTATTTTGAAAACGTTTCACCGGTAAACAATCGTATTTTTTGCGAGATCCCCCGGTCTACGGCCGAAGATATCGAGCGGGCTCTAGATGCGGCTCATGCTGCCAAAGACGCCTGGGGACGCACCTCACCCGCTGAACGCGCAGTCATACTGAACAAAATCGCCGATCGCATGGAAGCGAATTTGGAAATGCTTGCGGTTGCCGAAACTTGGGACAACGGGAAGCCGGTTCGAGAGACGATGGCTGCAGACCTTCCGCTTGCGATCGACCACTTCCGTTACTTTGCCGGCACGGTGCGCGCGCAAGAGGGATCGCTCAGCCAGATAGACGACAATACGGTCGCCTATCATTTTCACGAGCCGCTCGGTGTGGTAGGACAGATCATACCTTGGAATTTCCCATTGCTTATGGCCACTTGGAAGCTCGCCCCGGCGTTGGCCGCAGGCAATGCGGTTGTGCTGAAACCGGCTGAACAAACGCCGTCTTCCATCTTGGTGTTGGCTGAACTGATCCAAGACCTGCTTCCTCCCGGGGTGTTGAATATCGTGAACGGCTTCGGACTGGAAGCCGGAAAGCCGCTTGCCTCAAGCAGTCGCATCTCGAAAATCGCCTTTACCGGGGAAACGACGACCGGCCGTCTGATCATGCAGTATGCTTCACAGAACTTGATACCGGTGACACTGGAGCTGGGCGGTAAATCGCCGAACATTTTCTTTGAAGATGTTATCGCGAAAGATGATGCCTTCTTTAATAAAGCCATTGAGGGATTCGTGCTGTTTGCCCTGAATCAAGGGGAAGTGTGCACCTGTCCGTCCCGCGCGTTGATTCAGGAATCTATCTATGATTCTTTCATGGAAAGAGCTTTGAAAAGGGTTGCTTCGATTAAACAAGGAAATCCGCTGGATACGGATACGATGATCGGAGCGCAAGCTTCCACGGAGCAAATGGAAAAAATCATGAGCTATATCAGCATAGGCAAGCAAGAAGGCGCGGAGTGCCTGATCGGCGGGGAAAGGACTGCGCTTCAAGGCGAACTTTCCGAGGGTTACTACATTCAGCCGACTGTTCTCAAAGGACATAACAAAATGAGGATTTTCCAGGAAGAAATTTTCGGCCCCGTTGTCGCTGTTACCACGTTCAGGGATCAGGAAGAGGCGCTTGCCATCGCCAATGATACTCTGTACGGACTGGGGGCCGGTGTATGGTCGCGTGATATGAACACAGCATACCGTATGGGACGCGGTATCCAAGCCGGACGTGTATGGACCAACTGCTATCATGCTTACCCTGCGCATGCAGCCTTCGGAGGATACAAAAACTCAGGGATAGGCCGCGAAAACCACAAAATGATGCTCTCCCACTATCAGCAAACCAAAAATCTGCTCGTCAGCTACAGCCCTGACGCGCTGGGATTCTTCTAAGAGGCGGATTCCCATGACATCTGATGTCCACAAAGTACTGGCTACGGATGCTGCTCTGGAGCTGATCAACCTGCTTGAGGAGAAGCACGGCCCGGTCATGTTTCATCAGTCGGGCGGCTGCTGCGACGGCAGCTCTCCGATGTGTTATCCGCTGGGCGAGTTTATGACAGGGGACAGCGATGTATTGCTCGGAGAAATTGGCGGAGCTCCTTTCTATATGAGCAAGGCGCAATACGAGTACTGGAAGTATACGCAGCTTATTATTGATGTCGTACCCGGCAGGGGCGGCATGTTCTCGCTGGAAGGACCGGAAGGCCGCCGGTTTCTCACACGCTCGCGTATGCTTACGGATGAAGAAATAAAAATATTGAATATTTAATGGGCAAAAGAAAAACCCTTCCCGGTCAGCGCGCCTGAAGCTGCGGCTGTCGAGAGGGGCTTTTCATTGTTTAATGATGTTTAGAAATTAGTTGAGCTTCGTGATCCGACCTTCAGTTTTAGCCGTAATCGAGGTATTTGCGAATTTCGTTTTCAGATACTCAATGGTAGCATCCAGATCAACAGGACCCGCTACACGGTTCGTGCCTTTGATCAGAACTTTGTAATCATCGCCGCCCGCTGCCATAAAGTCGTTTACGACAATGGTATAAGATTCATCGTCTTTGACCGGCGTGCCGTCGGCCTTCTTGATTTCCACAATTCTTTGGCCGGCAGGCTTACTGTCGTCATAGCTGTAAGTGAAGCCGGAAACCTGGCCGATTTTGGTTCTGGAAGTTGCCCATTGCTGGTTGAGCATTTCTTTAATTTGGGCCCCGGTAAGCGTCATTTTGATGAGCACATTACCGAAAGGCTGAATGCTGAACATGCTGCCATAAGTGACATTGCCTTCCGGCATGTCGTTGCGGATACCGCCGGAATTCATGAACGCGAAATCCGTTTTCATCGTCTCACGCATGCCGTCGGCAATCAGATTACCCAAAGCTGATTCGCCGGCAGGTGTAGCTGTGCGCGTGATTGCGGCATCTGTCTTGCCGACAGGTGCCTCCATCACAGCCTTATTTTGATCAGCGTACATTTTTACCATTTGCGTAATTTCAGCGTCCGGCGTGACACCTTCACGCTTTACGTCGACAACCTCGCTTTTCACGCTAACCACATCATGGGTGGCGCGATCAATGACCAGATCCACATCGGAGAAGGCAGTGCCGTAAGAGAAGGCCTCGATAACCAGCTTGCCGTCAATCTTTTTGTTCAAACCGCCATGATTGTGTCCTGCAAAGATAACATCTACTTCGTCGTCTACATTATTTGCGAGATCAATGGCTTCGCCCGTTGGAGCCTCGTTACTTCCTTCAAACGGGTCATGGGCCAGAACAACAATCGTTTCAATACCTTTTTCTTTCAGTTCAGCAACGGCTTTGTTAACCGCCGGAGCCTGCTCGGTAAAGGTAAGTCCCTTGATGCCGGCCGGGCTGACGATCGATGGTGTGCTGTTGGTGATTACACCGATGAAGCCGACCTTTACGCCGCCCACTTCTTGAATAACGTAAGGATCAAGGAACGTTTTGCCGCTCTCATCCACTAAGTTAGCCACTACATAAGGGAATTTAGCCCCTCCGAATTCCTTGCCGGTTTTTGGGTTTTTGCCTCCAAATATCAAACGTTTTGCTTCTACAGTGCCTTTATCAAATTCGTGGTTACCGAGCGTGCCTACATCAAAGCCCAGGCGGTTGAGGAAATCAATCGTCGGCTCATCCTGCAATAAAGCGGATACCGGAGCGCTTGCGCCGACTGCGTCGCCTGCATGAACGAGAAGGGTATTCTTGTTCGTTGCTTCGTGCTGTTTCAAATACGTGGCAAGATAATCGGCACCGCCGAACGTGGTCACTTTGCCGGCAGCATCCTTGACTGTTCTAACATAATCCAGCTGGCCGTGGAAATCGTTGATGCCCAAAAGTTGTACGGAGACATCGGTAATCAGCGTGTGCACAACTTTAGCGGCTTCGGCACGGGAGCTTACGCCCAGCGGTCTAAACTTACCGTCGGCACCGTTCATTACACCGCGGTCGGCAACCAGGTTAACGGATGCCTTAGCCCAAGCGCTGACAGTACCTTTGTCGCTGAAATCGGCTTCGGTACTTGTTTGAACTTTCTTGCCTGCTTTCACGTTCAGGGCATTATGGGCCATGATCGCCATTTCTTGACGAGTGATGGTTTTCGTCGGTGCGAACTGGCCTGGAGCCACGCCGTTCACCAAACCGTGCTCGGCAGCAGCAGCAACCGCTTCAGCGTACCAAGCGTTTGCAGGAACATCCTTGAAGCCGGAGTCCTTCGTGGAAGTCAATTGCAGTGCATTAACCAGAAGCTTAGCGAATTCAGCCCGCGTAATGTTGGCTGCAGGATCGAACTTGGTGTCCGTTTTGCCTGCAACGATCTGCTTGGCGACAAGCTCGCTGATCGCTGCATATGCCCAGTGTGTAGCCGGCACATCTGCAAATCCTTTAGGAGGCTCTGCAGGCTGCTGTGGCTGCTGAGGTGCAGCGGATTTGGTCAGATCAAGCGAGAAGATGCCGAAGCCTTTGTCGTCCATCTTGTCGAGATATTTAATGTTGTTGGTCGTCTTAGCATACTCTGCAGCTTTAGGTGAAGAGGTGAAAGTTACGTTCACATTGCCGTTAATCGGTGCGATTGACCAGTTGTTATCGATGGACGGATTAATTTCCTTATTGGTGGAAATGTAGTCCATCAGCACTTGACGGTTCTCGTCCGGAGAATCGATCACATATTTGCTTCCGAGTACTCCCGGGAAGTTACCGCCGCCTGCTGCACGATAGTTATTGGTAACAACGATGAATTCCTGGTTCAAATCAATCGGTTTGCCGTTGTACTGCAAGTTAATGATTCGGCTTGAATTCGCATCGTTAACCTTACCGTCCGGCAAGTATTTGGCCGGTTTCGTAACATCGACTTGGTAGGTGACACCGTCGATCACGTCGAAGTTAAATACTTGGAAGGATGGGTTAAGCAGCGCTTGCTCTTCCGTTTTATTCGGATCAATTTGATTGAACTTTCCTGCAGTCATTTCCAGCCATTCCTTGACAACAGAACCTTTAACCAGAATAGCCTTCAAGGTATTGTCATACAAATACAGGTCACCGGCGCTTTTAATCGCCAGAGGGCCTGTCTTGATCTCCGTAAATTCGTCCGGACCGTTGCGGCCTGCTTTGAAAGGCGCGCCTACGGAAAGGATCGGAGTATCTTTGTATTGCGGCAGATTAGCTTTAACATACTTCTCTACATACGACTTCTGAGCATTGGTTACGATTTGAATGGACGGATCGTCCTGTACCAATGCGAAATAGCTGTGAATCGGAGCGGTTGTTGTTCCGATCGGGCTGTTTGCATATTTGATGGTCGCTTCATGCTCGGCTTTAACCGCCGCTACTACTGCCGCATCCTCTTCATACAAAGATTTTTTGGCGGCTGAATCATAGATCGGTTTCGTAGAAGATTGAGAGGAGGCGAGTTTCCATTTGCCATCTACTTTCTCCAGCGTCAGATCGATAATGCCAACGTTGTTTCCGCCGTAGCCCGCTTGAACGGCAGGGACACCGTTAATCGTGCCTTTAACGTTGTCGACACCGGGAAGGACTTTGCCGTCCTTGTCTTTAAACAATACGTCAAGTGTCTTATCATTGCCGGTAGGGAATACCTTGTGGGTATGAGAGAAAGTGATCGCATCGATGCCGGCTACCTTGCTGAGAGGAAGCACAGCGTCTTCAGCGCTAGCATTCGCTTGAGCGGCGCCGTTAAAGCCCGTATGTGCAAGCGCAATAACGATATCCGCGCCTTCCGCTCTCATTTTAGGAACGAATTTCTCAGCTGTTGCGACAATGTCTTTAGTGATGACTTTGCCGTCGAGCCAGCTTTTGTCCCATTGGGTAATTTGAGGAGGAACAAAGCCGATAACACCGATTTTCAGCGTTTGCTCGGCACCGGACTCGTCCGTCACCTTCTTGCTGATGATTTCGTAAGGATCAAACCGGTTTTTGTCGTTATCAGGATTGCTGTCTTTGTCGTCAATGTACACGTTTGCGGTTACATAAGGGAATTTAGCACCTTTAAGAGCCTGGTCAAGAAAATCAAGTCCATAATTGAATTCATGGTTACCCAGCGTTGCAGCATCATAACCCAGTGGGTTCATAGCTTTATACACCGGATGAATTTCATCGGCTTTAAGCCGATCAATGTTAGCTTTGTACGTTCCGAGAGGTGTGCCTTGGATCAAGTCGCCGTTATCCACTAGGAAAGTATTTGTTGCTTCTGCCCGCGCAGCTTTGATAGCATTCGCCGTGCGTGCGAAGCCGACTGTGGGAGCGGCCGCATCCTTGTAATAATCGTACGACATAAGATTCGTATGGATGTCCGTCGTTTCCATGATGCGAAGCTTGACAGTGGAGCCGGGATCGGCCGCCGCAGCGAACATGCCGTTGAAAGGCAGAACAAGAAGACCCAATGTCAGTGACGAGACAATGAGCTTGCTTACAGATTTCTTATTCCCTAGCTTCATACTAAATTTCATCCTCCCAGAATTTTGGAATAAGTACATATCTATGATAAAACAGAAGTGTCATCGGCGTATATAGAATTTTTGGTATATTATACTTAATGACATAAATTATGTAATGGTAAAATAATGAAAGAGTGAGGCGGGCTGCTAGGATCTATTTGGGGGGTGCGCGTGTGGAACAGCTCACGCAGGAATTGTTCGAGCGGATGGGAATGCTCTTGATTCTCATGTTTATAATGACACGCATACCGCTGTTTCGAAACATATTGGATCAGGCGATCAATGTCCGTACCAGCTTCTCTTTTGCGGTATTGTTTGGAGTTGTAGGAATCGCGGGAACCTATGCCGGAGTAGTTGTAAGTCCGAGCCGGATGGATTCCTCTTTTTGGGTCGCTTCTCTCGCTCCGGATGAAGTCATGGCCCACTCTGCGCTCATCGGCGTTGTGATGGCCGGGTTGCTCGGAGGCGCCTTCGTGGGCGCGGGCGCCGGACTCATCACGGGCTTTCACGCTTATATGCTGCATGGTCTTTCCGATATTTCATATGCCGTTTCCACACCGTTAATCGGGATACTTGCAGGATTGGTCGCCCGGTTTTTTTATGAGGAACGAGTGATCGCCCCTATCAAGGCTATGTTTATAGGCGTGTTCGCTCCTATTTTACAAATGGGAATTCTACTTGTATTCACAACATCCTCCCCGACCTCTATCAATCTTGTTAATCAGGTTGGCGTACCGATGGTTATCACCAATAGCATCGGAATTGCAATATTCGTAGCTATGATTCGGGTTGCCTTAAGAGAGGAAGAACGGACGGCGGCGTTGGAAATCCAGCGGGCGCTCACCATTGCCGAGATGGTTCTCCCGCATCTGAAGGAAGGCTTGAGCTATCGAACGGCGGATGCCACGGCCTCCATTCTTATTCGAGAGCTGCAGGCTGACGCCGTGGGTGTCACGGACACGGAAAGAATTCTCGCTCATGCAGGCATCGGAACTTATAGACACGTTCCGGGAGAACCGCTCGTTACGGATTTATCCAAAAAAAGCGATCCGAACGGGCAAAATTCAAATTGCCACCCGCAGGGAACAGATTCAGCCTAACCATGAGGCATTGGGAGCGGCAATTATCGTACCGTTCAATCAATCCGGCAGGACGGCAGGCCTGATCAAGCTCTATTTCCGCAGCCCCAAGCAGATCCGGAAGGTGGAGGAGGAGTTTGCGCAGGGCTTCAGCAAGCTGATCTCAAGTCAATTAACGATCGCCGTTGCGGAGAAGCTGGAAGCTCTGATGAAGGACGCCGAGCTCCGGGTGCTGCAGGCGCAGATCAACCCTCATTTTTTGTTTAACACATTAAATGCCATAGTCACCTTAATCCGCATCGATCCGGATCACGGACGACTGCTGACTGTGAAGCTGGGACAATTCATGAGGATGAGCCTGAAAATGACGCAGTCGCCGCTTATCCCCTTGTATCAGGAAATGGAACATCTGAACACCTATATATCGATCATACAGACCCGTTTTTCCGATCAGCTGACTGTGGAATGTTCATTAGACTCCAATCTCGAGACCGTGCAAATTCCGCCTTCTACGCTGCAGCCGCTCGTGGAGAACAGCATCCAGCACGGGTTGAAGCAGAAATTAACCGGAGGCTGGGTGCGTATTCAATTGAAACGGGCAGAGCATTCGGTGGAAATTACAGTCGAGGATAACGGGACGGGCATTCCCTCCGAATATTTAGGTAAACTGGGCACGGTTCCGATGAAAGAGAGCTCAGGCACAGGTCTCGGGGTACATAATGTGAATCAGCGGCTCATCAGTCTTCTTGGCTCAGAAGCTTCGCTTACATTCGTGAACCGAAATGAAGGCGGTACGAAGGTCGCGTTTGCGATACCATTCGATAACGGGGGGAATTTTAAATGAAGCTTCGTGTCTTGATCGCGGAAGACGAACGGCTGGCAAGAGAAGAGCTCATTTATTTGCTCTCCAAGGAGCCGGACATTGTGGTGCTGCCTCCTGCGGCGAGCGGATTAGAGGCATTGGAGCTTGCGCTCCAGCATAAGCCGGATGCGATTTTCCTCGATGTCCAGATGCCGGAGATGGATGGTATTCAGGCGGCCCGCCGGCTGCACGAGATCCATCCGCGGCCGTTTATCGTTTTTACAACGGCATATGACCAGTACGCGCTGGAGGCTTTTCAGCTGGAGGCGGTGGATTACTTGCTGAAACCTTACGAAGAAGAGCGGCTCCATCAGACCTTGATTCGCATCCGGGGAAGGAAGACGGAGGCGGCCAAAGGACATTCGGCTAAATCGACCGTGGACGTTCCCGCTTTGAAAAGGAGCAAGCTGCTCATTGATGACGGCGGGCGAACGGTCGTGCTGGAGCCGGAATTTTTCCTCTATGCGGTCAAGGAGGAGAAGGTCACCCGGATCTTCATGGCCGACGGCCGCTCATATGGAACGAGGCAGACTCTTCAGGAGCTGGAGGAAAGACTGGGCGCCGCATTCTTCCGCCCGCATCGCAGCTATTTGGTGAATCTGGATTACATCAATGAGCTGGAGCCATGGTTCAACGGCGCGTACAACGCAGTCTGAAGGACAGCAGCCGCACCAAAATCCCCGTGTCCCGTATTGCGGCTCGCGATATGATCCGGTTATTGCAAGGACAATGATGTGCTCATAACATAAAAACATTTCAGGACTCTTTTTATGTATTTAAGGATACGAATCCGACATTTTGCACACAAAACCGCAGGAATGGGGTAAGGAAAAATTATAATTATTAAAAGCGCTTACATTTTACGTTGTAAGTTAGCGCCATTCCATATGACGGAGGGATCGTTTGTGCAAAAGAACCCGCAGACATATAGCGACATTGCCCGCTCGGAGCTTTTCCGCAAGCTGATGGACAGGAAAAAACGGTTTATCGTTCCACTCACTCTGTTCTTCCTGGCTTTTTACTTTACTCTGCCGGTCCTCACGGCTTTCTCGAACGCCTTGAACCAACCCGCTTTCGGGTCGGTTTCATGGGGCTGGGTTTTCGCGTTTGCCCAGTTCATCATGACATGGGTACTCTGCTACCTATATACGAAGAAAGCAAAAGAATTCGATTTGACTTGCGAGCAGATTAAGGAGCAGCTTACGCAAACAGAAAAGGGGCGGAATATTTCATGAGCACCGCATTCCTGCTTTTCCTCGTCATCGTTCTCGGTACACTCGTTATCACCTACTATGCTTCGAAAAAAACAAAAACGACTCATGAATTTTACGCAGCGGGAGGCGGGTTGACCGGTTGGCAGAACGGACTCGCCATAGCCGGGGACTACATGTCCGCCGCTTCATTCCTGGGTATCGCCGGGATGATCGCCTTGTTCGGCTTTGACGGCTTTTTCTACAGCATCGGATTTCTGGTGGCCTATCTCGTTGTGCTGTATCTGATTGCCGAGCCTCTCCGCAACCTGGGAAAATACACGATGGCCGACATGATCGCCGCCCGTTTCGATAACAAAAGGATTCGCGGTGTGGCAGCCATGAATTCAATCGTCATATCCATCTTCTATATGATTGCGCAGCTGGTAGGCGCAGGCGCCTTGATTTCGCTGCTTATTCCAAGCCTTGACTATACATCTTCCGTACTGATCGTCGGTGTTCTCATGACCGTCTATGTGGTGTTCGGCGGAATGACGGCAACGAGCTGGGTGCAAATCATCAAATGTGTGCTTCTTATCGCAGGTACGCTGATCATTTCACTGATCGTTTTTGCGAAGTTCGATTTCAACATCGGAACGATGTTCAGTGAAATGAAGAACGCAACCCCGCTGAAAGAAGCTTTCTTAAATCCGGGCAATAAGTTCACCAACGGACTCGATATGATTTCGTTAAATATGGCCCTGGTACTCGGCACGGCGGGACTGCCGCATATTCTGATCCGGTTTTTCACGGTTAAAGATGCGCCGACTGCAAGGCAATCCGTCGTGGTCGCGACATGGATCATCGGAATTTTCTACGTCATGACGCTGTTCCTCGGCTTCGGAGCCGCCGCTTTCGTAGGCGAGGCTGCAATCGTCAAAGCCAATGCCGCCGGCAATATGGCCGCGCCGCTACTTGCCCAATCTCTTGGCGGGGAATTCCTGTTCGCCTTTATTTCGGCGGTCGCATTCGCTACGATCCTTGCAGTGGTAGCGGGCTTGGTGCTTTCTGCCGCATCCGCATTCGCTCACGATTTCTATGGTCATATTCTCCGCAAAGGGAAAGCGCAGGAGCGGGAGCAGGTACGCATGGCCAAAATCGCTTCCGTTGGCGTCGCCATCATTTCAATCCTGCTGGCGTTGTTCGCTCAGAAGCTAAATGTGGCATTCCTTGTAGCCCTAGCCTTCGCCGTAGCGGCGAGCGCGAATCTGCCGGTGCTTCTGTTCACCGTGTTCTGGAAACGGTTCAATACATCCGGTGCCGTGACAGGAATGCTGGTCGGCTTGCTCAGTGCGCTTTTCCTTGTCGCCATCAGCCCGAACGTCTGGAATCCCGTAGCGGGCAAGGCGATACTCGTAGGGGAACCGCTGATCGCGCTCACGAATCCGGGAATCATATCCATTCCCCTCGGGTTCTTGGGAGCGTTCATCGGAACGTATTTATCTTCCAAGCAGGATCATGCCAAGTATGATGAAATTATGGTCAAAGCCAACACCGGTATTCGCGAGCTGGCACAATAGTTACAATGAGAATGACAAAACGGAGTGCAAACTGGCAGCAGTTTGCACTCCGTTTTATATTTATTTCGTGTCCCATAACGCGGACCAATTAAATGTGAGTTTATCTTTGTACGCTTATCAGACAACGTGAAATTTACTCAGGTAATTTTCTTTGTCTAAATCCTGGTCCATCGTTTCCTTTAATTTCATTAGAAACTCCTGCGGGTGCTCGGTGTTGTCGAAATAACGGATCATCCGGTTGTAGAATCTTCTAGGAAAAGCGAGATAGGAAAAAAATATACTCCACTCTTCGGGGACGATCGGTGCGGTGATTCGGGAGAGGTACGCAGTAAGGAATGTGTTCACAACAGCCGGATTCCATCGATAGGGGCTTGCGTGATATTGCAGCAATTGCGCCATGTCCATTACCCGTTCCGCGTACACCATCGTTTCAAAGTCGATGAACCAAATTCTGTTCCGGCTGTCGGTCAATATATTTTTATGATGCAATCCGCCGTGGCAGAGAACAGCAGCGTCAGGTGAAGTATGGATCAGCCGCTGCGGCGAGACCTTCTGCAAATGCATCAATGCCAAATAACAGCGGTAATTCAGAAAATCCAATATCATTTTTTCCATCGGGGTATTCAAAGGCCGCTGCTTCCATTGCCGGATTTTGGCGAGAGCCGCGGATAACATGTCCTTCCGTTTTCCCCATTCATATCGGTGACTTTCCTTAGGAGGGATCACTCCCTTGGCGGCATGATGGAAATCAGCCAGCGCCCGGCCGATATTTTGTAAATAAGGATAGCTTTCTTTGGGAACTTCGGGGTAATCGACCCATCTCTCCATAAAGAAAGCCTTATTTTCATGATAGATGAGATAGGTCCCTTCTGTAGTAAGTACAAACGCCGGTGTTCGTTCAAAGCCGTTATGCCTCACATGTTCCAAGAAATCCGCCACTAAGGGGAGATCGGGAAGTTCCTCCGCGTTTTTAAACCCAAAGGAACCGTAGGGTGTTCTGATTTTATATATGGCACGGACTTTCTCCAGCGATTGCACCGGCAGCCCATAGTGCCTCATTATGAGGGATCGGACGACTTCCGGCCCTTCGGTTACTTCAGCACGTACCATAGCGGTGACCCTGCGCGAGCTGACTCGTGTTCAGATATGCCTCAAAAGAAGCGAGCAAAGCCATGTATGGGGGATTCGGGTTCAAATCCGGCTTCATTTGGCGGAGAAGTGTCAGCGCCGTATCTCGACCGTATCCGAATCTTTGCATAAAAAGGGCAGTCAGAATAAACCCCAGCCGATTAATCCCCGCCGTATCATGAACGTAAATTACATTTCCGGTATCCAGCAGCCCGTTCATAAGTCGCGTTACAGAAATGACCCATTGTAAAGAAGGAGGCACCGGATCCAAAATCGGGGTCCATAAAAGTAAACGTCCTGTGAAATCAAAAGGAGGATGATCTTGTACGGTGCGGAGATTGACAACGGTGTTAACATTTAGTGCAATAAATCGCCATCCTTGTTGATCCAATTTTCCGCCTGCATACAGTCGATTCGGAATGACAGGGACAATAATCATGATCCGGACACCCCATTTCTAGGCCGTGGTTTATTCCATGTTATGTGGAGCACGGCCGTCCGGTTCAGTGATATAGCCTTGTTCGATTAAGTAACGGATGATCATGGATACAGCCTCTTCAGATGACAACTTGTCAGATTCGATTGTAATCTCCGGATTGCAGGATTCCTCGTAATAATGAATGGTGTCGGGGTATCTTTCGTATTTCATTTTATCGTCTCTCTGCAGACGAACATTAAGAGGGCATTTTAGATAAATTTCAACAAACGAAGGAATGTGAGTGCGAGCCTGTTTTCTCATTTCGTCAAATCTGCCCACCGAAGCAATCAGCACATTCACGTTATACTTGTACAGCAATTTTGCTATATAAATAAGATTGGTGCACTTTTGTTTTTGCCTGGTCGTCCAATCCGGGCTCAGATCTTTAGTCATGGAACGCGGAAGCTCATCGCTGTCTAAACGTTCAACCGGATATCCCATAGATTCGAGTTGCTTGGACACCAATCTGCTAATCGTCGTCTTGCCCGAGTTAGGAAGTCCGGTAAACCACAAAACCATCCCTTGGGTCATTTGCTTGCAGCTCCTTCCAGCATCTGATTCAGTATACTCAGGCGGAAGGAGAGGGAAGTGGACGGGTTACCCGTACCTGTGCAAACATGGGGCAATGCATCCTCCTTTTATGAAATAAATGCCCGCTCCTTGAGCAGATCAAGGATAAGCTGTAAGGCTTTCTGGGTCGTCACCCGGTTCGTTTGCAGCTTGAGATCCGGATTTTTGGGCTCCTCATAAAAATGAAAATAGGTTTTGTGGCTCTCATATTTGCCGGCGGTGTCTCTTTGCATCCGTTCTTCTAACGGGCATTCCAAATAGATTTCCAAATAGCGTGAAACCTCCCGTCTCAGTAACTCCCTCCAGCTGTTATACCTTCCTACGGAAGAAATGAGCACGTAATATCCGTTGTCAAAAAGCAGCTTGGAAAGGAAAGTTAGATTCTCGTTTTTCAGCTTCTGTTTTTCCTCCCAAGTTTGCGCCTCAGGCTTAATGATGCCATTAGGCAAAGTGTCGCTGTCCAATCGTATTACTTTGTACTGCCGTTGATTTAAGTCATCGTAAAGAAGCTTGCTTAATGTTGTTTTCCCTGATTTGGAATGACCGGTTAACCAAATGATCAGCCCGTGACTCATAAGAAAAACTCCTTTCCATAGAACCCTACAAAGGATACGTGCTGAGAAACCGCTCTTTTGCGTATTCCTGTTCGATCAGTTTCTTTAACTTTTTATCGTGCTTATCGGAAGACGCCTCATTGTCAAAATGCTTGTTCATGGCATTGTAGAGTCTTCTTGGAAATGCCAGATAGGAGAGAAAGTAACGGACTTCCGCCTTTGAAATGGGGGTTCCGTGATGCCTTTGGTAGCTGTTCAACAGCCGATGAACGACGGCTGAGTCCCATTCAAACGGGTAACCGTAGTAATGAATGAGTTGAGCTACATCCAGCATGCGCTCCGCGTAAACGAGCGATTCAAAATCGATAAACCAGATATTATTCCGGGAATCAACAAGTATATTCTCGTGGTGGGGACTGCCGTGGCATAAAGCCGGTATGACGGTTTGGGGATGAGCAGGAACGTCTTTAATATAAGAGTAAGCCAACCAACAGCGATAAGTTAAAAAACGGAGCGCTTGCTTATCGAAATCGGTAACGAGTGTCCCTTTTTGCAGCCAATTGTGCAGCTTAATATTGCCATCAAGCAGAAATGCGTGTCGTTTTCCATAGCCGTTTCTTGTACTGTTCGACCCTATGATGATTCGTTGCGAGGCGCGGTGAAAGCTTGCCAGCGCTTTGCCTAACAAGTCTTCATTATTTTTCCCGGCGGGAAGTTCGTCTCCTTCGATCCATTGATCCAGATAATAACTTTCCCCTTCAAAACTGACTTTTGTTTCTCCAGTCACCGTCGGAACCAGTTGAGGAATGAAAGGAAATCCATTCTGCCGGATCACCCGTAAGCAGCGAACAACAAAGTCAAGATCAGGAAGCTCTTCTGCGTTTTTGAAAGAATAAATGCCTTTGTCCATTAGGATCTTCAATATTCCACGTATCTTTTTGATTGAATGAACGGTTAGACCGTAGTGCTTAAAAATCATGTCTTTAACCTGATGTTTTTTTAATGCGACTTTTTGACTCCTGCACTCCGGCTCACTCATCTCATATGCTCCCGTCAATGTGAATAGAGAATGAATTAAATTAGCATATGTCTCCCTAGGCGAAAATGTTTTGCGCTTTATGAATTCCGCCGCGGCACAGTTGGCAATAATGGAAAGGACAAAATGGCATAGAAATTGGAGTGACGCACTTGGCAGAGCAGCTGCTTACCAACCAGACGTTTACCATAAAGTTGAACGGTGAGGACTTACCGGTACAGCAAGGACAAAGTATCCTCCAAGCCGCCGACGCAAACGGCAGTTACATTCCGCATATCTGCTACCACAAGCAGCTTGGGGCCATTCAGAGCTGCGACACTTGTATGGTTGAGGCGGATGGTCAGATCGTCCGCTCATGCGCGACCGAAGCTCGTCCCGGCATGCAGGTGAGCAGCCTGTCGGACCGGGCGAGAGCGGCACAATACGAGGCCATGCAGCGCATTTTAACGAACCACGAACTGTACTGCACCGTCTGTGATAACAACAACGGGAATTGTAAAGTGCACAATACCGCAGAGTATTTTGAAATCGAGCATCAAAAATATGAGTTCGTGCCGAAGCCCTACCCGGCGGACAATACGAATCCTTTCTACCGTTACGAACCGGACCAATGCATCCTTTGCGGGCGCTGTGTCGAAGCGTGCCAGGACGTTCAGGTGAACGAGACGCTAACGATTGATTGGTCGATGGAAAGACCGCGTGTCCTGTGGGACGGCGGCAGGCCGATTGACGAGTCCTCGTGCGTATCCTGCGGACATTGCATTAACGTCTGCCCTTGCAATGCATTGATGGAGAAGTCGATGCTCGGGGAAGCGGGCTTCCTGACCGCGATTCCGAATGATGTACTGCTGCCGATGATCGATTTGACCAAGGCGGTGGAGCCGGGATACAAAGAGATCTTCGCGATTTCGGAAGTGGAAGCGGCGATGCGGCAGACTCGGATCAACCGCACCAAGACCGTATGTACTTATTGCGGTGTAGGCTGCTCGTTCGAAGTGTGGACCAAGGATCGGAAGATCCTAAGGATCCAGCCGACCGAACATGCGCCGGTAAATGGAATTTCTACCTGCATCAAAGGGAAATTCGGCTGGGATTTCGTCAACGACGACGAGCGACTGAAGACCCCGCTCATCCGTCAGGGCGACAAGTTTGTGGAAGCGACCTGGGAGGAAGCTCTCAGTCTCGTCGCCAGCAAGCTCGGACAAATCAAAGAAGAACACGGTCCCGAGGCCATCGGTTATATCGCTTCGTCCAAGGCCAGCAATGAGGACAACTTTATTTTCCAAAAATTCGCCCGTGCCGTGATGGGATCCAACAATGTCGATAACTGCTCGCGCTATTGCCAATCACCTGCCACCGCCGGCTTGCTTCGTACGGTCGGAATCGGCGGCGATGCGGGAACGATTCGCGACATCGCTGCGAGCGATTTGGTCATGGTAATCGGCGCGAACCCTGAGGAATCTCATCCGGTGCTGGCGACACGCGTGAAGCGTGCGCACAAGCTGCATGGCCAGAAGCTGATTGTTATGGATATCCGCAAGCATCCTTTGGCCGAGCGTGCGGACGTGTTCATTCGCCCGGTGCCTGGCAGCGACATGATTTGGCTGATGGCCGTGACGAAATATATTATCGAGCAAGGCTGGCATGACCGGAAGTTCATCGACGAGCGCGTGAACGGATTCGATGAATATGTGAAGTCGCTTGATCGATATACCTTGGAGTATGCTGCCGACAAGTCGGGCGTGACCAGGGAGCAGCTGATCAAGCTCGCCGAAATGATCCATGAAGCCGGCTCTGTGTGCATCCTGTGGGCGATGGGCGTCACCCAGCATATTCATGGGACAGATACGAGCACGGCGATCTCCAATCTTCTGCTGATCACCGGTAACTACGGCCGTACCGGAACGGGAGCTTATCCTCTTCGTGGACATAACAACGTGCAAGGGGCATGCGATTTCGGCACAATGCCTGCTTGGTTCCCGGGGTATGAAGCAGTCCAGGACGAGAGTGTCCGCGCCCGGTATGAGAGGGCATGGGGAGTGTCGCTGCCTGCGGAACCGGGCCTTAACAACCACCAGATGGTGGAAGCGATCCACGACGGCAAGCTCAAGGCGATGTATCTGTTCGGCGAGGAAATGGCGCTGGTGGACTCCAACTCCAACCACGT
This sequence comes from Cohnella kolymensis, assembly GCF_000829465.1. Lineage (GTDB taxonomy): Bacteria > Bacillota > Bacilli > Paenibacillales > Paenibacillaceae > Cohnella > Cohnella kolymensis. The sequence continues at coordinate 604,898 of NZ_JXAL01000001.1, read as the reverse complement.
CGAACATGCTTTCGAGAAGCTCGATTTCTTCGTGGTGCAGGACATTTTCTTCACCCGGACCGCCCGCTACGCGGATGTGGTCTTGCCGGCAGCGCCGAGTCTCGAGAAGGATGGAACATTCACGAATACGGAGCGCCGTATTCAGCGGTTCTACAAGGTATTCGAGCCGATCGGCCAGTCGAAGCCGGACTGGGAGATCATTCAACTGGTAGCCAACCGTCTGGGTGCGGACTGGAATTACACCCATCCCTCAGAGCTCATGGCGGAGGCTGCGAGCCTTGCGCCGATATTCGCGGGAGTAAGCTATGAACGTCTGGAGCAATGGGAAAGCTTGGTCTGGCCGGTCGCAGAGAATGGACAAGACACGCCTCTCCTTTACACCGAGCGTTTCGGGTTCGCGGACGGCAAAGCGAAGCTCGTGCCGGTCGAATGGAGAGAACCTTACCATCCCGGCAAGGAATATGATCTGCATTTGAACAACGGGCGTCTGCTCGAGCATTTCCACGAGGGCAACATGACGTACAGGTCGCCGGGGATCACGCACAAAGTACCGTCCGAATGGCTTGAAGTTTCTCCCGAGCTTGCTGAGGAACGCGGCTTGAAAACCGGTGCTGTGGTACGGCTCACTTCACCTTACGGCAACGTTAAAGTGCGTGTGGAAATTACGGATCGCGTTCACGGCAACGAGCTGTATCTAACGATGAACACGAGGGATGAAGAATCCGCGGTCAACCGTTTGACCAGCAGCTATCACGACTACATTACGCACACCCCTAACTACAAGGAAATGGACGTCAAGATGGAAATTCTGTCCCATGACGGTGAAGCGCCGCTGTCCCGCCATAACCCGCGGTTCGGTGATCCCATTTCACAAATCGGTGTCCGGGTAGAAGATAAGTGGAAAAGGGAAGATTACGTGCCGATTCCTGAAGCTATTCAAGGAGGGGACAACAATGGCCAGGCCCATCTCTGAAATAGAATTTACAGCGCACGATCCTGCGGTGTTGGAGGCGCAAGCTCTCGGAGAAATTCTGAGCGCAGTCGCCCAGCATAAAAAGCCGCTTATTCAGTTTATGGATATCGTCCATGAACTTCACAAATTCGGAATACTGGATGCGCTCGAAGCGCTCCTGAAAAACCGCCACCAGGTTGGTGTTATCGGGATTGCCCAGCTGAACGATTCGGGCATGCAGCACATCCTCAAGAACGTCATCTTGGCGACTCAGTTCTTAGGGAAAGTCGAACCGACAAGCCTGGACAACATGCTCAAAGGGGTTCTATCCGGAATGGAGCGGGCGGGCGGTCAGGTTGCCGATAGTAACAACAAGCCGGTCGGTATGTTCGGAATGATTAGAGCGATGGGGGACGAAGACGTACGGTCGGCCCTGGGGTTTATGCTCAACTTTCTGACGGGAATGGGCTCGCAAATCAAGCAAAACAACGCGCAAGCCCAGAACTCGCAAGGTCAGAAGGACGGGTCCGGAACTCACGGAACTCAGCATCAGCACGTGCATTGAGAATGGAAGGGTGCAGCTCATGCAGAAGAAGATAACTTGGACCGTTGACGGTTTAACCGACGAGGAATCCAGTAAAAAAATCGGTCACGCGCTGCAGGAGGTATGGGGAATCGTCTCTGTGGATGATTTCCATTTTCCGAGGAGCGAAGTGACGTTCACCTACGACGATGTTGCCGCAGCGCCGCGTGACTTTCGCGAATCGCTGAAGGAACATGGATTTGATACGAACGGGGGAAGCCTGATGACAAAGGTATGTGAAATTTGCGGTGTTGTTGAAGGCGAGGAAGAGGCGGAAGAAGCGTCCGATACGATGAGCCGCAGCATCCTTCACGTCTGCGACTCATGCCGGAGCAATTGGGCTCGTACGGAAGAGTAACCTGCCGGCCAAGCAGCCTGCATAGCGGTGGTTCGTATCTGCAACAGATATGTTTCGCCGCTATGCAGGATTTTTCTATTGCATAAAGGCCACGGCTGTGTAAAAATGTAAACGACTGACTAGTCAGTTTTAATTAACACACATGTCCGGAGGGAATCATGGCCAACAAGATTTATCTGTATGTCAAAGCATTGTCCGATTTGGGATCAAGAATGGAAATGATTGTACTTGGCGCACTCATCTTCGCCACAACCCAAAGTGTCGGATGGCTGTCCGCTTCGCTTGCGGTTTCCGTGCTTGGCGGAATGTTCTCCAGTCTGGTATCCGGCGTGGTGGCCGATCAGTACGACCGCAGGAAAATCATGATAGTCACCGACATACTGAGGGCCGGATTGATCCTGCTGCTGATCCCGTTTCCGGAGCCGGTCATGATTCTTGTCGTCCGATTTTTCATGGGCGTGTCCGGCAGTTTTTTCGAAGTCAGTTACAACGCAGAAGTGCCTCAAATATATGGAAAGCAGAACCTGCTCCGCACCAATGCCATTATTTCCAGGCTTGGCGCTGTGACCATGGTTTTCGGTTTCCTGGGCGGAGGATATCTTCAGCACTTGTTCGGTTATGAATCGGTCGTGCTGCTGGACTCGTTCTCTTTCCTCTTATCGATGCTGGTGCTGCTCAAGTTGCGTTGGGATCCTCACCGGAACTACAAAGAGAAAAGTTCCGGGCTGGCGATCCCTGCTCCTTGGCATCGCCTGCGCAAACAGCTTGACGACTTGCGGGAAGTCAAACAATACTTATGGGTTCGTCCCGCTCTGCTTCTTGTTTTCATGGTTTATGTCATCGATACATTCGGGTCCGGTTCGCATAATTTAGGTGTCCCCCTGCTCGCTGCCGAGATTGATGCAGACCGGCAGGCGCTGTTTTATGGCCTTATCTGGGCAGTGTGGGGGAGCGGCAATGTTCTGACGACTTATCTGCTCCCGCATATTGCTTGGCTCAGGGGCAATTTATACCGAGTGTATTTGTTATCCACCCCGTTTATGTCACTGGGATTCATAGCGATATTTCTCACGACGGAGCTTCCGTGGGTACTGACTGCAGCCTTCGTGACAGGTGTCTTCGACGCTTGCTCGGTGACGACCGCAACGACCCTTTTTCAAAAAAGCGACAATTGGATCCGAGGCAGGGTATTCGGCGTGTCTTTGTTTTTGAACAGAATAGGGTTCTTTTTCGGATTCATTGCCGCTCCGCTAGTCATGCAGATGTTGTCTCTTTCCCATATGGTGATGCTGTTCCATGGCATAGTCATAGCCATTGCCTCAGCTGCGGTTGTTATTTATCAACTCCAGTCAGGAAGCCCTAAATTTATGGATAGGAGTGTGAATCATGGATCGTTTAACGCAAATGATTAAGCAATTGTCGGAAGCGGATGGAGTACCAGGATTTGAAAAGGAAGTTAGACAGTTAATGGAGAGCATGCTGCAGCCGGTGTCGCAGGAGCTTCTGCACGATCGGCTCGGAAGTGTCGTCGGCAAAAAAACGGGATCGGCGGAAGGTCCGCGTGTGCTCGTGGCGGGTCATCTGGACGAAGTTGGCTTTATCGTATCGAACATTACGCCCAAAGGTTTTATACGATTTCATCAGTTAGGCGGCTGGTGGCCGCACAGCATTCTTTCGCAAAAAGTGAGAATCAAGACGCGTGAAGGCGACATTATCGGCATTATCGGCGCGAAAGCGCCCCATGTCCTTCAGCCGGACGACCGCAAAAAGGTGATGGAGCTCAAGGAGATGTTTATCGATGTCGGCGCTTCAAGCGCTGAAGAGGCGGAACAGATGGGCATCTACCCTGGGGATCCCATTGTGCCCGTGGCCGATTTCTTCACGATGAAGGGCGACCAGCTTTGGGCCGGCAAGGCTTTGGATAACCGGGCGGGCTGCGCGCTCAGCATTGAAGTGCTGAACCGGCTGCAGAACGACAATCATCCGAATGTCGTCTATGCCGGCGCAACCGTTCAAGAGGAAGTGGGCATTCGCGGAGCGAAGACGCTTGCCGCGCTGGTGCAGCCGGATATCGCGATCGCGGTCGATGTCTGTGTCTCCATGGACACGCCGGGCATCGAATCCGATCTATCGACCGCAAGTATGGACAAAGGTCCTGTCGTGACGTTGACCGACGCCTACCTGGTGCCGCACGTCGGCCTCCGCAACCTCATTTTGGATATCGCGAAGGAACTGCAGATTCCTATTCAAGTCGACGTGGCTCCCGGGGGCGGTACGGACGCTGGAAGCTTTCACACAAGCGGCATCGGCTGCCCTTCCATTGCACTCTGTTTCGCGACAAGGTATATTCATAGTCATAATGCGATCATGTCGCGGAAAGATTTTGAGCAGATGGCTTTATTGGTTACGGAACTCATTAAGCGTTTGGATGCCGCGCAGGTCAAACGTTTGCTTCAGTAGCGCCGTAGCAAGGGCCGGAGGGGAGCGGGCAATGTCACCCAAAGTATCGGATTCGTATAAAGAGGAGAAAAGGGCGGCTATTCTGGAGGGGGCCTTGCATTGTTTTACCGAGAAAGGTTACCAGGCCACAACGGTCGACGATATCGTACGCCACCTCGGCATGAGTAAAGGTGCGATTTACAATTACTTTTCCAGCAAAGAAGACATGTACATTCAGATGGCCGACGCGCGCATGAACACGATGGTCGACACGTTGACCGAGCAATTCAAACTGGTTCCGAGCGCTGCCGAAAAGCTTCGTCATTTATTCGCGAGATTTCATAGACAGTCGCTCGACGAGCTGCGCAAATGGCTGACTTTTCATATGGAGTTCTCCATCTATGCCGGGCGCCGGCCGGACTTGGCCGATTTCTTGTCTGAGTATATGGGCAAAGCGCTGGCACTGATCCAGAAAATCATGGAGGAAGGCAAACAAAGCGGCGAATTTCGGTCCGATCTGGACGCGAAGTCGGCCTCATACCTTTTCTGGGCGGTACGCGACGGTCTTGCACTTCACTTTATGATCGACGGCGAAGAAGCGGAGTACAAGTCCATCCTGAAGGACATGGAGACGATGGTGTTCCGCAACATTATGAAGCAGTAACGAGAAAAACCCACCGACCCTTTGCGGGCGGTGGGTTTTGGTTTGGTTACAACACCTTGGAAAGGAACAACTTCGTTCTTTCGTTCTGCGGATGATCGAACAACCGGTCCGGCGTGCCTTCCTCAACAATAGCCCCTTGATCCATAAAGATGACGCGGTCGCCAACCTCACGTGCGAATCCCATTTCATGCGTGACAACGACCATGGTCATGCCCTCGGAGGCTAATTGCTTCATGACGGCTAAAACCTCGCCGACCATCTCCGGATCGAGTGCCGATGTCGGTTCGTCGAACAGCATGATTTTCGGCTCCATTGCGAGCGCTCTTGCTATCGCTACCCGTTGCGCCTGCCCGCCGGACAAGGAGGCGGGATAGGCGTCCGCTTTATCTGTAACTCCGACTTTCCCGAGCAGCTCCATTGCTTTTGACGCGGCCTTTTCCTTGGATTGCTTACGCACCTGAATCGGAGCCAGCATGATGTTGTCCAGCACCTTCAGGTGGGGGAAAAGATTAAACTGCTGAAAAACCATACCGATTTCCGTGCGCACTTGGTTGATATCGGTATCTTTGGCTTTCAGGGATTTGTCATCGATAACAATGTCGCCGCTTTCAAAATTCTCCAGCAGGTTCAAGCACCGAAGCAGCGTTGATTTCCCTGACCCGGAAGGGCCAATGACGACTACCACTTCCCGAGGCTGAATTTCCAAGCTGATGTCCCGCAGCACATGCAGCTTGCCGAAGTGTTTGTTCACCTCATTCATTCTGATCAAAGCGCTCATGACGTCTGCAACCTCCGCTCGACGTAGTTCAGCAGCTTGCTGAAAGAGTAGGTCAGGACCAAGTAAATGAAGGCGGCAGTCAAATACGGCTCCCACACCGCGAGGTACTGTCCTTTAAATGCATCGGTCCAATACATCAGTTCTTGAGCGGCGATGATAGAAACCAACGAGGAATCTTTAATGAGAACAATAAACTCGTTGCCGAACGGGGGAATCATTCGTTTGATCGCTTGCGGCAGAATAATGAATCGCATCGTTTGAAAATGTGTCATGCCTAATGACCGGGCCGCCTCGGTCTGGCCTTTATCGATGGACTGGACACCCGCCCGATAGATTTCAGCGGTATAGGCCGCAGAATTCAAAGATAACGCTACAATGGCGGCGATCATGGCGTCTGTTTTACCGAGGATGACATAAACGATTCCGAAATGTACCAGTAGAATCTGAACAAGAAGGGGCGTTCCCCTGAAGAAATGAATATAGCCGCTCGCAAGGTATCTTGCCGCGAAGTTGGCCGATAGCTTCCCCCATGCCACAACAAGTCCGAGTGCTGATCCAATCACGATGGATGCGGCGGATATGGCGATGGTAACAAGTGCTCCTCTGAGAAGTAATGGCAAATAATCCGCGATGATTTCAAAACGAAAATCCATGGGGGACGCCCCTTCAGCAATTTAATTATTGTTGTTCTAGAAGTTTTGCCGTATCGGCATCTTTATTGAACCACTTTTTGTAAAGTTCGGCATACGTGCCGTTTTCCAATACTGTCTTAATTGCCGGATCCAGCTTAACTTTCAATTCGCTTCCTTTCGGGAGCATGATGCCGTAATACTCGGAACCGAAATTTTCAACATCGATGATGGAGACGAACTTCTTATCCGGGTTGTTGCGCACATATTCGGTAACAACCGCCATGTCGGCTACCACAGCATCGACGCCGCCTTGTTCGAGCTCCATGATCGCAACGGCGTTGCTGTCAAATTTTTTGATGTTTGCATTATCTTTGCTCGTAAGTTCCATCATGAGGATATCGGCTGTCGTAAGGCCTTGAACGCCGACTTTCTTGTCTTTCAGGTCCAAAGCGCTTTTGATCGGACTGCCTTCTTTGGTGAGGATCATGTTGGTGGATTCAAAATACGGTCTGGAGAAATCGTTTGTCTTTAGTCGGTCATCCGAGATGGTCACGCTTGAAATTGCGGCATCGTAATCTATACCTTTTTCTAGTGAAACGAGCAGCGTGTCCCAACCGACGTTCTTCAACTCATACTTCAGACCTGCTTCTTTCATTACCGCTTCCAAGAAATCGGCGTCAAACCCGGTAATCTTGTCTTTATCCATGAATTCCATCGGAGCGTACTGGGCATCCGTGGCGAATAAATACGTCTTATCGCCGCTGCCCTCGTTACTGGCGCCGCATCCCGCGAGCAGGCTAACCGTCAATACTGCGCAAAGCGCAAACCACAACCCCTTTTTCATCCTAACAACACTCCTTGTTTTTAATAGACATATTAAAATGGAAGAATTAACAATCAGTGTAGCAATAAATCGACAATCAGACAATAAATAGGTAGAATGAAAATCATTGTACTGGAAAAGGTAGGGTTGATAGTGATCGTTCACGGTATTTTGCTAGCTTTCGGCCTCATTCTCCCGCTCGGGGTTCAGAACATTTTCGTATTCAATCAAGGGGTGCTGGGGCGGCGTTACATGAATGCTGTTCCTGCCGCTTTCACCGCATCCGTCTGCGATACGCTGCTTATTATGGCATCTGTGTACGGGGTTTCAGTGGCCGTGCTCGCTTTCGATTGGGTGAGGTACATTTTAATAGTCGCAGGGGTTTTGTTTCTATTGTATGTGGGGTGGTCCGTGTGGAAGAACAGCGCCGCTGCCGAAAGGGCCGACTTGAGGGAAACGTTCCCGGCCGGCAAGCAAGTCGCTTTCGCGGCGATGGTCTCCCTGTTGAATCCTCATGCGATTCTCGACACGGTGGGAGTGATCGGCACAAGCTCGCTTCGTTATGAGGGCACCGAACGGCTGGCGTTCGCTTTAACTTGCGTCGCCGTCTCTTGGGTCTGGTTCTTCTCACTGGCTTTTGCGGGAAGAATGGCGGGCAGGCTTGATCAGTCCGGACGCGGGCTCACTTTGATGAACCGGGCTTCGGCGTTACTGATTTGGGGATCCGCCGCCTACCTTCTCTATTCGTTAACGGACTAAGTGCTTCCTTTATTTTGTAGCCGGCAAGCTGTCCTCCGGCGGTTTGAATCGGTCTTTGCTGAAGAAAAAATAGAACATGACGGCGATCAGCGTATAGACGACAGCAGTGACCGTAAAAGCATACGCATATCCGTAATAGGAGCCGTAGCGGGCGACCAGCCCGGTACTTACAGGTGCCGCCAAAAACCACCCCAGGTTAAAAACAGCTTCCCCGGTGCTTGATGCCAGACCGCGGAGGGAGCGGTGCACCAGGTTCATTTTGATGGAGTTCCAGAACGGAGTGGCTGCATTCATCAGCGCTTGCCTGAAAAGATAACCGGCGGACGCGAGATAGAAATTCATGCTGTAAGCCGTTATCAGCATAAAAGGGATGGAGCTGAGCTGGAGAACCATCAAGGACTTCGTTTCACCCAGCCTGCGGACGATCAGCGGACCGATCAGATAAGCGATCGCCGTTGCTCCTTGTCCTAAGGATACAATAATTCCGATGGCCGTCGTCGAAGAGTGGAAGCGGTCGGCAAAGTACACGTTCAAATAAGGAACCAGCATGCCGCCGGCTATCGAAGACATCAATCCCAGGACGGCAAACAGAAAAATAACCTGCATCGATGATTTATGGTTCTTCCACACCGTGCGCCAAGCAAACTCGGTTCGCGAGGTTTCTTTCTCTTTCCCCGCTGATTCGAATAACAGGACTGGTACGCTCCCCAATGCGGCTATGCCGATTCCGAGCAATAAGGTTATCCGCAAGCTCAGCACCTCGCTCAAGCCGCCCCACAAATGGAACATATCACTCAGAAGACCGCCTAACACACTGCCGATCACACTGGCACCCATCACAAGCGCCAAGTTGAAGCTGAACAGGTGGACCCGCTGATCGGGCGACGAATTTTCCGTCATGAAAGGCAAAAGGGGAACCGATACGAAAGCGAAAGACAAGCCGGTCATGAAGGCCGATACCAGCAGGCCGTGTTCAGCCGTGATCACGGATCGGGCAATCAAAGCGGCAACAACAAGAAAAATGCCGATCGAAACGATCCGCTTAGATCCGAACTTATCATTCATAAGCCCTGCCGGTACGAGAATAATCGCAGCGGCAAGCGTAGTCATCGCCACGATGTCGCCGACCATGGTCTGGCTGTAACCGAGCGCTTTTATGTACAAATTATAATCCAATGTAAAAATGCCCAGGCCGGTATTCCACAAAAAGTTAAACCAAAGAAACAACCGGATATTCCGGCTATATCCGCTCAGCTGGTGCTTCCATTCCTGTATAAAGCGCGTCATAGGCTACCGTTCCTTGTTGGCATGAATTGGTGTAATACTAGCGTAGCCGATTTTCGCTTAGGATGCCATGAAAAAGAACGCCGTTACATTTCCCCTTTTATGATAAACTTAATTGTAACCGTTTTCCTTTTGTTTCCTACTCTTATTGAGGGAGGCAAGTCTCGTGATGAGTGAATTGCAAGTCGGAACCACTGAATTAACGCCTAGTTACCGGGTTGATCTGCGAAACCCGACCAATGAGAGTCTTGATGAATTCATTAACGCCAATGTTGTGTCCGACTGGTCGCAGCTGACATGGAAGACCGTTGGAAAGCCGTATGAAGTGAAGTCTGTGGCGAGCTCAAAGCGGGAATGGGAACACCAGCACGGCGAAATGTCGGTCAAAGAGTCTTGGGAGTTTTTTAACCGTTCCTTTCATGAATGGTTTGTTAAGGATGTTCCGGCAGAGCTTTCGTCTTCCAAAAGAGAGCTGATGAAATATCTCTCCCGGTTTCAGCTCGGTGAAGTGAAGAAAGCGCTTGGTGAGACGGTTCGGTTGTCACTATGGAATTACGCTCATCGCATCGAAGACGGCATATGGGATCCGAGAGGCAAGCGCGCGCTTTTTGAAGGGCTGGACGTTCGGAAGCCTCGCATTCTTTTTCTCGGTGCGGCTGAAGGATATGAAGCGATGCAATTACACGCCATGTACCCTGAAGGGGAAGTCGTGATGGTGGATTATGATGACTTCTGCCGCACGGACCGCTTCGGACTTTTTCCCGACAGTTATCCTTTTCTGGGCACGAATCCCGCTTCCGGACTTCCAAAGGTGTGGCACAAAAATGAGATGAACATTGAGTATGTGATCAGTGATATACGGGATCTGCCTTTCGGCAAAGAGTTTGACATTGTCCTTAGCGTAGGTCTGCTCGAGCATTTCCCGGACGATTTCAAAGCAGAAGCTATGGACTGGCATAGAAAGTTTCTCAAGCCGGGCGGCTATGTCGTCATGACCACACCGAGGCTGCAGCTAAAATCGCGATTGTTCTACACGATCATGGCCGATGTAATGAACCATACCTATAGAGAGCTGATGGACATCAGACAAATGGGTTTATATGTTTACGAGGCGGGCTTCGACATTCTGCGGCATGGTTACATCAAGGTGCACAACGGGATTGTGGCTCAGCCCAGATAAATCAATTGGGAGGGAGGGAACCGTATGAAAATATTAATCCTTGGCGGTACGCGATTTATCGGTAAAACGATTGCTGAAACCGCGGTGGCGCACGGCCATGAGGTCACGCTTTTTAATCGCGGCAGTCGTCCGGACTTGTTTCCGGAGCTGGAGCAGCTCGTTGGAGACCGTGATGGGGGGCTCGATGCGCTTAAAGGGCGGACATGGGATGCTGTCGTCGACACGTGCGGTTACGTTCCCAGAATTGTGGAGCAGTCTGTCGAGCTGCTTAAGAATCAAGTCGGACATTATACCTTCATCTCAACAATAGACGTATATGACCATACGGTACCGGGAGAGATTGACGAAACGCATCCCGTCAAGGTGTGGGAAGATGAAAGCGTTGAAGACGTACAAGTCGCTTACGGTCCGATGAAAGCGCGCTGCGAGCAAATCGTACGGGATCATTTTCCGGGTAAAAGCTTGATCTCCAGATGCGGCCTGGTTGCTGGTCCTGGAGATCATACCGATCGGGTGACCTATTGGCCGTACCGCATCGCCCGTGGCGGGGAGGTTCTAGCGCCGGGCAATCCGGAGGCACCTGTCCAATTTATCGATGTGCGCGATTTGGCGGAGTGGATCTTGCGAATGGTGGAGCAAAGGCAGGACGGAACTTTCACCGCCACAGGCCCGGCAGCTCCCATTACGGTGCGCGGATTTCTTGAGCATTGCTTAGCTGCGATTCATAGTGATGCCCGTCTGACATGGGTGGATGATGAGTTTCTTCTCACTCATAAGGTGGGGCCTTGGATCGAAATGCCGTTGTGGATTCCAGAGCAAGAGGATTTAGGTTCCTTATTCTCGATTAACATAAGCAAGACATTAGAGATGGGCCTGAGTCATCGTCCGCTGAACGAAACGATCCTGGACATTTTGGAATGGCACCGTTCACGGTCCGACGATAATATGCTGAAAGCGGGATTAGCTGCAGAGAGAGAAGCTGAGCTGCTCAAACAATTCTCCAGCCGAATAGAAAAATAAGTCTCAAATCTCTTCTAGGGCTGCCGACGAATGCGTCGGCGGTCCTTTTTTGTTTCGCAGAGTCGCGCATTGTGTAAAAAAATGCTTTTTTGGCTTTAACAAACTTCTCAACACGCTGGGTAAGCAGGAGGGTTTTTCCGGGACTTTAGCGGCTAAAACCTGCGCAGACCGTTAAATTTACGGCGTCGGCCATGTCGTTTGTCCTGATTTAGTTTAAGCTCTCTTAACATTTACTTTGATAGAACGAAAACAATCTATTGATAAATTGATTAAGCAGTTCATCAGAGAGAGGATGGTAGATTGATGAAAAAAGCGCGGAAACAGCTTGTCATGTCCTTATTATCATGCAGTCTGGTGGCAATGAACTTTATGGGTACGTCCCAAACGTTCGCTGCCGACACTGTCCAGCCGATCAGCCTTTCAGTCAAGGATCAGGAAATCTTGAAAGGGACGCGCGTGATCAAAGGAGTCACGAATAACAAAGCGGACCAGTTGACACTGTCCATTGACGGTAACCCCGTTGCTGCCGAACAATTTCAGAACGTACAGCCGGAGCTTCTTGTCGATGTGAATGGATTTGATTCAGGTTACAAGAACGGAATTATGATCGGGGATCAAGTCGTGAAGGTAATCGACGGCAAGGTGACGAACTTCGAGACGGTTCGCGTACCGATTCCCGAGTCGCTTTTACATACAGGAGCAAATACCATTTCCCTTCATTCGGGCAACAGCACAGCGCCTAACTCCACGACGGGCAACAACGATGATTTTTCCGTGGAAAACGTTCGACTGGTGCTCGGGGATGGAACGGTATTGCCGGTTGAAGACGTGAAAGTAAAGATGGGCGACGGCTCACAGGTTACGCTGAGTCCGACGGGCCGTGTCTCTCTTGGAGACGGTCTACCTGCGAATGACCTGATGGCCAAAGAGATGGCGGATTTCCTGTTTACCCTTCCGGAGATCAATTTTGCCGCCAAACAGTATACGTGGGATACGACCAAGACTGCGGACGGCAAGCATACGGTCACTTTGAGCGCCAAAGGACCGGACGGAGAAAAGCAGGCCATATCTAACGTAGTCGTGGATAACACCGCGCCCGTATTCGAGTCTATTTCTCCTATTGACGGAAAAGAGTATAAGGGCAACATCGACTTTCATGCAAACGCCAGTGACGCTACAACAGGGATCGACAAGCTGGAAGCAAAGCTGGACGGTGAGGCCATTAAGCTGCCGGCATCAATCGCCGGTCTGGACATGAAACCGGGGACACATCAGTTTTCCGTGAACGCAACGGACAAAGCCGGAAACAAGCAGACAGCTGAAGCTGCTTTCGTCGTGCTGGAGGAACACCCTTACAAGCCTACCCAACCTACCCCTGTCGACGGTGAGGAGCGGGCATCGCAAAATCCGAAGCTGAGTGTGCTTGTCAGCGACCCCACGAAGGATCCTCTCGATGTCACCTTTTTGCAAGGGTACCGGACAGACTTGAAGGAAAGAGCCTCCAATAAGGCATTCGTAAACACCACAGACCGCGAGCCTCCGCTTGAAATGGAAGCTGCGGGAGAGAAGGAATTTGCCGACGATCAGTACGCATCTGTAGAAGCCAAGGACGGTAAATATCTCACGACGAACTCCAAAGACAAGTTCCCTTACCATCGTTTCGACTTGAAGCTGGAGCAGGATCTGTCGGACATTGAGGACGTGGAAGTGATGTGGGAAGGACACTCGCTGCCTCACCGCCAGGTCACCTTGTATACTTGGAACTTCAATACGAAGCAATGGGTTGCGGGCGCGAGGGGTATGGGGGATAAAGACTTTACTCTGAAAGCTAAAGTGAACGTAGAAGACATGGTGCGGGACAACGTGGTTCATGTCCTTGTACAGGACTTGATTCCTTCTCCGGACGCATACGATTTTACATTTGCCTGGATTACGGATACGCAATATTACTCCGAAAAATACCCTCATATCTATGATTCTATGAATCAATATATCGTAGATAACCGCGACAAACTTAAAATCGATTACACCATTCATACCGGCGATATCGTGGATAGCTGGGATTCTCCGCAGCAGTGGGCTAACGCGGACAAGAGCATGAAAATCCTGGACGATGCCAAAATGCCCTACGGCGTCGTATCCGGCAACCATGACGTCAACTTTGAAAAAGCCGATTATGCGGAATATTACAAGTATTTCGGACGCGACCGTTTTGTTAACCAGCCGACCTACGGCGGGGATTTAGAAAACAACCGCGATCATTATGATCTGGTTTCTTCCAATGGCAATGATTTTATCTTCTTATACTTGGGTTGGTCCATCGATCAGCAAACGATAGATTGGGCGAACGACGTATTGAAGAAATACCCGAACCGCAATGCGATTGTTGCCACCCATATGTATATTTCGCCGAACGGAAAGTACTCGGGACAAGGGCAAGAGATGTGGGACAAAGTCGTCGCGAACAATCAAAATGTGTTTATGGTCGTCTGCGGTCATCATCACGGCGTGGCTTATAACGTGAAGCATGCCCCGGACGGTAGGACAGTCATTGAGATGTTATACGATTATCAATCGGGACCGGAAGGCGGCTCGGGTTATTTGCGCCTGCTGCATTTTGATACCGAACACCAGCAATTGATCGTTAACACGTATTCACCGTACAAGAACGATTACAATTTCTATGAGGACTCGAGCAAAGACGAATTCACCCTCCCTTTGAAGCTTAAACCGGTTGAGAAGCAGGTAGCCACCGATTATATTGCGGTGAATCTCTACGGCAAAAAAGTGATCGACAAGCAGTCCGCTGTGAAAAGCGATACTTTAGCGAAAGCGCATTGGAAAGGGTTGGGCAAAGACGGGACGTTCTTCTGGTACGTGCGTTTGGCGGATCAGTATGGCGGGCGTCAAGTCTCGGATATTTGGGGATTCACGACCAAAGCTGAAGCAGAATGAAAAGCGGAAGAAGTTGCTTAACGTTAGCCACCTTTGTTTGTTTTGTGCTTCTCCAGTTGGTGTCTGTATGCATGGATTGGGTGCCGGCCGCGAGTGCACATTTTGCAACGGTGGGGCATTCCGATATTGAAATTCGAGACAATACCGTGAGCTATACTCTTGAGCTTGATGCTCAAGAAGTCGGACAGTGGCTGGACCTGAATTCCGGTGAACGGGTTTTCGTAATTGAACCTAAGGCCGCTCAGGAGAAGGCGACTGAGAACGGAGACGCCGGCTTCTCTGAGCTCGAGTCATTGGTCTCCCGCTTCTTATCTGTGACAAACAACAATGTGCCGGCCAAACCCGAGTTGTTGGATTTCAGTCCCATGAAGCGGGGAGACAACGAATTTATTCGCATGCTTATAGACTTCCGGTTCGACCAGCCGATCGAAGATTACAAGATTCAATACAGCTTCTTTTTCGACGACATGGATCCGAAGCATCAGAACTTTGCTCAGTTGCGTGTGAATGATAAAGTCTCGGACTACGTCTTTCAACAATCGAACAGGACTACATCGGGAAGTGCCTTGCAGGCTGACAAGCACGTCCAAGGCTCGGATTGGTCTGGGACCCTGCGGACATATACTTTAATGGGGATGAAGCATATTTGGGAGGGCTACGATCACCTGTTGTTCCTGATCGGGTTGGTTATTTTAAAGCAAAGAAAATCTGATTACCTCAAAATGTTAACGGCGTTCACATTAGGGCACAGTATAACTCTGGCACTCTCGGCTCTTGATATTTTCACGATATCGTTAAAGATTATAGAGCCGTTAATAGCGCTAAGTATTGTTTATATTGCGGTGGAGAATATTTGGCTGAAGCGTCCATACCGGAGATGGGCCATTGCACTTGGGTTCGGATTGGTCCACGGCTTCGGCTTTGCCGATATTTTGCGAGGAGCGCTGGGCGGCGACTTCGTTCTGTCGCTTTTGTCATTTAATCTTGGGGTCGAAATCGGACAGGTGGCTGTTCTGGCTTTGCTGCTGCCTTTGCTTTGGCTGCTTGGAAAGGCGAGAAGTTATCCGGCATGGATGCGAGGGTTGTCCGGCGCAATCGGGTGCCTGGGGCTGTTCTGGTTTATTGAACGTATAGTGTAAAAAACGCAGGCTGCCCAAGAGGCAGCCTGCGCCGTCAAGCACCCACTAAGAACGCAATCACGGGATCCGAAATCAAGTCCCGATCACGGTAAGTCGTGTGTATGACATCATCTTTTGAGCTGATAATTCCATTTTGCAGCATGACAGCCTTGAAGCCCCTCTCCAACGCGCCGTTGTAGGTGAACAGGACACATTGCTCTGCCGCGAAGCCCGCGATGATTGCCAATTCGACTCCGTTGCCGTTCAAGATTTGCTCCAGCTCCGTATGCCAGAAAGCATTCGAAAATTCTTTTTTGACTACAATATCCTTGGCATCAACCTCAATCTGCGGAATGAACAATCCGGCTGTGACGCATCCGCGTCTTCCACGTCTTGAATATGTATGACGCAGTGATCTTTGGAACGAAGCAGGTCCGCCATGTAATTGATGTAAATGCACGCTCTGGGGACTTTGAATTGTTCCATTTTGTCCTCCTCCCGGACTAGTATGTGGAGCGTAAACTCCCCATTCAACGGTATTCGATATAAGGTAAAAAATTCCTTTTGCAATCCAGGTGACAAAAGTCACTGGAAGAAAATTACTCTTCTCACTAATAGCGACAGGAGTTTCCCGCTAAGATAAACATATGCATTCCAGGATACGGGGAGGAATAAATATGTTTATTAAAATCGCTCGTCTGGCTGGGAAGCTGCCGATCCGGCATATGCTCTTCAAGTCGGAACAAAAATGGTTGTACCAAATGGCAGGTGTCGGGTTTGTCCTCGGAATATTCAGTTTTGCCTGTTTGCTGTTGCAGAAGTCGGGACTCGCATTTTCACCGGAACTTCGCTAGATAAACCCAGCTCGATTTGCACGGCATTCGGGGTGTTTTTAACGACCACTGCGCTGTTAATACCGCTAACCGGAGTTAGCAAGAAAGCGAATATACGTTTCCAGCGGCTGTTATTGATAGCCGTGTATTATGGCTACGCCGTTGAAGTCATTCAAGTCTTCCGCGGTCTTGACCCCCGCTTCGGAACCGGCAACTTCTATACGAATATCTTGCCGGGGATTGTGTACGGGTGCTGTTCTTCGGCGTTATCCTCATGTACATCTGGCTTATGCTGCAATTTTTCACCGCACGTTCGTACCAGATCAATCCGCTGCTTGTCCTTGGCATCCGCTACGGTCTGCTGGCATCTATGTTAGGGTTTGCCTCAGGCCTCTGGATGGCTGTGGTTCAAAGCCGGTATTTCGGCGAGCACGGTAATATTCTGGATGTGCATTTTCTAGGTTTTCATGGGCTCCAGGCCGCGCCTGTTCTCGCACTTTTATTGGGTAAATGTACGGCCGCCGTCGTCAGGCGTCATCGTTTACTGCATGCGGCCGGACTGCTATGGTTCGCATTAGCGGCTTACGCTTTCGTACCGACTTACCTGGGTCGTTCGTTGTTCACTTGGTCCGATCCTTGGGTGCTGCCGGTATATGTTCTATTAGCGGTATGGGCTGCGGTGGCGATTGGGGTGTTGGTCATGTTTATGAGACGCCGAACAGCTTTGCCGGAAAAGACATCGCTGGCCGCCACTGCCTCGTGAAAATCACAACAGCTTTAGAAGCGAAGCCAGGCCGCAAGCGGCCTGGTTTTTTGTTTGCGCTGAGAAAAGTCACATGCTAAAAATGAGCCTGTGCTGCGGTGTCTTTTTGCTATAAAAGGTGAAATAATAAAGAGAAAACTTGTTTCTAGGAGGATACTATGGATTCTTTTAAAGCGTTAGTCGTTGATAAAGTGAACGGTGAAGTTGTTGCGTCCAGCCGGGTGATGAAAGTGGAAGATTTGCCTGAAGGACAACTGCTCATTAAAGTCTCATACTCGAGCATCAATTATAAGGATGCCCTAGCTTTTTCGACGAACGGCAATATCGTGAAAAATTATCCTTTTGTACCCGGGATTGATTTGGCCGGTGTCGTGGTGTCCAGCAGCGATGATCAGTTTCAGGAAGGCGATGAAATCGTTGTTACGGGGTATAAGTTAGGAGTAAGCCATTTCGGCGGGTTTAGCAGCTTCGCGCGGGTGCCGGCGGAATGGGCTGTAAAGCTGCCTGACAATTTAACGTTGAAAGAGGCTATGATTTTTGGGACCGCAGGGTTCACAGCAGCGTTGTCGGTATTGGAGCTGCAAGAAGCCGGCGTTCTTCCGGAAAGCGGGCCGGTGCTGGTCACCGGTGCAACAGGAGGAGTGGGAAGCGTAGCTTTGGCGATCCTGGCTCGACTGGGATACGAAGCGGTTGCCAGCACGGGTAAGGCAGAGATGACAGACTATTTACTTGGGTTGGGTGCAAAAAGGGTGATTTCGAGGGATGAGCTTCTGTCCGGTGAGATTCCTGCGTTGGGTAAACAACTGTGGGCGGGGGCGGTCGATTGTGTCGGCGGTAAAACATTGTCCTCCATATTGCCGACCCTGCAATATGGAGGAGCAGTTGCCGCGAGCGGCCTAACCGGAGGAACAGAGCTTGCGGCAACCGTATTTCCGTTTATTCTTCGCGGCATTCGTCTGATCGGAATCGATTCGGTGTTTGCCGGCATGAATAGACGGAAGCAAGTCTGGCAGCTGTTGTCCTCCGATTACAAACCTGCGATGCTTGACCGCATGAGTGAGGAGATAGAGCTGGAACAAGTGCCCGAGTATGTACCTGTCATCCTGAAGGGACAATCCCGCGGCAGAGTGGTCGTTAAGCTGTAGAAATATTAACTTACTTAACTTTCTCGGGTTCCTTGTATTCGACGCCCTTCGTATCGACGGTCATTTTCTTGATGGCCATCGGGTTTTTAGGACGGTCTTGCGCGCCGGTAGGCTGGTTAACGATTTCATCAACGGTTTCCATACCGTCAGTGACCTTGCCGAAGCCTGCATATTTCGCGTCCAAATGAGGCGAATCCGCAACCATGATGAAGAACTGGGAACCGGCTGAATTCGGGTCTTGCGTACGCGCCATGGAGAGAACGCCTCTTGTATGTTTCAGGTCGTTCTTGAAGCGGTTGCCGCTGAATTCTCCGGGAATGCTGTATCCGGGTCCGCCCATGCCGGTTCCTTCAGGATCGCCGCCCTGGACCATAAAGCCCGGAATGACGCGGTGAAAGATTGTGCCGTCATAGAAGCCCTTCTTCGCGAGCGAGATGAAGTTGTTCACCGTATTCGGCGCGATTTCCGGGTAAAGCTCAACAGTGATCTTTTTTCCGTTGTCCATTTCAATTGTTACCATAGGATTATCCTCCTTGTGTAATGGGTCTTCGCTGGCAGCAGGAGCTTCGCTTGAGGCCGGTGCCGTGCTTTCGCCGGCGGCAGGAGCTTCACTTGAGGCCGTTGCGCCGTTTCCGTTCGGCGTAGTTTCCCGCTTTCCGCAGCCTGTTGCGACAACCGCTACAGCCAAAATAAAAACCAATAAAACCGATAACTTGCGCCTGGCGTTCATTTTGTTCTCCTCCCTGTGCTTGTCCCGTGTATTTTAGCATACGGGATGGCGGAAAATCCAATGAGTGGGAGCAATTCAACCCGTGCTTTTGTGCAAGCTGTCTTATGTAACGACCGTATGGAACACGGTCGGAAAAGCGAAGCCATCCCGGGGGATTTCAAAGCAGTTAGGAGCCAGATTGATTTCTTGTTAGAAAATACAGAAACCATACAGCGTGGTTTTGTTCGTCGGCCGATGCGCGCCTGAAATAGTCTTTTATAAATGGGACAGTACTTTTTTGAGCAATATCCAAGTAGAAATCCACGGTTTCCTGTTCGTCCTTAATCGCAAAGTTAAGTCCTGCGCGGTAGTCTGAAGGACATTGTTCCACGATATGAGGTGTCGGCTGCCTGCCGCTTAAAGATTTGTAAATTTGTGAGAACACTTTAAGGTGCCGGAGTTCATCTTTGCGAATTTCAACAATCCGATTTCTTTCTTCTTCATTAGGAGCCATTCTCGCCAACTGCTCATAGCAGGCAGCAGCACTATATTGACCGTTGACCGCTTTTTCAATATCTTTAATTAGACTGGCGTCGGCTGGGAAGCGGAAATAAAAGTTGTAATCATACATTTGATCATTTCCCTCCTAAATATCACTTCTCCCTAATTTATTTTGTAATTACGCTTAGGTGTATGTCCCCCTTTCAATAGAAAAAGAGATGACAGGTAAGTCATCTCTCCATACAAACTTTATTTCTGAATGAGCACCAGAGTACCCGTCTTTATCTGGTCATACAGCCACCGGATCTCCTTATTGTGCAGTCGAATACAGCCATTCGAAACGTATTTGCCGATGGATTTCTCATTGTTGTTGCCATGGATTCCATAAGCATACGACGTTTTGCCGTTCCGCGTAACTTCCAGTCCGAGCCAGCGGTCCCCGAGTGGATTTCTAGGATCGCCGCCTTTAATTTTCTCTTTGTAATAAGGCCGGTTCTTCACTTTCTCATGAATGGCGAACAATCCCTCCGGCGTGTAAGAGGGTTTCCTTCCTGAAGCCACGCGGAACGATTTACTCAACTTTCCGCCCTCATAGAAGAACAGCTTGTTCATGCTTTTATCGATGATGATAAATTGCTCGTATTTCGCATACTTCTTGGCAAGCTGAACGGTCTCCGCATGTGCAACAAGTCCGAATGGAATGAAAAATAGGCACAACAGAGTAACTATATAACGGTAAAAACGCATTCCTCTCATCTAGTTTCCCTCCCCCTGACTGACAATATATGCAGCCATAAGGGGGGATATGGAGGGTTTAGAGGAAATTAAGGAAAACCAGGCTTATCTTTTTCTCATCTCAAAGAATTCGCACTCTGTTCTTGAATGATAAGCGAGCTCGCTGACTCCTGATTGGGCGACAACGATTTGATCGTCGAATCGGATAATGATACCGCCGGAATCCACAATCTGGTCGTCTTTAAAGACTCGCAGAGGGATATGATGCTCCATAGCCTCTTGGAAATCGCGGTCGATGAGTAATTTGCGGTTTTGTGCCATGCTTTGCTCACTCCTTAATGTCCTATATTACAACATTAAGGGCATGGATTTCTATTTCATGATACCGGAATTTGAGCTTTCACTTTCGAAATGATACCGCTTATTCGGGTCTCAAGCGCGTGAATTTTTTGCTGCTGCTGTACAATCTGGCGGGAAAGGAATACGAGTGTTTCCAGAGAGTCGAATGTGCGCTTGGCGTCGGTCTTTTTTATGGCATATTTGAAATTGGTCCAGACTGGGGACAGGCCTTTCCTTGGGAGGCTTGCCGCGCTTCTTTGTGCTGTGATTTGCACTTTAAGCGGATCGATTGCCGCCAATGCGTCGCGCAGCGTTTTAATTGTACGGGCTGTCGAATCTTTTGCTGTTTTTAAGGCAGTTTCCTTTGCATCAATGTCCTGCCGTGCCAGTTGTACCGCCAATTTCATAACATCGGCTTGGGCGCTGAGCGCAGCGGTCAGATTTTTGTTTTTCAACTTTCTCGATGCAGAGATCTGTTTGTTGAGAGCAGTGTAACCGGCGAACAGCGGTTTGTACCGCTCCCGTGTCTGCTTCACTTCGGTGTCCAGCTTCTTCAGCTTATCGGCATCGATTTCTTTAATCTGCTTACGTACGGCAATCAGCGCCTGTTCGTTCTGATAATGAAGAGCTTTAATTTTCCCTTCCCAATTTCGGTCTTCCTCCTGGTAAATGCCAAGAGCGTTATACAGGCTGCTCATCACTGCGGCCGTTTTGCCGTCTGCGGACGCCGCCGTTTTGTCGAAAGCGGCTTTAATCGGCGCGGTTAACTCCACCGTGGCGGCGCTCATCGCTGCAGGGATGGAGGTCAGGCAGACCAGGGCGGCCAATACGGTGAATATTACTTTCGAAACTCGGTTCATTTTACATTCCTCCTTTAATTGTAGACAGCAAAAAAGCACCTGCAAGAAAGGCGGTATCGGCCTTTGCTTACGGGTGCTTCCGTCGTAAGAGCTGCATATTTGATTTCTGTTCATCCAATATAACCGAGTCCGGCAGAGGGTGTCAAGAGACGCGTTTCAGTGAATACTGGTCATTGTACGGGCCATCCCCACAGAAAATAGGAGCATGCAGATATGACAATTTCGAAATGGATACGTAACGTCGTTCATGGCTCGCAATTCGTGATGAATGTGTCTCTGATCTCGGTTATGATCATTCTCCTGTTCCTCATGCTGAAGGAAGTCGGGTCGGTTGCGTATCTCGCATGGACGGGAACTGCAGATGTGCATGAAGTATTGATTGAAGTGGTAAACTTTTTTCTATACTTCGCTTTTATTTCGATGATTTTAGTGTATTTCAAAGAAAATTACCATTTCCCGCTCCAGAATCTACTCTACATAGGTATGACCGCCACGCTTCGCTTTATCATAATCAATCGGGACAATGCGATGCAGAACGTGCTGCTCGCCATCGTTATCGTATTGCTGCTCATCGGGTATGTCATCATCAGTCCAAAGCATAGAGGAAACGCATAACAAGGAAATCACTGCGGCTCTGTCAAAACAACACCGGCTGCTCTTCGATGCATTCCTTCACGTCGTTCTTCACATTCCCGACCAAAGGAGACACCGGATAAGCCTTCATCTCATCGGCGGAGTACGGGGTGAGCAGGCCGGTGAGCGCATCCACATCATTATGATCCCGGTTCAGCCACAACGCTTCGTCCTCGGGACGCAAGATTACCGGCATGCGGTCGTGAATATCCTCCATCAGGCTGTTCGGCCTGGTCGTAATAATCGTACACGTGCTTAATTTGCCGCCATCCGGGCTTGTCCAAGTGTCATAAAGAGCGGCCATGGAGAAAATGGAGCCGTCCTTCATCGTAATCCGCATCGGCTGTTTTTTGCCCCCGTGCTGCTTCCACTCATAAAATCCGTCCGCCGGTACAATCGCTCTTTTGCGCTGAATCAAATTTTTAAAAGATGCCTTCTCCAGAAGCGTTTCCGAGCGGGCATTGATCATTTTGCTGCCGATCTTGTCGTCAGAAGCCCAGGAGGGCACCAAACCCCAGCGAAGCTGGCCGATCCGGTTGTTCTGACCGTCATGAACGATGGCCGTTACATTCTGCATCGGAGCTACATTGTAACGCGGTGTATGGTAGCGGTTCGTGGGCATGTCGCTCATGTACCGCAGCATTAATTCTTCAATGGAAACTACGATCGTATATCTTCCGCACATCATCGTTCCCCCCTTTTCTAAGTATAAGCCCAGTTTCAACAAACACAATGTTGGGAAAAAATAAACGTGGATAATCGAACTGATGTTCGTATATAATAGACATCACGCACATATGTTCGCATATAATATTATGCACCCTAGAAGGGCAATTTTATCCAAGAGGCAGGGGAAACCGCATGAAGCCTCCGATGCTGAACAAAGAAGAGCTGCGAATGGTGAAGGAAGCGATTCTAATCCCTGTTATGCTCGATTACATTCAACGCGACATTCATACGGCTCACTCGGCGGGATTTAAGCTGGATTTGGTTTTAATTCGAGGCTTGCAGAAAGTGCAGGACGACATTATTAACGAACATTATTTGTTGAAAAAGGAGCTGCGGGAGCGCGGGATCAAAGTGCTTCCGGAGAAGCAGACGAGAACGGGAATAGAGGCCGATTACTTGTGCCGGGGTTATCAGCATCATATTACGCTGCTCTGGGGGACGGTCCGGACGGAAGCTCTGAAAAAAGCAAGCCGGTACACAGGGGTGCAGCTGACAGATGGGTGATCGAGATGGCAAAAGGTGCTGACAGAGTCATTATGCTCGCGGACTGCCAGAGCTTTTACGCGTCCGTGGAGAAGGCGGCAAATCCGCAATATGCCGACAAACCGCTCGTTGTAGCCGGAGATCCGGAGCGGCGAAGCGGCATTATACTGGCGGCATGCCCCCTCGCCAAGCAATTCGGCGTCACGACCGCCGAGACGCTGCGCGAAGCGCTGGCCAAGTGTCCCGATCTGGTCGTGATCAAGCCCGAATGCAGCTGTATATCGATACTTCGATCCAGATTACGGATATTTTGCGCACATACAGCGATCTGGTGGAGCCTTATTCCATCGATGAGCAATTTATCGACATTACCGGCAGTCTGAAGTTGTTCGGAACGCCCACGGAAATTGCGCAAGCCATACAGGATGACGTCCGCAACGCTACGGGCATTTACACCCGTCTGGGCATCAGCTACTCCAAGGTAACGGCGAAGATGGCGTGTGACCTGTGGGCGAAAAAGAACAAGGACGGTCTGTTCGTGCTTCGGAAGGAAGACCTGCCGACGACGCTTTGGCCGCAGCCGATTAACAAGATGTTCATGGTCGGAAGCCGGATGACCGCTCATTTTACCTCAATGGGACTGCCCACCATCGGGCACCTCGCCCAAACTCCGCTTGCTGAACTGAAGCGGATGATGAAGAAGAAGTTCAACAAAAACTGCGATATCGATGCAGAACTCTATTGGCGCATGGCGAACGGAATCGATGACAGCCCGGTCAGTCCGTATACGCATGAAGAAGCGCCGAAGAGCGTCGGGCACCAGATGACGCTGCCGAGGGATTACAGAACGCTGGATGAGATTAAGGTGATTCTGCTGGAGCTGACTGAGCTGGTGTGCCAACGCTGCCGGAGCATGGGCTACATGGGCTTTGTCATATCGGTCGGGTGCCAAGGCGCGGACTTCGAGCGTCCGACCGGGTTTTACCGGCAGATGAAGATGCCCGAGCCGACGAATGTGACGAACCAGGTGTACCATGCCGCGGTTGAGCTGTTCAAGCAGCACTGGCAGAAGCTCCCCGTGCGTAAAGTCGGGGTCAGCCTGTCGCAGCTCTCTAATGAAGAAGAATATCAATTATCGCTGTTCGACGAACGGGAGCGGTTCCGCTTGTTGGAGAAGACGACGGATGCTTTGAAGCAGAAGTATGGCAGTACCGCGATCATGAGAGCTGTCTCGGTTACAGAGATGGGGCAGGCCAAGGACAGGGCAGGCAAGATCGGAGGACACTACAAATGAGGAAAAAGCTTGAAGGCAATGGACTGTGGGAATCAAGCCGGATGATGCTGCCGGAGCATAAGGAACGGATTTTGGAGGTCAATCATGAATTGGTCCGCAAGGAGCAGCCGATTCTGGATCCGTATAAATGGGAAGAGATCAACGAGCGTCTAAGCGACGCTTACCGGAACGGGGAGGCGGTGCGGCTGGTGCTGTGGGATCCGTTCGAGAACCGCAGCATCACCGGCATGATCACCAAGCTGGATGTATTGGCTTACCGGATTCTCATCGCCGGACAGTGGGTGAAGCTGTCCGGCATTCTGGAAGTGGAATTTGCATAAAGAGCACGATAAAGCAAAAAGGCCGACATGTGTCGACCTTTTTGCTTAGGCTACTTTAAAATCCAATCAATTCTAATATTTTTTCAAAACATCATGATGGCCGATAGCCAGTAAAATTAAAGTGTCGGAATTTTGTTCATAAATAATTCGAATATCTTTATTCACATAAGCTTCCCCAAAATTTGTGCCCTTAATACGATGAATCTGTAGCGAAGGGTGTTTCGGATTATCGGTTAGAAACTTAATGGCCTTTCTTCCCTGCTTTTGTTCGATTTCCGTTAAGGCAAAGAAATCATCCTTGAACGGGGTCGTCAGAATCATTGTCGGCATCTTTTCCACCCAACTCTTTAAGGAGATCCGCTTGGTTCTGGATCAGCTGAAATTTCCCGGTTTCCAATGCTTCTTTGCTTTTTCGCATTTTTTCTTGCCATTTATCCGTCCAAAAATATTCCTGGCTCTTATCGTGCCAAGAGACAGGCTTTAAAAAGATGCCGCCATCACGTTCTTCAATACTAATAAAGTCACCCTCATGTAAATCGAATTCCTTAGATACTTCTGCTAAACTAATCAACATTCTTTTTTGAACTTTTTGAATTATCAAGTCACTCATATCTATAGACTCCTAATACAACTCTATTCTATAAATTAAAAATACAGTTAAACTGTAATTACAGCATAGCAGAAAAGAAATCACCAGTCAACGTTTTCAGACTTCCTCACAGCGGAATTACAATATATGGTATGATTTAAGGTGTCTCTACTAGTGGAAAGCGGGGAACCGATCATGCTCGCTCTGCTTCGTTCTAATCCGATGTATTTGCGTTATTGGGTGGCGTCATGGCTTTCGGAGCTTGGCGACTGGTTTCGGAATATGGCCTTGATGTATATGGTATTAACGCTCTCAAACAACTCCTCGTTCGCCGTATCCGTTATCCTGTTTTGCGAGTTTGCGCCAATTTTTATCTTCGGACCGTTAATCGGCGTGTTGGCAGACAGGTGGAACCGCAAAAAAACGATTCTCGCCGCTAACCTTCTGCGGATCGGATTTGTCATTTTGCTGATCGGCGGGTATATGATGGAGTCTCTGCTCGTGCTCTATATCGGCGCCTTTCTCTGTTCGCTGGGGACGCTGCTGTTTCGCTCTCCTGCGCCCGCATTTATGATGCAATTTGTGCCCAAGGATGATTTGAAAACAGCGGCATCTTTGCGCCAGATTACGTTCAGCACGATGCTGATGCTCGGTCCCGCGCTCGGCACTTTGGTGTATATGCAGCTTGGGGCTTCAGTGACTCTGCTCGTTAACGTTGTGCTCCTGCTCGGTAATGTTCTTATCATCAGTTCCATCCGAGTCCCGGGTGCGGACGCCGAGCAACAAACGCGCACAGGAATACAAGGCATCCGGGACGATTTTAAGGAGGGCTTTCGCTACGTTATACATAACCCTGTCTCCCGGATTGTTATGCTTTCGTGTATATTTTTCGGCTTAGGCGCCGGGATCATCCAAGTGCTGCAGGTGTTTGTAGTAACGGACTTTTTAGGAATGGCGAAAGAGGTGCTCTCAATCATCCTCTTGATCGAGGGTGTGGCGATGCTTGCAGCCACCTTCTTCATACACAAATTGAAATGGCCGCACGACCGGTTTCTGTCTGTCGGAATGCTTTGCATGGGCATAGGCTTTACGGCAATGGTCGTGTATCCTGCGCTGTGGGCGTTATGCGTCGGAGTCATCGTTTACAGTGCCGGCCAAGTTGGAATCAACGTCGGCCTGTCCACATTAATGCAGACCAAGGTGGATTATGCGTATCAAGGAAGGGCAGGCACTGCGATCAATACAGTCTTCATGGGCTGTATGGTCATCTCACTAATCAGTGCCGGTTGGCTTCACGAGTTGTTGGGCCTTCGTGCAGTCTTCGCCGGCGGGGGCATTGTCGCGGCCTGCGGCGGACTGCTTTGCGGGTATTTGTTTCACAAGGAGGACGCATTCTTGCGGAGCAGCCAGGTGCCGGTTTCCAACGCGCAAAGCGGCTAAGCCGCCTTACGGCCTGTCGCGCAAATGCCGCGGCAAACATAACGGTGAAGCACACCCTAGGTTCGGCGAATATGTCGCCATGCCAGGGGTTTTTATGTTTTTGGACTCATTAAGGCAGTTAAGGACATGTGATATAATTGAGCGAAAACAGCACTTTTACCGCATTAAACAAATAGAGAGGAACGAACCCTTTTGAAGACGTTGGTCATAGCGGAAAAACCGGATATGGGCCGCAACATTGCCGCCGTCATCGAACCGAAAGCGGTCAACAAACGGTCGTTTTTGGAGGGCGATAATTATATCATTACCTGGCCATCGGCCATCTGATCGGATTGGCTGAACCCGACCTCTATGACGAGAAATACAAGAAATGGAGATTCGGCGACCTGCCCATTATTCCGGATACATTCAAACTCCTTCCCAACCCGAGAACAAAAGACCAGCTTCATGTAATTAAAGAATTAGCCGCCCGCAGCGGCATGCTTGTGAATGCCTGCGACGCCGGGCGCGAAGGGCAGCATATCTTTTCGCTCATTCGGGAGCATCTGCATTTGCAGCAGCCGGTCAAGCGGCTCTGGATTTCCGATCTGACTGCAGAGACGATACGCAAAGGATTCGACCAGCTAAAAGATAACACCGAATATGACAACCTGACGCGGGCCGCCCGCGCACGCAGCGAGGCCGATTGGCTGATCGGAATGAATGGCTCGCGCGCTTTCACAACCAAGCATAACGAGCTGCTGTCCGTCGGACGCGTGCAGACGCCGGTGCTTGCGCTAATCTATGATCGGCAGAAGCAGATCGAAGCGTTCGATTCGCTGAAATTTTACGACGTGACAGGTTTATTTTCACAAGAATCCACAGCTTATAAGGGCATCTGGCAGGGTGAGCGGATTACCGATCCGGACAAAGCGGAAGCGATCGCAGCGAAAATAAAGGACAAGCCTGGCACACTCCTCAGCTACGAGGTTAAAGAGACGAAGGAGTATCCTTTTAAGCTGTATGACTTGACGCTGCTGCAGCGGGAAGCGAACGGCAAATTCGGCTTTTCCGCCAAGAAGACGCTTGATACGGCTCAGGCACTGTACGAAAAACATAAAGTCATTTCCTATCCGCGGACCAACTCCAACTATGTGAATGAGCAGAACATTCCGGAAATGCATCGGATTCTGGACAACATGCGCGGTTCCAGCGACTACGGCGATTACGTCCAGTCCGCGAACAAGAAGCTGGTCCACACGAACAACAAAAATATTTGTAACCCGGCTAAAGTGGAAGACCACCATGCGATTATGCCGACGATGAAAAAGCCGCAGGGGCTGAGCCCGGATGAACGCAAGCTGTATGACCTGATTGTCCGGCGGTTTTTGTCCCAATTCTATCCGGCTGCTGAGTATAAGGTTCACACGGTGATGACAGAGGTGGAGCGGGAAACCTTCAAAACAACGGTTAAGCAGCTGCTCTCGCTAGGTTGGAAGACCATCTATGCAGCTGATGCTCCTAAGTCCTCCAGGCAGAACGGCAAAGAAGAAGGCTCCGCATCGCAGGATCGGGAGGACGAGGAAGAAGAAACGGACGCGCCATTCGAGCTGAATCCACAGCTTCCGGTATTCTGCACGGGCGCCGAGGTCAAAGCGAAAGAAACACAGCCTCCGAAACATTTTACTGAGGGAACCCTGTTGAAAGCGATGGAGAGCGCGGGCAAACAAATCGAAGATGATGAGCTGCGCGATGCCATGAAGGATTCCGGACTCGGAACGCCTGCCACACGGGCCGCTACGATCGAACGGCTGAAGCAGGTCGGTTATGTGGACATGCAGGGCAAGAAAATCATGATTACGCAAAAGGACGAACGGCTATCGAGCTCATTCGCGGAGCCGGAGTGGAGCTGCTCACTTCACCTGAGATGACCGGGCATTGGGAGCGGCGTTTAACGGAGATATCCCGCGGACAAGCTTCTGCCGAAGCGTTCATGGGCAATGTCAAGAAATTCACCATTCAAATCATAGATAAAGTCGGCCACCAGCGCCCGGCGACTAGGAACGCATTCGCGAAGAGCGAACCTGCACCCAAAGAGGCGGTCGGCAAGAGGAAGTCCACCGCCGGCAATAAAACCGGCTCGAGCGCTGCGGCGAGTTCCACACGCGCTAAGACCTCTGCCGCAACTGCCGAACCGGGGACGATTGCCGCTTGTCCGCGGGCCGGCTGCGGCGGCCATATTTTCATGGGCCGCAAAGGTTACGGATGCAGCAACTACCGGTCAGGATGCGGCTTTGTCATCTGGAAGGAAAGCTTAGGCCGCACTCTAACCGATACGATGGTAAGAAGCCTAATCGAGAAGGGTAAAACCGCAAAGCTGAAATTCGGCAAAGGTGAAGGCGAGGCTTTCGACGCTTACATTGTGCTGAAAGACAAAGATACAGGCGAGTTGGCGTTAGATAGAATTTAAGAAGAGGCGAATCTGTTCTCGCAGATTTGCCCTTTACTTTGCCATGGTACGTAAGACCATGAACCCAAGACTAAAGAACCAGACATATATAAATTAGTAAATTATGGAACAACGATATGAAATTGGATGTTATTGTGAGTAAAATGTCGTAACTAAATCGAAAGACCTACTTATCATGTCTAACCAAGTCGTCGTGCGACCTTGATTGTAACATTCGTCCTATGTATCTTCATGCCGAAAGGCATACTGACGCGGTCGGAAAATTGAGAAGTAAGATGGATTCTAGGAATAATATTCCAACGCTTATGATGAGATCATCGAATCAGCGAACGTAACGCTCTGCTGAGTCTCGATAAAGGCAAAGCCGGTGAAAATCGGTGACGCAAAGCTACAGGGGCTAAGACGCGCAAGCGTTATTGCCAGCCAGCTGCCGAAAGATGAAGGGGAGCTTCTTTTTTGACCCTCCTTTCGGGAAAAGGTGGGTTTTTTCACATTCCTGGGGGGTGATCCTGTCGAATGAAGCTGTTCATTGAAGAGAGCGGACAACTGCTGGGACATCAGGTCGTCAAGGCATATTCATTCCTAAGGCGACTAAGAGGGCTGATGTTCACAGCTGCGCTGTCGGAGGGACACGGCTTACACATTCGACCGTGCCGATCGGTACATTCTTTCTTTATGAAGTATTCGATTGACGTGCTTCATCTAGACGAGACGAACCAAATCGTCGGCATCGAACACAGCTTGAAACCCGGAACGATCGGTAAGAACTTCCAGGGTACACGTTCGGTTGTTGAGCTTCCTGCAGGTACGCTGGAGCCGGCAGGGGTTCGGATCGGACAAACAGCAGTGCTAGAACACTCGTAACAACAAAACCAAAACCAAAAATATTAGGAGGAATTACAAATGGTAAACAAATTCAAAGCTCTTTTGAAAGATGAAAAAGGTCAAGGTATGACTGAATACGGTCTCGTTCTCGGTTTGATCGCAGTTGCTGTTGTTGGCGCATTGATCGCATTGCGCGGTTATATTGTGGAGCTATTTAAAGGTGTAGAAACTACGGTTAAGACCGGCGTCGATGGAATGAGCCCGACCGCATCCTGATCGTTTGCGCTTGCTGAGAGGGTCGTACGTTGATTCAACGTACGGCCTTCTTTCATCCCCAGTTTGAAAATGGAGGAACCCGTTGTGTTGGCAAATATGATTTTGCTAATTGTCCTAGCTATATCTGTCATAACGGACCTGAGAAGCCGAACGATCTATAACATTGTCATTTTTCCTGCGTTGGCAGCGG
The DNA here is from genome assembly GCF_000829465.1 of Cohnella kolymensis. Lineage (GTDB taxonomy): Bacteria > Bacillota > Bacilli > Paenibacillales > Paenibacillaceae > Cohnella > Cohnella kolymensis. The sequence goes on along the minus strand of NZ_JXAL01000001.1, from coordinate 574,240 downwards.
GATTCGTCATTCAAGCCGTGACTAATGGTTGGGCAGGATTGGGAGATGCTTTGTTAGGTTTTACCCTTGGATTGTCCATTCTAATCATCCTTATCTGCTGGGTGGGATGGGCGGCGGGGACGTTAAGCTGCTGGCATTGGTAGGCGCACTAAAAGGCGCCTGGTTTGTTTTCGCGGCATCGGTGTACATGGCGCTGATCGGCGGTGTAATCGCATTGGCGATTATCTTATTCAAAGATGGTATCCGCGAACGTATGCGTTTTATCGGATATATTCTATTTTGCTTACGATTCAGATTTAAACCGGATTTACGGGGTCACTGGACAGGCGGAGCTACCCATATGGTGTTGCGATCGCGGGCGGCGCTGCACTTTGTTTGTGTCTGAAAGGATGGGGAGCGGCATGATCAAAGAACAGAAGGGGCAGTCACTGGTTGAATTCGCGCTGCTGGTTCCGCTTCTGCTGCTTCTTATTTGCGGCATCTTCGATCTTGGGCGGTTGTTGTTTGCATACAGCAGCCTCAATATGACAACCCAGGAAGCGGTACGGCTAGGAGGCTTAGGTAGAAGTGATGCGGAGATCATGGCCTATGCCAAAAATCATGTGCGGGTCGGAGATTCTTCGGGCTTGAACGTAACGATCACACCATGGGAATGGGAACCGACGAGGAAACCCGGGCAGGACGTGACAGTTACAATAGCCTACTCCCTTCCGCTCATTACTCCGGTGATGAAGCAAATCATACCGGCCCCGGTTCTTTCAGCGAATTCTACCATCCGGATGGAATAGGAGGGGTTCATGATGCAGTTTGGACGAAAACTGATCCAAGAACAGCGGGGAAGTACGATCGTTCTTGTGGGGTTATCACTGCTGCTTCTGCTTACCGTGGCCGGTCTGGTCATTGACGGTGGCACGATGTATGCGGCCAAGAGCCATCTTCAGAAAACTGCGAACGCCGCGGCATTATCAGGAGCCCAAGAGTTGACCGGCAACGAATCGGACGTTCAGGCGATCGTCAATGATATTCTCACTCACCATGGGGAACAAGCAAGTTTGACGGGGACGGACATCAACATGAAGTCCACGGTTCGAGTTCATTTAAGCAAAAAAAATTCCGCTCGGGTTCGGCCGGCTGTTCGGCAAGAAAGACGTAACGGTGGCAGTGAAAGCCGCCGCCCGTATTCTGCCGATGAGTGCAGCGAAAGGAGCGGTACCTCTAGGCATCGACAGCAGGATTGCGCTTAATTATAACCAGCCCTACAGGTTGAAAGTCGATATGGAAGGCTCGGATACCGGCTTTTTCGGCATACTTGCGCTAGGCGGGCCTGGCGCCAAAACATACGAGCAGAATTTGAAGAACGGATATTCATATGAAATAAAAGTCGGCGATATCATCGAGACGGAAACCGGTAAGGTAGAGGGGAAGACACGGGATGGGGTCAATTTTCGAATCGATTCGGACCCCTATCCGGAGGGGGATTACAATCACCGTGATTCAACGCGTGTAATTCTGATACCCGTATACGAACCTTATGAGCAAACCTCGAACCAGATGAAGCGCATCAAGGTGGTTGGCTTCGCTTATTTCTACATTTTAGAGCCCATGTCACATCAAGATTCTGAGATTAACGGCTACTTCATTGAAAGAGCAGACACAGCATTTGCCTCACCGGGTACGCCCGACACAGGCGCTTACGCGATCAAACTGGTTGAATAGCCACTAACTATTTATCGTGAAAGGTGACATCGATGAGATCAAAGATCATTTTGGTTGCTGCATTGCTAATGGGGATTGTAACGACGGTCCTGTTCTTCAACTATATGAAACAATACAAGGAAGCTCCGGCTGCGACCGACATGGTGAAGGTAGTAGCCGTCAAGCAGGAAGTGAGAGAGAATACGAAGCTGTCAGCCGGAATGCTTCAGTTGGTTCAGGTTCCAACCACGAGTGCACATGCTCATGCCCTTACGGACCCGAAGCAAGCGGAAGGCAAAGTGTCGGCATCTGATTTGGCAGTCGGCGAGGTGCTGCTCTCCAACCATTTGAAAGACCAAAAAGAGGAGGCTCAGTTCGTCTCCAAGAAAGTGCGGGACGGTTATCGCGCGGTTTCGATCGGCTTGAACATCGTGCAGTCGGTATCGAACCTCATAGAGCCGGGAGATTATGTGGATGTTATTGTTTCAAAGCGGGATAAAGCGACTGAGACATTGAATTCCAGCATTCTTTTAGAAAATGTTCATGTGCTTGCAATCGGCAGGAGAATGGTAGAGGCCGATGTGGATACCCAATATGCGGAATATGCTCAAGTAACATTCGAACTGCAGCCTAGTGATGCCGTCAAGGCAATTAATGCGGATGAAGATTCGGAAAGCATTGTGAGCTTGATGCTGAAGAGCCGGATTGTACAAGACGCTAAGAAACAACAGTAACAGGGAATCGGCTACGGGAGGAACCAGCAATGAACCACGCGGAAATGATGAATGAAGGACAGCCGGGCGGAAAGCGAGGCGAAATGATCGTCGTCTGCAGCGCCAAGGGCGGTATAGGGCGAACCATCATGGCAGTCAATCTGGCTGTTGCACTCACCAAGAAAAACATTCAAATCAGCTTGCTCGACGGTAATTTTCAGTTCGGCGACATCGCGCTGGCCCTCGACCTGCATCCCACGTTCTCCATCAAGGATGTCGCCGAGGGTATTGAGGCGATGGACCGCTATACGCTTGCCAGCTTCCTCATTCATCATAACAGCGGGGTGAAGGTGCTTGCCGCACCGGAGAGGCCCGAATTCGCCGATTTGATCACGCCGGCTGTAATCGACCGTGTATGCGATTTGCTGCTGTCCCATCACGATTACCTTCTTGTCGATACGGGAGTCGGCTTGCAGGAGAAGACGCTGCAATTCATCGAAAAAGCCGACCAGATCTTCGTGCTGACGACGCTGGAGATGACGGCGATCAAAAGCACCAAGCTGATGCTGGAGACGCTGGATGTGCTGGGTTACCGGGATAAAGTGCAGCTGGTGATCAACCGGGCCACGATGGACAGTGTGATCAAGGCGACGGACGTGCCGGATATCTTGGGAGTAGAAACCAATATCTACATCCCGAACGATTTCCAACTTGCATCCCAGTCGCTTAATATCGGCATTCCGTTTGTGCTTAATCAGGCCAAGAGCGATATTGCGAAGGCGGTTTTCAAACGGCGGAGCAGCTTATCTCGCGAAGGGAAATTTCCCTGTTCCAGCCTAAGCAGGGCTCGTTCATCCAGCAGTTATTCCATAAAACATCGAAAAACATTACCTCGTTGTTCTGAGGAGGCCCGCATAATGAGTCTATTAAACAAAATCCAAGCCAAAACGGTTGAGGCCGAGTCGGAAGCTGCTGTTGACGGGCAGTCGGCGGAAGCCGTACAGCTGCCCAAAGCTCCGAAAAATGATTTGCTGACGACTTTCCGACAGATTCGCGGCACCGATCCGCGGCCTAAAGAAAATCCAGCGCAAATCTCTAAGCATCAGGAGCTTAAGAATAAGCTGCATAAGCAGATTCTCAATGAGATCAAGGATGAAGAAGTAGAATCCATTATCCCCAAGATCGATGCCATGGCTGTACAATTGATTATGGAGGACGAAACTTTGCGGGGCAAAGTCGACCGCAAAAAAGTGGTCGATGAGCTGATCCATGATCTGACCGGCTTCGGCCCGATTAATCCGCTGCTTCTGGATCCTGAAATCAGTGAAGTGATGGTCAACGGACCCAATCAAGTGTATGTCGAGCGGAGCGGAAGAATAGAGCTGTCCTATGTACAGTTCCGTGACGATGAGCATGTGATGCACATTATTGAGAAAATCGTGTCTCCGATCGGACGGCGCGTAGACGAAAGCAGTCCTATGGTGGATGCACGTCTGCCTGACGGATCGCGTGTGAACGTCATTATACCGCCGCTTTCCTTAATAGGACCAACGATCACAATCCGAAAATTTTCCAAGGATCCCTTTACGATCGAAAATTTGATTGAATTCGGAACGCTTACCCGCGATATGGCGATATTCCTGGAAGCATGCGTTAAGGCTCGCTTGAACATTTTCGTCAGCGGGGGTACGGGTTCCGGTAAGACAACGACGCTGAATGTGCTTTCCTCGTTCATCCCGAGCGACGAGCGCATCGTGACGATTGAAGACGCAGCAGAACTGCAGCTGGGACAAGACCATGTCGTCTCTCTGGAATCACGGCCGGCTAACATTGAAGGCAAAGGCGCCATAACGATCCGCGATCTCGTCCGTAACTCCTTGAGGATGCGGCCGGAGCGTATCGTCATCGGGGAGGTCCGAGGCGGCGAGGCGCTGGATATGCTTCAGGCGATGAATACAGGACATGACGGCTCGCTTGCGACAGGTCACTCCAACAGTCCCCGCGATATGATTGCGCGTCTCGAAACGATGGTGCTGATGGGCGGCATAGAACTGCCGATCAAAGCGATCAGGGAACAAATTTCAGGCGCTGTTGATATCATCATCCAGCAATCCAGGTTAAAGGACGGATCGCGTAGAATTACCAACATTACCGAAGTGCTGGGCATGGAGGGAGATGTGATCGTGCTTCAGGATATCTTTGCCTTCCGGCAGACAGGCGTGGATGAACTAGGGAAAATTACAGGCAAACTGGCACCTACAGGGGTTCGTCCCAAATTTTACGAGCGGTTGGAGACTTCGGGCATCCACATACCGGCATCCGTCTTCATCGAAGAGGAGTGAGGCCATGATCTGGATCATCATCGGCATGTTCGCTTTCAGCAGCTTTCTGTTATTTGTCGCGATTCTGCAGCTCTTATTCATGTCGAACAAGCGCATGAACAAACGTATGAAGCGTTTCCTGGAGTTGAACGACAAAAAGCAGCTGGGCCGAAAAAAGTTCAACCTGCTTGTTCAGCTTCAAACATACAAAAGCTCGGTTCGCGATCAGGTAATGAGGAAAAAGCGGGGCAAGCGGATCGAGACGATGCTCAGCATGGCCGGCGTGCCGCTTAAGCCCGAAGAATACGTGATGTTTCAGTGGTTGAGCACGGCCCTCAGCGCCGGTCTTCTATACTTGCTGTCGAATCAACCGTTGCTGCTGGCAGCAGGGGCAGTGATCGGTTTTATGCTTCCGGGCTGGTGGATCGGACGAAAGCGCCGGAAACGTGTCGCGGAGTTCAATGACAGCCTGCTCGATATGCTTACCACTATCATTGGCTCCTTACGCGCAGGTTTTAGCTTCACGCAAGCGCTCAAAACCGTTGTTGACGAGACGGACGGGCCGATTCACGATGAAGCGGAAATTGTGCTGAGAGAAATGCAGTATGGAAGCAGTATGGAGGACGCGCTTAACGATTGGAAGGATCGGATGCCAAGCGAGGATCTGGATCTGATGATCCAAGCGATTCTTATTCAGCGCCAAATCGGGGGTAACCTCGCGGTCATTCTTGAAACGATCGTTCAGACGATCCGCGACAGGAGCCGGATTCAGCGTCAAATCACCACGCTTACCGCACAAGGTCGTCTTTCGGGGATTGTTATTGGTGTACTGCCGTTTGTACTGGGTTTCATCCTCTATCTGATCGAGCCGACTTACATTGGCACCCTTTTTACGAATACAATCGGCATGATCTTGGTTGCAGCTGCTCTCATTTCAGGGATTATCGGATTTATCTTCATTCGTAAAATTACGACGATCGAGGTGTGACGGATGCTGTACGCCGCATTTTGCATGACGGTCACTCTGGCGATTTATTCGTTTTTTGTGCTCCGGGAAGAACGCCAAAAACTGCTTAAACGAAGACTGGCTCATATTACAGGCGCCGTTCAGGACAATGCTCTGGGATCGGAGTCGGATTTGGAGAAAGACCCCTCGCTACTCAGCAGATTGATGTTGCCGGTGTGGAGGGAGTTTCGCCGGGGTTTCAGCCGCACGCTGGAACAGCGCAAAGTAGCGAGAATTGAACTCAAGCTGCTGCAGGCCGGACAGCCGTTCGGCATGTCCCCTGTCGATTACCGCATCGCGCAGCTAACGCTGCTCATCTTGTTTCCTGGATTAGCTGCTGCCTATGGATACGTGCTGAAGACAGGCACCGGCGGGATGATACTGATGGGCTTGGTCGGACTGGTGATCGCGCTGGTACTTCCCGGATATTATTTGAAATTGAAGACGAAAAGCCGTAGCAAGCTGGCCCTGCGGGAGCTGCCTGATGTATTGGATCTCATGACCGTCAGCCTTGAAGCCGGACTTGGTTTCGATGCCGCTCTGAGCAAATTGATTTCTAAAAAAGAAGGTGTTCTGGCGGGGGAGTTCCGCCGCTGCCTTGAGGAAATCAGGCTTGGCAAGACAAGGCGCGAGGCGTTGACCGGGGTGAAAGAAAGACTGGATGTCGAAGAACTGAAGGTGCTGATCAGCAGTATTCTGCAAGCGGAGAAGCTGGGGATCGGAATGGTGCAAGTGCTTCGTGTCCAATCGCAGGAAGTTCGTGAGCAGCGCAAGCAGCGTGCCGAAGAGGAAGCCATGAAGGCGCCGATCAAGATGCTGTTTCCGTTGGTACTTTTCATTTTTCCAAGCTTGTTCATCGTCCTTCTCGGTCCTGCAATCATTCAGTTTATCCAAACCTTTTCCGGCATGGAATAAAGGCTGTAAGGGGAATCGACTCAACCAGAACAATGCACATAGCCCTCGTCCTTCCTTGCGGGAATTTCGAGGGCATTGTTATCTCTCCCACCCGTTATCGCCGCCCTGACTTTTTGATCTTACCGGTCAATTGCTCTAATGAACTTTCCAACTTGTCAATCTTTTCACCCATCGTGTCGAGCACATAGCGAAGCAGAATAAGGCATACCACAGCGGGAAATCCGACGTTCATAATCAAAGAAATCCAGTCCTTAATGGTCAGGTCCATTTCATTCACCTCCCTTCTAATCTCCCGTATACCAAATAAGTAATATAACAGAGGTTTTTACTACCTGCAGCGATGAGAAAATGAACAGAACACATGCTCTCATTGAGTTGTAAATAGGAAGCTTATTTTGCCCTACAATATACAACGATTATAGCAAGGGGGGTGATTCTATTGAATCCACAATCCATCATTGATCGTTATCGCAAGGAAATCTATCGTCTCGGCTGGAGGGTGCAGTACAAATCCAGAGTGACTCACAAGCGTGAAGTGCCGATCATCTCGGAATCCTTTAGCGTGACTGACTTCACAGCCCAGTCCGACAGCCAGCTTTTTACAAGACAATTAATTAACTCACTGCCTTCCGACATCGAAAAAACCATACTCTATGAGCTTTATATAAATGACCGAACCGAGGCTCAAGTTGCCCGGCAATTACAAATGAGCCAACAGGCGGTGAGCAAATGGAAGAGAAAAGCACTCCAATACCTCTCACAGACAGCGAATTTATAACTCTGCTTCATTCGGCCCGGCAAGGGGATCAAGAGGCCCTCCTCAAGCTAATCCGTTTCTTCCAAGAAGACGTCTCGCGGCTCATCCGTTTCATCCGCCTCCCCAAAGAAGACGCTGAACAAAGCATGATCACCGAGATGATCGAATTATTTAAAAAACGCGAATTATGAAATCCGGTTGTAAAAATAAGTGCGTAATTACCTTCTTAGTGGAGTGCAGTATACAGAGGGAGATGTGAAGAAGCTTGGGATCATTAAATAACCGATAAAAAAGGGACTCCGCTGCGTAGGAGCCCCTTTTTGATGATCTTATGTTAGAATTTGCTATAAGATCGGAGGGTGAGCAGATGATCCTGAATGAACAAATAAAAGCTTCGGAGGTGAAGCTGCAAGGAATCGGAGGAGAGGATCTGGGCGTCGTTTCACGTGATGAAGCGTTGGCAATGGCCCGCAAGCTGAAGGTGGATCTTATCTGTACCTCCCTGTTCAGCAGTCCGCCGCCGTGCAAGCTGATGGCACGAGGTTCCGCTAAACAGGAAGCGGCCAAGGAGAAGCAAGACGCACGGAAGAACGAGCAGCCGGCCAAGGTGAAGGAGATCAGGCTCTCCGCGAATATTGAAAATCACGATTACGAGACGAAGCAGCGCCAGGCTGAGAAACTGCTTGCCGCGGGAAGCGCGGTTCAGCTGGTAGTGCGAATTCAGGGCAAGGAAGGGCCGAAAGCCAAGGAGCTGCTGGAACGCCTGCTCAAGGACCTTGCCGCCAGCGGCAAGAAGGAAACGGGTGTTCAATTGAGCGGAAAACAGGCGGCCGTTAAGGTGATTCCTTGTTAAATCTTTCGGATCGCCTTGTTCATGAAGTCAGAGAAAATGCCGCGGGGATTGAAAGCGCAGGCAGTCTATCACCGGGGATTCTGGATTACATATATGAAGCAAAGTTGTTCAAGCTTTTTGTGCCTGAGGCATTGGAAGGACTGGGCGCCGGTCTCCCGGAAGCGCTGCGCGTATTTGACCAAGCGGCTTGGGTGGAGGGAAGCTTCGGCTGGCTGGTTACGATCGGAGCAGGCGGAGGCTTCTTTGCCGCCACACTGCCTTCGGAACAATCACGCAAGCTGTTCGGCGGGCGTAAGGCTGTCGTTGCAGGGAGCGGCCATGCCAACGGCATCGCAACACCGGTTGACGGAGGATATAGAGTAAGCGGTCAATGGAAGTACTGCAGCGGGTCGACATATGCCAGTATGTTTACCGCTAATTGCAAGATCGACAGGGGATTAGGCGGGGATGCGGAGATACGGTCATTCGTGTTTATGCCCGAGCAGGTTAAGATTATCCGCGATTGGAAATCATTCGGGCTTAAAGCGACCGACAGCCATTCCATTGCTGTGGAAGATGCTTATGTACCGGCCGAAAGGACTTTCGATATTTTTAGCACACCGCATTATGACGATCCGATTTTCCGCTACCCGTTTGTGCCGTTTGCCCAGACCTCCTTTGCAGCAGTATGCATTGGACTATGCCGTCATTTTCTGGAGGAAGCACGATCGTTTGCCGCCGCTCGGCAGGCCGATTGGGGAACAACTCAGCCAGCGCGGCTTACGGCGTTGACGAGAATGCTAGACGATAAAGAGCGGGCATATCAGCAGGCGGCCGAACGGTTTTATGACACAGTGGATCGAACATGGGCCGGACGCTGCAGCCGACAAGCGGCACGTGTGTCACTGGAGTGTGCGCACGCGATTTTTCCGCTGCTCGGAATGGCGGCTTTAATGGAAGATCACGTGCTGAACCGGATTTATCGCGATTTACACACAGTCACCCAGCATACGATGCTTTCTTCGGTAAACCCGTAAGAGCTTAATGCTGGGAATACAGGCGAATAAGAGAATAAGAGCAAAAGTACACTTATTTTTTGCTGTTTGCATGCGGAGAAACAAAATAAAAACGATTTACACTTATTTCATCTCAGTAAAGCGATTCGGCGGTATTTTAAGAGTAATAAGTGTACTTTTGCACCTATTTCGAGCAATAGACCAAATTCGGAGAAATTAGGTGTATTTTTGCACTTATTTCCATAAAACAGCAGCTATGGGCTGCGTGTGGAACAACAGACGGGGAGGAGTTACTTAAATGAATGGACAGACAATCGCCGACAAGTTGACAGCTTTAGGAATCGTATTGCCTGATGCAAGCGAGCCGGCGGGTAAGTATGCGAATTGCGTAAGAGTGAACGATTTATTGTTTGTCTCCGGGAAAGGACCGGCAGGGAAACCAAGAGGAAAACTCGGCAAAGATTTTACCGCTGAAGAAGGATACGAGTTCGCCCGGCAGGCCGGCATTGAAATTCTTGCTGTGCTTAAGTCTGCACTGGGATCATTGGACAAGATTCAAAGGGTCGTAAAGCTTCAGGGGTTCGTTAATTCGGAACCTCACTTCGATGAACATGCCAAAGTGCTGAACGGGTGTTCCGATCTGATGTTTGAGGTTTTCGGCGAAAAAGGCGTGCATGCACGTTCGGTTTTTGGTGCTGTTTCCGTCAGGGAGAATTTGCCGATCGTCATTGACTCGATATTTCAAGTCTACGAGTAAGGCGGTACGCTGTCTGGCATGCCTTTCCACATGAGTGAAGCGCGGAATCTCGGGTAAATCTCTTATAACATAAGTGTTTCCGGGTAATTAATTACTCAGGATGATGTTATCAGGGGGGAGATATCATGCAATGGAAAGGAAGAAGAGGCAGCTCGAACGTTGAGGACCGTAGAGGAATGGGCGGCGGCAGAGGTCTAGTCGGGGGCGGTATCGGCGGCATCATCATCGTACTGCTCGTTACTTTGCTTGGAGGTAATCCGGGAGACCTGTTGGATAGTATGACGGGTGCGGTCTCAAATCAGACAGTCCCTTACGAGGAATCGCAGCAGGAGCAGGAGCTGTCACAGTTTGTTTCCGTCGTTCTTGCAGATACAGAGGAAGTATGGACGGAAATCTTCAGGCAGCAAGGGTTGGAATACGAAAAGCCCACTCTCGTATTGTATAAAGGCAGCGTCCAATCCGCCTGCGGAGCAGCCGGTTCATCGGCGGGGCCGTTTTATTGTCCGGGTGACCGCAAGCTGTACATTGATTTAAGCTTCTACGAAGATCTGCAGCAAAAATTTAATGCGCCCGGGGACTTCGCCATGGCCTATGTAATCGCTCATGAAGTGGGGCACCATGTGCAGACCCTTCTGGGCACAACCGATAAGATCATGCCGCTTCGCCAAAAACTCAGTGAAACGGAATTTAATAAATATCTTGTCCGTTTTGAATTGCAGGCCGATTATCTGGCCGGTGTGTGGGCTCATCATGCTCAGGGAATGGGTGTGCTTGAAGAGGGTGATATCGGCGAAGCGTTGACCGCAGCAAGCGCTGTCGGTGATGACACCCTGCAAAAACAAGCCCAGGGGCATGTTGTGCCGGAAAGCTTCACGCACGGCACCTCCGAGCAGAGGAAGCGTTGGTTCGATAAAGGCTTTCAATCCGGAACGATTGAGGGTGGAGATACCTTCAGCACAAACAACCCGTAAGGTTATAAGAATCGAGCCTGTGTGTTTCGGGAACCTTACTCCGGTCGGAGGTGGGGAACCATTGGAAATGGAGACGATTAAACCTGATCTGTCGCCGGTGCCGATCTGGAGATGCGTGAACAAAGAATGCAAGGTATGGGTCCGCGAGGAGATGGCTTCCTCCGGTTCGCCGGAGTGTCCGATGTGCAAAGGGAGTATGATTCGAGGCGTTAAACATTTGCCGAAACTGATCAAGAAGCATAAAGCAGTACGCAAGAAAAATGAGGCCGATCAGTGGCTTCATTAATTCCGCTGGAGCCGTCCTCAATAGGACGGCTTTTTTGTCAAAACTTTTCCTTTTCGGTTACGTCTATCTTTTTAAAAGATCATGAAATGCCTTACGAATAGGGGGTTTCATCATGCGGTTAAACAGTAAGCCATTATTCTCTAAAACCCGGTTCTATACACTGTGGATTGTACTGTTTGCTCTAATTATGATCATGATATTCTCCCATTACTACGTGTTTCATGGCATGTCAGTAAATCCGGATGTTATTGTAATCAATACCTCAAAGCCGGAAAATGGCGGATTTGTTTTAAATGGTGACACGACATCCAGTGCGGCCGGCTTCAGCGGCTATTCGTACGAAGTGGACAACGGGAATTTATTGCTTAATGTCAGATATATTCCGCTTGCAAATCGTTGGCATCCGTTCGGAGATTTCCGTATTCAGCTGTCAAAGCAAGAGATGGCCGATGTAAGCCAGATCTATCTGTCTAGTGAGGACGGCCGTAAAAAGCTGGTTTGGACTAAAACAGCGTAGTAGTTAAAAACGAAAAGGCAGGCTGCTCAAGCAGCCTGCCTTTCTCAGTTACGCTAAACCTTCTCGATATCTACACGTGTGGAGAAGAAAGTTGCACCGCCGCCCATATCCGCCAAGCGCTGAGAGGTAAGGCTGTTCACGGACTGGATGCCCTCGCTGCCGTTTTCCCACCATAACCCTTGGCAGACCAACACTCCCGGCAATACATTATCGGCGACCTTAACCGTGATCCGGCATTCGCCGCGATCGTTCCAAATCCGTACCCGGTTCCCGTCCTCAAGCCCGCGCTCCGCTGCGTCGTCAGCATGCATATCCAGCACCGGCTGCTTTTCCAGCTTCTTTAACCGCTCCTGATTGCCGAACGTGGAATTGATGAAGCTGTGATTAGGACCCGTGACCAATAAGAAAGGCAGATCCTCTTTTTCACGAAGAGGAATATATTCAGGAACAGGGGGGAGACCCGCCCGTCTCATCGTCTCCGAATAGAACTCGATTTTACCGGAAGGTGTCGGAGTACGGTCCGGATACAAGGGCGGGCGCGCTGTGTTCAGCTTTAACCACCCGAATTCCTGCAGCTTCTCGTAAGTAATCCCTTCCAGATACGGGTTGTTGTAGTCCAACGCCTGCCGGATCATCTGCTCTTCCGTAATGTCGAACAGCTCCGATTCAAAGCCCATACGCAAGCCCAGCTCTTTAAAAAGAGTGAAGTTGGATTTGCATTCGCCCATCGGTTCGATGATCGGCTCGTGAAGCTGCATATATAAGTGCCAATAAGAAGCGAAAAGATCCGGATTCTCAAAATGGCTGGTTGCCGGAAGGACCAAGTCCGCATATCGGCAAGTGTCGGTGAGGAACAAATCATGCACAACCGTAAACAGATCGTCCCGCATCAGTCCTTGACGCACCTGATTCTGATCGGGCGCCACGACTGCAGGATTGCTGTTGTATACGAACAACATTTGCACCGCAGGCCGGGCAGACACGAGCGCTTCCCCAAGCCGGTTCATATTGATGGTCCGGACATCCCGATTCGGCAGCAAATCCGGACGCTCGAGCGCAAAGCTGTTCACTGAGCCGTACCAGCCGTTGCCCTTCAGCGCACCCCCGCCTTGTATACCCCACTGTCCCGTGAGAGCGGGCAGGCATGCGATGGCACGTACGGCCATTCCGCCGTTGTCATGGTGCTGCAGTCCGTTGCCGATGCGGATGAAGGAAGGAGAAGTGCTGCCATACAGACGTGCCAATGATACGATTTCCTCGGCCGGGATCCCGGTAATCCCGGACACGACCTCAGGCGGATATTCCTCCGCTTTGGCGATAAGCTCCTCATAACCCGTCGTATATTTCCCGATAAAGTCGCTGTCTGTCAAATTTTCTTTTATCAGTACATGTATAAGTCCGAGGGCGAGCGCGACATCCGTGCCTGGTTGAATAGCGATGAAGCGATCGGCCCATTTCGAAGTCCGGTTGCGATGTACGTCGATATGGATAATCGTTGCGCCTCTTTTGCGGGCTTCGTTCAGGTACATGACCTGGTGCATATTGGTGGACACGAGGTTGCAGCCCCAGATGAGAATGAGCTTGGAATGCACGGTATCCTCCGGATCGATGCCGGCGGATGCGCCCATCGTGTATTTAAAGCCTTGAGAGCCGGCGGCATTACAAATTGTTCTGTCCAGCCTGCTGGCTCCCAGCCGGTGGAAAAACCGGCGGTCCATTCCTTCGGCGTTCAGAATGCCCATATTTCCATAGAAACTGTACGGCAAAATCGCTTCCGCGCCTTGATCGCGTATGGTCCGGTGGAATCGGCTCGTAATCTCGTCTACGGCTTCATCCCAGCTGATGCGTTCGAATTGACCGCTTCCCTTAGGTCCCACTCTGCGCATCGGATACATGAGCCGGTCCGGATGATAGACCCGCTCGTTCAGATGCCGCACCTTGTTGCAGATAGCGCCCTGGGTAACCGGGTGATCCGGGTTGCCGTCAATGGAGACGATGCGATCATTGTCCATCGTGACATGTAAACTGCAAGTGTCGGGGCAATCGAAAGGACAGACCGACCGCACGACACGATTTCCTAATTGCTGCATGAATTTGCTCACACTCCATCTTGCAGAATCCGTAAAAACTTTGCTAATTAGAAGTATACATCATTGAGAAGAGATTGAGCACCCGGTAACGCTGGAATGACAACGCTTAAGAACGAGTGTCCCCTCCGCTACATACACTGTACGACTTACACTGTGCGAGAGGATGATCCCAAGTGGAAGTTCAATTGACTCCGCTGCATTGGGTGTATCTTGCGTTTATCGTCTTTATAATGGGACTGCTGATTCGGCGCCGTGACACCACCATGATCTGTATAGTGGGTATTTTTACGCTCGGCTTCATCGCGACGGAAAGCTTGAGCGGTTCGGTCTCAGGCATATTTAACAGCTTTATTTATGCGACAAAGGAACTGCTGGGCACGATTTTCATCATCTCAATTATCGTGGCAATGAGCAGGGTGTTAATTATTACGGGCGTTAATGAAATGATGGTTGCTCCTTTAATGAGGTTTCTAAGAACACCGGCATTGGCATTCTGGGGGATCGGCTTAATTATGCTGGTCACATCGTTGTTCTTCTGGCCTTCGCCGGGTGTCGCTCTGATCGGAGCCGTGCTGCTGCCGGTTGCTATTCGAGTCGGACTGCCTGCACTTGGGGCGGCTATGGCCATGAACCTGTTCGGCCATGGCATCGCGTTGTCCGGTGACTATATCATTCAAGGTGCGCCGAAGTTGACTGCAGACGCCGCGGGACTGCCCGTGTCGGAAGTGATGGCAGCCAGTGTGCCGCTTGTTGTAATCATGGGGCTGGTTACAACGGCTGCAGCTTATTGGATGATGCGAAGGGATATGAAAAATGGAACTTGGCGGGACGGCGAAATTGCGGGGGGCGCGGCGGGCAGCGCTGCAGAGCTTGGGGGTCCTTCCGCAGCTAAAGTAACCCTGCCGGACAGCGTTAAAAAATGGTTTGCGGCAGCGGTTTCACTGCTGTTTGCGGCGGATGTCGCTGCCATGTTTGCCCTGAATCTGCAGGGCGGCGATGCGACAGCCTTGGTCGGCGGTACTGCTCTTATTATTTTAATTGGAGGAGCTTTGCTCGCCCACCGTAACCGCGGCTTGGAAGAAACGACAACTTATTTAATTCAGGGATTGCAATTCGGCTTTCGTGTCTTCGGACCCGTCATCCCGATTGCCGCATTTTTCTACCTCGGCGATGCAGCGTTCGGTGAACTGTTCGGCGACCGGCTGCAGGAAGGATCACACGGTATTGTCAATGACCTTGGTGTAGCGCTGGCCGGCAGCGTTCCCCTTAACGAAGCTGTTGCCTCTATTACACTGACGGTAACGGGCGCCATAACAGGCTTGGACGGCTCAGGCTTTTCCGGCATATCTTTAGTCGGCTCTATCGCGCAGATGTTTTCCATAGCGATCGGCACTGGGATAGCTACACTTACTGCGCTAGGCCAAGTAGCGGCGATCTGGGTTGGCGGCGGAACATTGATTCCGTGGGCGCTGCTTCCTGCAGCAGCCATTTGCGGCGTCAGTCCGTTCGAGCTAGCCCGCCGCAATCTGAAACCGGTGCTCATCGGTCTCGCAGTTACGACGATCGCGGCGATGTTTCTCGTTTAAAAGTTTGAAGCATAAATTGCGCGGGTATACCATATAATAGATAGTGCCTCAATTCCGGTCACTCTTCAGGATCATTTTGGAAAGCTATTATCCTTACGCAGTCTGCTCTTGGAAACACGGGTTGCTCAAGACTTTCCGATTAAAACCAAGAAAAGCCTTTGGTGGGATTTGCTTTTTAGTTTGGAACCTGTTATGATGAAAACTATCGAAATCGTGACCTGAATTCACAAAATGGAAAGGGTTATTATTTTGGATCATAACCCTTTGCAAGTTGTGGATTTTTTATTCGTTCGAATAAAAAAGTTCATGAGGCAATTGAAGTTGGAGGTGAATTTTCATGCAAACAGGTACAGTTAAATGGTTCAATGCAGACAAAGGCTTCGGCTTTATCGAAGTTGAAGGCGGTAACGACGTATTCGTGCACTTCAGCGCGATCACGGGTGAAGGCTTCAAAACTTTGGACGAAGGCCAACGCGTTCAATTCAATGTGGTACAAGGCAACCGCGGACCACAAGCGGAGAACGTTGTTAAGCTGTAATTGACGAAAAATGCCCTTAACTGTCGTTAAGGGCATTTTTTTTTGGTTATGCTATAAGAAAAAAAAGGGAGGCTCGTCCATGTACTCACGGAAGAAATCTTTTGAGGAGATCCCTGAAGAAATGACGGCGATCTGGTCCTGTACGAATGACGAATGCATTGGTTGGATGAGGGATAACTTTGCGTTTGAGACTGTGCCGACTTGCGTGTTGTGCCACTCTCCCATGAAAAGCGATACCAAGATGCTGCCGCAGCTTGTCAACAGCAACAGAGATCAGAAGCATCTGGCCAAAGGCGTGCCCATCGGTTGACCGACACTATGCTTGAGAGTACCGCAAGAGGTACTCTCTTTCTTTTTGCCCTGGCCGCCGTACGCAGCAGCTACTCCCGGAGTGAAACGATATGAATTAATTGCGAGTTGGCCGTTACCTTGATCACGCTATGGCCGGCATCGTACACCGCGCTTCCGTAACCCACCTCTGCCGACGTCTCCGAACCGAGCACATAGAACAAGTCATCCGCAAGGGTTCGTATACATATTTCTTTTTCCTCATCGGCAAGGCTTCCCCACTCATCGTCATTCATTTCGAACGCTTCGTGAAATTGCGGAACGGTCGCCAATGCCCGGGACAGATCATCCAGAATATGATCGTAAGATCTCGTGTAAGCGATAGCCATGTTCTTGCCCCTTTCGCGTTTGCTACATTATACGCGACCGCCACAGAATAGCCAAACTTTAGCCAACCTTTAGGTACCCTTCCGGGCGAATTCCCTTTAACACTGAGTTTACATTCGCTATAATAGTTAGGGTTACGGAGGTGAAAATTGCGGTGCCTAAAGTCCGGCTGGGAGTGTGGCTTTCCAAGCCTTTTATTTTTTTTCTCGATATTTATGGTGTTCAAAATATATTTGGCCAAAATCGTCATCTTCGACGGCGGTTCGCTATGGCTGCATCTGGCAACGGGGATCCCGTCGGTGTGGGTGTTTTTCTGCCTGATCGAATGGTTTGCGCCGCGTAGAAAGCTAGGTGTGTACCTCGCCGTCAACCTGCTTCTCACCTCAATATTTTTTGCCGTCATTATGTACTACAAGTACTTCGGGGTCATTGTTACTTACCATGCGTTGCAGCAGGTCAATCAGGTGACGGAAGTCAAGGGCAGTGTGTTTTCGTTGCTTCACCCGTACTTTTTGTTCATCTATACCGATGTTGTCGCTTTTCTTCTGCTCATGATGAACCGGCGGTTCCGCGCATGGGGCAAAACTCTGGCCGTTCGGGAGTCAAAGGTATTGGTCGCGGTGATCTTCACGATCTCACTCGCGGTCAGCGCGGCGAATGTCTGGTTCCATCGGGACAGCATCAATGAGTTGAAGCAAGCGGAGAACATGGGGATTATCAACTACGAAGCGTATGCCATTATTGAAACCGCAACGGAACAAACCGAGGATCCGCATCTTGTGACTCCGGAGGCGATCGCTGAGCTTAAAGCCGTTGAGAAGCCCACCGCACCGCAGTACTGGGGTCAAGCGAAAGGGAAGAACGTCGTCATCATCCAATTGGAGGCGTTCCAGAACTTCCTGCTCGATAAGCAGGTCGGCGGACATGAAATTACGCCTGCGATGAACCGGCTGAAGAAGGACAGCTTGTATTTCTCCCGCTTCTATCAGCAGGTCGGCCAGGGGAATACGGCGGATGCCGAATTTGTTGTGAATACATCTTTTTACATTCCGCCTCATGGCGCAGCTTCGCAGGTTTACGGTAAGAAGGAGCTCCCAAGTTTACCTAAGCTATTGAAGGAAAATGGTTACCAGACGGCCACCTTCCATACGAACGATGTGAAGTTCTGGAATCGCAAGGCATTGTATGAGGCGCTTGGTTTTGACCGTTATTACGATACCGAGTTTTTCGGCGATGAGGATACGGTGTTCTTCGGCGCTTCCGATGAGGTGCTGTATGACAAGACCGCGGACGAACTATTGAATATGAGTAAGTCAGGCAGGCCGTTCTACGCGCAAATTATCTCGATGTCCGCGCACCATCCTTTTGATATACCTGAACATAAAATCCGGTTCAACCTTCCGGAGCGGTATCAGGATACGCTGGTCGGCGATTACCTTCAAGCTCAGAACTACGCCGATTATGCGCTCGGGCTCTTCATCGACAAGTTGAAGAAGAACGGCTTATGGGAGAACACGGTATTCATGATTTACGGCGATCATATGGGGTTGCCGATCTATTCTTTGAATGATCATGAAAAAGATCTAATGAAAGAATTGTATGATCGTACGTATCAGTTCCCTGAGATGCTGAATATTCCTTTAATAGTCGCCGTGCCGGGCATGGCGGAATCCAAGGTATTTACTCAAACCGGAGGGCAAGCGGATTTGTTCCCGACCTTGGCTAATCTCCTCGGGATCCCGTTAGAGGGGCACATTGTTTTCGGTCAGGATATACTCAATCAGCCGCATAACCTGCTGCCGCAGCGCTATTATCTTCCTTCGGGTTCTTTTATCAACGATAAAGGCATTTACGTGCCCGGCCATCATTACGCAGACGGTATACTGTATGCCTTCGACGGAGCGAGTGCGGGAGCAGCGGATTCTTCGGAAGAACAATTTAACCGGGCATTGAAATTGTTGGCGTTGTCGGATAGTTATGTGCGCAACCTTCCGGATCACAAATGAGTCTTGTATATATAGAGAGAGAAATATAGGAGGGGAAAGAAATTGAACTTGGGGAAAATCGAATGGAGGAAATACGCGCCGCTGACGCTCATGTTAGTTTTTCCATTCTTGGGAATGATCTATGCATGGACGAATCGCCCCGATCAGGAAGTGTACCGGCTGATCACGGCGGCGGATGAGGCGCTGCCTTTCGTCAAACTGTTCGCCGTACCTTATTCCATATGGATATTCTACATTTATGTCTGCTTGTTTTACTTCTTTAAAAAAGACTTGACCGTGTATTATCGATCCTTATTGACGTATATCGTTTGCGCGCTTCTTTGTTATTTGATTTATTCCGTATTCCAAACGACAGTGCCCCGGCCTGCGGTAATCGGAACCGATCCTCTGTCGGAACTGATGCGGTACATCTACAACCGGGATCAGCCGTTCAACTGTTTTCCGAGCATCCATTGCTTTTCCAGCTATATGGTGATGAGGATGATTTGGACCAGCTCTTTCCGCAGCAAATGGAATTTAACGCTCATTTTAGGCATGTCAAGCCTGATCATCGTGTCCACGCTTCTCGTGAAACAACACGTCATTATGGACGTTCTCGGCGCCATTCTTCTGGTGGAGATCGTGGTTCCGCTCATTATTATGCTGGAACGTGTTCTTGGAGTCGCCCGCGAGCGCGAGAACAGTACTTTCCGCGCTTGATGATTCATTGAAAAAGGCTGTCTCTCCCGGCAGAACGCGGCATCTGCATGGGGGAAACAGCCTTTTCGTTTCGGGTCAATGTTATGGTGAGGCAAGGCGCAAATTTGCCGGTACTGCTCTTTCATTTGCTCCTTCGTATATCCTTTTTCCTGTTTGATCTGAAAGTAACCGACAGGCGCCATCGCGCAAATGATTCCATGAGCTGCAACCTCCGCGTCTATCGGTGTGGCGGGGTTCGGCCCGAGCATTTCCGTTACGAGCTGTGAAAGCTTATTCCTGAAAAATTGATACATAGGCGAATGGAAGAAATTCCGCCGCGGATCTTCGCAATTGGTGTTGGCTTCCATCGTGACGATCAACTCGGACTTTTCCTCGATGGCATCGACCCAATGATCCAGAATGCCGGCCAATCGCTCTGAAGGCGGGCTCTCTTTATGATCTTCCAGATAAGCCGTTATATGATCCGTCAATTGCTCGCTGTAATCTTGAATGAGGTCGATGCATAACTCGCCTTTGTGAGCATAACGGCGGTATAAAGTAGCTTGTCCGACGCCGGCCGTCTTCGCAATCTGATGCATGCTCACGGTATGCACGCCGTGTTGGTTGAATAAATTCTCCGCGGTTTCCAGGATGACGCGGCGGTGCTCCGCAGCGTCCTTGCGTTCCCGGCGAGCTGTCACATGCCTCACCTCATTTTACCTAAATTTAACATACAATGCGTTGACAACCGGACAATTGTCCGGTAACATCAAAATTAAACGGACAATTGTCCGGTATAGTTGCGGATGTTCCTTGTAGGGTCCATATGTCCTTATTTTACCGTCAAGCGCTTTGTCGGTCAAATGGATAAGAGAGACTGCGCGGGAACGTCCCTGAATCAGGATAGGGGGATATCCATGTCTGCAAAGTCAACACCGGCTTCACAGGAAAGTACCGTATCTTTACGCAGCCTGATCGGTCCGCTGGTTGCGATCATCATCGGTATTTTCATGGTCATCTTGGACGGTACTGCGGTTAACGTAGCGCTTCCCAAGCTGCAAGAGGAATTCAAATTACCGAATATGTCTCTCGTTCAATGGACGGTAATCGGGTATGCGCTGGCTCAAGCCGCGGTTATTCCGTTAGCCGGGTGGCTGTCCGACCGCTTTGGCGCAAAGAGGGTGTTCTTAATCTCGATCGGTTTGTTTACAGCCGGATCGGCCCTTTGCGCATTCGCCAATTCGGTTGATATGCTCATCGCTTTTCGTATTGTGCAAGGAATCGGCGGCGGGGTCGTTGTTCCGATCGCCATGGCGTTTATTTACCGTTTAGCTCCGCCGGATAAAGTCGGAGCGGTGATGGGTATGATGGGTATTCCGATTCTTCTTGCGCCGGCTCTTGGACCCGTGCTTGGCGGATGGTTTGTTGAATATTACAGCTGGGAATGGATTTTCCTGGTCAACCTGCCTATCGGGGTAATCGGTATCGTGCTCGGCATACGCATGCTGCCTAACATTGCCCGCCAAACGGTCGCTTCATTCGATATTCTCGGGATGATTCTCGGACCTTTGGCTTTTGCGGCATTGGTATACGGTGTGTCGGAAGGCGGAATCGATCCGGCAACGGGCGAATCCACTTGGACCGATACGAATACGCTGGCGGGCCTGATCATCGGCGGTGTGGCTTTGATTCTGTTTATTATTGTGGAACTCAACCGTAAGAATCCGTTGCTGGAGCTTCGTGTATTCGGATCGGGCAGCTTCACTAAAGGTATTATCGTGCAATGGGTGTCCCAGATCGGCCTGTTCGGCACGATGTTCATGGTTCCGTTGTTCTTGCAGCAAGCCAAAGGGTATTCGGCTTTCGAAACCGGCTTGATCATGCTTCCGCAGGCCGTTTTGTCCGGTCTCTTCATGCCGATCGGAGGCAAGCTCTCCGACCGTTTCGGAGCACGTCCGCTTGTTCTCGCCGGGATGCTCATTGCTACCGTATCCGCCTATATGTTATCTAACATTTCCGCGAGTGATGGCATTCTCTCGGTTATGCTGCCGCTGGCCATGCTCGGCGCGGGCATGGGTTTGTTCATGATGCCGCTCAATACGCATTTAATGCAGTCCGCACCGCAAAACCTGGTTGGCCGCGTCACATCGTTAACCAACGCAACTCAGCAAGTGGTCATGTCTTTCGCGATTGCCGTATTAACGACAATTATGTTGACCCGCATGCAGGATTTAGCGATCGCACAGCAAAAGCCCCGGCCTGATTTGGGTATCTACGCCGATGCGTTCGGGCACACCTTCTATATTCTGACGTTCATCTCGATCGCCGGCGGCCTGCTTGGCATCATACTCCGCAAGCCGAAGAAGCCGGAAGGCTCGCAGAACGAGGCGGATCTTCATATGATGGTCGGCTGATTACTCTTACAAATACATCAAGCTGTATCCGACGTAGACGATGTCTGCAGCGGTACAGCCTTTTTATTTTGTCGTTATAAATTGGACGACCCCCGCGCAGTAAACTGCCGGGGGTCTAGTATCGAAGCGCAACCGCGCGATTCTTCCTGAATTCACTTACACGAAAACAACGAAAGCCCTGCCTCTCAATCATTCTTGCGGCTCCTATGGCCGCGCCAGTGAGAATTCGTGTTCCTTCCAGCAGCCGATTTGATTAATAAGGAAATGTGTGTGTAGGGAATGGAGGAATATTGTATTACCCTAAAGAGGAAAAACCTGAGGGGTTACTACTTCTACATCACATTATTATATATGTTTTCCTGCCCAGTGTCAAATCCAACGCTGGGACGCCAATTCTGCAGGTTTCGTTTTCTGTGCGTCCTTTTGCATAAATATGGCGGCTGTGTGAATTTGAACGAATGTTCGAATTTTATTGAAACATAAACCCTTTAACTTCCGTAACAAGTGATGATATAATCGGTGCGCATGGAATAAACGATTATTCATACCGATTGACCGATCGTTCAAATTTAAGGTTCCGAGGAGTGGAATAATGCGAAACATAATTGGTTTTTCGCTTAACAACAAATTTGCTTTATGGATGATCACATTGATTGTCATTGTCGCAGGACTATATTCGGGCACAACGATGAAGCAGGAGAGTCTGCCGAACTTGAGCCTGCCGTTCTTAAGCGTGACGACCGTCTATCCGGGCGCTGCGCCGGAGGGTGTCGTAGACAGTGTCACTGAACCGCTGGAGAAGCGGCTTCAGAGCATTGAGTCCGTCAAAAACATAACTTCCACGTCTATGGAGAATGTATCGTCTATTTTCGTGGAATTCGAATTCGGGCAAGACATGGATAAGGCGGTAAGCGAGCTGAGGGAAGCTGCCGCCGACGTCAAGCTTCCCGACGGTGCCCAGGCGCCGGACATTTCGAAGTTCTCTTTTAACTCGTTCCCGGTAATATCTCTAAGCGTCTCCGGGCAAGGGAGCCTTGAGAATTTGACGAAGACGGTCAGCAATGATGTTCAGCCGGTGCTGGAGGGCATTCAAGGTGTAGCCTCCGTGCAAGTGGCGGGACAGTTCGTTAAAGAAGTAACCCTTGATTTCAACAAAGAGAAGATGGCCGAGCTGGGACTAAGTGAAGAAACCGTCAAGGCGATCATCCAGGGATCCGCCGTCAAGGCGCCTCTCGGATTGTTCCAGCTGGACGATACGGAAAAGGCAGTTGTTGTTGACGGCCGCGTAACGACCCTCGATGATTTGAAGCGTCTGTCGATTCCTGTGATGCCGGCGATGAGCGGTCCGCAAGGCCAGGCGCCGGGCGGTGCATCTTCGTTGCCGCCAAGTACGGCTCCACAAGCGCCTGCGGTTCAAAGCCCGCCTGCGGCGGATTTGTCCGGCGGCATGCCGACGGTCCGTTTGGCTGACATCGCCGATATTACACTGTCGGGGCAAGCCGAATCCATTTCAAGAACGAATGGTGAGGAATCAATCGGTATTCAGATCGTGAAGGCGAATGATGCCAATACCGTAGATGTCGTGAACGCCGTTAAGGACGAAGTGGAAAACCTTCAGCAGAAATATTCGGACATGAAGCTCGTGGTGCTCGTGGACCAAGGCAAGCCGATTGAAGATTCGGTCGCCACCATGCTGAACAAAGCTTTATTCGGTGCATTATTTGCGGTGCTGATCATACTGTTGTTCCTGCGGAACCTTCGCACGACGATCATCGCCATCGTATCGATTCCGCTATCGCTTATTATCGCAGTGCTGCTGCTGCAGCAATTCGATATCACACTGAATATCATGACGCTTGGAGCGATGACCGTTGCAATCGGCCGCGTCGTAGACGATTCAATCGTTGTCATCGAGAATATTTACCGCCGTATGGCATTGAAGGGCGAGAAGCTGAAGGGCAAAGAGCTGGTTCGAGAGGCGACCCGCGAAATGTTCCTGCCCATCATGTCTTCCACGATCGTGACTGTCGCGGTGTTCCTGCCTCTCGGTCTCGTAAGCGGAATGGTCGGCCAGTTGTTCTTGCCTTTTGCTTTAACCATTGTATTCTCTCTATTGGCCTCTCTCTTGGTGGCCGTTACAGTAGTGCCGATGCTGGCGCATCAGATGTTCGGCAGAGGTGTGAAGCCAGGTAAAAGTCATGAAGAGAAGCCGAGCGTTCTGGCAAACGGCTACCGCCGCGTGCTTGCATCCGCATTGAACCATAAAATTATTACCTTCTCGATCGCCGTCCTCCTGCTTGTCGGCAGCATCGCACTGACTCCGTTGATCGGAACAAGCTTTTTGCCGGATCAAGAGGACAAATACGCTCTGTTCACTTATACGCCCGAGCCCGGCGACCGAATTGAAGATGTAGAACAGCGTGCGCTGCAGGCAGAGAAGCTCATACTAGCGAATACGGACATCGACAAGCTGCAATATTCGGTCGGGGGAGAAAATCCGCTGCAGCCGGGACCTTCGAAATCAGGCTTGTTCTACATGCAGTACAAGAGCGACACGAAGCAATTCGCAGATAAGAAAAAACAACTGCTTGAGGAGCTGCAACAAGCCGTGCCGGCCGGCAAATGGTCCGAAATGGATCAGGGCGGCGGAATCGGCGGCAGCCAGTTCAGTCTGAGCGTGTATGGGAACAGTCTTGAGCAGATCAAACCGGTTGTCGACCAAATCACAAGCTTAATGAACAAAGATAAGTCATTCGAAAAAGTGGATACGAGCTTGTCCAAAACATATGAGCAATACAGCATTGTGGCGGATCAAGAGAAATTAAGCGGTTATGGGATGACGGCCGGCCAGATCGCGATGAAATTAATGCCTGTCAGACAGCAGCCGGTGCTCACCACCATTGAAGAGGATGGCAACACTTATAATGTTCATGTAAGTGTCGACAAAGCTGAATACAACACGATCAACGATATACTGGATACGAAGCTGGCAACCCCGCTGGGAGTGGAAGTCGCGATCCGGGATGTCGCCACGGTTGAAAGAGGCACTTCACCGAACTCGATCGCACGCGACGACGGCAAAATGGTCGTAAATGTAACTGCTGATATCACTTCCAAGGACGTAGCCGCGGCTTCAAGCAATCTGCAGAGCCAGGTGGATAAAATAGAGAAGCCTGCTGCGGTGGAAGTGAAATTCGGCGGAGTGACGGAACAAATCAATGAAACATTCACACAGCTTGGACTCGCCATGTTGGCGGCCATAGCCATCGTGTACTTGGTTCTCGTACTGACCTTCGGCGGTGCTCTTGCTCCGTTTGCGATCATGTTCTCTCTTCCGTTCGCGGTAATAGGCGGATTGGCCGCATTGTGGGTGACTGGCGAAACACTGAGCGTATCTGCGCTTATGGGAGCCTGATGTTAATCGGAATCGTCGTGACGAACGCGATCGTGCTCGTTGACCGGGTGCTGCATAAGGAGCGGGAGGGACTGTCGACCAGAGATGCGCTGCTTGAGGCGGCAGGTACTCGCCTTCGTCCGATTCTCATGACCGCGCTGGCAACGATCGGTGCTCTGCTGCCTTTGGCCTTCGGCTATGAAGGAGCGGGGATTATCTCCCGCGGCTTGGGTGTTACCGTTATAGGCGGGCTGATCAGCTCGACGCTTCTTACGCTGCTCATCGTGCCGATCGTATATGAAACATTGATGAAGCTGCGCCGGAAGAAGAAAACGGTCGAGGCTTAATGCGTTCAAGGAAGGAGGCCTTTGCGCCATGCAGGACAAGAAAAAACAGATTCTCGAAGCAGCCATACGCTGTTTTGCAAGGAAAGGGTTCCACGCCGCGTCCATCCAGGAAATCGCCGATGAACTAGGCATGGCCAAAGGCTCCATCTACTTTTACTTTAAATCGAAAGATGATTTGCTGATTTCGGTATTCGAGTACTATGTCGAGATGCTGTTCGACCGGATGGAGGGACTGCCTGAAGAAAAAGGGCTGCCTCCGCGGGAACGGTTAATGGTGCAGCTGGAGCGCCAGTTTGCATTTTTCAGGGATCACCTCGATTTTATGCGGATGCTGATGAAAGAGCCTGTCACAGGACTTCACCCGGAAATCCGGGAGCTTATGCTCCGTTTTCGTTCACGCATTAAAGTGTGGAACATTTCGCATATCATTGCGATATACGGGGATAGGGCGGAGGATTTCTCCGGGGATGCCTCGATTTTGCTCAGCGGTATTGTCGGTCAGTATTTTGAGGCGATTCTTTTGGAGGAAGTAAAGCTTGACGACCGCCGGTTAAGCCGGTTCATCGTTAAGCGACTGGATGATCTCATGCATGGAATCCAGCTTGCAGACGAAGCGCCGATTATGCCGAAGCCGAATCTCAATAAGCTCCGGGAGCTGGCCGGTTTGCCGGTGGAGACGATGGACGGTAAAAAAGCGCTGCTGCAGGAATTGCGGCACAGTTTGACTGCGTCGGATACAAGTTCGGCGGATGAAAAAGAGGACCTGCTGTCGATATTACGGCAGTTGGAGGACGAGGTAGATAAGCCTGCCCCTAAACGGCTCTTTGTCCGCGGTATGCTCGCATTGTTGAAACAAAACGCTCCGTCAGCTTGGCATACGAATCTGGAAAGGCTTGAGGAACAGCTCAAGCGCTCTTAACGCACAATCGCAAGCAGCCCGCTGATCTCACGCAGAGACAGCGGGCTGTTTGTGTTATTCCGGGGCAGTGGCGGGTTAGAGGGCGGGAACTGCTCCGAGTGGTTTGCTGTAAGGCGGGTTGGTCGCCTTACAGAGTGGGAGAGCGAGCGAATAGTTTGCTGTAAGGCGGTTCAGCCGCCTTACAGAGTGGGAAACGCACGAATACTTTGCTGTAAGGCGGTTCAGCCGCCTTACAGGATTATCTTAAAGAGACGCGAAGTGAGATTTCGCTGAGCTCGTCGATTTCCTCTTGGGTCAGACGAAAGGTCATCGCCTGCACGTTGTCCTTGGCGTGATGCAGCTTGGAAGCTCCGGGTATGGCGAATACGGAGTCTCCATGTGCGTGGATAATCCAGTTTAAAGCCACTTGAGAAGCAGAGCCTTCATATTTCACCGCCAGCCGCTGAAGAACATCAATCAGCGGTTTCGTATGCTTCAATCCATGCGGCTTGAAGCCTTTCATCAGCCTCCTCGGACCGGATGCTTTACGGACACCTTTCGGACCTTCATGGAACTTGCCGGTGAGCAGTCCTTGCTCCAACGGAGAATACGCCACGA
This sequence comes from Cohnella kolymensis, assembly GCF_000829465.1. Taxonomy (GTDB): domain Bacteria; phylum Bacillota; class Bacilli; order Paenibacillales; family Paenibacillaceae; genus Cohnella; species Cohnella kolymensis. Next base: position 547,210 of record NZ_JXAL01000001.1, on the reverse strand, counting down.
TCGCCGTGCCCAGCTCCTGCGCTGTCTCCATAATCCCGTTCCGCTCAATCCGACGGTCGAGCAGACTGTATTTTACTTGATTGCAGGCCAGCCGCATGCCATGCCGGCTTAACACCTGGTCAGCCTCCCGCATTTGGCGGGCGGTGAAGTTGCTTACTCCGATGTGGCGGATTTTTCCCCGTTCCGCCAGCTTTGCCATTTCGCGCATTTCAGTCGCCACAGAGGAATAAGAAAACGGCTGATGAATCATATACAAATCAATCGGGTAGCCTCCGAGCCGCCGGAGCCGCTCGTCAATGGTACGGGGGATATTGCTCGCCGAGCGGAACAGGGGCCACCATTTGGTCGCGATATGTACGTTCCCCGCCATGCTGCCCGCGGCTTGAAGCGACCGCGAGGATTTGCTCGGATTCGCCTCCGCCGTAAATTTCAGCCGTATCAAACCAGTTAATGCCGCCTTCAAGGCTCACCCTTACGATTTCCGCAACGAGACTATTTTCCAACGAAGGCCAGAAGGCGCCTACTAAGCCTCGGCCTTTGCTGAATTGCCAGCAACCGAGCCCGAGCGGCGATAATCGTAAATCCGTTTCACCGAACTTCCGCAGTTCAGCCCCGCCGCGAACGCCCACCGCATTTTCCCCCTTAGTCAACATTTACTTTCGAACAAGAGATCTGGAAATCCGCCTTCAAAGTGTCACCGGGCGCAACCATGATCAGCCCTTCCTTGCGGTTTAGGGCGGCATTCAATGCTGTCCAGGGCTCCACGCAAACAAAAGGCTTGCCTTCAACCGACCAAAGCACGATGTAGCGGAAATGCTCGCTGTAGCTCAGTTTGACCCGGCAATCCTCGTCCAACCGGAACTCGATTTCCTTTTTCTCCGCATCCAAAAGAGCGATTGATTCGACTAAGCCGCCCAAATTCACGGAGCCCTCGAAGGGCTTCTCCTGATTGTCGTTATAATCCAGCATACGTGTTGCGTCTGTTTCGTAAGCGAGATTTTTATGGTTGGTTGCGAAATAGGGATGGAATCCGGCGATCATCGGCATTCGCTGCTGCGAATGGTTGATGTACTGCTGCTCAATAGACACAGCTCCATTCTTCAGCCGATAAGTGAAACGAAGCTCGAACTCGAACGGATAAGCTTCCAGAGTCTTCTCATTGCTGCGCAGAACGAGAGTGATCCAGGCCGAACCGTCGCTGCCTTGAGCGGCAACTTCCCAGGGAAGAACACGGGCAACCCCGTGATTTTTCATTGTGTAGGTTACGCCATCCCACTCATAACGACCGCCCTCCAACTGCCCGCAAATCGGGAACAACACCGGATTTCCGCCTCGTATGTTCGCCTCGGGATTAAGGAATGTTTCTGTATCCATGTAGAACAGTTCTCTATCATGCAGCCTGCATCCGGTCATAATGCCTCCGCGTTCCGGGCAGATCACAATTCGCGAGTCCGTTGCGCTGTCGCTCAACTCGTACATCATATATGTATCGGTAAAAGATGTTACCCCGTAGCCGTTTTCGGTAGTCATCAGCCTTGCCTCCTTGAATGGATTTCGCGTATTCGTATATTATAACAATCCGAACGGCACAGAACCAAAGACGATCCGCTCGGTTGAAGGACTGCAGAAAAGGGATTATATTGGAGTCAGCAAAGATGGCCAAGGAGGCGGCACCAGGATGAACGAGTCAGTTGTAATACGGCGTGCCGTAACCCGATACAGCGATGGCGAGGTACTAAGCGGGGAAGATGACGTCGTTACCGAATACCCGCTGACCATTATGCTGAACGGCGAAGAATTTGCCACTCTCGTCTGCTCCCCAGATCATGTGGAGGACTTGTCCATCGGTTTTCTGGCGTCCGAAGGGCTGCTCACCGATTATCGAAGCTTGACGGATTTGAGCTACGATGACCGCACGGGCCATGTCTACGCGGAAGTCGAGGACGTGGATGAGTGGCTGAAGGAGAGCGGCTCCAAACGTTACTTCACCTCCTGCTGCGGAAAGAGCCGGCAAGGCTTTGTATTTTACAATGACGCCAGAACGGCGAAGCCGCTCCAGTCACACACGGTAGGATTGACATATGAAGATTGTATAAGCATGATGAGCGCAATGCAGCAGGCATCCGGGTTGTTCAAGGTGACCGGCGGCGTACATAATGCAGCGCTGTTCGAGCAGGACGGCACGCTGCTTCTCTCCCGATCCGACATCGGACGCCATAACGCATTGGACAAAATCTACGGACATATTCTGCGCAGCGAGCTGTTAATGGACGGCAAAGCGCTGGCTTTCAGCGGGCGGGTGTCCTCGGAGGTGCTGCTGAAGGCGGCGAAAATGGGCTGCGAGGTTCTATTGTCCAAATCCGCTGCGACCGACCTGGCCATTCAACTGGCGGAAGACTTGGGAATCACCATAGCAGGCTTTATCCGCAACGGTTCCCTGAATGTATATACCCATCCGGAGCGCATAACGAAGGGCGATAACAACTTCTAACCAAGGAGATGACCCAATGGGCAAGTCTAAGCATCCCGGTCCGCAGAGGCTGCCGGTAATTCCGGATCCCAAGCTATGGGTAAGCGTCGTTCCTTTCGGTCTCGGAAAGGTGAAACCGAAGCATATCCGGGATACGATGAGAACGCTTTGGTTGAATCGAGACAATCTGCCTTATGCCGCCCGCATTCTGACACAGGGAGTATGTGACGGCTGCGCGCTGGGTGTGTCGGGCTTATACGACCAGACGTTAACCGGTCCTCATATTTGTACGACGCGGTTAAATGTCCTGCGCCTGAACACCATGCCTGCAATGAAATCGGGCACGGTACATGCGGACATAGAAGAGTTAAGGAAGATGTCCAGCGCGGAGCTCCGGGAGCTCGGGAGAATTCCGTACCCGTTAATCCTGCGCCCGGGCGATACAAGCTTCAGCCGTTTGTCTTGGGACGAGGCGCTGGATTTCATCGCGGCGAAGTTCCGCGCGGTCGAACCGGAGCAGACCGGCTTCTATTTAACGGCTCGCGGCATTACGAATGAATCTTACTACGCCGCCGCGAAGACGGCGCGTTTTCTGGGTACGAATAATATCGATAATGCGTCGAGAATCTGTCACTCCCCATCCAAAACGGCATTGAAAAGATCGCTCGGCATCGGCGCTTCCAGCTGCAGCTACCGCGATTGGATCGGTACGGATGTGCTGGTGTTCTGGGGCAGTGTAGCGGCGAACAATCAGCCTGTATCTACAAAATATATGTACGCCGCAAAGCGGAAAGGCACGAAGATCATCGTCATAAATCCGTACCGGGAGCCGGCGATGGACGGGTACTGGGTCCCGTCTATCGCGGATTCGGCTCTATTCGGCACCAAGTTGGCCGACGATTTCTACCAGGTGAACATAGGCGGCGATATCGCGCTTATGCATGGAGTCATGAAGCATTGGTTCGATATGGAGGAACGGCAGCCCGGCTCTGCAGTGGACCATTCATTCGTGCAGCGGCATGTTAACGGCTACGAGGAGCTTCGGCTCAAAGTGCTGGAACAAAAGTGGGAGGAGCTCGAGGCTTCCTCCGGAATTTCGCGGGACAGAATGGCGGAGCTTGCCGGGCTGCTCGCCAAATCCAAATCAGCTGTATTCGTATGGTCGATGGGGCTGACGCAGCACAGGCATGCGACGGATAACATTTCGCAGGTGGCTAATCTTGCGCTGCTACGCGGTTTCATAGGCCGCGAGCATTGCGGTCTCATGCCGATCCGCGGCCACTCCGGCGTACAAAGCGCGGGGGAGATGGGGGCGGACCCTTTCTCTCTTCCAGGCAGCGACTTCGATGAACACAACCTGTCCCGTCTGGAAAAGCTGTGGGGATTCACGCTGCCGCGCTGGCAGGGGGATATTGTCGGATTGTCGCTGGAGAATGCGCTGCTGCCTGCCGGCCATCCGCGCAGAATGAAGCTGTATTACTTGTCGGGCGGCAATTTTCTGGAGACGATGCCTGATCCTGAATTTGTCCGGGAGGCGCTCGAAGCTCTGGAGGTTCGTGTGCACCAGGATATCATTTTCAACACCTCCACACTGCTGGATGCCAAGGAAGCGGTTGTCGTGCTGCCCGCCATGACGCGTTACGAGCAGCCCGGAGGAGGCACTTCCACCTCGACGGAGCGCATGATCTACTTCAGCCCGGAGATCCGAGGTCCACGCATCGCGGAAGCCAGAGCCGAGTGGGGAATTTACGGCGATTTGGCCGCCAGGGTCAAACCCGAGCAGAAGCACCTTATTGCGTTTCCGAGCGCCCAGGCGATTCGCGAAGAGATCGCCAAAGCTGCGCCGGATTATGACGGCATTCAGTATTTGAAGAACAAAGGCGATGTGTTCCAGCGGGGCGGCGCTTGGCTCTGTGAAGACGGCGTTTGCCCGACAACGGACGGTAAAGCCAGATTGATAGCGGTAGATGTGCCGATACGCGGCAGCGCAGAGGGGCAATTCTATGTCACGACGCGCCGGGGCAAGCAGTTCAACTCGATGGTGTACGGCGAAAAAGATGCATTTAACGGAGGGCTCCGCCACGATGTGCTGCTTCATTCCACAGACGCGGCAGCTTTAAACGTCACGGATGGCGAGGCGATTGTTCTTCATAATACGAACGGCACGTTTCACGGCCGAGCCAAGTTTGCAGAGATTCTGCCGGGAAACTTGGCGGTCCATTTTCCCGAAGGGAACGTCCTGTTTCCAATGGGAGTGTATGAGACAGCGGCGGGCATACCGGAATACAATATTTCGGTAACGCTGGAGAAAGCCATTCATTTCATCCAGCGCAAAGACCGGATTTACAGCAAACGAGGCGCATTGGAAGCGTAGCTCTCGCAAACCTAGGAACGTCCCTGATCTGCCGGCGGCAGATCAGGGACGTTTTTCGTCATTTCCGGGGAAATGATGTCGAAAGTATACTACATTTGTCTTTTTCGCAACTTGCTGCGGATTTCGGTCGTATAATGGATGTACAAAAAAGGACAAGGAGCGTGACCGCCATCCCGGCAATTTCCACCCAGACGGCATCAACGGCGTCAAATTCAACGGCACGTCGACGTGCAGCAGCATCTAAAAAACGAAGGCTCGGTTTTTGGAGGGCAATTAAATCATTATTCATATTCGGCTTTATAAGTAGCCTGTTATTTGCGGGATGGTTTTATTTCACCCCTTCGGGGCACGAATTTCGCTTTATGCTTGCGGACTCATTAATTACAACCCAGCATAGGCACTGGGCAAAATATATTATCGGCGAGTCGGCGTTGAAGGAAAGGGTCACCGCCTATTCCAACCGGTTCGAGCAAATGGGAGAAGAACGCGATACGCATACGATTCCCGCGGCAGCAGTGCAGCCGGATGCGCCGGAAGCAGCCGAGGAACAGCCGCTCACGTCGATTGAAACTGTGGACGGAAAAGGGTTCCATGGTTATCTGCTGACCGTGAGGGATCCGCAAAAAATTCGTCTAGTCGTGCCTAACAAACACGGGCGCGGAGAGAAAGTTTCGAGCATGGTGAAACGGACGGGCGCTCTGGCGGGCGTGAATGCAGGCGGATTTGCCGACCCGAATTGGAAGGGGAACGGATTCAAGCCGATGGGACTCGTCATCAGCGGGGGGAAAATTTTCTACAACGGACTTGGCGGTAAAGAGAGCGTTCAAATCGTAGGCATCGACAAGAAGGGCAAAATGATCGCCGGCAAATACTCCATTCAGGAGCTGATGGATCTAGGCATATCGGAAGCGGTCAGCTTTTCTCCACGCATTATCGTCAACGGCAAAGGGTTGATTGCCAACCGTGAACAAGGCTGGGGAGTGGCTCCGCGTTCCGTCATGGCTCAGCGTGAGGACGGAGCGATCATGTTCCTGCTTATAGACGGGCGGCAGCCGGGTTATAGTCTCGGGGCCACCTTGTACGACGCGCAAGAAGTTCTTCTTGCGCATGGCGCGGTCATCGCCGCCAACCTGGACGGAGGCTCTTCCACGGTGCTTGTCACGGAAGGCGGCGAAGTCGTCAACAGGCCTGCCTCAACACATGGCGAACGATATTTGCCGACCGGGTTTCTCGTATTTAACGACCCGGATTCGGTTGAAGTGCCGAATATATGGGCGGGACTTAAACCCGGAGACATTGATGCAGGCAAATGGTAACACAAAGGATTACCGGAAGGGAGACCCGATATAAGGGGTCTCCCTTATTTTCATTCGCCGGTGAAAGCAGACCTACTAATTATGCTTAGTCTATCTCTATAAGCCTATGTCCTTGGACCTGCGGTACCCATATTCATTTGTGTTACAATTGTGAATATATTTGCAAACGCACAATATGCTTTCCTCCCAGGGAGAGATGTTATGGAGATTCTCAAGGTCTTTCTGATTAATATCTGTATCCTGATCACTTTCGCTTATTTGATCAATTTGGTGTACAAGCTTCTATCGCCGCATTTATCCAAATCGTCGAGATATGGTTTTGCCGTCATTATATTCATTCTCGCAGGCTGGCTGACGATGATTTTCAGCATAGAAATCGGTCAATCTTCGAGGTTCGACTTGCGTATCGTTCCGCTTATATTCGCAGTGCTGGTATTATCCCGACCCGTGCCGTTGTTCATTATCGCGCTCAGCATCGGTCTCCTCAGGCTGACTTTGGGTACAACGCCGAACGCTTGGGCTGCACTGCTGAACTTAACCTTGCTGGGGCTTGTTGCAGCTGCGCTTTCTGTTTGGTTTAACCGGAGGCCACATCTTTCTTACGCTAAGAAAGCAAGCATCGCTATTCTAATCATAAATGGATTCTATACGCTCCATATCTCTGTGCTTGGCGCCATACCCACTGCAACGTATCTCTCTGAAATCGCCCCAATTACATTTCCGGCAGGTGTCATATTAAGCTTTGTTTTCCTCGTCATGGTTCGAGATTTCGAGATGAACCAAAAACGGATGGAAGAGCTCAACCGAGCGAACCGTTTGCTCAGAATCCGCAGTCACGATCTTCAACAAGCGAAGACCGAGCTGGAGCAGAAAGCCGAGCAGCTCGAGATGGTATCCCGTTATAAGTCTGAATTTCTGGCGAATATGTCGCATGAACTGAAAACCCCGCTAAACAGCGTGCTGATCCTCTCCCAAATGCAGAGCGAAGAGGGTACGACTAATGAAGACGGATTCGGTACGCGAAAATGATACATCAGTCGGGAGGCGACCTTCTCGGCTTGGTAAATGACATATTGGATCTGTCCAAGGTAGAGGCCGGTAAGCTGGATATTGTGTCAGAGCCTGTTTCTCTTGAAGAGGTACTGCGATTGATGGAGGAGCAGTTCCAACCTCTAGCCTCAAGCAAGTCGCTTGCTTTCGATACTGAATTGATCGGAGAGCGGTCACAGTGGATTCTGTCGGATCCGATGCGGTTAAATCAGATTCTCCGCAATTTGCTTGGCAATGCTTTTAAGTTCACGGAAACCGGCAAAATTGAATTGAAAATATTCACCAAAACAGTTGACGAAGGAAAAGCGGAGGCGGTGTTTCGAGTTGTCGACACCGGTGTCGGAATCGATCCGGCGCAGCAAGAACTAATATTTGAGGCGTTCCGTCAGGAAGACGGTTCAATCAGCCGCAAATACGGCGGTTCAGGTCTGGGTCTGGCGATCAGCCGTCAATTGGCGGAACTTCTTGGAGGAAAGCTGGAGCTGCAAAGCGAGAAAGGGAAGGGCAGCTGCTTTACGCTGACCCTTCCGGCTGAATTGTCAATGAGCTAAAATATTAACCCCATTAACGGGGTTTTTTATATACGGTTAAAAGAGTGTCAGCTGAACCGGGGCACAAGATTCGGCGGCCGGTTGCTGCTGATTATACCGGGACGGCTTGGTGTCCGGCTGAATATCTTTTGCCGAGAGGCCGTAGTCAGCCAGCTGTTTGACGATTTGGGACTTTAACGGTTTGCGGTAGGACTCCGGAGCGGAGGAGGAACGCCAGTACAGACGTCCGTACGCCTCGGTCAATTCCGGGTAATTCCGCTCAAGAACAGAGAAAAACCACGACTTGACTTCAGGTGTGGACAGCCTCAAAGGAGAAAACATGACGAATTGGGCGTTTGCTTCTCTACACTCGGCAATCACGCTTTCCGTAGACTCGGGACTGTCTGTTAAATAAGGTAAAATCGGAGCGATAAAAACCCCGGCAGATACCCCTGCCTCGTTCAGCTTGCGCAAGGTGTCCATTCGCCGCCGCGGGGATGGAGTAGACGGTTCGAACTCCCGCCATATTCGGGAATCCATCGTGTGGCAGCTGAAATTTACGAAGGATGCGGGGTTGCTTTGCAGCAGATCCAGATCGCGCAGGATAAGAGGGGAGCGGGTTGTCACACCGACCGGAATGTTGAATTCATTCAGAACTTCCAAACATCCGCGGGTAAGCTTCTCTTTGCCCTCTAATTGTTGGTAAGGATCTGTCGCTGTGCCTATCGTGACATGCCGCGGAAGCCGGCCCTTCATTCGTTTCAGTTGATCGCGAAGAACCTCCGGTGCATCTTCTTTCCAATATATATGTTTCTGGAACGCGTCGTCTGCCGTCTCTCCAACATAGGAATGTGTGCTGCGGGCATAACAAAAGCTGCAGCCGTGCTGGCACCCTCTGTACGGATTAATGGACCAGTCAAAGGGCATGGACGGAGAGCGTACCGGATTCAATACGGTCTTCGGTCGGAGCGGTTCATATCGGGTATGATTCATCATGACCTCCCTGAAAATTAACAAGAACATTTGTTCCTATATATTCAGTATACCGGAGGTAGGAGATGAGAGCAACCAGGGTGCTCGCGATCCCGTAAGCTTAATCTTTAATCACGAGGACGGGGCAGCGGGCATGACGAATGACATGCTGGCTGACGCTTCCTACCATGAGCTGCTCCAAGCGGTTCAGGCCCCTATGTCCGACAACGATCAGATCGGATTTCAGTCGATTGGCATGTTCCACGATTGATGGACCGGGCAGCCCTTCCAATAATGTGGTCAGCGGATGATTGCCTGCTTCAAGCAGATCGCGGGCTTCTTCAAGCTTCATCAGCGCTTCGCGCCGGATGCTCTGTTCGGTGCTCGCTGAAGCGGGAATGACGACTTCAACGGTTACGACCGGTTTCGGCAGCTCAATGACATGAACCGCTTCCAGATTAGACCGAAAACGAATGGCGAGTTCCCGCGCGGCAGCAGCCGCTTTCTTGGAACAGTCAGATCCATCATAAGCCACAACGATCGAATGGAACATTTCAGGAGCCCTCCTCTTTGTTTCACTCCTTTTACCCGCAAAACAGACAAAAAAACCAGCTTCCGCAGCCTTGACTTTTCACGTGAAAATCTCTATTCTTATAAGGTATTTGCTGATGTAGCTCAGCTGGTAGAGCAACGCATTCGTAATGCGTAGGTCGGGGGTTCGAATCCCTTCATCAGCACCATAAAAAAGCCAACAACGGCGCGATCTCCGAGATTTCGGGGGTCGCGCTTTTTTTGTTGGCCGCAATGCAGGTCGTTTACGATTCATGTACGCTTATCAGATGAAGAAGAACGTCTCAAAACCACTACATTACTTCGCAAAGTGATAATTCGAAATTCGTTTCTTAACAGACATCGTAAGGCGGGGCCCACACGCGCCCCGACTTCCAAGAATCTCTCACAAGGAGCACCGCTCCCTATTATAGAGAATCCGGTAATTCTATCGTCTACAAATCTAATCGTCACAATATCAGGATTACGCTCAAGGCTCATTTTAATCACCTCCTCGGTATTACAGGAGATTCAACATGGATGGAATGCGTAACGGACAGGTATGGACACGGCCTAAAATTGGCAGGCCGATCCATTGACGATGCTTGCAAAACCCTGTTATACTATCCCTCGACGCATTCGTAACGCGCGGGTCGGGGGTTCAGATCCCTTCATCAGCACCATACATATTCCGGCGTGCCGCTGTAGCTCAACTGGTAGAGCAACTGACTTGTAATCAGTAGGTTGGGGGTTCAAGTCCTCTCGGCGGCACCATCAACGATTCATCAACGCTTCGTTCGGCCGTCGGACGGGGCTTACAACGAAAAAACGCGATCCCTGGAGGGGTCGCGTTTTTTTAAGGCTATATGTCTCAATCCTCAGGCGTCCGGTCAAAATACGCGTTCGTTACTTCTGTGGTATCGCCTTGCTGCCTGTCTTGTGTGGATGCAGGCTTGCGAAGCCGGTCATCCGTATCCAATCCCGGAGCAATTGTCGGCTCATCGGCGTTGTTACGGGAATTATTGATGCCGCAAGACCCAGGGTGGCCGTCATTCTCTATTTGCTGCTGCAGGTTGGAACGCATCGCTTCATCCCCAGGCACGTCCGCAACGACTCTTGCCGTTTGTCCGGCCGGAGGCTCAAAGTTGTTATTTTCCGCCACTATAACCAACTCCTTTGCAGTATCCGTCATTTACCTATCGTTCGTAAAATGATTTTTAATTATGCAAATAGTTAATGCCGCAAAGTTATCCACAGGTTGATTGTGGAAAAGCATAGGTTTCTGTGTGTAATTTAAATTTATTCAATAGTTCATTGTGTTCATCTTTGAAAGTTCTCGTTCTTTTGGTCTGATGTGTCACGTAAATGGGTAAGGTTATTCGGAAAGGGAGGGAAGCTGGATGGAGTACAGGAAATTGGGAAATACCGGTTTGAAGGTTAGCGAAATCAGCTTAGGCAGCTGGCTCACTTATGGGGGCTATGTGGAAAATGGCCAAGCGGTTTCAACATTGCATCGGGCGTACGAGCTGGGAGTCAATTTTTTTGACACCGCCAACGTTTATCGCCAGGGGGAAGCCGAGCAGGTTGTCGGTGAAGCTCTGGCCAAGTATCCCCGCTCATCTTATGTATTGGCGACCAAAGTGCGCGGTCCGATGGGTGAACTCCCCAATGATCAGGGTTTGTCGCGCAAACACATTATGGAACAATGCGATGCCAGCCTGAGACGGCTCGGGATGGATTACATCGATTTGTATTACGCTCATTACCCGGATCCGGACACCTCGATGGATGAAACATTGCGGGCTATGGACGATTTGGTGCGGCAGGGAAAAGTACTGTATACCGGTATCAGCAACATGTCTGCAGCGCAGATTGCGCAAGCAGTCTCGGTCGTGGACAAATACGGGCTTCATCCGATTGCAGCGAATCAGCCTCTGTACAACATGTTCGCTCCGCAGATCGAGCCGGAGGTTTTCCCGCTGTGCGAACGCAGCGGCATCGGCCAAGTCGTCTATTCTCCGCTCGCCCAAGGCGTTCTCTCGGGCAAATATCAATATGTTTCCGATATTCCGCCGGCCAGCCGGGCATCCGACAAAGACGGAAATCAAGCGGTGCAGTCGTGGCTTAAAGAAGAGTTTCTGGCCAAGGCAAGAAAGCTGCAAACGCTGGCAACCGATTACGGTTTGACGATGTCCCAGTTGGCGCTGGCATGGATTTTGCGTTATCCGAACGTATCGAGCGCAATTATCGGGGCGAGCCGTCCGGAACAAGTGGAAGAGAACGTCAAGGGATCGGGAGTCCGCCTTGAGCCGGAGCAATGGGCTCGGGTGCAAGCTATTTTACAGGAGTAAATTTCATCGACCACATGAAGAAGAGCCTCGTCATTGACGGGCTCTTTGTACGAGATCGCGTAAAAAACGGCAAACCGCCATGTAATACCCGTAATCTCTGGACACGAAGGAGCGGACAGTAACGGCCAATTCGGAGCGGCTCAGCCGGCCGTCGTGTATTTCTACGCCTGCCGCGTTCAGCGAACTGATCCTGCCTTCCATCAACGCAATCAGCTCGTCCGCATCCGCCTCATACAGCCCGGCGACTTCCTCCTCTTGCAGACGAAAATCCTCCAAACCCAGTGAAGTGACGCAGCAAAATACATGACTGACCTCGCGATCGATGTACCGTTTGCCACCTGCCTGACCGGAAGCCTCTTCCCGGATGATTCCGAACGGGACGAGCTCATCGAATGAAACCCGTATGCCCAATTCCTCTTCCAATTCACGGACCGCGGCTTCAGGCGTTTCCCCTGCGGACAGATGTCCGGCTGCGGTAATATCGAGACTTCCCGGGTTAGTATCTTTGTCATCCGATCTTTTTTGAAACAGAATGCGTGCTTCTCCATTCCGCCCTGGGCGCGCAAGCCAGCAATGGATCGTGTGATGCCACAAGCCTTGTTCATGCACTTTATTGCGATCCGCCGTTCCCAGCCAATTGCCTCTTTCATCATAGATGTCGAATAACTCCTGCATTCGTTCAATAGCCTCCAATTAAATGCAATTATTAGAAAGGAATTTGTTTATAACCGTCGAATCTTATTACACAAAAGTGAAAGAAGTCAGTCAATTCCGGGGGAAAATCATGAACGGTACCGGAGCGATCTGGCCGGCAATCTTCTTGTTGATGGCCCTGCTAATCAGCATACTGGCAAGCCATATCATGTTCAACTTTATCGGCAATCTCAAAAGAACGAGCGGACGGTTTCGCCAGTTTTGGCTGGCAGGCGGGACGTTCGTATTCGGCGTCGGTTTGTGGGCGAAACACTTCGTTACAGTAATCGCGCTTAACCAGCCGTTCATGTTTACATGGATGATGGCCGTGGGACTCTTTTTCATCATTTTCTTTTCGCTTATGTCGTTTATTATGATGACTTTCCATGGGGTTCTGAAATATCGGCTGCTGTTCGGCAGTCTCATCCTTGCGTTCGGCATTGCGCTCATGAGTTACTTCAGCATGCTGGGACAACCTATTCAAGAGCTGAGCATTCATCCGACCTATTTCACACTATCGCTTGCCGTTCTTGTTACGGGGACATATATCTCCTTTTTTCTATCGGAGAACGACAGGGGCAAAAGAGGGCTGGCCAGTGTTACACTCGGCGTCTCGGTTATGCTTGTACAGCTCATCGGCGCCAAGGCGCTTGAAATTGAATATTTCCCGTTATATTCGTCACAGAGGCTTATTCAGGATATCAATCAGCTTGCCATCATTGTCGGCGTCGGAGCGCTGCTCATTCTGGTATCCACCATGGTGATCTGGTACATAGACAAACGCCTCGACCAGATGGACGAGCGGTACCGCCTGCTTGTAGAAAATTCACTGGATACGATTGCGATTCTAAAAGGCGATCATTGGGGTTATGTGAATGCGGCGGGTCTCCGGATGTTTGAGGCGGAACACCCGAACGATCTGCTGGGTAAATCGATCTATTCCTTGTTGCCTGGCACGGACCATACCACAGTGCGGGAGCGGCTGAAAAATTTAGTTTTCACAGGGGGCAGGAAGCCGCTCGAACAGCAATGGTTCACCCTTAAAGGCAAGCTGCTGCATACGGAAGTTGTGGAGACGAATACGACGGTGGATAATAAGCCGGCCGTACAAGTCATCATTCGAGATATTTCGGAACGGAAAAAGAACGAAGAGCTCATCGTCAACTCCGAGAAATTATATGTGGCGGGACAGCTGGCTGCGGGTATCGCTCATGAAATCCGCAATCCGCTGACATCGCTGAAAGGCTTTTTGCATCTGATCGCCAGAGGGAAACAAAATAACAACGAGGCTTATTTCGATATTATGAACTCCGAACTCGATCGTATAGAAGGTATTGTGAGCGAGCTGCTGATGCTCTCGAAGCCTCAGGTGTATGAGCTTAATTATCAGGACGTGCGCGTCATGATGAGGGACACGGTTACCCTGCTCGAAACCCAGGCGATTCTGCACAACATCGCGATTGAGGCAGAGTACGGTACGGATCCTCTGTGGATTTACGGTGTTGAGAATCAGGTGAAGCAGGTGTTCATCAACATCATAAAGAATGCCATCGAAGCTATGATTGACGGAGGTGCCATCCGCATCAGGCTGTTCCGGGAACAGGATGCCGTCTATGTGCGCATTCACGACGAAGGTCCGGGCATCGGTGACGATCAATTGGCCAAAATGGGGCAGCCGTTCTACACGACCAAAGAGAAGGGTACAGGGCTCGGTCTGATGGTCAGCTACAAAATTATCGATAATCACCAGGGCAAGATCGTCGTCAACAGCAAACTCGGCAACGGCACTTTATTCGAAATCATGCTGCCTTTCCGTTATCCGGAACCCAATGCCAAAATGACAAGCTGACGGGAACGGACCGCTGCGCTGACCGGCGTCCGTCCAACAGGCTCGCCGTCACCGTAAGCAAGCCAGACGTTCGGGGTTTCAATCCGGATCTGCTCCCCTGACAGCAGAGTTACATAAGGTAAATTCACATGCGAGCCGCTCAGCAGCGTCGGGAACACCATCAGCAACCGCCACATGCTGCAGCCGTGCACGATGCACGCGTGGAGCTTCCCATCGTCAGCCCGGGCGTCCGGACAAATCTTTAAGCCGCCCCCGTAGCTTGGAACATTGGCAACAGCCGCGAGCCAGCTCCGCTGAAATTGATGCGGTGTGCCGTCGACCGTCACGGTAATCGGCTTCGGCGCAAAAGCGGCGAGAGCTCGAAATAATCCGATGATATAGGCCAAAGATCCGATGCCCAGACGGTTGCACCACTGCTTGTACTTCGAACCGTTCACATCGGCCGCCACTGCCGCATCCAACCCGACGGCTACCGCTGTTAGAGTCAGCTCATGCTCGTTGCAGCCGAAGCTTGTGTCCACCACATCCGCCAGACGTGTCCGTCCTGCGAGGACGATGTCCAGCGCTTTGATCGGATCCCGGGGAATGCCGAAAGACCGGGCGGTATCGTTGCCTGATCCGCAAGGAATGACGCCGCAAGGAATTCCGGTGCCCGCGAGCAGCGGCAGCAGGCTGTGTACCGATCCGTCGCCGCCAACCGCAACAACTGCCTTCACGTTTCCTCGCTTCAATATTGCGGCAGCCGCTTCAACCGCCTCGTTTTGCGTGTCGAATGCGATTTTCATGTATTTCGTGTCCCGCCTGAGCAATTCCGCCTCGACCTTTTTCCAAACCTTCGCGCCGCGGCCATTACCGGAACCTTCGTTAACGACGAATAGAACCACCCGGTTCAGCCCTCCCTGATGACTGCATATTAATCTCATTATGCTGAAATCTTGAAACCTTTCAAGAAAAATTTACGTCATTGGAACAAAAGATCCGAATTTGCGCGGGAGGGTTTCATATGACCAAATCTACTAAGCGGATTGCTATTATTACGGCTAAAGGACGGGAAACTTTCACTGAAGATCAGGCGAAGCGATTGGAGTCGGTGGCCGCTGTCAGCTACAGCTGTGCTTTGGAGGCTCTGACATCGGATGAATTGGCAGCAAGGCTGGCAGGCGCGGATTACGCGGGACTTACGCCGCGTTCCGTACCGATCATTGACGGAAGCTGGATCGATCGGCTGCCTCGGCTTCGGGGCATCGCGGTATTCGCCACCGGAGTCGATTATATCGACACGGAATATCTGGATCGTAAAGGAATAGCTCTCAGCCATTTGCCCGATTACTCCATGGAGTCGGTGGCCGAGCACACGATCGGTCTTCTATTGACGATGGCGCGCAGAATTCATTTAAGCCAAGACAGAGTACGCGGGCGCGTACCGTCCGGGACCTCGGTTCTCGGTTGGGAATTACGCGGCCGTACGATCGGGCTGATCGGTCTCGGCCGGATCGGCAGCCGGGTGGCGGAATTGGCCCGCGTGTTCGGCATGCGCGTGCTTGGCTGTGACGTGAACCGCAGCATAGAAGGGATTCCATCGGTGGATATGGCGGAGCTTCTGTCGTCCAGCGATGTTGTCAGTTTGCATTTGCCCGCGAAATGGCAGGGAGAACCGGTAATCGGGCGTGAGCAGCTCGCCGTAATGAAGCCGGGAGCGACGCTGATTAACGTATCCCGCTGCGCTCTGGTAGACCCGGCTGCTGTCGTGGACGCCATTGACGCCGGCACGCTTAAAGGCTATGCGGTCGATGACTTTTTCCCTCTGGGGGAGCGTGACGAGCGCGCAATGCGTCAGATTGCCGAAGGGCGTATTTTGCAGACCGGCCATACGGCCTGGTATTCGCAAGAGGTTATCCGGCGAGGCTATGACACTTGGATTGATAACTTGATCGCATTTGCTTCGGAAAAGCCGCAAAATCTGATAAGCCCTAAGATGCTGCCGGCATAGAAGCACGAGGGTTTCAGAGGAGGATTCATGAATGGGACAAGAGAGTGGCCGGCAGGCGGAGCGCCTGCTGCTTTTTGCGGTATGGGCAGGGACGGCGGTGTTCGGCATCGCAATGGTGGCGGCCGGATGGCCGCAATATTGGCGTTATGTTGCTTCGGAAACCGCTCCCCTTGCATGGTTTGAGACGGTGCTGCTGGTCCTCATTTCATTTATAGCCGCACTGATGGCGTTTGTGCGGGTTCTGACCGGGAATTGCCGGCGTGTCATATGGGGCTGGACAGCGGTTGCGGGCGGTTTCATTGCACTTGCTTTGGATGAACGTTTTGCGCTGCATGAGCGAATTCGCGATCGGCTGCTGAAGCCGACCGGAATCAGGCTTCTCCCATGGATGGAAGCGGGGGATTGGATCATTCCGATTTACACGCTGTGCGGTTTGGCGGCAGCGTGGGGAATTTGGCGGCTTCTCGACATCGGCAAAGCCGCTCGGACATTCTTTATTGCCGCTTTACTGTTGTCGGCCTGCGCGGCAGGTATGGACACCATCGACGTGCGAAGCTTGGACCAAGGGATGGAACGGCTGCTGCAGTCGATCGAAGAAGGGTTGGAAACTGCCGCGATGACCTGCTTCCTGTCTGCCTTTTTGTCTGCTTTCACCGCCACTTTGCGCTCCCTTGCCTCAGGAGCGGCTCAAGTGAGGGATGCAGACCGACAAGAAGAGCGGCGTTCGGACATGTTATAATAAGCGAAAGTAGAAATGGGCAGCGGCAGGAGGCAGCATTGTGGCTGAGGCGCGGAAAGACATGTATCATGAAACGTTTTTGAGAGAATTCGCCGTTAAGGTGAAGCAAGAATACCCGCTGTTCGATATTGAAGGTTTTGTTTCGGCAGTGCTCGGTCAAGGCTGGGAGCAGCTCGAGCTGAAAGGCCGAATACGCAGAGTTACGACGAGCCTCGGCCACACGCTGCCGGCCGATTTCGAGCAAGCTGTCAACATCCTGGATGGCATAGCAGAAGATTGTTATGGATTTCCTTATGTGTTTTTCCTTGATTACATAGAAGTGTACGGTTTAGACCATTGGGAGCTTTCCATGCGGGCGCTGGAGAGGTTTACCCGTATGTCCACGGCGGAGTTTGCGGTAAGGCCGTTCCTTAAGCGGAATCAAGAACGAATGATGGCGCAAATGCTGGAGTGGACTTCTCATCCGGACGAACATGTCCGCCGGCTTGCCAGTGAAGGATGTCGGCCCAGACTGCCTTGGGCGGATGCGCTTCCTGCTCTGAAGAAGGATCCGGCTCCGATTCTGCCTATCCTGCAGCAATTGAAGGCGGACCCATCCGAATACGTCCGTCGCAGCGTTGCCAACAATCTGAATGATATTTCCAAAGATCATCCTGAGCTGGTTCTTGCGACAGCCCGGGAGTGGAAAGGCTCAAACGAGCGGACGGACTGGGTAATCAGGCATGCTTGCCGCGGTCTTATTCGGGCGGCCAACACTAAAGCCATGGAGTTGTTCGGCCTCACTGCTCAACCGGACATCCGCGTAGAACAGTGGACGATAACTCCGGATCAAATTCCGATGGGTGAATCGGTCGAGTTTCGTTATGCGCTGCGCGTACCTGAGGGGCAGCCTATGAAGCTGCGCATTGAACTGGCTGTTTCGTTTCCCCGCCAGGCGGGCCGCTATTATCGTAAGCTGTTCAAGCTAAGCGAAAAGGAAGTGCCCGGGGGTAAGCTGCTGACGGGCGGGCGGCGGTTTTCTTTTGCCGATCTGTCCACCCGCCGGCACTACCCCGGTGCTCACCGGCTTGCGCTTATTGTGAATGGGCAGGAGCTGGCTCAGACAGAGGTACTCCTCGTCCAAGAAGAGCGGCGGCATAAACGGATAGCGGAAGGCGGCACCGGGCCATGACGATCGGAGCAAGGGTAATCAAAACCGGCCTTGCGGTTGCCGTGTCGCTATGGGTCGGGGTTCTAATCGGCTTGGACGCGCCGCTGATCGCTGCAATAGCCGCTATTTTCACCATCCAGCCTTCCATATACCGCTCCTGGAAACAGGTGCTGGAGCAGGTTCAGAGCAACCTGCTCGGCGCTGCGGTCGCAATTGCGGCGGTCACTTTCATCGGCAAATCACCGCTGGCGGTCGGTCTTGTTTGCATCGGCGTCATCATGCTGTGCATCCGGCTGAAAGCGGAAGAAACGATCGGATTGACGCTTGTAACGGTCGTCGTGATTATGGAGACGCAGGGACAAGGCTGGCTTGTCGCTGCAGACCGGCTCGGTGGAATTCTGACGGGGATGGTATCCGCATTTGTCGTCAACGTGCTCATCGCTCCGCCGAAGCATCGGCAGCGGTTTGTCAAGCACATTCAAGAAGCGCAGGAGCTGCTCTCCCGTTTACTGCGGACGGCCGTGTCCAATGAACTGAAAGAAAACGTGTTCCGGGATGAAGAGAAACGGCTTAAGGGAATGCTGCGCCAGATCGATGAATTTTATGATTTGTTCGCTGAAGAACGGGTATGGAGGCGGAATGCCAGAACCCGGCGAATACGGCTGCTTGTTGTTTATAAGGGCATGCTGTCCGCGCTCGACCGGGGAGTAGGGCTGATCGAGGCGGTGGAGGAGCACTATTTTGCCGTCTCGTCTGCGGAAGCATGGAACCGGCTGATTGACAGGCAAATCGAATCGCTGTGCGGATACCACGAGCTGCTCCTCTGGAAGTGGGGAGACAAGATGAAACCCGGTGCGACCGCGGCCGCGCCGCCCCTGGAAGCTTCCATGCTGTTGTCGGAGTTAATCTTGGATCGCACGGAGGACGATTCCACGGCGCGGGCGCGTCTGCTCGTCATCACGTCGGCGGTATACAACTATGACGAGAGTCTGAGGCGTCTGGACAAGTTAATGCAGAAATGGCTGGAGCGGGAAGAAAGCGGAGACCGCGCAGAGCAAGGCGCTTAGCAACATTTGCCCAGGACGAAAAAGACCAATCGCCGAGAAATGCGATTGGTCTTTTCCACAGAAGTCATTCCTCCGAGCTGCCGTCTACGGTATACTCCTTGATCGCCCATTGCGATCGGCCGAGATAGGGATCGGCGGGCACGTCATTCCGGCCTTCGAGCTCAGGCGCCGGCTCCGACTGACTTCCGTATCCCTGTATTTCAATATCCACATCGGTATAAGGCTCAATGCCTCGGTTATCTTCGCTCATACCGCCGCAAACCTCACCTTCGCCATAATGGCATAGGTTTCCACCCGGTGAAAGCCTTTATTCCTAGCTGAAACGCGCCTCCAGCTTGCGTCCTCCGAACCAGAGAAGCAAGAGGATCCCAACAGCCAGCACTATGCGCCAAGGCTGCTCGATCAATGCCGGAATATCGTGGCCGAGGAAAGAAAGCGTAAAGATCATGACCCCTTTTCCCAATAATATGGCGGTCAGGAAGGTATGCAGCGGGACATTGGACAAGCCGGATGCAATGTTCACGATTACGGACGGCGAGAAAGGAAAGCAAGCCAACAAGAATATCGGTGTAAAGCCCTTTCTCTCCACCCAGTCAAAAAACTTTTCCATTTTCGGAAACCGCCGCCGGATCCGATCCCCGTAACGGTAACCCAGCCGCCTCGCCAATAGAAACACGAGAAAGGAGCCGAGACATACGCCGATCCAGGAATAGAAGAAACCCGCCCACATTCCGTAAGCGGATGCGTTGGCGACAACGAATACGACCAAAGGAAGGATCGGCAGAAAGGCCTCCAATAACGGCAGCAGTATCCCCGGCAGAGGTCCGAGGTCTGAGTAGCGTGTGAGCAGTTCCTTTATATCTTCGAGGGACAAACTTTTAAAGAACGACGACCAATCCTGCCATTGCTCGGACAGCGCCGAAAAAAACAACCATTTGAACATGAATTCAAGCTCCAATCATTTCTGCTTCATCCCGCCTGGAGCTGGGCTCTCGCCCCGGAATATGCGGAACGGGAACAACACATAGAACAGGCTGATCGTAAAGAACATAATTCCGGCCAGCCCGACTACGGAAGATTCGCTGTATCGCGTCGCCAAAAGACCGCCTATATAAGGTCCGATCATACCGCCGATTCCTTCGACCGTCGAGAACACACCCCAGCCGAGCCCCTGCTGCCCGGGCGGCACATAAGCCGCTAACAAGGCATTCCATGCAGGCAATACCGCAGCATACGAAAGTCCGAGCACGAACGCCCAGAAATACGCTACCGCAAGCGGCGGCTGATAGGTAAGCGCGAACAGAACGATGCCGAAGATGAGAAAACCGATGACAAGAAACCACTTTTTGCCGAATGAATCCGAAAGCCGGCCCATCGGAATTAACCCGAGCACCGTGCAGCCTCCGCCAATAATCAGCAGAACGGAATAATGCGAATGAGTCATTCCGAGAGCGTTCGTTGCAAAGCTTGGCAAAATGGGCAGGAGCATTCCGGCTCCCAGCGTCTGAAGCACCATACCCGGCAGCAATAAGCGCATTTCCCGCAGCCGAGAGCCAAGGATCGAGAGCTGCTTACGGAATGGAACAACTTCCAGATGTACGGTCTTGCCGCCGGCGATCATGAAGGACAGCATCCAAGCGGCGGCAGAGACGCCGACCATAAGCCAATAGGTCAGATTCATATTGACGTCCAACAACACATTGGTCACCACGGGTCCGAGTCCAAGTCCGATCAGCCAGATCGAGTACAAGAACCCCATCTGCGCGCCCCGGCGCTCCTCCTGCACTCTGGTGAGACACACGATCCAGATCGGCGAGATGCCCGCTCCGTAAATGGCGGCTGCAGTAATAAACAGCCATGGAACATTGGCAAACTGCATCAAGGCCATCCCGACAAGCGAACAGAGCAGGCCGATATTTACGATTCTTCTGATCGACAAGCGGTCCAGCAAATAGCCGATGGCCAGCTTGAGCCCCGTATCGGTCACATAATGCGCGGTAATTGCCGCGCCGATGACGTCTAAATCCAAACCCAGCGCCTTTTGCCCATAGATCGGCAGAAAGCTGACCAAAGCTGCGCCGCGCACGAAATCAACCAGAAATAAAATGACGATATATAACAGCATGTCCGACTGAAAAAAAGATTTCATGGAAGCAGTTTTCACGTGGGCTCTCCTTTGGAAAGTTCCTGATGCGAAACTCAGATGCGGAACCACTTCCATTATATGCAATCGGGGAGCAATATCCAAGGAGAAGGCGTGCCTCACTGATCATCCGGCAAGCTTGCGCAGTTACACACTCTGCGTCAAAATCAGATCAGCAGGTTAAACAACAGAGGGTCTTTGTTCAGCTCATGAAATTGAAAGCCTTTGGCCTGCATTCTGGCAATGAGAGAATCGTAATCCTCCCGGATTTTAAGCTCGATGCCCACAAGCGCCGGACCGTTCTCTTTGTTATGTTTTTTCGTATATTCAAACTGGACGATATCATCGTTCGGACCCAGAACATCGTCGATAAATTCTCTGAGGGCACCGGCACGCTGCGGAAAGTTGATCATAAAATAATGCTTCAGTCCTTCATAGATCAGCGAGCGCTCCTTGATCTCCTGCATCCGGTCGATGTCATTGTTTCCTCCGCTGATGATGCAGACGACATTCTTGCCGCGCAGAAACTCCGGATCCAGCGTGGATAGCGCTGCCACAGGCAACGCTCCGGCAGGCTCGGCGACAATCGCATGCTCGTTATACAACTCGAGTATGGTAGTGCAAATCCGGCCTTCCGGAACCAGCATAACCTGGTCCAGCAGCCTGCGGCACAGATCGAACGTCAGCTCGCCGACCCGTTTGACGGCTGCGCCGTCCACGAATTTGTCCATCTCGTCGAGCGTAACTACTGTGTTCTCTTGGAGTGAACAATACATAGAGGGGGCGCCTTCCGGCTCTACTCCAAGAATGAAAGTGGAAGGGCTGACCGCCTTCACATAACTCGACAGGCCTGCCGCCAATCCGCCTCCCCCGACGCTGACAATGATAAGATCTATCGGAGCTGCGGCGTTCTGCATAATCTCCTTGCCCAGTGTCCCATTGCCCGCAATAATGTGGGGATCGTCGAACGGATGAACGAAAGGCAAGCCTTCCTGGCGGCTAAACCGGATGGCTTCGGCGTAAGCGTCGTCGAACGTATCGCCGATCAGACGGACTTCAACGTTGTTACCGCCGAACAGCTTGACTTGGTTAATTTTTTGGCGGGGTGCCGTGGCCGGCATATAGATAATTCCGGGAATGCCGAGCTTCTGGCAGGAATACGCCACGCCCTGGGCGTGATTGCCGGCACTGGCGCAGATCACTCCGCGGCTCCGCTCTTCCTCGGACAGCGAACTGACGAGATTGTAGGCTCCGCGTATTTTGAAGGAGCGGACGACCTGCAGATCTTCTCTTTTCAAATACACATTGCATCCGAATTTAGCGGATAAACTGCGATTATGCTGAAGCGGAGTAGGGATGATAACATCTTGCAGTACATGGTCTGCGTTGACGATGTCGGATAAAGGCACGGTAAACCCGGATTGTGGATTGGACACTGCTGCTCATCCTTTCGTGTATACTCATGATTATACCTTAGAGAAGGGGGATTCTCTTGCGTAAATTTTTCATCACATTGTTCGTGCTCCTTATACTGGGCTGTATTGCCGCAATAGGCGGCTTATATTACATCAAGCCCGATCAACAGCTGGATTTATCTTATAATAGAGTTCCCATAGACAAAAGGGCAGTCGATATGGTGAGCCGCATGTCCGTTGCCATGATCCTTAACGAGGAGGATGTCAACAATCTTCTTAAAGCGTCACTGTCCAGAAATCCGCAGGTGCAACAGGACGTGAAAGTGATCGGAGCCAAATTTTCCGTCGACGGCAACCTTCTGACTTCGGACTTGAACGTGCTGTGGAAAGACCAGATCCAGGCCGCATTACAGCTGACGTACCGGTTACAGTGGGAGAATCCGAACGTGGTGGCTACAATCGTCGACGCTCAAATGAAGGCGATACCGCTGCCGACGGAGGCCTTTTCGGATTTGGTCATCCCGCTTGGCGAGGAGCTGCCTGAACTGCTGAAGATTAAAGATATAGAGTGGGGCGGCAAGGAAATTAAAGTGGTATTCGAAAAACCGAACCTTCAGGATATAAAGGATTTACTGGGTTAACCAATTTAAACACGTCAGGGCTTAACGTCTCCGGCGTGTTTTTAATATTCAGGATTGAAATCCGGATGCCGGATGTAATAGATTAAGAGAAATGGAACTTACATAAATTTGGAAGATGGTGCGTCACTTGAAGCGGATCTTATTCATCCTGATCAGCATTCTGCTTGCCTTATCTCTGGCAGGAACTTCTGCGGCAGCCGGCAAACGTCAGACGGTGAAAGTTGTGGTTGACGGCAAGGCCGCTATTTTGGAGGATCATCCGGTTACGTTCAAAGGAAAAATGTACGTAGAGTTCCGCTCCATGCTGAACGGGCTGGGCTATACGGTCGATTTCGACGAAGTGACGGACACCATCCGCGCTGCCGGGGATTTTACGAGGCTGGAAATGTCCGTCGGCGGAGACGTGGCATTCGTCAATGGCAGAGCGGTCGAGAGTACAGGGCAGGTGATTAAGCTGAACGGCGGCACATGGATCGGGCTTCGGTTCCTGGCCGAGCTTGCCGGTTACAAGGTCGTGTGGAACGGAGCGGCAAGCAGCGTTTCACTCACGTATCAAGGTCCCGGTAAAGAGGAGCTTTCCGCGGTTTACGCAGTTTTCGATAAAATGCTGCTTCTGGAGGCTGCCGGAGACTATGCCGGGTTGGCCGGTTTGTTCGCGGAGAACACGGCCCTGGACGTAAGCGGTATACAGGAGCAGTGGAAAAAAACGCGCACCAAGTCCAGCATCAAAGACAAGTTTATCCAATCGTACACGGGTGCAGAAGCTGTAGTCAGCGTCATTGACGAAACGGTCAAGCTCAGCGGAGGTTTTTTCCCGGACAATAAGGCGCAGACATTATATACCTTGCATAGAGATGCTGACGGCCAATGGAAGATCTTCGATATTGAAACCGTCGGTGTGGAGTTTACGAACGTGCCGGCATTGTTCGATCAGGGCGTTACGATCGGCGAATCGGATAAAGCAGACATTGAGAAAGTATTGAATGACCAGTTGAAAGCGGCCAATGACGAGAACTTGGACAGCTACATGGCCACTTTGGTGGATTTTCCGCAAAAGGCTGAAGCGAAAGCGGCTGTCGAGGAACTGTTCAGAACAACGGAAATGACATCAAGTTTGGACAAGTGGACAATAGTAGCGTATGACGGGGCCGGCAAAGCGACACTGCTGATTGCGGTGAACACCGAAGTTCGGGCTGAAGGAACAGTGAGCAGAATCGGGAGCGTATACACGAATGAAGCAGAGAAAGCGGAGGGCAAGTGGCTGCTTCGTCCGGAAATGAGCGGCTTGCAGCAGGAGACGCTGTAAGGCGGAGGTGCAAGGCTGCCGCCTGATTCAGGCCGCAGCCTTAAATGTCTGTCCTTTTTTACCGATATAAGAATATGAGCCTTGGGTTTCGGAATAATTTAGAGTAAACGCACAGCTTAATTTTGCTTAAAATTTACGGGGAGTTCATTGTCGGCAAACGCCATTTTAGCTATACTGTATCCAAGAAGACGAAGAAACGGGTTTCTTTTTTGCAGAGAAAGGAAAGCGTTTACAATAAAGGGCCGGCACGTTGAAATGGGGTGAGGATTTGAAGGATCGGGTACACAGACGGATTGAAGGGAGGGGTCGTTTAACGCAAGGGCGCGGCATTCCATTCCGAGCAGCCGCCGTGAAAGCGGCGTGCATCGCTGCGTTTTGTTGTATGGCAGCCGGAGTTTTTCCATTGAACGCTTCCGCCCGAGGTTCGATCGCAACCTCCTCGGCACAAGTGGAAGTAGGGACTCTGCCGTTATTGGCGGCGCTTGGTATAGGCATCGTCGTCGCGGTAGGCGCTGTCATTGCCTTCTTGCAATTGACGCTCAGAACCAGAGGCGCCGGCGATCCGGCCCTGCTGTCCGCGGAAGAGAACGAAAGTTATGAAGCCGGCCCGGCCTATGATTGGAATGCCCGGGATACGGTGACAGACGAAAGCTCCGAACAGCACACATTAGCCGATTACACGATTCCAATCACACGGATCTTAGAGGAACCCATTGAAGTCCAGCAAGCGGCAGAAGACGAACCCCGTTTGTGCGGCATCGCAGGTGAACATGCCGGGATATGTTATCGCGTAGTGAACCGCCGCTTATCTATTGGGCGGGATCCGGCGCAATGTGCGGTCGTTTTCCCCTATGCGGCCGGCGAGGTCAGCCGCAAACATTGTACGCTGAGATATTCGGAGGATTCCGGCCTGTTCTTTCTTGAGGACCACGGTTCTTCCAACGGTACGTTCTTATGGAACGGCGAACGTCTGGAGCCCGGCAAAACCTATGAGCTGCGGGCCGGCGACCGCTTCAGCTTATCAGGTACGGAGCACTGCTTTGAAGTACGGGGTTAACAGCCAATCATAGGGCTTTCTAGAACGGTTGTCGAATGTTAATTACAGGTAAATGCTTTATCCCCCGTCCGTATAATGGTATAATCAGAAAAAGCAGGATATGCTAAGGTCTGCCGCACATGAGCGGCGGAGCAATCCAAGCTTGCAGGAAGAACCGTGTTACAGGTTCTCCGGGTGGCAAATGGCCGCCTCCGTTCCGGTAACCTCTGCCGTGGGCGGAATCCATTCTCCTGGGAGGGAATATCATGGCCAAACGCAGCCACAATGAAGTTCAAGAAAGTTTGCAAGAACTGACTAGAATTTTCCGCCCGAAGGACCCGCGCAAGTTTGTCAAAGATTACATTCGCAAATACCGGATTACCGGTGGATATGAAGATGAGTTAACGACGCTCGTTGAACGCGAGCTGGTTAAATTAAATTCCCCCGCCTCGTAACGCGGGAGAAATGAACCGACAAGGCTGAACGGCACACCGCCGAGCGCCTTGCCGGTTCTTTTTTTTGTGCGGATGAATATCTATAAGAAGAAAGGGGAGGTAGGCATATGGCGCGTAAGGCAGAAATTCCGATCCGCAGCAAGGAAGAGATTGAATATATCGCTCAGGCAGGACGACTGGCGGCCCAACTCCGGCGGGAACTAGGGAAAAGAGTGGCCGCGGGCGTAACAACCCGCCAGCTGGATCAGTTTGCGGAAACGTTTATGAACGAGCACGGAGCCAAGCCGGCGCAAAAAGGATTTCACGGCTACCCTTACGCGATCTGTGCCGCAGTTAATGACTGCGTATGCCACGGTATGCCGGACGAACGAGCGCTGGAGCGTGGAGATATCGTGACACTGGATTTTGTAGTGGATCTGGACGGGTGGCTCGCGGACACGGCTTGGACGTTTGCGGTCGGAGAAACCTCTCCGGAAGCGAGCCGCTTGCGCAGCGCCGCCTATCAGGCCATGGCCAAAGGGATTGAGCAGGCATGGCCGGGCAAGAGAATCGGCGATATCGCGCATGCCGTGCAGCAAGCGGCTCATGCCGGCAGCTATGGTGTTGTTGCTCAATTCGGCGGACATGGGATCGGCAGGAATTTGCACGAACCTCCCGAGGTGTCGTTCGTCGGACGGCCGGGCAGAGGCGTTCGCCTTGAAGA
This sequence comes from Cohnella kolymensis, assembly GCF_000829465.1. Taxonomy (GTDB): domain Bacteria; phylum Bacillota; class Bacilli; order Paenibacillales; family Paenibacillaceae; genus Cohnella; species Cohnella kolymensis. The sequence continues at coordinate 520,411 of NZ_JXAL01000001.1, read as the reverse complement.
AGGGATGGTCATTACAATCGAACCGATGATTACAATCGGTTCCCCTGAGGTAATCATCTCACAGGACGGTTGGACCGTGCTTACATTAGAGGGAGGCTTGGCGGCGCAGTTCGAGCATACCGTTGCGGTGACGGCCGAAGGCCCGCTTATTTTAACTAAATAACGGCTTCGTACAAGGGAATGAATGCGCATTCTCTTGTACGAAGAAGGATCGGACAAGCCCGATAACGGGCGCTTTCATCGAAACCTGCATGCTGTCGAAACAGTGTCGAAAAGGGCGCTCAAAGCCATGCGCAAGAGGTGGATTAACGGGAGGGCTCAACTCACGAGATGCTTAGAACGGCGGGCATTTATGACAGTTTTAAGAACAATTTGTGAACTGTTCTGTGAACATTGACAAACCGACAGGTCAATCTTTATATTTAGTAGAGTGTGTGAAGGACGTTAATTGTACGGGTCCAACATCAGCGAAGAGGTAGAATGAGCTTGCTGACATAGCAACGGACATTCTATAAAACGTAAAATTGGGGTTGATATGATGAATCGACGGCGCGTAACGAAGCGGCTGCTTCCGCTGCTCGCAGGATTTGCCCTGCTGCTGTCCGCGTGCGGACGGGAAGACCTCTCGACACTGAACCCGCAGGGGCCGGTGGCTGAGACGCAATTTGATTTAATGAAGCTGTCCATTGGCATCATGGCATTGGTTGTTGTGGTCGTATTCGCCATTTGCATTTATGTGCTGATCAGATTCCGCCGTCGTCCCGGCGATACCAGCATCCCGAAGCAAGTGGAAGGCAACCACAAGCTTGAAATTATCTGGACCGTTATACCTCTCGCTCTTTTGCTGGTTCTAGGCGTTCCGACCATTCAGCACGTATTCGGACTTGCCAAGGACTACTCGAAAGATAAGGAAGCGCTGCAAGTCAAAGTCACTGCGCATCAATATTGGTGGGAGTTTGAATACAAGGACCTGGGCATTACAACGGCGCAAGAGCTGATCGTGCCGACCGGCAAGAAGATCATGTTCGAGATGACCGGCGCCGATGTCAAACACTCCTTCTGGATTCCGTCGATCGGCGGCAAGATGGATACGAACCCGGGTACCACCAACAAGATGTATCTGGAGTTTCCGAAGGAAGGCGTGTTCCGCGGCAAATGCGCGGAGCTGTGCGGACCTTCCCATGCTTACATGGATTTCAAAGCGAAAGCCGTAAGCGCCGATTCGTTCGAACGTTGGGTTTCGGCCATGAAAGCTCCGGCCAAAATGCCCGAAGATGTAGAGATCGCCAAGGCATTCGAAGCGAAATGCTTGCTCTGTCATGCCATCGGCCAGGAAAATCAGGGCAGTGCTCCGAACTTGACAGGTATCGGCGATCGCCAGACAATCGGCGGAATTCTGTACAACTCCGATGTTGTAGCTGATCCGCAGCCTGGCGACAAGCCGGCAGCACAGAACCTGCACGATTGGATCAAGGATCCGCAGCAGTACAAACCTGACAATAAAATGCCGAACGCTGCTGAGAACGGATTAACGGAAGAAGAACTTACAGCTATAGCCAAGTATTTGGCGGATTACAAGCTGGATTATCAATCAAGCGGGAAATAAAAGGGGGTACGCGGCCTTGGCTGCACACGCGCATACAGTCAAGCGTTACAAGGGCTTGATGGATTGGCTGACGACCGTCGACCACAAGAAGATAGGTATTCTATATTTAATCGCAGGCTTTTTCTTTTTCCTCATCGGCGGATTGGAAGCCATCCTGATTCGCATTCAATTGGCGAGGCCGATGCAGAACGTGGTTGGGGAAGAAACCTTCAACCAATTACTTACCATGCATGGAACGACCATGATTTTCTTGGCCGCCATGCCGATGCTGTTCGCTCTTATGAATGCCGTTATACCGCTTCAGATCGGTGCACGCGACGTTGCGTTCCCGTTCCTGAACTCACTGGGCTTCTGGACATTTTTCTTCGGCGGCGTATTGCTTAACTTGAGCTGGTTCGCAGGCGCGGTGCCGGATGCTGGATGGACAGCATACGCAACGTTGTCAGGTCCGACATACAACCCCGGACACGGAATCGACTATTATGTCATCGGTCTTCAGATTGCGGGGATCGGGACGCTGCTCGGCGGTATTAACTTCATGGCAACAATTATTAACATGCGTGCACCCGGTTTGTCTTTTATGCGGCTTCCGATGTTCACATGGGCTATTTTCATTACATCTGCACTTATCGTTTTCGCGTTTCCTGTACTGACGGTCGGCCTCGTGGCTTTGATGTTCGATCGCTTGTTTCAAGCTAACTTCTTCGAACCAGGCACCGGCGGTAACTCCGTTTTATGGGAACACATCTTCTGGGTGTTCGGTCACCCTGAAGTTTACATTCTGATCCTGCCGGCCTTCGGAGTGATCTCCGATGTTGTCAGCACTTTCTCCCGCAAGCGCTTGTTCGGTTACAGCTCCATGGTGTTCGCTACCGTCCTGATCGCTTTCCTCGGGTTCATGGTATGGGCTCACCACATGTTCACGACCGGTCTTGGCCCCGTGGCGAACGGGTTGTTCTCCATCGCAACAATGCTTATCGCGGTGCCTACCGGTGTTAAGATCTTTAACTGGTTGTTCACGTTATGGGGCGGATCGATCCGCTTTACTACGGCGAGCATGTTCGCGATCGGCTTTATTCCGACTTTTGTAATGGGCGGCGTGACCGGGGTCATGTTGGCATCCGCTCCAGCGGACTTCCAATACCATGACAGCTACTTCGTTGTCGCTCACTTCCATTACGTTATTGTCGGTGGTTTGATCTTCGGTATCTTTGCAGGATTGCATTACTGGTGGCCTAAGATGTTCGGCCGTATGTTGAACGAAGGACTTGGTAAACTTACCTTCTGGACATTCTTCATCGGTTTCCACCTGACATTCTTTGTACAGCACTTCCTCGGTCTGCTGGGCATGCCGCGGCGGGTAGCAACTTACCTTCCGTATCAGGGATTCGATACGATGAACTTGATCAGTACGATCGGCGCGTTCCTGATGGGTATCGGTACGATTGTATTCCTCATCAACGTGTTTACGACTTGGGCTAAACCTCGCAACGCTACAGGCGATGCATGGGAAGACGGCCGGACGCTGGAATGGAGCATCCCATCTCCTCCTCCGGAGTACAACTTCAAGCAAACTCCGCTTGTTCGCGGATACGATGCTTGGTGGAAAGAGAAAATGGAAGGTAAGACCGAGATGATCCCGGCAGAGCCGGTGGGCTCCATCCACATGCCTTCACCGTCTATACTGCCATTAATCATGAGTATCGGGTTATTCATCGCCGGTTTCGGGTTCATGTACAATCAACTTATCGTAGCCGGTATCGGATTAGCGATTACGTTTGGTTGCATGCTCCTCCGATCCGTGTTTGACGATCACGGTTTCCATATCGAACCCGAAGATCAGGATAAGGGGGTGCACGTATGAGCGCACATGGCCACGCAGACGGACATTTGCCGCACGATCCGGAGAAAGCGACATTAGAAGGCCGCAATAAGATATTGGGCTTCTGGCTGTTCCTGGGTGCGGAAACCGTCTTGTTCGGTACCTTGTTCTCCGCATACTTGGCTCTGCGCCATAATGTATTGGACGGTCCGCATCCTGCCGAGCTGTTCCAGCTTCCTATGGTGTTCGCGGCTACGATGATCTTGTTGACCTCGAGCTTAACGAGCGTTTTCGCTGTTCAAGCGCTGCATCATCACAAAGTAAAAGCTATGATCAACTGGCTGATCGTAACGATCGTTCTTGGACTCGGATTCCTCGGGCTCGAGATCTATGAATTTTATCACTATGTGCAAGAAGGACACGGCTTCACGACGAGCGCGTTCAGCTCCTCATTCTACACATTGGTCGGCTTCCACGGAGCGCACGTTGCGTTCGGGGTTTTGTGGATCGGTTTGCTGATCGGCCAAATCTTCAAAAAAGGTTTAACGGTTGTAACGGCACCGAAGATTTATGTGTCGGCGATTTATTGGCACTTTATCGACGTCGTGTGGGTATTCATCTTCACCGTTGTGTACCTGATGGGAAAGGTGGGTTAATCTCATGGAGAATAACCAGTCTACTGAGCAGCCGACGAAACGCCATAAGGTTGAAGGCCCGCAAAAACACATTGTCGCGTTTGTAATGTCGCTCGCGTTAACGATTATCGCCTTCGCTGCCGTTGCTGCGGGTGAGATCAATACGACTTTCGTATACATCATTCTGGTGACAATGGCGGTAATCCAGGTGTTCGTTCAGATGTCATTCTGGATGCACTTGAAAGACAAAGGACATTTGTATCCGATCATCGGAATTGTGGCCGGCGTGTTCGTTGTCTTCACCATGGTCATCATGGCCGAGTATTGGGTTTGGTGGTAACAGCTTGATAGGTTAAACTTCAGAGAGGCGGGCCTAAATCCGTCTCTCTTTTTAATGGACACGAATGTAGAAAGGGGGTTATCAAAATGTGGGGTTTGGAGTACTTCTCGTTTCGCGATCTATGGAGTCCTCTATTCATGGTGTTTATGATGGCGGTTATCGTGCTGTATACGTTCGTCGTCGGACCGTGGAGAGATCGTTTTGCAGGCGGCAAGCCTGTCTCGTTCACGCGGCAAGCTTCTTTTATTGCCGCTGCCGTACTGTTGTATTTCACTCAAGGCGGCCCGTTAAGCCTTCTTGGACACTTAATGTTTACTTTTCATATGACGAATATGGCCATCTCGTATATCCTTGTTCCGCCAATGCTGATCTATGGAATTCCGGATTGGCTGTGGCGCGCCATGTTCAAGCCGAAGTTCTGGCGGATGTTCCGGATTCTGCTGAATCCCATTATCAGCTTAGGCTTGTTCATCTTTATGTTTTCGTTCTATCACATGCCTGACAATCACGATTACATTATGACGAACTTTACGGTTCATACCGTTTACTATATTGCTCTTCTGATCTCAGCGATGTTGATGTGGTGGCAGATTTGCTGTCCCGTGCCGGAATGGAACCGGATCTCGGCACTGATGAAGCTGGGCTACATTTTCCTCAGCGGATTGCTGCTGACACCGGCGTGTGTCATGATTATTTTCGCCAGCAGCCCTCTGTTTGCCGTATACAGTGATCCCGATGTCTGGGTAAAGGCAATGGGATATTGTGTATCCGGCGATTCCAAGGCGATGCTCAGCACTTTTGACGGGCCCGGCTTCTTCAATCTTATGACTCCTCTGGAGGATCAACAGCTGGGCGGCATAGTGATGAAGCTGCTGCAGGAATTCGTTAACGCCGCTGCTCTGTATGCGGTGTTCATGCAATGGTATCGTAGCGAACGTTCACGTGAGGATGAGCCTGTGGCGGATGCCCCTGCGGGCAGCCGTTTGAACAATGTGTGACGCTCGCGTAGAACGTTTGTACAAAGCAGGCATGACAGGTAAAATAGGGATAACTGCAGGTATGCAGAAGTTCTGTCGAGTGGAGCGGGTGAACCTTACATGTCTTGGTACGACATATTTCCTATGGTCAGCACGACCTTTATCGCGTTAAGCGCCATTCTTGTTGCCATTGGCTGGCGGTTAATCATTAAGGGTAGGCGAGAAGCCCATCAGAAAGTAATGATCGCTGCGGCGATCTCCGCTTTGCTGTTTTTTATCATTTATGTTTCGCGGACGATCTTTATCGGTAACACCTCTTGGGGCGGCCCGGAAGATCTGGAGAAGATTTATTTGACATTCTTGCTTTTCCATATCGTACTGGCTACGGTTGCGGCAGTCTTCGGCATCACTACGCTGACGCTGGCATTCCGTAAGAATTTCGCCAAGCATCGCAGATGGGGGAGAGTCACCGCCGTCATTTGGTTTGCTACCGCAATAACCGGCGTAACCGTGTATGTGCTGCTGTATCAAATGTATCCGGGCGGACATACGAAGCCGATGATTGAAGCGATTTTCGGTTGAATTTGAAAAAGGAACCCGCAGGGCGCGATATGATCGTCCCGGGGTTCCTCTTTTTTATGCGATAGCAGCGATTCCCTGTATGTGCACGGCATAAAGCATAAAAATTAAAAATATCGCCAGCCCCGCATAAGCGACGCCATAGCCGATCCGCTTGCCGGCAGGTACTTCGTAGTAGTTATCGGGTTCGTGCACTTCATAATCGATTTGGCAGCTTACGGTCAATAGCGGCGGTGTGTCATTCAGGTTTTTTTCGATTTTTACGACGTGTACTTTGTGTATAATAGCCTGAGTGCCTTTCGGCAGACTGATTGTCTCGTTGATGCCTAAAGCATCCCATCGGACCCTTATCCGCTGCTCACCTTCGAGTGTCGAATAAGTGTCGAACGGAAGCTCCCTCTTGTGTTCTTCCCCCGGTATGATTGCTCCTGATGCCCACAATTCCTCAAGCGGTACTCTCAGTTTGATAACGTCAGCACGGCCTCTTCTGTTTTTACCTTTTACATACTTCTGATATAGCTCCCAGGCAAACATGGCCCAGATGACAAAAAACAAAATGCTTTGCAGGTAAATAATGACGAACAGCCCGCCGATAAGGCCGACAAGCCACAGCCATCTGGTGACCGCAGCAGAAATTCTGCCGCCATCTAAAGGGTGGATCGGCATCAAATTGATCAAGTTAAGAAAAAACCCGATGTTGGCAACCACGAGCAGCAGATCATTTTGCAAGATAAGGCCTAAAAGAAACGATGCCAGCGCCCCGGCCGTGCCCAGTATCGGACCGCCAAAAGCGATATAAGCTTCGGTTACCGCATCCCTGGGATTCCTTTTCATCGTGATCAGCGCTCCGAGAAAGGGGATAAAGATGGGTGCCGAAACGGGCAGCCCTTTCTGTTTGGCGGCGATGACGTGCCCCAGCTCGTGGATCAGAATCATGACGACCAAGCCGACCGCGAACTGAACCGGAAAAACCAGAGCATAGGCGCCCATGGTAATAAACATACTGATGAATGTTGCGCCGATCTTGGTGAATTTCAGAAGGGCCAGTATGCTTTTGGCTTTGGTTGCAATGTAAACCAACACCGCTCCGATCCAATAACGCCGCTTGTTCCCTTTTTTGTTTTGCTCCATTCGGATGAACACCCCGGAAGTTTGATAATTCCAAATAATTGCTATTCATTTGCCCACTAAGTATACCAAACTCAAAAAACATTATGCAGATAAATCGGCAAAGTGCCAAGAAAAAGAGCAACCCGGCGTCTTATTCGGACCCGGGTTGCTCGAGTGCTCTGGCAAGCATGGCGCTCTACAGAAACGGTTATTTAACTATTCTGCCGCATTATTCAGGTTAACCGCTGCAGCGCAAGTTCAATTATTGCTTGACGAAGTCAGCGAGAACGAAGTTATTTTCCGTATTTTTCTTTACGGTGAACACGCCGCCATCCTTGGTTGTCATTTTGTATTCATTGTCCGCGCCTTCGTAAGTAAGGTCATCTTTGGACGCAGCAGCTAGAATCGACACGGTGAAAAACGGATCGCTCTTGACTACAATGGCGTTGTCCGCTTTTTCCTCAGTCAGATAGTAGGTAAGGATTTTCTCGGTCAGTGCCGGATCTATGTATGCATTCAGAAATTTCGCTGCCGATTCTTTGTCAGGAGTTACCGGGTTCAAGATCGGTTTCTCGTCTTCTGACGTCGTCTGGTGGAACAGGTAGTTCACTTTCTCTTCAGCCATGCGGCCGGCGATAAAAGCTTTGGTTTTGGACACATCGGGATTCTCGGATGCCGATGCAGGTGCCGTTGCGCTAGGGCTGCTGCTTGCCGTTGATAGGGCCGGCGTGCCGGCTGCGTCGTTGTTGCCGTTTTTCGAAGAACAAGCTGCGCCGGTCAAGGCGATCGTACAGATAAGTGCTGTTGCTGCCAATTTTTTTAACATTGATAATCCCCCAGTATGTTTATTTCTATTTGCTTACCTATAAAAAAGGTAGTTCTCTCCACACTATTCGGGTTAAAAAATAAAGGGCAGAATAGTTAAATAACGGTTTCTATCGAGTAAAGAATAGTATGGATTTACCTCTTGAGATAGGCAGCTCTATCTTTCATACGTTCGTTAACAGTTTAATGTTTCAAAAGAGCGTTAAAAAGGGAACAAATTGTGACAAATTCTTCTCCTTTTACATTGCCGGTCTCTGCTAGTAAAATTTTGAGCAAGGAGTGGATGTCATTATGCAATTTAAAACCTTTACACTGAATGAGGCGAATGCTCTCCTGCCCGAGATCAAAGAGAATTTATTGAAGCTCCAGGCCATGGTAGGTGCGATTGAGGCTCGGCATTCAGATCTTCAGAAGAAAAAAGCGATGTACAAGCAGTCGCCCGTTTCCACCGGAGCCGGTAAAGATGACTTTTTCAAGGAAGAAAGCGCACTGGATTTCATGCGTATGGAAGCTGAGCTTTTACTTTCGAATTTCGCCAGAAAAGGCGTTCAGCTCAAGATGATCGATCCGGGATTGATCGACTTCCCCGCGGTCTGGGACGGGAATGATGTGCTGCTCTGCTGGAAGCAAGGGGAGGAGCGAATCACCCATTATCACGGCTGGAATGACGGATTTATGGGCCGTAAGCCGATTCCCGAGGGGGGAACGCAGGATGCTAATAATTAGAGAAGTTGCTGAGGATGACGCGCGAGAACTGATGGAACTAAATAAGCGGCTCGACTCGGATAATGAGTATATGCTGTACGAACCGAATGAAAGAGTCTTTACCGAAGAGCAGCAAACAATGATGATTAAAAACATGATTAACTCTGCCAACTCTACTATTTTTATTGCCGAGGAAGATGGCAGGCTAGTTGGGCAGCTAATCGTCATCGGAGGCGGCACGAATCGGACAGTCATCGAGCGCATATCGTCATTGGCATACTCAATGCTTACACGGGGCGGGGAATAGGTAAGAAACTATTTGATGCCGTTGAGAGGTGGAGAGAAACAACCGCATTAAGCAGGCTTGAATTAACGGTTATAACCCATAATGAGCGGGCTGTTCAACTGTATAAGAAGTGTGGGTTTGTGATTGAAGGTACAAAGAAAAACGCCATGCGCATAAGAGGTAGATTTGTAGATGAGTATTACATGGGCAAAACCTATGCTGAAAAAGAATGCGATCAAAAATAGATAAATTGGGGGCGGCGATCTATTTGCCAAACCTGCTGGAGACGTATGTTAAGGAGACTGTAAATTCGTAGCGGACAGCTTAGTTGAACGGAAGCATAACTGGAAAACCTCCCGCTAACTAATCAATTAAGGTGGCATATTGCAATAAAACTGGAAAACCTCCCTCTAATTGTCCGGGATTTATGGATTCTCGGTGAATGCGCAAAGATTAGATGGAGCATTTCCAGTTAGGTCCTGTGTAAGCGACATTGCAGTAAAATTAAGAGGAGGTTTTCCAGTAAATATGGTACTGCATTTCGAAAAACCGGGAGGAGATAATCTCTTCCCGGTTTTTCTTTTGCCGCGGTCCGCAAGTCCACGATGGACAAACCCAGTCATGATCTCAGCCCTGCCCTAATATATTAGAGTGATCGGTTGAAGCGGAAATCGGTTACGGACGGAAAGGGTGAAGAATATGCTGCATATCGTCGCTTGCATTAAGCAGGTGCCGGATACGAAGATCATCAAGATGAATCCCAAGACGAACACAATGGATCGCGCCAGCGCACCGGCCATCCTCAATCCTTACGATTCGCATGCGGTAGAAGAGGCGGTCAGGTTGAGGTCGCGATACGGGGGAACGGTTTCGGTGCTTACAATGGGACCGCCTCCGGCAGTGAAGGCCATCAAGAAGTGCATCGAAATCGGCGCGGACGAAGGCTACATGATTACGGATCGTGCATTTGCAGGCGCTGATACATTAGCTACCAGTTATGCGTTAACGAAAGCCTTGCAGAAGATTGCGGAAACACGCCCGATCGATCTGATCATATGCGGCAAAATGACGATCGACGGGGATACCGGCCAGGTCGGACCCGGTATTGCGCGCAGACTGGATATGCCTCCGCTGACATCTGTGAATAAAGTGGTGGAGCTCAACAGAGAGGAAGGATACGCCATCGTGCACCGTAAGTTGGAGGATGGCTATGAGGTCATTCGCTCGACACTCCCTTGCCTGCTTTCGGTGGAAAAGGAAATCAATGATGTTCCGTACTCCACAATGACGAACATGCTCCGGGCAGCGAGGTATCAGCCTCATATTTGGTCGGTGAACGATCTGCCGGACATTGATAAGACACAGCTGGGTTTGAAAGGTTCGCCTACAATAGTGAGCTCCGTCTGGGCACCGGAAAAGCCGAAAGGCGGAACTCAGCTGGAAGGAAATCCTCAGGAACAAGTCCGCCAATTAATTGACATCCTGCTTGAACGCAAAGAGCTGTTTCAAGGCGTTACATAACGGATCGGAGTTAGGAGGTCAGTCCCTTGAATTTTGAGGATTATCGCGGGGTTTGGGTGTTCATTGAGGAGAAAGACGGAATCATTGCGGAGGTAGCGCTGGAGCTGCTCGGAGCGGGCCGCCGGCTGGCGGACAAAAGGAAGACGCAGCTGTCGGGAGTGCTGATCGGGGATCAAGTGACCGGGCTCGCGCAGACGGCTTTTGAGTATGGGGCAGATTGCGTGTATGTATACGACGATCCGATCTATCGGTTCTATCGCACGGAAACTTACATGCGGGCCATGCTGGCTTGCGTGGAAAAGTATAAACCGGAAATTCTGCTCTACGGCGCCACTTCAACGGGGAAAGATCTGGCCAGCGCCGTGGCGACGGATCTGCCGACCGGCCTGACGGCGGATACGACGCAGCTGGATGTGGAGGAAGATACGGGGCTTCTGCTGGCCAGCCGTCCGGCATTCGGCGGCAACATCATGGCGACCATTCTATGCAAGAAGTACCGTCCGCAGATGGCAACCGTGCGTCCCAAAGTAATGAAAGCATTGCAGCGGGTGCCTGGAAGAATCGGAGAAATAGTAGAAGAGAGCATTCCAATCACAGAAGAAGATATCCGTACGAAAGTGCTGGAGATCGTGCGGGCAACAACCCAGCGCGCGCGGATCGACGAAGCGGATATCATTGTGTCCGGGGGCAAAGGACTCGGCGGTCCCGCAGGCTTTCAGCTCATCCATCAGCTGGCCGAGACGCTCGGCGCCGCTGTAGGGGCGAGCCGTGATGTCGTGGAAGCGGGATGGATCGGACATCATCATCAAGTGGGACAGACCGGTGTTACGGTGACGCCCAAAATATATTTTGCCGTCGGCATCTCGGGCGCGATCCAGCATATAGTAGGGATGCAAAACTCCGGTCTCATTATCGCGATCAACAAAGATCCGGCCGCTCCGATTTTTCAATCGTGCCATTACGGAATTGTCGGCGATGCGCTGGAAATCGTCCCGATGCTTATTGAAGGGTTTAAAGCTGCCTTGGGCAGAAAGGAAGAGGCCGATGCCCGAAAAGTTTGATGCCATAGTCGTTGGAGCCGGACCTGCGGGCATCGCGTGCGCATACGAATTGGCGAAGGCTGGAGTCAGCGTGCTGCTGCTGGAGCGGGGTGAGTATCCCGGTTCCAAGAATGTCATGGGCGGCGTGCTCTATCGCAAGATGATGGAGGAGGTCATTCCCGACTTCCATAAGGAAGCGCCTTTGGAGCGACCCATTGTAGAACAGCGGTTTATGATGATGGATAAGTCGTCGGCGGTAACCTTTTCGTACAAAGGTTTGGAGTGGGCGCAGGAACCGTTCAACAATTTCACCGTGCTTCGGGCCAAATTCGACCAGTGGTTTGCCGGCAAGGCGGTTGAGAAAGGCGCACTGCTGGTGAACGAAACGGTCGTGCTCGAATGTATCGTTGAGAATGGCAAGGTCGTGGGAGTAAGGACGGACCGCCCGGACGGGGAACTCCGCGCAGATGTAGTGGTGTTGGCCGACGGTGTCAACTCTTTGCTCGCCAAATCACTCGGGTTTCACAAGGAGTTCCGTCCCGATGAAGTTGCGCTTGCGACGATGGAGATCCTCAAGCTTGACAAGAAGTTGATCGAAGACCGCTTCAACCTGGAGGAAGGTCAGGGCTGCACCATTGAATTGTTCGGAGATGCGACGAAAGGCATTCTGGGTACCGGCTTCTTGTATACGAACAAAGATACGCTCAGCATAGGGGTCGGATCGTTACTTTCAGGCCTGATCAAGCATAAAATAAAGCCTTACGAATTGATGGAATACGTCAAAAAACACCCGATGATCCGCCCCTATATTCAAGGTGCCGAGCCGCAGGAATATCTGGCGCATCTCATTCCGGAAGGAGGGTATCGTTCAATCCCGAAGGTGGCTGGGGCGGGAGTATTAGTCGTCGGCGATGCCGCACAACTTGTCAATGCCATACACCGGGAAGGCTCCAATATGGCGATGACCTCGGGACGTATCGCAGCGGAGACAATACTGGCCGCCAAGGAGCGGGAAGATTTCTCGGAAGAATCGCTGGATCTGTACCGACAGCGCCTGATGAGCAGCTTCGTCGGTCAGGACATGAAGAAGTATAAGGACTCGACGCACCATTTTGACAAGTTTCCTCAATACTTCGAGCAGTACATTCCGATGATGAACAAGGCAATGAGCCAGATGTTAACGGTGGACGGCTCCTCCAAGTGGGAGAAGCAGAAGAAAATCTGGCGGGACATCGGCACGGCCAAACAGAAGTTCAAGATCGCCCGCGACATCTATCGGGCATGGAAGGTGATGAAGTGATGAGCGAACCGTCACCGGCATCTAAAGCGGCCAGCATCGAAGAGAAGCAGTACCTTCTGCGGTTCAATGCCGATACCCAGTCTCACCTGCATGTGATGGATACCGAAGTGTGCATGACGAGCTGCCCCGATAAAATATGCACGATCTTCTGTCCGGCGGAAGTGTATAAATGGGAAGATATTCGCATGCATGTCGGCTATGAAGGCTGTCATGAGTGCGGAAGCTGCCGGATCGGGTGTCCGCATCAGAACATCAAGTGGGTTTATCCCAAAGGCGGTCACGGGATCGTCTTTCGACTCGGATGACGGGGGTGGTGGGACGGATGTTGAAGGTCGGCGATCAGGTCGAGTTTTTACCGGACGGAAGCAAAGGCATCATTATGGAAATCCACGGCAACCTCTATCACATCGTATGGGAAGATCATTTCAGCAGCTGGGAGTATGGTGAGACGCTGAGAAAACAAGAAGCTCTTCCGTCATAGGCGGGAGAGCTTTTTTCATTCATTATTTTGTGTGCATCGATTCGACGGTAACCATTGTTCGATCAAGGTCTTGGTCTCGGAACGAAAGGTGTCAAGCGTCTCACGAACTTCTTTAATCTCTTCCTTGAGCTCAACTTTAACTTCCTTCATTTCCTCGCTTAACTCTTCGATCTTGGCATTGTTGGTAGTTTGCATCTTGATGAGGGTTGCCAGCATTTCTTCCATGCGATTCAACTGGTCGGACAATGTATACCCCCCCTCTTCAACATCAATTCATTATACCAAAAATGTCGGATCTTGCAGAGGCAATTTCACTCATTTACTAATCTTGTGATTCCCCTGTAACCTGTGCGATGATCGTGGAAAAGGGGGTTATTGTTATGAATCGTATGATTACAGTCATAACTGGGCTGCTTATCATGATCGGAATCACCGCATGTTCGGGCTCAAAGGAAACGGATGTTGAGACCGGAGAAACCGCCGATGCCGCCAAAGTGTCTCTTTACCCTATTTTCGGAGATCAAAGGGTAGAAAAGCCGGTGGGACTGGAGCATAGAGACGATCAACCGGACCTTATCTATGTCATCGAGCAGCCGGGGCGAATTGTAAGTTTGAATCTCAAAAAGCCGTCGGACAAGCCGCGCACTGTGTTGGATATTACGGATCGAGTGCACGATGAAGGGCCGGAGCAGGGCTTGCTCGGTCTCGCATTCCATCCTGAGCATCCTGCCCAGGCCTATGTGAATTACACAACGGAGACACACACCATTATCGCTCGTTATGATGCGGATCCCGGGCAGCAGGGTCAATTGGATCCCGCTAGTGAACAAGTGCTGCTCACATTTGAACAGCCGTATGCCAACCACAACGGAGGACAGCTTGCGTTCGGTCCGGACGGTTACTTGTATATTGCAACGGGGGACGGCGGAAACGGGGGAGATCCTCATAATAACGGTCAGAACCTTGATCGTTTGCTGGGTAAAATTTTACGAATTGATGTAGATAAAGAGCAGGGCGGTCGGGCTTATGCGATCCCGTCGGACAACCCGTTCCTCAGTGGCGGGGCGCCTGAAATTTATGCCTATGGGCTGCGGAATCCATGGCGCTTCAGCTTCGATCCCGATGCCGGGCAGCTATGGGCGGCGGATGTGGGACAGAACAGCTATGAAGAGATCAATATCGTGGAAAAAGGAAAAAATTACGGCTGGCGAATCCAAGAGGGGACAGAATGCTTTAACCCGAAGGAAGGCTGTGACAAGACAGGATTGGAGCAGCCCATTTTCACATATGGCCGCGATCAAGGTGTGTCGATAACCGGAGGGTTCGTCTATCGCGGGAAACAGCTGCCTGAACTGATGGGACAGTACATATACGGTGACTACGGGTCGGGAACCATATGGGCGTTAAGCCGCAAAGATAACGGATCGGTAGGCAATGAGATCTTAATCGAATCCAAGCTCAATATCACTTCCTTCGGTTTGGATACGGGCGGAGAAATTTACGTGTGCGACCAGGAGGGACAAATCTTCCAATTGCGACCGTCCGCATAGACGTTTTTCAATATACAAGTATTTTAGGTGATTAATGGTTAGACGAATGTCCCGAATCCTTCTATAATACTAGTGATTATTGAATGGGTAAATGTTCCTATAACCCAATATTATGGAGGATGAATAGCGCGTGCAATGTACCCAATGCGGTCATGACAATCAATCAGGTAAGTTTTGTGTGAATTGCGGTTCCAAGCTTGAAGCTTCAGCAGCCACGGAGGCTTCGAACTCCCCGCTGAGCCAACCGGTGTCACCTGCTCTATCAGCGCAGCCTGTGCAGTACAACACTCCCTCGCAAATGAATCCACAGCTGCAGCAAGTGAAAGAAATGGGAGGCCAATACTTCTCTTTCTTTTATCAAGTTCTGCGCAATCCTGTTCGGGTTGCAGAAACAACGAATGCCGGACATATGGCTAACGCAATCATTACTTTAGTTCTCTTTTGCCTTCTTCTGCCGCTTACCGCTTATTTCCAATTGCGCGCCGCATACGGCTTCTTCGGAGATAGCGTGCCTTTTGGCGGCATCGTCATTAAACCATTTTTCTTTTTGCTGCTGATTGTATTGATGGTCAATTCGATTATTTTTCTGGTGCTTAAGCTGGGAAATGTCAATGCCGATTATCGCGATGTCACCGCCCGGTTCGGTACTCTGATGACCCCGTCCGTTACGTTCATCTTCGCGGCCTTCCTTTTCTCCATCATTCAATTCGATTCTGAGTGGTGGGTTGGATTACGGGCCTGGGAGTTTTCTCATGGCTGGTGGCGATCTGTTTCACGATCTACAGCTTCAAGAAAGGTCACTCAAGTGGTCTGGATGCGTTCTGGGGAGTTATCATCACCTACGCGGCATCCATCCTTATTGTGTACGTGTTCGGAAATAGTGTTGTGAACAGTCTGCTCGGCGGCCTTGATCTGTAAGGAAACCCGGCATTCATATTGCAAAACAAGAAGAGACATTTCCTCTGAGAGGAAGTGTCTCTTCTTGAATACGTACAAAATTACAATTATTTCTGATCAGGAGGGGTCCGGCAAGGAACCCCTTCTTTTATTTACAAATGGGACATATGTCCTTTCTGCAGGCGCACGGTTCATTTACAATGATAGAGATCATGGTGTACCTCGTGCCTGCCGGCGCGGTCAGGAGCGCGACGTTATGAAGAGAATGCAAGACTTGGCAGCACTGCAGCGCTTGTTGGAACAGTACGAGCTCGGCGGCATATTCGATCAACGCGCTGTTCAAGCGATGGAGCTCGTCTCTTATGGAAAAGGAGACATCATCTGCGCGGACGGTGGCCGGATGAATCAGCTGTTGCTGCTTGTAAAAGGGAAGCTCAAAGTTTATAAGACGCTGCCCAACGGTAAATCCATTCTCATCCGGTTTTATAAACCGCTCGCTATTGTTGGGGATTTGGAGCTTTTAACCGACTTCACAGTGAAAGGCACGGTAGAAGCGGTGGGCGAATGTCTGTTTATCGCGATCAAATATGAGGAATTGCAGGCAACTGCGTATCACGATCCCGCATTTTTGCGATTTATCATCAAGCATTTAAGCCAAAAGTTATATACATTTTCCAATGCATCGAGCCTGAATCTTCTTTATCCGCTGGAAACCCGGTTCGCCAGTTATCTCGTTTCGATTAACGTCGACGAGAACGACCATCCGCACATTGAGGAAATCAGAACATCCAAGCTCACGGAAATCGCGGAGCTTCTGGGGGCCAGCTACCGGCATTTGAATCGGGTCGTCTCGCAGTTCGTGTCTGCAGGCTTGGTTGAGAGAACGAGAGGCTCGCTTTATGTGAAAGATATCGAGCAGCTGAAAAAACTTGCCAACGGCAACTTGTACAATTGAATAGCTAATGGGGGAAGGAATCATGCTTGGTATTATATACGCCGTCATTGCGGGTGTTGTCGTTGCTTGTCAAAGTATATTTAATGTCAGAATCAGCGAGAGAGCCGGTTTCTGGTTCACCAACACATGGGTGCACGGAACGGGATTCCTGTTGTCGCTGATCCTGTTCTGGATATTAAAGGACGGCAGTCTCGGCAAGCTGGAGTCGATCAACAAAATGTATCTCCTCACAGGATGCATGGGTGTCCTCATCGTATACTCGGTCATGCACTCCGTCGGCTCGATCGGCCCCGTGTATGCCATCGCGATTTTGCTGATCGCGCAGCTTTTGGCGGCATTGGCGATCGACACACTCGGCTGGTTCGGCGTAGAGAGGGTGGCGTTGTCAGCCAACCGGATCATCGGCATCGGAGTGATGATCGCGGGAGTCATTATTTTCAAGCTGAAATAATCATTTACTTAGGGGCAGGGTCCCGGAACACATTCATGAACGTCTTCGGGATCTCGGTCTCGAAACGCATCAATTTACCTGTACTCGGATGCGTGAAGGCAAGCACGCGGGCATGAAGACCCAGCCTTCCGATCGGCTTCGTTCTGGAGCCGTATTTCTTATCGCCGACGATGGGGTGGCCGATGTCCTGCATATGTACGCGGATTTGATTTTTGCGTCCGGTCTCGAGGCGCACCTCAAGCAGGGAATAACCTCGGCTCGCTTGAAGCAATTTGTAATGCGTGACCGCGTGCTGACCATCGTTCGGGTACGGGCTGGAATACATTTTTAACGTTGCGCTTTCCTTTAACCAGGAAGAGACGGTTCCCTCGGCTTTCTTGACGGAGCCTTCGACTAATGCGACATACGAACGTTCGTGTACGATATCCTTCCAGCCGTTCTGCATCGTTTGCTGAATCCTCTCGCTCTTCGCGAACATCATGACTCCGGAAGTATCCCGATCCAAGCGGTGCAGCACAAATATCCGGCTGCCGGGATCGGAGGCACGGACATGGGCGGTGAGCTGCCGATAGGCGGTCAACTCGGTTTCCTGCGCAGACGCGATGGACAATAATCCGGCGTCCTTATGCACGACAATGAGATCTTCGTCTTCATGGAGAATCTTAAGTCCGATCAAAGGCGGAGCCTCCGCTGTCTTATCCTTGCGGACTGTGACGGTCTGTCCGGGCTGCAGCGAATAGTTATAAGCCTTCTCGATCTTGTCGTCAACGGATACTTGTCCATGCGAAAGCAAGGACTTCACCGAATTGCGTCCTTGATTAGACAGCTTGTTTAATAGAAAAAGAAGAAGCTCCGATGGTTCCGTAACCTTGTAGTTCCTTGCGGGCGTCTCGCTTCGTTTGAAAGCCCCGCCGACTCGGCGGGGCGAATTGTTGTTGCGTCTCATCAGCAGTTATGATCCTCTCGATTACAATGGCATACGCACATCGATTATATTTTTGATGAACTGGACAGCTTCCGCGCGGGAGAGCTTATCGGCTCCGGCATAGCCGTTAACGGTTTTGGATGTTTTACCTTTGGAATAGCCGTTGTCCAGCACAAATTGAATGGCCTTGCTACCTGTAAGTTTAGAGCCTTCAAACGAAGCAATCAACTCTGCCACCGCCAGACGGTTAATCGGCATCGTTCTGGCCTTCGTATTCACGCTTCCGCGCAAGGTGAGTTTATTAGCGGCGGCATAGGTGTAATAGCTATTCGACCACCTGCCGCTCGCGTTGGAAGGGACGCTGACGTCCAATGCTTCAAGGTACATTTTGAGAAACTCTTCTTCAGTTACAAATGTATCCGGCTGAAACGTTCCGTTCGGATAGCCGGTCACAATCTTATTTTTGACTGCCCAATCGATCGCTAAACGGGCCCAGTGAGTGGAAGTGTCCTTGAACTTGATGATCTGTTCAGGCTTCTGCGTCGGCCCAGGAACCGTAATCAGATCCGGCAGCGGAATCGGCGACGGTGCCGATTCTGTGACCGGCGGCGCCAAGTATTTCTTAGCGCTTATGAAATCGACGGCATACGAAATGTAGGTCTGGGCTCCGTACCTTGTCTTAAGACCGTTAACGGTAACTTCGTACCGGTCGCCGTCACGATATTCGTCAATACCGTCCGGGCGGAAAATGATCGCAGGCCCTGTACCGTAATGGCTGTTTTCAACGTTAAAATAAGCTCCCTTAGCCGTGACCTGGCTAACTCCGGCATCGAGCTCCCATGTTCTGCCGTCACGCTCCCTCTTAACCGTCACACTGACTTGGCTTTGTGCCGGCGTTGCATACTCATCGGGATTAATGCTTACCGACCACGCATAGTAGGATTCGAACACTTCATTCGGAATAGGTCCCGGCGCCGGATAAGCGATATAGCGATAATCTACTTCCCCGGAGCGGCTGACATCGAACACCTGCAGCGCAGAGTAGGTCCATTTCGTCTTGCTGTCGGCCAAGCCCAGTCCGACCTGCTTCAGCGGGGGGTTAAGAATCCAGCGGCGATGTCCCACCCGATCCAGGTTATAGGTGTCCGAATCTTCCATATAAGCATCGATGGAACGGGCCATGATGTGATCGACATAACCGTAAGATCCATAAATATTGGCACTCGAGGTCGAGCCGTAACCGATTTTGTAAAACTCATTCGCCATATCCGCAGGCTGCGCGGGCGTATGGCTGAATTCGTCGCCGGCTGCCAGCAATACTGAGCCATGCTGCGCTTTGAGATTAAGCGCGGCAGTAGTCGTAATGTCATACGGCAGGCCGCTGATGAAACGATAGAAATTCACGGCATTCAGACCGTCTTGAATGTAATCCGGACGCAGGGTGCCGGGCGTATAAGGAGTTGCGGTGGCAGGCTTTGTAATATAAGGATTGC
Organism: Cohnella kolymensis; assembly: GCF_000829465.1. Taxonomy (GTDB): domain Bacteria; phylum Bacillota; class Bacilli; order Paenibacillales; family Paenibacillaceae; genus Cohnella; species Cohnella kolymensis. The sequence continues at coordinate 500,913 of NZ_JXAL01000001.1, read as the reverse complement.
GGAAATCTGCAGCAGGGTGCATAAGATTCTGCCACATTGAGGCAACTTCTCGGGCGGTACGTATAGGCAAGCCGCTGTCGGTGTATGTGGAAGCGGCGGATGTGCCGGCCGGATTGAGCGTCAGGGTAAAAGAAAAAAACATGGCTATTATTGCTGTTGCCGATAAAAACTTGCGAATCAATTGTTTCATCTCGCTTTCTTTGGTGTTAATAAATAAGTTCGATAAATAGCAAAACATTCCTTTTGCATTGACGATTAGAATTTATTCATCTATAGTGTGTATATTGATATACACACATGAACACTAGGCGACAGGGGGCGGTCGTTTGACCCAGCGGCAAGCTATTCGGCATCTTGGTTCCTATTTATTGAGGCGGGAATGGATCGGAATTGTGGTTACTTTTTTATTCGCTCTGTATACCGGAGGCTTCATGAGCTTTTCCGTTAACGGCCTAATGAGTGATGAGAAAATCCCGGAGTTTCTTAACGGTCTTGTGGATTGGATTTATTTAACGATGTTTCCGACATTCGGGCTGCTGATGAACAAAACCGTATTCGCGGTTTGGAAAGGGGATGTCTATTCCAAACGGATAGCACACTGGCTCACGATGCCGATTCCCAGGTCAGCCATCGTTAAGGTAAGGATTCTGCAAACCGTGATCATGCTTCCGGTCATCGGGATCGCGTTTCTACTTTTTCAATATATACTCGCACCTGAGCTTCGAGCGGATATCTCGGTGCTGCAATGGTTGGGTGCGGGGCTGATTTGGATGTGCTATGCCTTTGTCATCGACGCCTTGTATACCTTGTTCGAGTTCGGATTCGACGGAAAGCGGAATGTTGTGTTTTGTATGGCGTTTATGGTCTTCACGGTCGCCTTATCCGTGGTGTTGACCTGGCGGGACGTTCATCTGTTTCAAGCCGCTATTCGTGCCGCAGGTTCCGAAATCTATCCGCTGTTAACTGTTTTATTGGTTACGACGTCGTTTATGGCAACCTGGATCGGATATCGCGCTACTTTAATCCGTTTAAATAAACGTTCATTGAACTTCTGATAAGAAGTGAATGAGTAAGGAAAAGAGGTGAGCATGTGTGGCTGCCGATTCGAATTGATGAGCAGCGTCCGGAACCCCTATATCATCAGATAGAAGTGCAGCTGCGCGGGCTCATTCTCGGCGGCCAGCTGCAGGAAGGCGCACTGCTTCCATCCATACGGGAGCTGGCGATGTCTCTGAAATGCAGTGCGATAACGGTGCGAAGGGTCTATCAGGACTTGGAAAATGAGGGGCTCATCCGCACGCGGCAAGGTACGGGTACTTTTGTGGCGGGGGTGGACTCCGCTGCCCGCGATGAACATAGACTGGACCGTGTGGCCGAGGAGTTGGAGCGGGCTATTGAGACCGGGCTCCAGCTGCAATGCACGGTGAAAGAGATGGAAGATCTTTTTCAACGGATTGTTGCGCGAAAAGTGAAGGACAGGAAGGAGGGGCCGTCATGACCGGCTTGGATGATGCTGCAAATGCGGTTACGCTGCGAGGCGTAAGGCTCCAAAGAGATCGATTTCAGCTTGGCCCTCTTGATTGTGATATTCCCCGCGGCATGGTGACGGCTATTGTCGGTCCCAATGGCTCCGGCAAGAGCACCTTGTTCCGAATGCTGCTGGGATTGGAGCCTGTTACGAGGGGTGAAGCTGCCGTTCTGGGAACACGCCTGGATCTCAAAAACGATGGATCTTTCAAAGCACGAATCGGGTTTTTATCGGAAAACCCTCACGCTTATGAGAACTCCTTTACCGCCGATGAGAAAGCCCGGTTCGCCAGCAAATGGTATCCCTCTTGGGACTGGGAACGCTATCGCAAGCTGCTGCGCCACTTTGACGGCGACGGGAATGTGAAGCTTTCCAAGCTGTCCAAGGGAATGCGCCGCAAGGTGGAGCTGTCCATTGCGATGGCTCATGATCCGGAGCTGCTCCTGTTGGATGAGCCGTCTTCGGGCCTTGACCCGTTCGCTTGGAAAGTCATGCTCGAGGAACTGCAACGTTATATGGAAGCCGGGGACAAAACGTTGATTCTGGCTTCCCATGTGACGGAAGAAGTTAGGCGATTGGCGGACTACATCCTATTTATTTACCGAGGACGTATTCTTGGCTTGTATGAGAAAGACCGGCTTTTCGACGATTGGCGCGTACTGGCAGTGCAGCAACAGGGTTCTGACGGCAGCGGGAAGCTGCAGCAGACACCTGGGCTTCAAGGATTGTCGGAAACCGGACCGGGGTTGTTCCGGCTTGAAGTGAATGAGCCGGAGCGGGCGGAGACTTACTGCCGTTCTTGCGGATTTCAGGTGCTGGGAGTACAGCGGATGGAATTGGAAGATATACTTGGATGTTTAATTCGTAAGGAGGAAGCAAGGAGATGAATTCGTTAATCGTAGAGCGTGTCGTCAAGAATTACGGCGACAAAACAGCCGTTAACGGCCTAAGTTTCGAAGTCTCGGAAGGTGAGATTTACGGATTGCTGGGCGCGAACGGCGCAGGTAAAACAACGACAATGAGGATGGTTTTGGGACTTATTCTGCCGGATGCCGGCGACATTCGTTATTTAGGAAAACCCTACAGCAAAGAACAGTTGAGCATGCTGGGGTATTTGCCGGAAGAGCGAGGCATGTATCCGAAAATCAAAGTGAGCGACCAAATTATTTATTTGGCTCAATTGCGCGGTATGTCCCGCAAGGATGCCGAACAGAACTTAAAGATTTGGCTTGATAAATTCCAAGTGCCTGAGTATTACAACAAAAAGGTAGAAGAGCTGTCCAAAGGCAATCAGCAGAAAATCCAGTTCATTGCCGCCGTTATACATAGACCTCGCATCTTAATCCTTGATGAAGCGTTCAGCGGTCTGGATCCGGTGAATGTCGAGCTGCTGAAAGCAACGGTGAAAGAGCTGCGGGATAATGGAACCAGCATCTTGTTCTCCACCCACCGGATGGAGCATGTGGAAGAGCTGTGCCGCAATATTACAATTATGCATAAATCAAATCCTGTGCTGCAGGGACCGATCAAAGAGATCAAGAAACGTTTCCCGCAGGAACGTGTAATTGTGGCGTCGGATGGCACGATCGACGGACTGGAAGCGGTAGCCGGCGTGAATCGGGTCATTCGTCACGAGCATGGCGGTTACGAGTTGAAGGTGCAGTCGCCGGAAGCAGGGCAAGCGATACTGCGGCATGCATTGGCGCAAGGGCCTGTGACGAAGTTCGAAGTCATGGAGCCGACCTTAAACGAAATCTTTATCAAAACGGTAGGTGAGAACCAATGAATAGTATATGGACCGTCATGGCGTTTACAATGCGCAACAAGCTGAGGAGCAAAGCTTTTATAGTCACCACCATCGTACTCGCGGTATTGCTGGTTGTCGTTGGCAATCTGCCGTACATTTTAAGCAAATTCGATTCGAACGGACCGGCAGCCGTAGGTTATGTAGAAGGGCAGCAACCGGCCGTCATCGCTGCTTTACAAAAGTATTACTCCGCGCAGGAGGAACCGGAAGTTGCCCTTCAAGCTTATCAATCGGAATCGGTGCTTAAACAAACGCTGACGGACGGCAATATTGACGGCTATCTCACCTTCGTTGACGATCCGGTCATCCATTTTCCGAAGACAACCTACAACTCGGACAGTGCGCTGGGTTCGGGAGCGTTTCCATCGCTGTTAACGGGTCTGCAAGCTGCAAAGAACGAATTGGTTGTCCAGGATTTAGGTATTACGGAAGCACAGAGAACGATGTTGGCGGCGCCGGTCGAGTTAACCCCGGTTCAGGTCAGCTCTGGCGATGACACCGGTAAAACTCAGGAAGAGCAAGGCACGGCGATCGGTTTAACCTATGTACTCATTATTCTGTTATTTATGGCGGTCATGATTACAGGACAGCTGATTGCAACTGAGATTACTGCGGAGAAGAGCTCCAGGGTGATGGAAATCCTCGTCACGAGCGTCTCGCCTCTGAAGCAGATGTTCGGCAAGATCATCGGCACGTTCCTGATCGGATTGCTGCAAATCGTCGTATTGTTGGGGGCGCTTCTGCTTAATCTTTTGCAGCCGCAGAACGCTGGAGCTTTAGAAACGATGGGCGTGCAGCTGCAGTCGATCGATCCAGCGCTTGTAGCATTCGCAGTACTGTTCTATTTAACGGGTTTCTTCCTATATGCGACTTTATTCGCTGCGGTCGGCTCCATCGTAAGTCGAACGGAAGATTTGGCGCAAGCGGTGATGCCTATCACTCTCATAACTGTTGTGGCATTCTATGTTTCGATGTTCGGGCTCACACATCCGAATCATATACTTATCGTCATCTGCTCATTCATTCCGTTTTTCACACCGTTCCTGATGTTCCTGAGAATCGGCTTAGGTGATCCCGCGTGGTGGGAAGTCGTGTTAGCCATCGGCATTCTGCTGGCGTCGGTACTCCTTATCGGATGGATCTCTGCGAAGATTTATCGCGCGGGCGTACTGATGTACGGCAAGAAGCCTTCGATGAAAGAGTTGTTCAAGGCGATGAAGGCTTATAAGGTTTAACAGGGATATATGGCACTTTGTATCCGATTCGTCAATAATCGGGACAAAGTGCCATTTTTTTGCTTCTACAAAGCAACCTTTGTTGTCTTTGGTCGTCTAATGTTGGGAAAGCAAGAAAACTACCGCATAGTTATTCGATAGGAAGGTAGAAATTTTACTCCCGAGGTGAAGCATGAAGAATTGGGTGACCTTTCTTTTCGTATTTGTATTTATGCTGTGCTTGACTGCCGGAATCACTTACGGGCAGTCGCCAACTCCAAGTATCGTTCTGAATGGCAAAGTCCTAACTCTCAAAGAGCCTCCTGGATTTATTGGAAAACATATGATGCTTCCTGTACGCGCGGTAGGAGAGAGCCTTGGCTACATAGTGAGTTATGATAACAAAACGGAGCGTGTTTCAGTAAAAAACGGCAGCTCCACTATTGTAATGACGCTCAATAATTCAACCGCAATGGTGAATCAAAAGACATTTACTTTGGAAGCCCCACCCACGATAGCTTCGGGTACTACACTTATCCCTCTTAGATTTGTTAGCGAAACTTTGGGATTGCAAGTGTACTGGGATAATGTAAGCAAAACTGTGTTCTTATACTCTGCTGAATCAACGGACAATTCGGGTACAGTTGATGAATCGGATACTCCTGCTAATCCAGTTGATGTTACCGCTCGTCTACGTCAGGTCATCTACGAAAATGGATCGGTCAATTTGAAGTACGATGGGGTGCTGACACCTGCCGTGACGACTTTGGAAAATCCGGATCGAATAGTAGTCGATTTGGCTGCAGTAGACTTCGCCGACGATTTTTTGCCGGCGCTTTCCGCGGACCCGAAGGCGCCGCGTTTGGGTGAACTGCCCATCTCAGGCGATCCCGTGCTGCAAAAGGTTCGTTATTCTGTGTTTAGCGATAATCCCAAGACAATTCGTTTCGTGTTGGATTTAAATAAAAAATCGGAATACGAGATACATAACAACGCAGAAACTGGGGAAATCCAGATTGTATTTGATTCTGAAGAGACGCCGCAGCAGAACACTTCGCTATATACTGTAGTTCTGGATGCGGGACACGGAGGCACGGACCCCGGCGCTAAAAGCATTTCAGGTCGCTGGGAGAAGGATTTTAATTTAAACGTCATATTGAAGGTGCAAGCACTGCTTAACCAAGAACCACAGCTTAACGTGGTACTTACCCGAAATGGGGATTCCTTTCCCGCTTTGGCGGAGCGGGTCAGCTTGGCGGAATCGCTGAATGCCGACCTCTTCCTATCGGTACATGGCAACAGCAATATTAAAAGCAGCATAGTAGGAAGCGAGACTTACTATACGCGGCCTGAAAGCCTGGACTTTGCTAAAATGGTTCATGATTTTGCCGTTCCAGCAGTTGGCTTGAAGGATCGAGGTATTCTCCAAAAGAGTCTGCATGTTACCAGAGAAACAACAATGCCAGCCGTATTGTTCGAAGCGGGATATCTCTCAAATCCGAACGAAGAACAACTCATGTATACTGAAGATTTTCAAAATCAGCTCGCGCAGGGACTGGTTACAGCAATCACAACGTATTTGAAACTGCCATAATAACAAACATGACTAATGTATTGCATTTATACAAAGACCCCTCCAAGTCAAAAGGAAGGGTCTACTTTTTTATTACTTATATTTTGAAAAACTGCTTAATTGACGTCGCAATTGCCAAGGCCATTTTGTCCTGCACTGCTGGATTATACATTTGCCGCTCTTCTTGGGCATTTGAGATAAAGCCCATTTCCAGCAGTACGGATGGCATAGTCGTTTCCCTAATCACATAGAACTCGCTGTCTTTATCTTTCTATCGTTAAAGCCAACCATCGTTTGTAGATTGTCGTGCATAATCTTTGCCAGTCGTTGGCTGTTGCCATGCATGTAAAACACTTCCGTTCCGTGCGCCGAGGACGGACCTGCATTTGCGTGAATAGAAACAAAAGCGTCTGCATCTTTGTTGTTGGCTAGGTTCGTGCGATTGCTTAAAGTCGGGTAGCTGTCGCCGGTTCTGGTCATTAACACTTCGATATTACCCTCTTTGGCTAATAGAGCTTGTGCCTTTTTCGCTACTGCCAACGTAAAGCTTTTTTCGGATCTGCCGGTTACCGAAATTGCGCCAGGGTCTTTACCACCGTGACCGGCATCGATAACCACTTTATATTTAGCTGCAGAAGCCGGTTTAGCGGTGAAGTTAAACAAGATCTGTTGCGTGTCGTTCATTTGACGCACTGTCATTGTTGCATTTTGCGATAAATCAAAAACAAATCGAATGGTGGAGGTTTTCTCGTCGAATAGCCCATATCGAATCTGTTTGATTAGCGGGTGACTTGTTTGGATCGTCCCGGCGAAAGTCGCAGGGTCATCCAAATTAACTAAGCCATTAAAACCACTTTCAAAATTGGAATTCGGCACATCAACCACAATACGATTCGGGTTTTGAAGGGTGAAAGTAGAATATGAAGCTTTTCCCGCATATGACAGCACCAGCGAATGATCTGATTGGGTTACAAAATCCTGAAGCACCGTTTTGTCGGGGGCGTCATGAACGGGTGGTTTTGTGTTTTCCCCTGAAGATGGCACGTTTGTATCCACATTACTCGATAGATGCACCGTCTTTGTTACGGAATTCCATTTCACTTCTAAACCAAATTGTTCTGCTATAAAACGAAATGGCAGCATTGTGGTGCCTTTGATTACAACAGGCTTTGATTGCATATGCAGGATTTGACCGTTCATTACAGCATCAGAGTGATTAAGCTGTAATTGCAGCGTTGTTGTGGCGTCAGTCACCGTAACCATCTTGTCTTGTGCGCTATAATAAACGTCATAGCCTAGCGAATTGGAGATTACCCGAACGGGTACAAGAGTTGTGCCATCTTTAATGACTGGGGACTGTGACAAAATGAGCTTAGCACCATTTAGATATATACTCGGGGTGACTTCTGCGGCATACGTTTTTTGTCCAAACGCAATGGTGATAAATAGAAATGACAAGGCAAGAACAACAAAAAACTTTTTCATTATACTTTCTTTGCTCCTCACAATCTAGTCTGGGTGATTATTTCGATCAACAGATACTTAGACGCCACTTTGTATCAACTAGTTTCTATATTCGCAGCTTTGAAACATTAGAATATTATTGGTTGACATGCCGTGAAGGAATCTAACCTCGCTTGGAAAAAATCACATAAAGTCATAAAATTTCTTTTATGTTCATGAAAAAATGAAAATAATTGAAAATACTTGACAAAAACAAGCGATTATTTTAAGTTAAACGTAGGCAATAACTCAATAACTTTCATCTAGTTTCAAAATTTATCGAACGCAGATACGTTACTTGGGAGGGGGCTCGGTCACCAGCGACCGCTTTGTAAGCGCTTATCCATTCACCCGCGCCGGAAATGGCCTTCAAGGAGTGAAAGAGAGAACCTAACTGACAAGGAGAGCTATACATGAAATTCGCAACAAGGCTTAATTCTTTTCCCAATCGCTCAATCGTCGAGACCATCGATCAGATCGCTGCGGTATCGGGTCTCACTCATGTGGACCTGAATTACCCGGAACATTTTCAAACGAACTCCGTTCAAGAAATTAAAGAGGCGCTGGAGCGGAACAACATCAAGCTGAACGCCATCGCACCGCGGTTTCGAAATGAGTTCATCAACGGCGAGCTTGGAAACTCCAATCCGGATGTCGCACGCAAAGCCATTGAACTGTGCAAGGAATCAATTGACATTTGCAGAGAACTGGGCGGAGAACATATCATTGTGTGGATGGGCTATGAGGGATTCGATTACTCCTTCCAGATCAATTACGCCAAGGTTTGGAAGCAAGTCGCCCAGGCATTCGAAGAAATTTGCCGTTACGGCTCCGATCTGAAAGTCAGCATCGAGTATAAACCGTTCCAACCCCGCGCTTATTCGTTCATTTCCAGTTATGCAGATACGCTGCTGATGGTCGGAGATGTAGGCGCTGTCAATCTGGGTGTCACTCTTGATTTCTGCCACATGCTGATGAAGGCCGAAAATCCTGCCTACGGGCTATGCTTGGTCGCTGAGCGAAACAAATTGTACGGCGTTCATCTGAATGACGGGAACAAGCTCAATGATGACGGACTTATAGTAGGCTCGGTCAACTTTATTCAATCGCTTGAGTTCATCTATTATCTGAAGAAGTATAGCTATCAAGGTGTTGTTTATTTCGATACTTTCCCGATTCGCGAACAGCCTCTGGAAGAGCTCAAGGCCAATATTGTGATGTTTAACAAACTCGACCAGTTGATCGACCAGATCGGAATGGATCGGATACAATCGATCATCGATCGCAACGACGCCGTCGCAGCGCAGGAAATCATGCTCGCCTGCCTGAAATAAACTGCTTTGCCAAGCATTCATACTATTATTTGGGGGAAACAAGAATGAGAAGAATAGGTTCTTTGAAAGCGCTTGTATTGGTTATGATTTTCGCACTGTTTGTAGCAGCTTGCGGTTCGAACAACGGAGGAGGCAACGGCGCGGCTGCACCGAGTTCTTCCGGGTCTGCTCCGGTAGAAACCGCAGCGTTCAACCCTGATGAGGCGGACGGCGTCGACTTTAAAGCAATGCGGGAGCAGCTTGGCGCGGTGCCTAAACCGTCCGGATCCATTAAGCTGGGAGGAGTTTCCAAAGCATTCGAGAATGAATACTGGAGAACTTTGAAAGAAGGTATGGAACTCGGCGCCAAGACAATGAAAGACTCCGGCATCGATGTAAGCATCGACGTCAAGGCGGCTCAAGGTGAAGGGGACGAACAAGGCCAATTGTCCGTCGTCAAAGACATGATTAACAAGAAATATTCTGCTCTGCTGCTCTCTCCGATCTCCGACGGCAATCTGACGCCGGGTGTAGAAGACGCGAAGAAAGCCGGAATTCCGGTCATTAACGTCAATGACGGCCTGATTGCCGCCGCTCCGAATTTCGTAGGTCCTAAAGCGATTCAAAATGGAGAACTGGCAGCAGAATGGATTGCAAATAAAATTAACAAGCAAGGTGAAGTTGCCATTGTGATCGGCATGCCGAAAGCGTTTGCAGCTCGTCAACGCACGGCTGGCTTCGAAAACTGGATGAAAGCCAATGCGCCGGATGTTAAAATCGTAGAGAAGCAAAATGCGGACTGGGATCGGTCTAAAGCGAAGGATCTCGCTCAAACCTGGATCAAGAAGCATCCTGATTTGAAAGCGATTTTTGCGAATAACGACACGATGGCACTCGGCATTGTGGAAGCGGTTAAGGCATCCGGTAAGAATATCCTCGTTGTCGGCGTTGACGGCATCGGCGAAGCTTACGAATCCATCAAGAAAGGCGAACTGGCCGCTACCGTCGATTCTTTCCCGAAATACAAAGGACAAATTTCCGTGGAAGTGGCGCTTCGCGTCCTCGGCGGACAGAAGCTGCCGCGTGTCGTATGGACGCCGCAAGCTTTGATTGACAGCACTAACGTAAACACTCCGGCTGAAGAAATCATCGGCTGGGAGAACGCGAAGTTCGAATAATCAAGCAAGCTGAGCCAAGAGAAATAGCCGGACGGAACCTCCGGCTGTTTCTTCATAAGAGGGTGGGAGAATGACATCAAATCCGATTATAAGCTTTAAGGCGATAACGAAGACATTTCCCGGCGTTAAGGCACTCGAAAACATCAGTTACGATGTGCTTGAAGGCGAAGTACATGCGTTGATCGGGGAAAATGGCGCAGGCAAATCCACCTTGCTCAACATTCTGCACGGCATCTATAACGAGTACGAAGGTGAAGTCTGGATCTCAGGCCAGAAGGCTGCCTTCAAGAATGCGCAAGACGCGATCGAAGCCGGTATCTCCAAAGTCCATCAAGAGGTGAGCTTGATTGCGGATTTGACCGTTGGACAGAACGTTGCGCTCGGGCATGAACCGAAGAACGGTCCTTTTATCGACTTTAAAACCCTGCATGCCAAAGTGGATGTGATACTCAAACGTCTGCGCTGCAAGTTCAAAAGCACGGATTTGGTCAGCACGCTGAGTACGGGCGAGATGCAAATGCTCTCCATCGCCAAGGCTCTCTTTCACGAATCCCGCATCATCTCTTTTGACGAGCCCACTGCGGCATTGACGGAAAACGAGACGAGAGCGTTGTTCGAGATCATTCGGGAATTGAAGGCAAATGGGATCACCGTGATATTTATTTCGCACCGGCTCGATGAATTGTTTCAAATTTCGGACCGCATCACGGTGCTGCGCGATGGTAAATATGTCGGCACCTATCACACGGCGGAGATTACGCGTCAGAAGCTGATTCAAAGTATGGTGGGCAGGGACGTCGCCGCATTCGCGGAACGCAAAAAGCTGGGACTGAGAACGAATGAGGTCGTACTGGAAGTCAAGAATCTTAGCAGAACCGGCGTTTTCGAGAATGTGAGCTTTCACTTGAACAAGGGCGAAATTTTGGGCTTTTCGGGTCTGGTCGGTTCGAAGCGAACCGATGTCGTGCGTGCGGTATTCGGCGCCGATCCGAAGACGTCCGGTGACATATATGTGAAAGGCAAGAAGGTGAAGATTCACACACCGAAGCAAGGTTTGAAGCACGGCATCGGGTTGATCCCGGAAAACCGGAAAACCCAAGGATTTATTCACAATCTGACCAATGCCGAGAATATGGGACTTGCCTCTCTGAAGAAATTTTCGCGGCTCGGCTTTATTAACCGTAAACGGAAAGTCGAAAGCTGCCGCCATTTCACGAAGGAGCTCCAGTTAAACCCCAAAGATCCCTATTATATGACCTACAATCTCAGCGGAGGCAACCAGCAGAAGGTCGTGCTCGGCAAGTGGCTCACCACGGACGTGGATGTCCTCATTTTTGACGAACCGACCAAAGGGGTCGACGTCGGCGCCAAAGCGGAGATTTACAGGCTGATGGAAGACCTGCTTGAGGCCGGCAAATCGATCATCATGGTGTCATCTGAGCTGCCGGAAGTCATCGGGATGAGCGATCGGGTGATGGTCATGCATGAAGGGAAAGTCATCAAAGAGCTTAACAGGCAGGAACTGGATGAAGAAACCATATTACATTACGCCATGGGCGGAATGGAGCAGAAGTCATGAACCTAATCAACGGATTGACCAAAAAAATGGGCAGGGAACTGGGATTGGTCGTCTCCCTGTTCCTGATGATAGCGGTTTTTGCCGCAATAGATCCTATCTATTTAAGTCCCGGTAATCTGCTGGATATCGTGGATCAAAGCACCATTAACGGCCTGCTGGCCATCGGCATCACCTTCGTCATCATTACGGGCGGAATCGATTTGTCCATCGGCTCGATCATGGCGATCGTCATCGTCAGTGTCGGCTGGTTCCTGACCAAACATGGCATGAACCCTTTTCTGGCCATCATTCTAGGAATCTTGCTCGGCGCGGTCATTGGGATCTTTAACGGCCTGCTCGTAACAAAGTTCAAGCTCCAGCCGTTTATCGCAACATTGGCAACTATGAGCGCCTTCCGCGGCGTGGCTTACATCATCACCAACGGCTGGCCTGTATTGGATATTCCTCAAAATTACCGCGATATGATGGATGGGGACCTGGTCGGAAATTTCCCGATATCGATCCCGATCTTGCTGGCGTTTGCGATTATCAGCCACATCATTCTCAAAAAGACGAGAACGGGTACCTTTGTATTCTCCATTGGAGGCAATGAGGAGGCAACCCGCTTGTCCGGCATCAACGTCGATTTCACCAAAATCGTTACCTACGCTTTGTGCGGCGTGGGGGCGGCGCTTGCCGGCATGGTTATGCTGGCTCGACTCGGCACAGGAGAGCCTGCCGCCGGGCAAGGCTATGAGTTGTACGCCATTGCTGCAGCAGCCATCGGCGGCACCAGCTTGGCAGGGGGAAAAGGAAGCATCCTCGGCACGCTGCTCGGTGCGTTGATTTTATCTGCGCTCAAAACCGGTCTGGTCGTTGTCGGCGTTGACTCGTTCTGGCAATACATCGCTACTGGGGGAATTATTGCGGTAGCCGCTTATTTCGAAATTATCCAAAGCAAATTCAGCGGTTTCGGCAAAAGATTGTTCGGAAGAAGACAAACGGACAACAAAGCGGATAAGGTGCAGGCTGGATAGGAGTGGGCAAGGTGAAGGAGAAAATCATTACGGTGATCGGCAGCTTGAATTTCGATATGATCTTTAAGCAGCAGCGGTTAGCCGTCATCGGAGAAACCTACTCGGCCGAGAATTTGACGATCACGGGTGGAGGCAAAGGGGCCAACCAGGCCGTTCAATGCGCTAAGCTGGGAGCTTCCACCTATCTGGTCGGTTCAGTCGGCAGGGATGTTCTGGGAGATCAATTGCTGAATGATTTGGCGCGTTACGGCGTCATTACCGACTACGTCAGTCGAACGGACGCAGCGACAGGTGTCGGGGTCGTCAACGCTTTGGAGGATGGAAGCCTGCTCGCAACCATCTCCAAGGGAGCCAACTATGAGATGACCCCAGAGAGGATCGATGAAATTGAGCCTCTTCTGAAACGCAGCTCTATCGTGATCCTTCAGCTGGAGATTCCGATCGAAGTGGTAGAATACAGCATTCATAAGGCGCATGAGGCGGGCTGCTATGTCATCCTGAATGCCGCCCCTGCAGCAGCCATTTCGGCGGATGCATTGGCGAAGGTGAATTGTCTGGTTGTCAATGAACCCGAGGCGTCTTTCTATTGTGGAGAGATCATCGAAGACTGGAGTCCGCGTTGAAGTATGGACGCGAGCTCTATGACAAGGTGGGTGAGCTGTTGATCATTACGTTAGGCAAAAACGGAAGCGTGCTGTTTGACGCTGCCTCACATGTCCACGTGCCAGCTTTGGAGGTTGAGGCGATCGAAACGACCGGTGCGGGCGATTCCTATATTGGCGCTTTCGCCTGCCAGCTTCTCGAAGGGAAAGAACCTGCCGAAGCAGCCGGGTACGCGACAAGGGCGGCAGCGATTACCGTAACAAAAATCGGCGGACAGCCCGCGATGCCGTCGTCAACAGAACTTGAAACGACCGTTCCGAATGGGCTGAAGGCTGAGGTGAATCAATCATGATTCCGTATGTACGCAGAAAGCAGATTCTTGAAGAGGTCGAAAAGAAAGAAATTGTTTACGTAGAAGAGCTGGCCCAATCGATGAAAAGCGCTTCTTTGTCTACGATCCGCCGGGATCTCAAGACCTTAGCCGAAGAAGGGCAAATCGAGCTTTTGCGGGGCGGCGGCGTCCGAATCAAGGAGGATGCCTACGAAACGCCGATCCAAACCAAAGAGTTACTGAACATTGAGAAAAAGGATCAGATCGCTCGGTTCGCGGCTTCGCTGGTGAATGACGGAGACGTTATTTACATCGATTCCGGAACGACCGTATTCGAGATGATCAAATATTTGAAACAGAAGAATATCAAAGTCGTCACTTCCAACACGAAAGTGATTGCCGATATTGATGATGCCAAATTCAGCTGTATCGTCCTGGGCGGAGAAATCACGAAATCGATCGCTTCTATCGCCGGACCGTTAACGGAAACCGAGCTGGAAAGTATGTTTTTTGACAAGGCATTCATAGGCGCCAGCGGTTACAGCCTTAAGAGCGGGATCAATACGCCGGACCTGAAGGAAGCCAAGAAGAAGGAAATCGTCAAGAACAATTCGGTGGATACCTATGTTCTGCTAGACAGCTCCAAGGCGAATAAAACGACCTTCTGCAAGGCTTTCGGCATCGAGGAATGCATCATCATTACCGATGAGTCGAACGAGACCCTGGAGAAACATGCCAAGTATTTTGTGGCTTCATGATCAGAATCGGATTCATTCGCCATGGCACCACCGAATGGAATTTGCAGGGCCGCATGCAGGGACTGACGGACATCTCACTTGCTGAAATTGGCCGTGATCAAGCTATATTATTAGGCAAGTCCCTTCAACCTGCGGATTGGGATGGCATCTTATCCAGCGATTTAACCAGAGCAGCACAAACGGCTGAGCTCTTGGCAAGCTCATCCGCGATTCCCTTCTTGGGCGTGGATGCGCGGCTGCGTGAGCGTGGGTTCGGGATGTTGGAAGGGACGACATTACCGGAAAGGGTTGCACGGTGGGGAGAGAACTGGCGGCAGTTGGATTTGGGAAGAGAGAAGCTAGATTCTCTGCTTGTTCGCTGGGACTCTTTTTTAGAAGAAAATTCGCGTATTCATGCTGGAAAACGAATTTTAATCGTTAGCCATGGCGGCCTTATTGAACCTGTTCTGGCTAATCGATATGGTACGGTTGTGCAGCAGCATTTGACGAATACTTCATTGTCTGTCCTGGACTTTTACGAGTCAGGCTGGCGCTGTGATTTGCTGAATTGCAGCAAACATTTGAAAATAGCTCAAAACGAGATCTAATAGATTCCGATACAAAGTGAAGGAGTGCATTTCTGTGGCTATGAACATGAAAGCGAGCGTTATTGCCGGACCGCAAAAGAGCGAGATCGCGGAGGTGCCGATTCCAGTCATTGGGGATGAGGAGGTGCTCATTCGGGTTATCGTATGCGGTGTTTGCGCCTCCGAACTCCACCCATGGACGGCAGGCGCCGGATGGCTTGAAGCTTCCGGTCAGCAGCCGATATTCGGTCATGAGCCGGTGGGCGTCATCGAATCCGTCGGCAGCCGGGTCTATGGATTCTCTGTCGGAGACAGAGTTACCGGGCTTATTCAAAACGCATTCGCACAATACGCGAAAGCCGATTATCGTAACATCGTTAAAGTGCCGGATGGATTAGAAGATATAGAAGCGATCGGAGAACCGCTTTCTTGTTTAATGAGCGGTGCGGATCGAACGCCTGTGTCACTGGGTGACAGCGTCGGAATTGTAGGCGCGGGGTTCATGGGCCTTGGCTTTCTGCAGCTAATGCGGCTAAAAGGCGCCGGTCGCCTCATCGCAGTCGATATGCGTGAGGAAAGCCTGCAGCATGCGAGGAAATTTGGTGCGGATGAGATTTATACACCGCAGAACCTACCGGCTTCATATAAAATCACGGAATGGAGTCATATGGAGCAAGGGATTAAGGGCGTGGACATTGCTGTAGAAGCGACCGGTTCCCAGGGAGGACTGCAGCTGGCAGGAGACATGACGGCCGTGCACGGCGCACTCTCAGTGGTAGGCTATCACCAAGGTAATGATGGTGTGCGATCCGTTAACATGGAGTTATGGAACTGGAAAGCCATTTCAGTCATCAATGCGCATGAACGGCGTGCTCATGTCCACATGAAACAGATGGAAGCCGGCTTGAAGCTGATCCAGAACGGATTATTTAACATGAAAGACATGGTCACTCACGTTTACGGTCTTGATGAGGTAGATAAAGCTTACGAGTCCATGAAATCCAAACCTTCCGGGTTTATTAAAGCTGTCATTAAAATCGATTGAGCTGATAGTGGCGGATGCTTATAACAGTTGTAACTATCATGCGTAGAATTTGAACTTTTAAATAGACCCTTGATGAGCCAAATCCTTGGTACATCAAGGGTTTTTCGCTTTATTCAGGCTCTGCTAATTAATCACCCAGCGGAAAAAAAGCGTTGCCAAAGGAGGAATCGTGTGATAAATTGGTTTTTGTAAACCGGTTTCCGAAAACGGTTCCTGAAATCGCTTTCCAGCAGGGGGTTAGCTTTTGAAGATAACGATCGTCGAAGTGGCAAAGCGGGCGGGCGTATCGAAAACGACCGTGTCCCGCATTCTTAACGGCAATTTCGGAAATGCGACGGAAGAAACGGTTATGCGGGTTCAGCGGGTCATTCAAGAATTGGACTACCGTCCGAATTCATTGGCTCAAGGGCTGAAGCAAGTTAAAACAAAGGTGATCGGCATTATTCTCTCCAACCTGCTCAACCCGTTCTGGATGCGGGTGCTGGAGGGGGTGGAGGACACCTGCAGGAGCCGAGGCTACAGCCTCATGATTTGCAACTCGAACGACGATCCTGCTATCGAGGAAGAACATATTCGCAGCTTTCGTTTGCGGCAGGTGGACGGAATTATCATCAACCCAACGGCCGTTAACAGTCCCCTTTTTCAAAGTCTCATCGGCGACAGGTATCCCATTGTTACAATCAACCGTAAAATTACGGATCTTGCCATAGACTCGGTGGTGATGAACAATGTGAGCGGCGCGCAGGCTGCCGTCGAGCATTTGATCGCGCAGGGAAGGAAAAGAGTCGCTTTCCTTGTTTACCCGATGCAAGGCGTGTCACCGAGAGTGGAACGGTTCGAGGGCTACAAGAAGGCCTTGAGCAACCACGGAATCGAAATCCAAGCTGAGATGTTCCACGAGATCGAAGAGAAAAAGGGCGAGGTACAAAAGCTTGTCAAGCACCTGCTTACTTCGGAGAACAGACCGGACGCCATCTTTTCCACGAACAACATGATGTCTTTGGAAGTGCTGGCGGCAATCAAGGAGACCGGGCTGCGGATTCCTCAAGATATCGCGCTGGTGGGCTATGACGAAACCGTATGGTCTCAGCATTTGAATCCGCCGCTCACGACAGTCCGGCAGCCGGCTATGCAGATGGGACAGCTCGCGACGGAACGGATCATTGAGCTTATAAATTCAACTGAAATAAAAGAACCGCAGATGACGGTATTGGAACCGGAATTGATTATCCGCGAATCCAGTTCCGGCACCGCGCTAGCAACTTGAGCAGAAAGGATTGATTTCATTGCCGAACATCGGATTTCGCGTGTTGGATATGAAGAACCGGCCGCCGCAGCAATTGGTGGAGCAGTTCCGCGATGTGGTTACGCCGCATGTCAGCGATAATTTAAACCGGATGGAAGCGGTGTCCGCAGCCCTGCGTCCCTATCATAGCGGCGGTAAGCTGCTCGGTGTCGCATTGACGGTGAAAACCCGTCCCGGCGACAACCTGATGGTACATAAAGCAATCGACATGGCTGAGCCGGGTGACGTCATCGTGGTCGATGCCGGCGGAGATTTGACGAACGCTATCGTGGGCGAAATCATGCTGCGACTCGCTGAGAAACGAGGCATAACAGGGTTTGTAATCGACGGCGCAATTCGCGACACGGCGGCGTTCGCCGACGGAGTGTTCCCGGTATACGCAAGGGGCATCACGCACCGCGGTCCGTATAAGGACGGCCCCGGCGAAGTGAACGTCCCGGTATCGGTAGGAGGGATGATCGTTCGGCCGGGCGACATTATGCTTGGCGACGAAGACGGTTTAGTGGCGATCCCTGCCGCCGAGGCTGAAGCACTGCTTAAAGTCGTACGCGAGCAGCAAATTCGTGAAAAGTCCATCATGGATTCGATCGCCGACGGGACCGTGGACAGAAGCTGGATCGACAAGACGTTAAAGGAGAAGGGCTGTGAATTTGGTTGACATTGCCGCTTAGATTTGACTGGAGGAAACTTGAGAAATTTTGCGCCCGCGTGTTCGAACGGGCAGGCGTTCCCCAAGAGAGTGCCGCAATCATTGCCGATTCGCTCATTCAAGCGGATTTGCGAGGCGTGGAGTCACACGGGGTTGTGCGCACGGCCATCTATCTGAAGCGGGTGGAGGCCGGAAGAATGGATCCGGCCGCTGAAATCCGCATTGTCAATGAAACCGGCGCCATGGCATTGATCGACGGCGGCAACAACTTCGGCTCGGTGATCGGCACGAAAGCACTGCAAGAGGCCATGAAGCGTGCGAAGGACTTCGGTGTCGGAATTGCTGCAGTGAAGGGCTCTAATCATTTCGGCACCGGTGCTTACTATGCTCTGAAAGCGATTGCACAGAACCAGATTTTGCTGGTCATGTCTAACGCTTCGCAAACGATGCCTCCGACAGGCGGCGTGCGTCCGTTCATCGGCACGAACCCGCTCGCGGTCGGTGCGCCGGCTGGTGAACAGCTTCCATTCATTCTTGATATGGCGACAAGCGTCGTGGCAAGGGGAAAAATTATCGTCGCCTCTCAAAAAGGGGAGGCGATTCCGCTTGGCTGGGCGATCGACAGTGACGGTAACCCAACTACGGACGCCGATGCGGCTCTGGCCGGATCCGTGCTCCCTGTGGGCGGCCCGAAGGGTTATGCGATATCGATGTTCATCGATATATTGTCCGGCGTGCTGACGGGTGCCGGCTTCGGCAAATATGTCAACAACATGTACGAGAATTGGGAGCAGCCTCAGAATGTCGGCCACTTTTTCATCGCGCTGGATATCGATAAATTTATTCCGATTGACGTCTTCAAGTCGCGTATGGACGATTACATACGATCGTTAAAGGAAGAGCCGAAAGCTCCAGGCGTCAAGGAAATTTTGATTCCCGGGGAGCTGGAGTTTCGCCAAACGGACAGGTTGAAAGCTGAAGGGATCACATTGCCGCTTAAAGTAGTGGAAGAGTTGGCGGAAATCGGCAAGCGCTATGACCTGGAATTGTTGGAAGCGGCCTATCAAACCACATAACGGAGGAATGTCACATGCAGCCAAATCGCATCGTTCGATATGAAATACCAACCGCCATTGAATTCGGAGCCGGATTAATCGGCAAACTCGCCGATCATGTGAAAGCGCTGTCCGGCACCAAAGTGTTAATCGTTGCAGATCCCGGTGTCGTGCAAGCCGGTGTAGTCGATCGCCTCAAGAAGCCTCTCGAAGAGGCCGGCATTCCGCACTTGCTGTTCTCGGAGATCGAAGCCGATCCGGACATCGAATCGGTAGAAAAGGGCACACAGATCGCGAAATCACAAGGCTGCGATTTGGTCGTCGGCGTCGGCGGAGGAAGTTCACTGGATATAGCCAAAGCGATCGGCCTGATGCTGACGAATCCCGGCAACATCCGCGATTATGTCGGAATCAACAAGGTCATCCACCAGGGGGCTCCGGTCATCGCCGTTCCTACAACTGCAGGAACAGGCAGCGAAGTGACGATCTGGTCGGTTATGACGGATAAGAAACAGAAGCTGAAGTTGAGCGTCGGGAGCCCATACAATTGCCCGACCCTGGCTCTGTGCGATCCGGAACTGACCGTTTCGCTTCCGCCGCACATCACCGCCGCAACCGGTATGGACGCCTTAACGCACGCTCTCGAGTCATATGTAAACAAAGCTACGCACCCGATCTCGGAAGGCTTGTCCATTCAAGCTATGAAAATGATCTCGAAGAGTCTGCGGCACGCGGTTGTCCAAGGGGAGAACGTGTCAGCACGCCATGATATGCTCGTCGCCAGCCTGATCGCCGCGATGGCGTTCAACTCGACCCGCCTGGGACTCGCTCATGCGCTCGCGCTTCCGCTAGGTGCACATTTCAAGATTCCGCACGGCACGGTCAACGCCATCTTGCTGCCTGAGGTGATGCAATTCAACATAATCGGCAACACCTCCAAGTATGCGGAAATCGCCCGGATCTTCGGAGAGAAGACTGACCATCTGTCGGAACGGGAAGCCGCGGAACGTTCGGTTCACGCTATCCGTCAGCTCAAGAACGATGTCGGCATCACCCAGACACTCAGCGATTACGGTTTGGAAGAGAAGCATCTCGACATGATTGTCGAAGAAGCGATGACTTCGGGCAATGTGCCTGTCAATCCACGTAAACCGACGCTGGAGGACCTGAAAAACATTTGCCGCGCCGCGATGGCCAAATAGTAGGTTGTTTCCGCACAATGAGACGAAAGGGGCAGTTCGGATGTCACAACATAAAATGTTAGCTTGGCTGCAGGAGAACACAGGGAAAACGCATGGCAACTTCATTAACGGCGAATGGAAGGCAAGCGTGAGCGGTAAAACGTTTCCGCTGTACCATGTCGCCCGAAAAGATCAACTGCTCGGACACTTCCCCGATTCGACGGAAGCAGATGTGAACGAGGCGGTCGAAGCCGCCCATACGGCATTTCAAACATGGTCGAAAATGCCGGCTCCGGAGCGGAGTGAGATCTTGTTGAAATTTGCCGGGCTGCTCGAAAGGGATATCGAAGAATTGGCATATATGCTGTCCGCCGAACAGGGGAAAACATTAGGCGAATCCCGAGGCGAGGTTGGCCGGGCCGTGAAAGAAACCCGATTTGCGGCCGGTGATGCGCTACGCATTGATGGTGAAACGCTGCCAGGCGAGCGGGGTAACGTGTGGAATTCCACGGTGCACAATCCGATCGGTGTAATCGCAGCCATCGCTCCTTGGAATTTCCCTATCGTAACGCCCGTGCGTAAAATTGCGCCGGCTCTTGCCTATGGTTGTACGGTCGTATTTAAACCCGCTTCGGTAACACCCTGGGCAACGGTCAAACTGATGGAACTGTACGCGGAAGCCGGCGTGCCGAAGGGCGTAGTGAATCTCGTCGTTGGAAGCGGTTCACGCGTAGGCGATCCTCTCGTAAAGCATCCGCTAGTGAAAGGGATCAGTTTCACAGGCTCTACCAAACAAGGATTGGCGATTAACGAAATTGCCGCCCGCAGGCTGGCTCGCACCCAATTAGAGTTGGGAGGCAAGAACCCGGCGGTTGTGCTCGACCATCAAGATTTAGAGTATGTGGCGAAGCAAATCGTCAATGCCGCTTTCGCTTGCAGCGGCCAGCGCTGTACAGCGATCAGCAGGGTCATCGTACTCCAGGATCGGGCACAAGCACTAACCGACGCTCTATTGAAGGAAATGAAACAGATAAAAGTAGGTCCCGCTTGGGAGCAAGGCGCGAACATGGGACCGCTGGTGGGCAAGAGCCATCTGGATACCGTGCTGTCTTATGTGCAAGCCGGCAAGGATGAAGGAGCACGACTTCTTACCGGAGGAGAGCCGCTCACGGGCGAGGAATTCTCAAACGGCTTTTATATGACGCCTGCGCTATTTGACCAAGTTACGCCGGATATGCGAATTGCCAAAGAAGAAATATTCGGCCCCGTACTGAGCGTGATCGCCGTGGAGAACGAGCAGGAAGCGCTGCAGACGGCGAATGCCGTCGAGTATGGACTCGCGGCAGCTGTCTTTACGGAAAACCTATCTTCTGCTTACCGGTTTGCCGACGGTATCGAAAGCGGCATGGTGCATGTCAACCACGGAACCGCAAGTGCGGCCCATATGCCATTCGGCGGGGTCAAGCAATCCGGATTCGGCGCCTATTCTATCGGAAGTACGAACAAGCACTTTTTCACCGAGATAAAAGTCGTCTATTTTCAATATTAATCTCATTAAGAATAAGAGAGGGTGAGGAACTGCGGCCCAAAGTTTATATTACAAGACGAATTCCTGACAATGCCTTAGGGAAAATCGCGGATTTGTGCGACGTTGAAATGTGGCAGCACGAAGACATACCTGTGCCTCGTCACGTGCTGGAAGAAAAAATCGAGCATGTCGACGGTTTATATTGTTTGTTGACGGAAACGATCGACGAACATCTGCTGAACCGCGCAAAAAATTTGAAAGCAATAAGCAACATGGCTGTCGGTTACAACAACATCAATGTGCAAGCGGCGACGAAACGGGGCGTCATGGTGACGAATACCCCGGGGGTGCTGACGGAAACGACGGCGGATCTGACGTTCGCCTTATTGATGGCGACCGCCAGAAGAATTGTCGAAGCGTCCGATTTCTTGAGACAAGGAAGCTGGAAAACCTGGTCTCCAATGCTGTTGACCGGACAAGACATATTCGGGGCCACGATGGGCATCGTCGGCTTAGGAAGAATCGGCGAAGCGCTCGCTAAACGCGCTAAAGGGTTTGATATGCGCGTTCTGTATTACAACAGAAGCCGCAAGGAAGAAGCGGAAAAGGAATTAGGGCTGGAGTACGTCGAGCTGCCGGCATTGCTTAGTCAATCGGACTACGTATGCGTCATGGTGCCTTATTCACCGGAAACCCGGAATTTAATCGGAAAAGACGAGCTTGCTCTCATGAAAAAGTCGGCGATTCTCATTAACACGGCGCGCGGCGGAATCGTGGATGAGGCGGCTTTATATACGGCCTTGAAGGATGGAACCTTGTGGGCGGCAGGCCTGGATGTGTTCGAGGAGGAACCGGTGAAACCGGATCATCCGCTTCTCTCCCTGCCCAACATTGTCACGCTGCCGCATATCGGAAGCGCCTCTATCAATACGAGAATCCGTATGTCGGAGCTTGCGACATTCAATTTGTTGCAGGCATTAACGGGTGAAGCTCCGGAGCATTTAGTAAATCGAGAGGTATTTAAACGATTTAACAGAAATGAATGAGATTAGCTTGAATTTTACCGTTATTAACACTTTCACCGGCGTCCGTGTTACTGCATTACTGAATAAATACCGAGTTCTACAGCTTTTGCCGTATCGTTTTTAATTGACATATAGCGATATCCACTTTTATACTACAGTTAATCGATTTAATGAAGGTGGATACAACAATGAAACGACCCACCCTGAAAGAAGTCGCACAATTAGCGGGGGTATCCACTGCAACCGTTTCTAATGCAATTAACGATAAAAAGTATGTGAGAAGCGAAGTCAAGGAACAGGTTTATTCGGCGATGCAAGCTTTGAACTATCAGCCGAATACCATCGCCAAAAGCCTGCGTAAGCAGGAATCCCGCATTGTCGGTCTTCTCATCTCTGATGTTGCAAACCCTTTCTTCGCCTCCGTGGCGAGAGGGATCGAGATGGAGTTGGCGGCAAATGACTACAATGTGCTGCTGTGCAACACAGATTCCAGTGTTGAAAAAGAGCGGGAGTACTTGGAGGGATTGATCGGTAAAAGAATTGACGGCCTCATCGTATCCTCGGCAGGCAATACCGGTGATTATTTTCGTTCGATGGAAGAAACCGGCGTGCCCATCGTATTTTTGAACCGCTGCCCGCAGTTCATGAACTGTGATGTGATTTTGACCAACAATACGAGAGGGGCATATGACGCCACGGAGCATCTGATCCGTCACGGATATAATCGTATTGCCATCATCACCGGACCGACTTCGCTGAGTACCGGTAAAGACCGGCTCACCGGTTACCGCAGGGCCTTGGAGGATTACGGGATCAGCGAGCAGGACGCTTTGGTCAAGGAAGGCCGTTTCGATATCGAGAGCGGTTACGAGAAAATGAAGGAGCTGCTGGAGCAAGAGTATAAGCCGGATGCCGTGTTTGTCTCCAATAACTCCATGACGCTGGGTGGATACAAATATTTAAAGGAAAAAGAAATTAGCATTCCTGATCAACTGGCAGTTATTGTATTTGACGATCCCGATTGGGCGGAACTCGTGGATCCCCCCGTGACCTCCGTACGCCAGCCAACTTACGAATTAGGAGTTCAGGCTGCTAAGCTCATGATGGCCAGCATCAAAGATAGAAAAACGAAACACGATATCATGTATATGGATCCTGCTTTGATCGTCAGGCAATCGTGCGGGTGTCCGGCGGATCATTAATTCGCAGGTTACCGTGTGAAAAGCATATATAATTTTGTTTATTTAATCGATTAAATGATGGATGGATGACACAGGAGGAAATGATCAGATGAAAATTGCAGTTGGCGGAGATCACGCAGGGTTTCCTTTAAAAGCAACAGTTGTAAACGCTTTAAAATCCATGGGTCACGAAGTTACCGATTATGGGACACATGACGAAAATCCCATCGATTTTCCGGATATCACGAGAACCGTATGCGACGCCGTGCTCTCCGGCAAATCTGAGCGCGCCATCCTGGTGTGCGGTACAGGCGTGGGTGCGTGCATAGCCGCGAACAAAATTCCCGGTATACGAGCATCGGTATGCCATGATGTCTACTCCGCGCACCAAAGCGTGGAACACGACGACGTTAATGTGATGTGTGTCGGCGCACAGATTGTAGGCCCTTGGCTGGTGGTCGATTTAATTGAAAGCTATTTGAAAGCGGAATTCAGTACGGATGAAGAGTTTCGCAGAAGAGTACGGAAGCTGCACGCCATGGAGCGGGAGTTTGCGTCCCATAACCCGGAGGCAGGGAACTGACGGATAAGCTCCATCCACTTGGGGAGGTGATGCTTGTTGTAAGACAAGCAAGAGGCGGATGATCACAATCTTCACCATAGTGACCGACCGGCTGTACCTGAACTAAAAATTGTACGGTTACCATTCGTTGAGGAGGAACTACCTTGAAAAAGCAAAAATGGGTGTCTGTCTTATTGATTGGTTTATTGCTGATACTTGCAGCATGCAGTGGCAAGAACGCACAACCGAATGCATCAAGTGAAACACCGGCAGCCGGCGGGTCATCATCCGAAGCGCCATCTAAGGAAGATGTCACGATTCGGATGGCCTGGTGGGGCGGCCAAGCGCGGCATGACATGATGAACTCCCTGCTTGATAAATTTGAGGAGAAATACCCTCATATTACAGTCGAACGGGAATTCGGAACGGAGAACCAGTTCGTAGAGAAATTGAACACGCAGGCTGCCGGCGGCAATGCCCCGGATGTGGTACAGACGAGCAGTTTCTTCCTTCATGATTTCGTGGCGAGAAATATTCATATGGATTTGGATCCTCTCGTTGCTTCCGGCGATCTTAACGTAAGCGATTTCAGTGAAGCGGATGTAAACGGCGGCAAAGTGGACGGCAAGCTGTATATGATCAGCTTCGGCCATAACATTACAGGCGTAATTCATAACACGACTCTCTTTGAAAAAGCAGGCGTGCCGCTGCCGAAAAATAATTGGACTTGGGATGATTACTTCAATACGGCGCAGCAGCTGCAAAAATACTTAGGTAAGGATGCTTGGGCTTCGGAGGACGAAGGCGGCACTTACAGAGGCTTCGATATGTTCTTGATGCAAAGAGGAAAATCTATGTTTAACGGGAAGGCCCTCGGCTTCGAGAAGCAAGATCTGGTAGACTGGTTCTCGTTCTGGGACAAGATGCGCAAAGCCGGTGTCGTTCCTCCCGCGGCCATTCAAGCGGAACAAGGCGACAAGCCGCAGGAGCAGTCCATGCTGGCACGCGGCAAAGTAGCGATGATCAGCAAAAGCTCCAACCAGCTGAAAATTTTCCAAAAAAGCACAGAAGACAAATTAAGCATCGTCAGCTATCCGCTGAATCCGAGCGGGGAAAAAGTATTCCCACTGATTATTGCGGGAGCAGGCATTTCACCGGATTCGAAACATCCGAAGGAAGCTGCTTTGCTGCTTAACTTTATTGTCAACGAATCCGACGCTGCTACGATCTTCCGAGGCGAACACGGTCCGCAAGCTTCGAAAAAGATGCAGGACGTGATCTTGTCGAATCTGGGAGAACCGGAAAAAATCGAGTACAAGTTTGTGGATGATATGCTGCCGATAACAAAGCCTTATCCGGCCATGCCGGCGGGAAGCACCTCGGTTCAGAAGCTTGTATTGACGGAAAATCAAGCGGTCGCTTTCGGACAGAAAACCATTGAACAAGCTGCTGACGATTTTATCTCCCAAGCTCAACAGATTTTGAACAGATAGGCTGTAAAAGGCAGAATAGCCTGTGCTACACAAGGCGCAGGCTATTCTTTACTTGAAAGGGGTCCGTATGATGCGCAGAGTTCTTACCCGTAGACGTGGCGAAGGCCTAATCCCTTATCTGTTTTTGGCTCCATGGCTGATTGGAGTGCTGGCGTTCAGCGCAATTCCGATTTTCACTTCTCTCTATTTGTCGTTTACGAATTACAATTTCATAGGAACGCCTAACTGGATCGGTTTACGCAATTACCTCACGATGTTCACCGACGATCCGCAATACCTGCAATCCTTAAAAGTGACATTTATGTATGTGTTCGTGGCGGTTCCGCTGGAGCTGGCATTTGCCCTAGGGTTGGCGCTGCTCTTGAACAGAGGAATCGGCGGACTGGGCACGTACCGATCCCTATATTATATCCCGTCTTTGATCGGCGGGAGCGTTGCCATCGCCATCTTGTGGCGGCAGGTGTTCGGCGCGGAAGGCATCGTGAATCAGACGCTTGGAGTATTCGGCTTCGATATGCCCAGCTGGATCGGGACGCCTGGTTATGCCGTGTGGGCGCTCATCCTGTTGAAGGTTTGGCAGTTCGGATCCCCGATGATCATTTTTCTTGCCGGACTTAAACAGATTCCAAGCGATTTTTACGAGGCTTCTTCCCTGGACGGAGCCGGACGTTGGAAACAATTCGCTCATATAACGCTGCCGATGCTGACGCCGATTCTGCTATTTAATGCGATCATGCAGATGATCAGCTCCTTTCAGGCGTTTACCCCGGCGTACATTATCAGCGAAGGAACCGGCGGACCGGTAAACTCCACGCTTTTTTACACGTTGTATCTCTACCAGAACGGATTCGGCAACTTCCAGATGGGCTATGCTTCTTCGATGGCCTGGGTGTTGTTTATCATCATCGGTGTGTTCACCTGGCTCGCGTTCAAAGCCTCCGATCGATGGGTTCACTATGATAATTAGGGGGTGATGAGATATGGCATTGGCTAACCGCTATCAAAAGATACTGCTACATACGCTGATCATCGCCGGGGTCGTCATCATGCTTTACCCTATCCTGTGGATGCTCAGCAGCTCGTTGAAACCGTCGGAGCTGATTTTTACCGACAACAGCCTGTGGCCGAAAAAAGTGACCATGGATCATTACATCAAAGGTTGGGCCGGCATATCGAAGACGACTTTTACGACGTATTATCTCAACTCGATCACACTCGTCGCGATTGCGATTATAGGCAATGTCGTTTCTTGCTCGCTGGCGGCTTACGCTTTTGCGAGATTGGAGTTCAAAGCGAAGAAGTTAATGTTCGGTCTTATGCTGATGACCATGATGATCCCCCTGCATGTCCTGGTCATCCCCCAGTACATCATGTTCAACAAGCTGGATTGGATGAATACGATCCTCCCGATCGTCGTCCCGAAGTTTTTTGCAACCGAAGGTTTCTTCGTTTTCCTGACCGTTCAGTTTATCCGTTCGCTGCCGCGTGAGCTGGATCAAGCGGCCACTGTAGACGGCTGCGGTCCGTTCCGCATCTATACAAAAGTCATTCTGCCGTTGATCGTGCCGGCGATTGTGACGACGACGATATTCACCTTTATTTGGACATGGAACGATTTCTTCAGCCAGCTGCTCTACCTGACGGGTCAAGAGAAACTAACGGTTACGCTTGCGCTTCGGATCTTCCTCGATGCCATGGGGGAATCCGCGCTCGGTTCCTTGTTTGCGATGTCGTTCCTTTCCATCGTGCCGGTATTTTTAATGTTCATGTTCTTCCAGCGTTTTATCGTTGAAGGGATTGCGACATCCGGAATCAAGTAAATTCTCATCTGGAGGCGAAAAGGTATGGGAACGAAACGCGTGGGTTTTATCGGGCTTGGCGCCATGGGGCTGCCGATGGCTCGAAACTTGCTCCGTAACGGATTCGAGCTGCATGTGGCGGGGCCAAGGAGTCCCGGTTCAGTTGAGGCGCTCAAGAAGGAAGGGGCTTATACGCATGCCTTCCTTTCAGACATGATTTCGCATTGTGACGTATTGATCACGATTTTGCCCGAGGATCGGGAAATAAAAGAGGTGCTTCTATCTCCAGCAGTGTTGGGAGGCCTCCGGTCCGGCAGCCTATTGATTGAAATGACCTCCGGCTCACCGGAGATGATGAAGCGGGTTCATGCCGCCTATCAGGAGAAGCAGATTTTAGTGCTGGATGCACCGGTCAGCGGCGGTACGGCGGGTGCCGAGAAAGGCACACTGACCGTCATGGCCGGCGGAACTTCGGAGGTTCTTGAGCGCGCTCGTCCGGTACTGGAAGCGATGGCCCAAAACATCTTTTTGGTTGGCTCCGTTGGTGCCGGCAAAGCGATTAAAGCCATCAATCAGATGCTGGCGGGCATTCATATGATCGCGGCTGCAGAAGCGTTGGCTTTGGCGGAGAAGCTGGATATTGATATTGAAATGTTAAAAGAAGTGATCGGGAAGAGTTCAGGTGCTTCTTGGATGCTGCTTAACAAATCGAACAGTATTTCGACTCGCGATTTTTCCCTTGGATTTAAACATAGATTGATGAAAAAAGATATGCAAATCGCGGCTGCAGAAGGAGCGGATCTTACGCTGCCACTGGCCACACTCGCACTGCAGCTGTATAAGATGAGCGAAAGGGACTGCGGGGAACAGGACTTTTCCGCCATCAGCAAGTTCATTCTTGCAGAATAATGAAGTTAGTCATCAACCTTGATACACCACACCCATGGTATATCAAGGTTTTTTGTTGTAAAAAAAAAGTCCCCCCACAGGCTGGACTTCAGCCTTCAGGGGGATGGAACTAATAAATTCTTTGATTAGAAGCCTGCTCTCAAAATGATAACCAGCAAGACGAAAAGCACCAGAAAGAACGCAGCCCCACGACCCGCGCCATACCCGGCACAGGAATAACCAACTCCACCAGCATAAGACATCGAACTCACCACCGTTTTTGTTATTGTCATTACCCTGTCTAATATATTGTGGAGATAAATATACGGTCAGTCTATTGGCACAATTGCAATAAAAACGGCATGTACACAGTCAAGCCCCGCTTGTTCGCTTAAGGCTCGGCTGGGTACCAATCTCGGACACAACCTTAAAAATGGATTACAGGATAGCACAAGCGGGCACTGGGCGAATATCCTACTGTTGATCAGAATTGCAATGGAGGATTGTCCATGATTCCAATGTATCCTTATTACGGTTATGAATCACGCTGCCGCCAGGTGCCGATCACTTTTCCGCCGCAGCATCAGAATGTGCAGCCCGGTTTGGAATATTTGATGTATCCGGTTCCGATCTCCGACAATCCGCAATACAAGGGAAGCGGAAAATTAGCCGGGAAAATCGCCATTATTACCGGAGGAGACAGCGGGATCGGCCGTGCTGTCGCAATCGGTTTCGCTAAAGAAGGAGCAGATATTGCGATCGTCTACTTGTATGAACGGGTGGACGCCGAAGCGACTAAGCGGATGGTGGAGAGTTACGGGCGCCGCTGCCTTATGATTGAAGGCGATTTGCGCCAGCCCGCTTTTTCCGCAGAGGCGGTAAGAAGAACTTTGGAATGTTACGGGAAGCTTGATGTATTAATATTGAACCAAGGGGTTCAGTTTCCTCAGGCAAGCATCTTGGACATTTCCGACGAGCAGCTCGAGAATACGTACCGCACGAACATATTTCCGCTGTTTTACATGACGAAAGCCGCACTTCCTTATCTAAGCCCGGGAAGCTCCATTATATCGACGGCTTCCGTAACCGCTTATGCAGGTGCGCCTTTGCTTGTTGATTATTCCTCGACCAAAGGTGCAATCGTATCGTTCACACGTTCGCTGTCACTCCAACTGGTCGACAAAGGGATCCGCGTCAACGCCGTGGCGCCGGGTCCGATTTGGACACCGCTCATCGTATCCAGTTATTCAGCCGAGTATGTTCGGACATTCGGTGTGAACACACCGATGAAACGCGCAGGACAGCCGTTCGAGCTTGCGCCGACCTACATCTATTTAGCTTCAGAAGACTCTTCTTTTGTTACGGGACAGGTGCTGCACGTGAACGGCGGCATTATGACAGAAACATGAAGAACCGGAATAAGCGCAAAAGTTTGACAAAGCCACCGGAGCTTTATGTTCCGGCGGCTTTTATGTTAATTTGTTATTTTTACATATGCAGTTGCGCGTTTGAAATATAAGATTGTAATAAAACACTTTAAATCGATAGAAACAGGCATACAACAATAGCCGGGATATTTATATACTGGGTCAAAGTCGAAGGGAGAGCTGTATGAGAGCATGGTTCGGTAACGGTAATCCCCTGACCAAAATGAGCGTCAAACAGCAGTTTCTGCTGCTTTTTGTACTCCTAATCAGTCCCGTCTTCGTGCTGCATTGGTACGGCAATTCGAAAGCGGAGCAAATCCTGACCCGCCATGTCACCGAAGCCTACAGGGAACTGAATAAAGAGAACCATCTTCTGATCGGCCGCGATCTCGGAGCGATCGATCAGGTGACCCGGACGATCATTCAAAATCCCCTGGTGCAATCTCTTGGTACTTGGGAATCCGAGACCATTTACGAACGTGTACGGGAATACGTACACATGGAACAACTGCTGACCAGTTATTCGCAGGGAGGTGTAGACGGGGAAGCGATGTCCTTCTCGTTGTATATCTACGATCCGGATCAATATTACAGCTTCGCGCCGGATAATTTCACTTCGACCGAAGGCGTTTATTTCTATAACGATAAGACGGTTCCTGTTTGGATGGAGGACGCGGTCAGCAGGAAAGGATCGGGATTCCTCACCCTGTTGGACAAGAACTGGCCGATCGCCGGTAAAAAGACGCTCGCATATGTACGGGCAGTCAACAGTACCGCTCATGGGGGCAAAGCGATCGGCGCGCTGGTCGTAACGAATATGGAGCATACGATCCGCGAATCCTTGCGTACGGTATCTTTGCCCTTCGGAGAAATTTATTTGACCGACAGCAACAATCGAATCCTGGCCGCGACAACACCTGAAATGGGGTCCATCCTCCAGGTCGATCCCGAATACGAGGCGAAGATCAAGCCCGGGGGAACGGTCGATTTTATGTCTTCCGGTTACGTGTATGTAGTGAACGCAAATCCATCGTTGTCCCGGCAGCTGTACTACCTGATTCCGGTGAAAACGCTGCTCCGGCAGCAGAGCGAGCTGACGAGGGTCATCCAGTTGATCTCGATCGTCTACGCCGCTTTCGCGGCAATCGTCATGGTATACCAGTGGCGCTCTTTGATCGCACCTCTACATAAACTGGCGTCTTTCATCCGAACCTACGAGCCGGGTAAGCTGGTGCCGAGTACGCCCGGAGCCGGCAGGAGAGACGAAGTGGGCGTGCTCATCGCTTCGGTCTATGATTCCACCAGGCGAATCAACGATTTCGTTGAGTACAAATATTTGATGGAACTCAAGCAGAAGGAGTCGCAGCTTCAGCTGCTTTATCAGCAGATCAACCCGCATTTGCTGTACAACACGCTTGAAAGCATTTATTGGAAGAGCATTCTGGAAGGCAACTCGGAATCGGCGGAAATGATCAAAGAGCTTTCCAAGTTGATGAAAATCGCGCTCAGCAGGGGAAGGGAACTCATTACCCTGAGAGAGGAATTGGAGCACGCGCAGGCTTATACCGGGCTGCAGCGGAAGCGGTATGAATACGGCTTCCAAGTGGAGTGGAGCATCTCGGACGAAGTTCTGGACCGCTTGATTCCGAAAGTGACGCTACAGCCGCTCATCGAGAACGCGATCAATCACGGTGTGAAGAACATGGGAGAAGACGGCCGTATTATCGTAACCGCTTACGCGCGGGACAAAGATATGATCATTACCGTCGAAGACAACGGCTATAAAGAAGCGGACATGCAAGCGATCGACAAGCTTCTGAACGAAGAACAGTCGCACCCCGATCTCGGATACGGCATTCGGAACGTACATCAACGGATCAGACTCCATTTCGGCGACGCCTTTGGTCTGACTTACCGAAGGGAGCCGGGAGTTGCGACAATCGCGACGATTATCCTTCCGATCGGCGAGACGTCACCGGTGCCGGAACAATAAGCCAAAGGCGAGGTATCGATATGTACAGCATTCTCATTGTGGACGACGAACCTTTCATTTGCAAAGGATTAAGCAGCCTTCTTGCCGGATCCGGCTTGGACATCGGGCAAGTGTATACTGCTCACAGCGGCTACGAAGCGTTGGATTACTTGCGCATGGAAGATATCGATTTGCTCGTTACCGATATTCAGATGGGAGCCATGAACGGCATCGAACTGATGCACCAGGCCAAAATCCTGAAACCGTGGGTGGAAACGATCATTATTTCGGCTCACGAAACGTTTCAGTACGCTCAAATGGCCATTCGCTAGGGGCCAAAGATTATTTGGTGAAACCGTTGAAAAGCGAGCAATTCCTCGACTCCGTTCGCAGCGTGCTGCTGCACTTGAATAAGCGCCAAACCACGGAAGCGGACTGGGCCTCCGGTTTTCATGAGCATTTTCGAATGGACGAACCGCGTCAGGAACAGACGGAGCTTCTGAATCGCCTGTTCGGCGAGCCGTTCACGGAGGAGATTGGGCGTGCGGCTGCTGCGGCCGACGCACCTTTGCCGGGACCGTATTATGCGGTCATTCGCATTCAGCTTTTAGACAACGTTGACGGGAAGCGGGCGGCTAAAGACACGCATTTGCTGCAATATGGGGCTTTAAACATTGTGAGCGAAGTGTTGGAAGGCCAGTGGAACAGTGTCAATTTTTATACAGGCGGCACGGAAATCAGCGCGATTCTGCAATGGAGAGAAGAGCAGTACGCAGACGATGCGGTCAATAAGATCGACCAATTGGATATGTTGGGACGGAGTCTCCATCATAATATCCGGAAGTATTTGTCCACTTCTTGCGTTGTCGGAATCAGCCAGATACTGAAAGGCCCCCAGTTCATCAACCTGCTGAATCAGCAGGCCTGCAGAGCGATCGGATGGCACGGCGAGCATCGCGATCATTATGTGTTCTATTACGGCGATTTCAAGTGGAATTTCAGTCAGGAGGAGCCCACACCGGATGAAGTTTCGGCCCAGCATAATCTGATCGTCGATAAAGCGAAGGAATATATTCTCGGCAATTATGCCCGCAAAGGTCTCACCTTGCACGTAGTCGCGCAAAACAATCATGTGAGTCCCAATTACCTCAGTTATTTGTTCAAGAAAAATATGGGCATCAACTTGTGGGAGTATGTCATCAAGCTGCGAATGGAAGAGAGCAAGCGGCTGCTGCAGCAAACCGATATGCGGCGATACGAGGTGGCGGAACGCGTGGGGTATGAATCTCCGGAGCACTTCAGCAAAATCTTCAAAAAATATTACGGCATCAGCCCGAGCGAACTAAAGAAGTAAGAACACGCATCATTGAGATAGATTCGCAAATATCCAGAGAAAATGGAATGAGGGATATGAGATGAGCCAGCCAGTCCACGCGAGTGCCGAACTTGCGCCTGCCGCAAGGCGAATTGCGGCCGCGGCCTTCGTACGCAAATACTTCTGGGGGATCCTATTTCTTCTCCCGGCGGTGATTGTTTTTTTGCTGTTTTTGTGGATGCCGATCGTGAAAGGTTTCATTTACAGCTTTTATCATGTGGATTTCGTCAAAGGCAACGAATTTGTCGGTTGGGACAATTATCGTGCCGTGCTGGACAACCCGGACGTCGGGATCGCCGTCAAAAACACGCTATATTACATGTTCTTAGGGCTCGTCATCGGATTTTGGGTGCCGATCTTATTTGCCATTCTCATTTCGGAGCTGAGACGGTTTCAAGGATTCGTCAGGGTTATCGCTTACCTCCCCAACGTGCTTCCGGTCATCGTCTTATACGGCTTGTGGCGTTGGTTCTACGATCCCGTAGGACCGGTCAACGCCGGTCTGACGCAGCTCGGACAGGATCAGATTCTGTTCATGAGCGATCCCAAGTGGTCCATGGTGTCCATTGTCATTATGGAGACGTGGCAGCAATTCGGAGCGGGGATGCTCATTTATCTGGCCGCCATTCTCAGCATTCCGAGAGACTGGTATGAGGCTGCGGAAATCGACGGAGCCGGAATTTGGCAGCGGATTCGCCACGTGACGCTTCCTTCGATCCGCGGTTTGATCGGCTTGCTGTTCATTCTTCAACTAATCGCCACTTCGCAAGGATTGCAGGCGCAATTAGCGATGCTCGACGGCGGGCCGAATAAAGCGACGCTGACGTACGCACTCTTGATCGTCAAATCCGCGTTCAATCAATTGAATTATGGCGTTGCCGCGGCTATGGGAGTATTGATGTTTCTCGTTCTCGGTGCACTTGCGGTTATCCAGTACAGACTTTCCGAGCGGGGGGAGAGAGCGTAATGCAGAACCTGGACCGGGGTATATTGTCCGTATACGATTACAGGAAAAAATCCAATTCTATTTTGTTTTTCATAGCAGTTATTGCAATTGTCGGCATGGTCGCCTCGATGCTTTATCCTATTCTCATTACGGTTTTCAACGGTCTCAAGAGCAGGGAAGAGGTGTTTGCTTTTCCGCCGACGTTCGTTCCCTCTCAATGGGTATGGGAGAACTTCGATAAAGGTTGGCATTATATCGACCTGATGCAGTTTCTGAGGAATACTCTCTCCATTTTCGCAGGCAACCTTGTCGCGACCGTGCTTATATTGGGGCTTGCCGCCTTTAGCTTATCCAAGCTGCAAATTCCATACCGTA
The DNA here is from genome assembly GCF_000829465.1 of Cohnella kolymensis. GTDB lineage: Bacteria > Bacillota > Bacilli > Paenibacillales > Paenibacillaceae > Cohnella > Cohnella kolymensis. Next base: position 466,137 of record NZ_JXAL01000001.1, on the reverse strand, counting down.
AGCCGATTTATTTCTTCTTCCTGTCGACTTTGTTCATTCCGCCGACCACGTATATCATTCCTAACTTCGTGAATCTGCGGGATTTAGGGCTGCTAAACACGTTTTGGGCTTTTTGGCTGCCGGCGGGTGCGAGTGCATTCTATCTGCTGCTGCTGAAAAATTTCTTCGACGGCATCCATAACGAGATGTTCGAGGCCGCCCGCATCGACGGCGCATCGGAATGGAGATGCTTCATTCAAATCGCGCTGCCGCTGTCGGTTCCGATTTTCTCTACTTTGGCGATTTTCGTATTTTCCAATGCGTGGAATGATTGGTTCTGGCCGAACTTGGTTCTGCAGGGCGACAATATTCCGCTCGCCACGGCGATTTACAAGTTCGTCATCAATGCCAGAGGTTTGCCGATGAATGTCAGGTTTGCGATTCTGACCATGGTCATGCTGCCGCCGATCATCGTGTTCCTCGTGTTTCAGAAGTACATCATGCGGGGGCTGCAGCTCGGAGGAGTGAAGGGATAGCGGGAGGAAACGTCATCGTAATGTTACACACGATCGAGATAAGAATACACATCGTCCTTTGAAAGCGCCTCTCTTATGATGAAGCTGTAGCGATCATTTCATTTTCGAAAAGGGGAATTTCCATGAGAAAGATTTCTGCAATTTCGCTTTGTCTTGTGTTGCTGGCATCCTTGCTGGCGGCATGCGGCGGCGGCAGCAACAAAGGCGAACAGGCGTCCGCACCGACGAACAGCAGCACGCCGTCGAGCTCCGGGGATGCGTCCGAGACGCCGAAAACGGCGGAACCGGTCACAATCAGCATCTACTATCCGAACCCGGACCAAACCGAATTGAGAGCGATTGAAGACGCAAAAATCAAACGCTTCGAAGAGAAGTATCCGCACGTTACGATCGAGAAAAGCGATTGGCACTACAACGTGAACGAAATCGGTATCAAAATGGCGGCAAACGAGGCTCCGACTTTCTTCAATACCTGGGCGACGGAAGCGAAGTTCCTGGTCGAAAAAGGCTGGGCGGCCGACATTACGGAACTGTGGAACAATTACGAGTTTAAAGATCAAATCAATCCGATTCTGCAAAACCAATTTATTATCGACGGCAAAGTGTACGGAGTCGCGCAAAAAGGGTATGTGACAACAACCGTCGTCAATAAGAAAATGCTTGATGAAAAAGGCGCAGCGGTTCCTTCCTATGACTGGACTTGGGACGACATGGTGAATACGGCGAAAGCGGTTGCCGACCCAGGTAAAGGAATTGCGGGCATTGCGCCGATGGGCAAAGGCAATGAATCGGGCTGGAACTGGACGAATTTCCTATTCCAAGCCGGCGGAGACATCCAAAAGGTGGAAGGCGGCAAGGTGTCGGCAGCGTTCAACTCGGATGCCGGCGTGAAAGCGCTGGAATTTTACAAGAAGCTGCGTTGGGATGCCAATGTCATCCCACAAGATTGGGCACTCGGTTGGGGTGACGCGGTCGGCGCCTTTGCACAAGGCCGCACGGCGATGGTGATTGCAGGTGCCGAAGGTCCTTTGGATCAAGCGCTGAACCAAGGCGGTCTTAAACCGGAGGAGGTGCTGGTCTATCCGATGCCGGCAGCTGAGAAAGGCGGCAAACATACGGGCGTTCTGGGCGGCGACTACCTGGTGATCAATCCGAATGCAACGCCTGCCGAGCAAGAAGCGGCATTTAACTACATCACATTTGACTATTTTTCCGAGGACGGCCTGAAGTCGCTGGAAGACAACATCAAGAAATTCAAGGATGAAGGCAAATTCTACGTACCTCCGCACATGGATTATTTCAACGCCGACTCGGACTACGGCAAGAAGGTGCAAGACATTCTTGCGAAATATGACAACGTCTACCGTTACAACGCGGAATCCAATGCGCTGCTGGACGGCAAGCCTGAAGCCCAATATAATACGCAAGATTATTACGGTGCGATGACGAACGTCATCCAAGAGATTTTCTCCAAAAAAGACACCGATGTGAAAGCGAAATTGGATGCGGCGGCCAAGACCGTTCAGGAGCAATTCTTTAACGCGATTAAAGTGCAATAATCATCTCTTATGACGGAGGGTTGCTCCAGGCAGATCGCCATCTGCAGGGGGCAGCCCTTCTATTCATTTGCGGCTGCATCGGGGTATGAATCCTGATCGGGCATGAACATTGTCACTGTCCCAACAATTGTAACGGGCGCATACGCCCAAAATGTCCTTAAACACACGATGTTCCTGACAAATAGAAGCGGATGCGGACAAAATGGGCGTATCAGCAGACACTTGGCTCAAGATTAGCCTTCTTCCCTTGCTGATACGCCCAAAACGTCCTTAAACGCAGCATTCCATTATCAATTTCCCGCTGATGCGGGCAAAATGGGCGTAAGGCGCCCTGTAGGACTACGCAGATATCAATCATGAAACCTTCCCATAATAATGGTGTTATAGTATTTACCGTCAGCAAGGATTTTGTCGTTTTTTTAATATACCTTCAATCTCAAAGCCAAGCTTTTTATACAGGTTAATAGCTTTATCATTTGTTTCCAGAACATTCAAAGTCATTTTTTTAATGCCGTTGGAGTCCGCCCAAGAAACAGATTCTTGCAGCAGATTTTTCCCAATGCTGTATCCCCAAAAGTCTTTTAATACGCCTACTCCGAATTCCACTTTATGAGAGAATCTATTTAAATAAATGCCTTCGCATCTTGAAAACCCGACGATCCGATCATCCACTTCAGCAACTAAAAATAAGTTTCGCGGCTTCTCAGTGTCCGTTTTTATAATCTGGTGGAACCCTGACGCGTCTATGAAGGCCTCCCCTTTTTCTCTGTCCAAATTTTCGGTCTCACCATCAATCTGTAATCTTAATTCAGACAAATCTTGCGCATCTTTCTCGATTGCAGATCTAACAGTGTACTTTAGCCCGTTAACGTCAAATTCTTGTTTGTTAATTATCATGGTAAACTCCCATTCTTACTCACAATAGAAAAGTTTCAGATAGGCAATTATAGGATACATAACCTTATCTGTCGATATTGCATCACTCACTATGGCGGCCCCTAGAACATACTTCAGGGGTCTATTGGAGGTTGAGAAGTTTGATTAAAAAGCAACTGGTATCTCTATTAGTGTTTTGCCTCATTTTCTCATTTGGCGTTACTCCCGGGAGTCATGCGGCGGAAACGAGCATCGTGCATTACATAATTGACAACGACGATCTGAGCACCGGATTAACGAATTGGGAGACAGGCGATGCATCCAAGTTCGCCGCGCAGAAGCATCTGACTTTGAAACAGGGTGCTGCGCTGTGGCGGGCAATTCCGATTACAGGTAACGGTAACGCCCCTGCTGCGGGGGATTCCGTCTATGCAAAAGCGACGTTCATTTTGAATGGCGACGTAACGACAGACGCTAATGTATTGATCCGGTTGAACGCCGGAAGCACTCTGGCGGAGATCAACGACTTGAGCGGGCTGCAACGCGGCAAAGAAGCGGAATCGACAACCAAGTTTATCGACAATAACGGTGTCATTCCGGTCGGCCAGAACGACTTGTGGATCGAAATTCACAACGATACTCCCGGAACGATCGAAATTGCCAAAATCGTCGTCTGGGGGGAAGCGAATGGCGTTGTCAAAAACTATGCGACATACGATTTCTCCTCAGGCATGGCGGGCTGGGACAACAACGGAACGGACAAATCTTATTTGACAAGCTCGCTTCTTATGCAGCCCGGCGCGGCGGCATGGCGCAGTGTTCCTTTTGGAGACGGCAGCGGCGAGCCGCAAGCAGGCGACAAAATACAAGTAAAATCCGACTTGTTCGTCGAGGATGGCGTTAACCGGACGGACGGCGTATTTGTTCGGGTTCATGACGCGAAGGGAACGCAGGTCGATATTAATGATATTGCAAATACGCCGCGGGGCACTTGGTTTACGGCGCAGGATTCCGTCAGGACGAACGGCGGTATCCTTCATGACGACGCGGTGGAAATTTGGGTGGAGCTGCACAATGAAACGGACAAGCCTGTAAGGATCCGAAATATCGGCATATCCGCCGAGCGGGAAGAATCGATATCCAAATATGATGTCAATGGAGACAACGCCGTTGATGCCAAGGACGAAGAAGCGCTGACCGCCATGCTCCGAACCGGCAAGCCGGATTTGAAATACGATTACGACGCTGACGGGCAGCTTACAGGCAAGGATTTGTCCTTTTTCCGCAAATACGGGCTGAAAAGAGCAGATGAAGTCTACCTCAACCTGAAGCATTTCAATTTTATGAATGAGAAAATAACGATCGACGGCGTCCCCATGTTCATTACGCACCTGTACTCCGAACCGGTCGACCGCAACGATTTGTCCAGAGGGTACGAATGGGTCGGAGACCCGCAGGAAGGCCTTGGGGCCGTTGACGATGTGTCCCGGTCAGTTATCGCGTATGTCGAACACTATGAAACCTATGGGGACGACTACAGCTATGACATGATCAAGCGCGGACTCGAGTTTCTGATGTGGATGCAGTATGACGACGGCGATTTTGACAATTTTGTCGTAAGGGACGCAGACGGCACCATTCATAAGAAGGACAGCCATTCATCGCAAAAAAGCTTCAGCTGGTGGGCTGTCCGGGCATATGAAGCGATGGCGAAGTCTCTTCCCCAGTTGAAGAAAACGGATCGGGAGCTTGAGGCTCGCGTAACGGCTAGACTGAATCTTTCTTTGAAACGTCTGAAGGAGAAAACGGATCCGAATTACGGACAATATTATACTTTTGGCGATGTGAAAGTGGCGAAATGGCTGCTGATGGGGGATGTATGGGTATCATCCATTGCGGTTAACGCATTAACGGAGCATTATCATGCTACCAACGACGCGTCGGTCAAAAAATCGATACGAGAATCGCTGCTCAAGCTCGGGGAAGGCATTTACATGGCAAGAAGAGGGACTTCCTTCCGAGACTTTGCTTACGGCGGCATTATGCAGCATAACGGCGAGATGACGAATCCCGACCGCTGGGATGAATGGGGAAGCATTCAGGTAAGGGCGCTCGCCTTTGCGGGCGAAATTACAGGCCAGAGCCAATGGATCGAAGCCGCTGAGCAGGCAGCGGACGCTTTCTTGAGCGATTTGCTCATATCCGGCCGGGCCGAGAATCTTCACCCCAACAAAAAACCTTATCCGCTCATCAACTACGGAACGGCGAGCTATGTGGACAATTATCTCGCGTTGTACGAAGTAACAGGCAAGCGCAAATACGCTGTGATGGCCGGATTAGCCGGCACATGGTGGACGGGCAACAATGTGCGCAGCTTTTCGATGTTCGATCAGAAAAACGGGTACGCTTACGACGGACTATATGATACGAGGGTGAACATCAACAGCGGGGGAGAGTCGCTCGCCGAAGCGCTTCGAGCATTGTTGCGGATCAATGAGAACACGGTTGCGCGATCTTATCTGCCGGGAGTAACGACAAACGCGCATATCGCACAAACGATTGAGATCGAAAATTTGTACAAGGGCACCGCGCCGGCCGATATCGAAATGACGCTTCCCGGAGGGGAGCTGAACGTACCGGAGAAGGCGGTTATGAAGCAAGATGCGGATTCCGGTTCCGACGAAGCAAAAATTTATGAAGATGCCATGCAGGTCGGGGCCGATACGCTGATCTACCCTAACTGGAAGGGGCAGAAAACGATTTTCGTTGCCGCGAGCGGGCATAACAATATCCGGCTGTTCGATGACGGAGCGATCCGGACCCGAATTCCGCTCGATGGTGGGCAAGGCGGCTTTAAGCCAGGCGATTCTGTCAGGCTTCAGTTTAACGGACGGGTAGAGTTCGATACCGGACTGCGCGCAGAAGTGGCTGCGATTAACGCCGCAGGAGAAGAGACGATTGTCGCCGACGCCAACGACATGAGCTATCATCCCCGCACGTGGTATGCGGGTGAAAGTGCGGTAAGCACGACACCAAGGGCTGCGATCCCGGAAGGCACGGTGGAGTTGGTTGTGCGTTTTGAGGTTGACGCGGATAATCCGAAACCGTATGAAGGCTATGCGTCAATTGCGGATGCGAAGATCTATAAGATGACCGTCCCCGAAGTGCGCTACGCAAGCCCGGACTCTTCCGGCGGCGCCTATGTCGAAATGCCGGCGGGACAACAGAAGACGTTCGCCGTTGAAGTACCTAAACCCGGCGTATACGATATCATGTTAAGCTCGGTTGCGGCGGGGGGAGACGGTGCCGAGCCGGCTGTGGTCATCGGAGTCGATGATCAAGCCGGGAAAGAGTTTCCGCTGCAGAACGCACCTTCCGGCCATGTCAGCTTGAAACGGATTGCAACGGTTTCCTTAACGGCCGGCAAGCACGAGCTGCATTTGAAAAATCCCAGCCAGTCCTTCAAGGCTAATATTGACGCAATCATCCTGTACCCGATTGAGTCCGGCGTTGTTATTTCGACAGCGGACGGCGGACAAACACAAGTGGTGAGAGACAGCGTCAGCGGCACCTTGTTCGTGGGAACACCTGCAGATGCGGCTGCGCGCGACCGCATTTCCGTCAATGCGGTGACCAACGGCGTTCGCGGGGGTCAAAGGGTAACAGTCAGCGGAAAAGTAACAAACGGTGCGGGAAAGGCCGTATCGAACAAAATGGTCACGATTGCGATAGCCAATGTATCCGCCACAGGCAAAACCACGGATACGGGTGACTTTACCGTGCATCTGGCTTTGCCGTCATCCATAGAGCCCGGCCAACACCGGGTGACAGCCAAGACCGGTACAGGAGAAGGTACAACATGGATATTCGTTAACGGCACGAAATGATAATTCAATATCGAGGAAGGGGTGCCGAATGGCACCCCTTTCGTTTTATTACATCCGATTAATTTAGTTGGGCGCAGAGTGATCGTGTAAGTCCGATAGCCGGACTTAAAGCTCGAGATTGAGCGTTGAGTGCATCGTGTAAGTCTGATGGTTAGCCTTACAGCTGGATGTTGAGCGTTGAGTGCATCGTGTAAGTCTGATGGCCAGCCTTACAGTGCAAGGTGGAACGTTCTGTGCATCATTTAAGTCCGATAACCGGCCTTACAGTTCGCTTCGCGGGGGAATTTGCTCGTGTAAGACGGTTATGCCGCCTTACAGAAAGGGGTGCCGCATGGCACCCCTTTTGCTTTTTAACATCTCATTAAATCTTCTAGAAAATCGAATTTTCCATGTTATTCCACAAATTTCGATATAATGATATAATCTATGCACCGCCGCACATGGCAAACCCATTGAAAGATGGGGACGCAAAGCTAAAGGGGCTACCGCCGGGATAACAGGCCATGCCAGCCAGCTGCCGGACGAGTCGTTATGAACGAACTTGCCGGACTACGCGACGTAGTCTTTTTTTATTATATTTTCAAGGAGGAAAAGGAAAGTGAAGAAAAAAGCGAGATCACTGATGACAGCCACGTTGGCCGCGGCATTAGCGGCAGGCTTGGCACTCTTGCCAGTCCATGCGTTGGCTAAGAATGACCACGCACAAGGCGCCTCGAAGCAAGAAGGTTCCAGCACCGAAAAGCAAGGCAAGACAGACTCCGCATCGGAAGCGGATGTAGAAAAGAAAAGGGGATTGCACCGCGCTATTGAGCAAGTGAAAGACACCCCTGCCGAAGAGACCATTTCCATTCTGCTATCGTCCAAGTATGAGGTGGATGAAATCATCGAATCTCTGGACGAGCTTTCCGAGAGCGGAGAATCCGCCGACTTGACTGGGGAACCAGCAGCTGAAGCGGACGTCGAAGCGGTGGCGGATGCAATTCGTAAAGGACATAAGGAAGGCAAGTACAAAGTAACATACGAAGGTCTGACACAACTGGCGGACGTATTCGATCAATTGGACAAGCCGGCAGAGGCCATCGATACGCAAGAGGAGGCCATTGCCGAGAATCCGGCTGATTTGGAAGGCTACAAAAAGCTCGGTAAGCTCAAGAAGAAAGCAGGCAAAGCAGGTTTGCAGGCTTTTGTAAATGGTGAGGCGGTTGTCTCCGATGTTGAGCCGTTTTTCATCAAAGGACGTGCCATGGTGCCTTTCCGCGCCATCGCTGCCTCTTTGAAAGCCACAGTGGAGTATAAGGAAGACGGCACAGTAACCGTCACCAAAGACGGCGTTGTGATCGAACTCAAAGCAGGAAGCACTACGGCTTTGGTAGACGGTAAGGAATATACGCTGTCGGCTGCGCCGATTGTGAAACATAACAGAGTGTTTGTGCCTTTTCGTTTCATTGCTGAAGCGTTCGCCATGAAGGTTGGATACGAGCCGGAATCGGGGAGCGTGATCGTTAACGATCCGGCGGAGAGCACTGACGACGGATCCGCTCCGGAAGACGCCGCTGCGCCCGCCGATACGGTCACACCGGATTCCACCGGTACACCTACAGATATGACACCGGCTGAACCGACGCAGTCCCCGGCATCTTAATCTAATAGCATCGTTTAGCCAGCCGCATATTGTGTTCGCGACAAACAGTTGACAGGTCAATTCCTGTCAGCTGTTTTTTTTCGAGTCTCATATTTCATCGGAAGACAAGCATATACATTACCGGAGGTGGTATGCATGAGTGTGAACAAGGATCCGGATTTAAGCGATTTAAACCTGCCTAACGACATCATAATGATGATAAAAGAATTAATGAAGCGGAAGGACAAATTGGATCATGCCAAATTTCTCAACACCTCGGTGTCGATGATCAGTCTCATGCTCGTGTTCGTATTGGTCATTTGGATGAATAAGATTGGCTCGCTGAATGTTCAGGGAATACTTTCTGCTTTCGCGAACCCGATATCCTTTTACTCTATATTTTTTATGATAGCATTGTTAATATACTCTAGAAGTCTCAGCGTCAAACATAAAAAGGCGAAAGACAAATATGAGGATTTGCGTAAAGAAGTCGTAACGAGGCTTGACGCGGACTGGGTGTTAAATTATCGTTCCAATAAGAGAGACAAACTGTCTGAAAGGCTGTCTTCCAAAGACATTAATATCAGATTTAAAAATTAGGATGGAGGTTCCGGTTATGGCTTATGTATTGATGAACGACGATTTTGTATCAAGGGAAGCCGCACGAGTCGACATAGAAGATCGGGGCTATCAGTTTGGTGACGGCATTTATGAAGTGGTCCGCGTCCATGGCGGGAAATTGTTTAAAATGGACGAGCATTTATCCAGATTCGTTCGCAGTACCTCCGAAATCGGAATAACGCTGCCTTTCAGCGTTGAAACGATCAAAGATAAGCTGCTGCAGTTATTTGAACTGGACCCGCTGGAGGATGGGATGATTTATTTTCAGGTAACCCGCGGCACGGCACCCCGCATCCATCATTTTCCGGAGCCATCCGTACCTGCGCGATTGATCGCTTATACGAAAACATCGGCGCGCCCGGCCCAGCTGCAGCAACAGGGCGTTCAATGTGTATTTGCGGAAGATATCCGTTGGTTAAGATGCGATATCAAAAGCTTAAATCTGCTGGGGAATGTTATGGCTAAACAACAGGCGAAAACGGCAGGTGCATATGAAGCGATTTTGCATCGGGGCGAGATGGTTACGGAGGGCAGCTCGACGAATGTCTTCATCGTTAACAATGAGACGCTATATACTCATCCGGCCAATAACTTTATATTAAACGGAATTACTAGAATGACCATTCTTGAAATGTGCGCCAAATTAAATATCAAAGTCGTGGAGAGCACATTCACAACGCAGGACCTGCTCGAGGCTGATGAAGTTTTCATATCCAGTACCAACATTGATGCGATGCCCGTCATCCAGGTGGATGGCCGACCAATAGGCAGCGGCAAACCGGGTGCTTTGACAAAGGCGATTCAAAGGGAATTCGAGCAGCTTTTCAATAGCTGACAAGCCACATATAGGGAGACAACTATGCTGGAAGAGAAAAAGATTGTGTTACCGAATTCCCTAGGTATTCATACCAAATATTCCATTGATGAAAAGCCTGTCATTCTATTTATTCATTTCAGCGGCGGCAACTTACGGATGTGGGATGGCATCATTCCGCAATTTGAGAGGGAGTACAGCATCGTGGCTGCCGATCTACGGGGACACGGTAAGTCGGATAAACCATTGCAGGGTTATCATATCGACGACATGGCGAACGATCTGTATCTCCTTTTGAAAGAATTGAACGTGGAAAAATGTCATGTCGTGGGCAGCTCGCTGGGAGCCGAGGTTGGCGTAAGTTTGGCCGCTGCGCATCCGGAGATGGTGTTGTCTTTAGTGTGCGAAGGTGCGCTCTATAACGAATTCGGGGAATTTGGGTTGTTTAACGGGCTCGTGGAAGAATTCGAAAATAAAAAACAAACCTGGCTCGCCGAGTTGGCCCAAAGAGAGGATCCCGTATATCCGTCAGTTGCTGAGTTTATGGAGAAGAAGAAAGGTGCTTTCGAGGAGGACGGCTTGTGGAATCCGTATTTTGCGGCGTTCTTCGAAGGCAGTGTTGAAGAGAAGGACGATGGCACCATCGGTCATTATTTTTCCAATCATGTGAGAACCGAATATATGAAAAGTTACTGGGATCTCCGTTTTGAAGACTACTACCGAGAGGTAAGGTGCCCGGTTCTGTTCCTCCCCAGCGAAGAAGAATGGAAAAATGAAAGAATTCATCACAGTCTTCATGCCTTCGCAGGCATGCTCGAGAAGTCGCAAATCCAGCTTATTGACCGGTCCCTGCATGCCTACGTATGGATGCAATTCGCCGAAGCGGCCGGCGGAGCCGTCAAATCTTTTATCCGCAGATATGAGTAAGACCCGACGCCTGTAGGCAAAAACAAATGCAGAAAATAAAAAAGAGTCAGGACCGAAGTCTTGACTCTTTTTATTATTTTATTGCAAAGCTGCTTGAACAATATGGACAGAATTATCATCTTTGCTGACGAGTTTAAATACTGCTCTTGTTGGTGGTGCGTTAGTAGCATAGGCACCAATATTCCAATTCTCATCAATATCTGGATCTGCTTTGTCTCCAATGCCGAACAAGTCCGTCAAGCCTGGATGATTGCCATCAAGTAACTTTTGCTTAGCCGTGTTGGTAGCCAACAGAGTGTTGCCGTTATACAAGCTTATCTCTGCCGACTTAAAGTCACTGCTTGTGGTACCATCGGGGAAGTTTATATTAGCTTGGAAGACGGTATTTGGAGGATATTCACCCCATGTTTTATCTTTGTTCGGCTCGTAAACCTTTAGAGTAGGATCCAATACCAAGCCGTCACGTGCAAAGACGACTCTGTAATAGATTGGAACGCCTGCTGCAAATTCATTTGTTGTTTCCTTGAGAGATCTATCTGCTTCAGTACTTCCAACTGGCATTGTGATTCCGTCACCGGAGGAACCATCACTTAGCATCTTAAGTGACTCAATCTTGTTTCTTGTAACTGTAAGATTTGAGAGTGTTGCATTCTCCAGCGATATGGCATGTTTTTCGTTACGAATGATGTTATCGGTGATAGTGGCTTTGGTCTTCGCACTGTCCACGATAATACCGATCCATCCGTTTTCAATGGTGGTATCACTGACTGTGAATTGTGTGCCAGTGCTTCCGGTCTTATCGCTGATGCCGATGGAATCAGTACCATCTATGCTTACAATTTTACTATTCAGGATTTGTACACCGGTATAATCCCCAACCATTACTCCATAGAACCAATCAAAATCTTGATTATTGTAAAATTTAGACGGGGTGATTACAACATTATCAAGGATAACATTGGAGGCTTCGATAGCAATGCCTTTGTTGAGACTTTTTGCCTGACCATCAATGCGTACGGATCGATTAATCTGTAAATAATCCGCCTCTTCCTTGTTTGTGAAGGTTACATTTCCAACCAGTTTGATAGTAGGTACATTTGTTTTTGCTAAAGCTGCCAATAACTCGGTCTCTGTATCAACCTCTGCGACAACAATCGTTTTTATTGAGTATGATGCTTGTCTTCCATTGTTCATAAGAATATTGAATGGCTTAGTGTCTTCAACACGATTGTTCAAATCAACCCAGATCAGATAAGCGTTACCCCAGTTTGCATCTGTAGTCATGTTTGCTGGTGAGGAGTGACTAAAGCTAAGTTTCACTGGTACGCTGCTGCCGCCATAGTTAGTATGGATAAATTGCTTCATACCCTCAGTGACGTTCTCAGCATTCACGGTGAGTGTTGCACCTTCAACCGTAAACACCTTATTCACAGTAATTCCATCCACTTCTGTGCTAGCATCCGATCCACTTTGTCCGCCCCATAGTGCTGTCATGAACTTATTCAAGTTCTCCTTATTGGGGAAGTTACTTGTGTTCTCCGGCCTCGACAACGTTACTGTCGGTGTTACAGGTGTTGGACTAGGAGTTCCGCCTCCGCCGCCACCGCCGCTAGGAGGTGTGCTAGGACTAGGGCTTGGGCTTGGGCTCGGACTTGGACTTGGAGACGGAGAAGGCGACGGCGACGGCTGCGGTTGATTGCTGATAATTTCTGCAATTGCTTTAAATAAATTGATTGCCATTACCGCAGCCATTTCACGATTAGCAGCACCTTTGGGATTAAACGAGCCATCTGGAGTTCCGTTAACTAAACCGTATTTTTGCGCAATTGCTATGAAAGATTTTGCCCATGCTGCAATTTTATTTGCGTCACTGAACTTCAGAGTAGCATTGCTATCATTAATCATGCCCTTGGTTTGTAATGCTCTAACTAAAATAGTAGCAGCCATTTCTCTCGTTACGACCCCTCGAGGCGCAAACTTCCCATTACCGATACCAGTGATGATACCAGCCTTTGATGCTGCTTCCACATAGGGGAGTGACCAACCGGATACATCGCTAAAAGAAGAGCTCGTTGCATTGGCTTGAATATCCAACGCCCTTACAATAATCGCTACAAACTCAGCACGAGTCAAAGTACCCTTCGGGTTAAAATGAGTTTCATCGATTCCGTTAATAATGCCTTTTGCTTGTAATTCAAGGATCGCACTCTTGGCGTAGGATTTATTGATATCGGAAAACGACTTGGATTCTGCAAAGCTTGTAGATAGCATTGACGTCAGAATAAGTAATAATGCTAATACACCAGCTAGAGTTTTCTTCATTCTTTTTGGTTCCTCCTAATGAGTTGGTCACGATGCCTTGTGACCCCATGATAAATTGCTAACTTTGCTTGTACTCGGAAATCAGCTTCCCAGTCGAATCATGATATATGCGCTCACAGGGATACCATTGTAATCACCTCCGTTTGCGACACGAGTCGGATTTTAGGAGATATCACTTTATGTGAAGTTATTTGGTTGCAGTGATATCCATGGAGTGTTTCAGTGAGGGACTTGATGTGACTTAGGCAGCGGGGAATGACTCAGTGAAAGCCAATTATGAAACAAAATACATATAAGGGAATTATTTGGAGTTACTATGACTATTTAATCTTAGGTAAAGACAAATGAAACACCGGAAGATCCAAACACTACTCACAGTTTGGATATATTCCGCTGTTTCATTTTTTCATGAATCAAGGTTTTTCTTTTTTTCGACAAATATATACGATTAACCCGAAAAAAATTATAATGAATGACAAGTGAAATAATTCGAAATTTTACGCAATTCCAAATTGAATGCGTTTTCAGTGAGCGGAAAGGGCAGCCAATATGCGTTTGAACAACCGGTTTTTCAGCCTCCAGACCACCATCATCATGCTCGTTTGCGGCATTTTTATTTTAGCGTTATTTGTAACCGACTTTCTCATCAGCGGCAGAATCGCCGCAACGGTTCAAAACAATAAAATCGAGAAAACGTCTGATATTGCGCGGATGGTAGCCAACTCGCCTGTAGTCATGGAAGGCCTGCTGGACAAAGAAAAGGAAGGCGCCATTCAGCCTTTTGCGAACAGGATCAAAGAAGTGACGAACGTCGATTTCATTACTGTCATGGACATGCAGGGAATCAGAAAGTCCCATCCGGATCCCGGCAAGGTAGGCAAGCGCTTTGTCGGAGGGGATGAAGGCCGGGTCCTGCAAGGCTTCGAACACGTATCCACGGCAACGGGCACATTGGGCGTCTCTTTGCGTTCGTTCGTCCCTGTCTATGCAGCGGACGGGCGGCAAGTCGGGGCGGTCTCGGTAGGCATTCTGCTAGTCAATGTGAAGCAGGCCATTGCGGACAGCAGAATGATTATTTTCGCGGGTATCGGCGTCGGCGGGTTAGTGGGCTTGCTTGGGGCTTGGCTGCTCGCTCGAAAAATCAAGAAAATTCTATTCGGCTTGGAACCGCACGAGATTGCCAGACTCCTGCAGGAACGCAGCGCCATGCTGCAATCGACGAAAGAAGGGATCCTGGCCGTTGATATCAATGGCACGATCACTCTCGTAAACGCGGAGGCCGTTCGGTTGTTTCAACAGGCCGGTCTTGAAGGCGACCCGATCGGCAAAAGCGTGAAACAATTTCTGCCCAACTCACCTATGGAAACTTTGCTTCAAAAAGGCGAGGTGGTGTTGGACCAAGAGTATGATCTGGGCGTAAGCACGTGGCTGATTAACCGGGTGCCCATATCGATCGCCGGTAAAACCGCCGGAGCCATCGCCACCTTCCGGGATAAAACCGAAATTACTTCAATGGCGGAGCAGCTGACCGGTGTCCAAATGTATGTGGAGGCGCTGCGGTCGCAAGCCCATGAGTTCATGAACAAGCTCCATGTCATTCTGGGTATGGTCCATATGGGTTATCATGATCAGCTGACCAACTATGTAAATCAAATTGCGGGACATCAACAGAATGAGGTCGGCTTTATTGTCAGGAAAATCAGAAATGCGGCTTTAGCGGGATTTATTCTTGGAAAGCTCAGCTATGCGCGTGAGGTCGACGCGGAGCTGACGCTTTCAGGAGATTCTGTGCTGCCGGAGCCTGATAATCCGGAAGTGATTCATGAGCTGATCACGATCGTGGGCAACCTGATCGATAATGCTCTGCACGCGGTGCAAGGATGTGCGCGGAAAGCAGTCGATGTCTGCTTCGACTATGAGAATATGGGCTTAACCATCATAGTAAGCGATACCGGCCCGGGTATTCCCGATCATCACAAGAGCCATCTTTTCACCAAAGGTTTCTCTACCAAGGGAGATAATAGAGGCTTAGGCCTTTTCTTAGTACAGCGGAGCTTGAAACGTTTAGGAGGCACTCTGGATTTCACGTCAAAGCCGGAGCAAGGAACGAGATTTACGGTTACAATCCCATACGCAGGAAAGGAAGAAGATGATGATTAAAGTAATGATCGTAGAAGACGATCCGATGGTTGCCGAATTCAACGGACGATACCTTGAAAGAGTAGATGGGTTTAGACTAGTGGCTTCTGCCTCATCGGTGAAGGAGTCTCTCGATCTGCTTCAAACCCATGACGTTGAATTGATCTTATTAGATATATTTATGCCGGGAAAAAGCGGTTTGGAGTTACTGTCGTATATACGTAAAACAGGAAAGGCCATCGATGTGATCGTGATAAGCGCGGCTTGCGATATGCAGAGTGTTAAAAAAGCCATGCGTTACGGCGCTGTGGATTATTTAATCAAGCCGTTTGAGTTTGACAGGTTTCAGGCGGCGCTCGCCTCTTATAGAGAAGAAGTAAGGTTCATGGAGAATCAGCAAGTATTAAGCCAGGCGGAGCTGGACAAACGTCTGTTCTTTAGGGAACCGGCGGCCGGCACCTCCGAGCTGCCTAAGGGGCTGACAAGAACAACTCTGAAACTCATTTGGGATCACGTCCAACAACTCGCGCACAGTCCCTTTTCAACGGATGAGTTGGCGGCTCGGGTCGGGGTATCCAGAATCTCAGTCCGCAAGTACATTCACTTCCTTAATGAAATCGACATCTTGGTATCCGAGATCAATTACGGTTCGATCGGCAGGCCGGTCTTTAAGCACAAGTATAATGAGGCGCCGGCCAAACCATCAAAAACTATTTGTAAACTGCGCTGCAATTCTCCGCTTACTTTAATTACAAAAAGATTAACATAGTTACTTAACGTGTTTCGACACAAATCGCACATTATAATAGTCTTAATTACAGCGCTTACATTTAATTGTAAGCGTTTCAAAATGTCCAAAATCAGAGGTGATAATATGACTGAATCCATTAAACTGGCAGACCGAGTGGGCGCAATCCTTACTTTCTTATTGGGCGTCGCCGCTCTTGTCGAAGCGGCACGCTTATTTCCGGATCGCTCGGCGTTATTTGTCGGCGATCACACATTTGCCGGATTGATCGGCATTGCGCTGCTGGTACTGGGAGGATTGCTGCTTTTCCAACCGGTGCCGGCGATACGGGTGGACTTTCCGACGGGAAAAGTGTTGATGAATATCGGATTTGTCATCCTGATCATGTTTCTGTATTGGCTGCTTATTCCTATTCTTGGCTATGTACTGAGCACTTTATTGGCTTTGGCCGGTTTGTTCAAAGTGATGGGTTCTTACAGCCTCATCAGATCGTCACTATATGGAGCGCTGACAATCGCTGCGCTGTACTTACTGTTCATTTATTGGCTGAGAACACCGTTCCCGGACGGAATCTTCGGATTTTAGAGAGAGGGTGGCAATCGTTTCATGGACTCACTAGGAATGCTTTTACATGGATTTGGAGAAGCCATTACGCCCCTCAACTTGCTGATGGCCGTGCTTGGAGCGCTGGTCGGAACGCTTGTCGGGATGCTCCCGGGACTCGGCCCCACATCCGCGATCGCGATTCTCCTGCCGCTCACTACAGTACTCGAGCCGACGCAAGGGATAATCATGATGGCCGGAATCTATTACGGCGCGATGTACGGAGGATCTACGACAGCCATTCTGCTCAATATTCCAGGCGAAGTGTCGTCCGTGCCCACTTGCTTGGATGGCTACCCGCTGGCTAAGCAAGGAAAAGCCGGCCCCGCCCTTGGCATTGCTGCGATCGCCTCATTCACCGCCGGCACGATCGGCGTCGTCGGACTCGTGTTTTTCGCTCCGATGCTTGCGGATCAGGCGTTGAAATTCGGTCCACCGGAATATTTTGCGTTAATGGTGCTGGCTCTCACCATGATTGTAAACCTGGCAGGCAGCTCCATTATTAAAGGACTGATTATGGGACTATTCGGTTATTTGCTTGCGATGATCGGCATGGGCCCTTCCGGAAGCCCCCGGTTCGATTACGGCAATCAAACTTTAACGGCAGGTCTCGAGATGATCAGTATTATTATCGGACTTTTCGCCATAACCGAAGTGCTGAAAGGGTTGGCCGAAAGACACGCTCCGGTCCCTACCGAGAACATAGGCAGTGTGTATCCAAGCGCGGCTGACTTAAAGAAGAGCGCAGGCGCTACCATTCGCGGCAGTATTGTGGGATTCCTAACGGGTCTGCTGCCGGGCTGCTCAACTGCTGTGGCGACCTTTCTGGCGTACGACCTGGAAAAGAAAGTGTCCAAGCACCCGGAGAAATTCGGGCATGGAGCAATGGAGGGAGTGGCTGCCCCTGAGGCGGCGAATAACTCGAACAGTTCCGCCGGCTTCATACCGCTTCTGGCTCTGGGAATTCCGAGCTCCCCGCCTTTAGCGATCCTGCTGGCAGGGTTGATGATCTATGGTCTGCAGCCGGGACCCGTTCTGTTCGAACAGAACGGCAGCTTCGTCTGGACGATTATTGCCAGTATGTTCATAGGCAACATTATGCTGCTCGTGTTAAATCTGCCGCTGGTGGGGATATGGGCCAAGATCACCAAGGTCCCATTCGGTGTCATGGCTCCGATTATTCTCATTCTGAGCATTATCGGTTCATATACCGTTCGAAACAGCATGTTCGATGTCTTCGTTGCTTTGGTGTTCGGTGTGCTCGGCTTCATCTTCCACAAATATCACTGGCCGGTCGTACCTTTAATTTTATGTTTCATATTGGGTCCTATCATGGAGCAATCATTCATGCAGTCGATGGCCATGTCCAACGGCAGCATGCTGATCTTTGTCCAACATCCGATTACATTAGCGATCCTAATCGCGGCAGTGGTGTTGCTGGTCGTGTCGATCGGTTTGATCCGCCGTACGAAATCCCGTGTGAAAGAAATCGTGGGCGAGGAAATGGTTATTGCCGACTAGGAATGAAACTCAGCATCAATGTACCAACACATACAAGAAACAAATACATTTGAGGGGGAAATAACATGCAAAAAAGAAAACTATTTTCACTGGCAGCAAGCTTGCTCCTAACCGGCTCACTGTTGGCAGGCTGCGGCGATGCAAAAGGCGGAAGCAAGGACTATCCGACAAAAGGCATTGAGATTGTTGTACCGTTCGCAGCAGGCGGCGGAACGGATCTTTCTGCCAGAGCGGCGGCCGAATACTTAAGTAAAGAATGGGGCCAAGCCATTACCGTTGTAAACAAACCCGGCGCTTCCGGCGCAACGGGAACAGATGCGGTGCTGAAGCAAGGCTCGAAAGACGGGTACAGCGTGCTAGTGCATAACGTATCCAGCACATCTGCTTTGATGGGCGGAAAGAGCGATCTGACATTCTCGGTGGACGACTATCAATTCGGCGCCCAGATTGTAGAAGATCCGCTGGCTTTCGTTGTGAAAGCGGATGCGCCATGGAAAGATCTGAAAGAGTTTGCCGATTGGGTGAAGGCTAACCCCGATCAGTTGACGTTTACCAGCTCCGGTCCTACGGCAATCGCCACATTCAGTCTGGTTGAATTTCTGGACAATGTCGGAGGAGACTTCTCGAAAGCCCGCATGGTGACCACCAAAGGTGCGGCTGATTCAATGCCGAAGATTGCCGGCGGACATGCCGTTCTGGCTATTCAAGGCGTCAGTGAATCAGCAGTAATCGTCAAATCCGGTAAAGCCAAGATGTTAGGTATCATCGCAAAAGAAAGAAGCCCTTATTTCCCTGACGTGCCGACGGTTGAAGAATCAGGTTTGCCTCCTATGAAAGCGAAGTGGTGGTCAGGCGTTTCATTCCCGAAAGGCACGCCTGCAGAGGTCGTTAAGAAATGGGAAGATGCGCTCAAAAAAGCGTCTGAAGATCCGGCTTTCCAAGAGAAGCTCAAAGCGATTAACGCCCAAGGCGCATACTTGAACTCGGCCGATTTCGGCAAATTCGTAACGGATGAGACGGCACATTATACGGACATCGCAACCAAGAAAGGTTTACGCAAGTAAACCGCCAGTTAAGTTGAAAGAGAAAGGGTGTTGCATGATACCCTTTCTCTTTTTCACATCACTTGTGATCATCAGGAGGCTGCCATGAATAAATATGAGATAGCTGTAATTCCGGGAGACGGCATTGGAAATGAGGTTGTTCCCGAAGCGATGCGGGTGCTTGAAGCAGCAGCCGAGATACATGGAGGACTGTCTTTGCAATGGAGCCAATTCTCCTGGAATTGCGAGTATTACCTGAAGCACGGCCAGATGATGCCGGATGATGGAATAGACACGCTCCGCAGCTTTAACCAAATCTTCTTGGGTGCCGTCGGGATGCCCGGGCTTGTTCCGGATCATATTTCCTTATGGGGCTTGCTCATTAAAATTCGTCGAGGGTTCCAGCAGTCGATCAACGTGCGTCCGGCCAAACTGCTGCGCGGCTTGGAATCCCCGCTGAAGAACCCCAAGGATTTCGATTTGATTGTCGTTCGTGAGAATTCGGAAGGCGAGTATTCCGAGGTCGGCGGACGAATTCATCAGGGAAGCGACCAAATCGCCATCCAGAATGCCGTATTTACCCGCAAAAGCACAGAGCGGGCGATGCGCTATGCATTCGATTTGGCCGCAGAAAGACGAGGCCATGTTACGAGCGCCACGAAATCTAACGGTATTTCCCACAGCATGCCTTTCTGGGACGAGGTTTTTAAAGAAGTCGCAGTGGACTACCCGGAGATGAATACGACGAGCACTCATATTGACGCATTGGCCGCCTTCTTCGTCATGAAACCTCATATCTTCGACGTCATTGTGGCATCAAACCTGTTCGGCGACATCCTCACCGATCTTGGGGGAGCGATAATGGGCAGCATCGGGATCGCCCCGGCGGCGAACTTGAACATCGAGCGGAAATATCCTTCGATGTTCGAGCCTGTCCACGGGTCTGCGCCCGATATTATGGGGCAGGGTGTGGCCAACCCGATCGGGCAGATTTGGACGGGAAAGATGATGCTTGACTTCATGGGCTACCGTGAATTAGGGGAGCTCATACTTGGCGCGATTGAGGACACGCTGCAAGCCGGCGTCAGAACGCCTGACTTGGGCGGCCGTGCGAAGATGATGGAAGTGACGGATACAATTATCGCTAACTTGAAGAAAAGAGCGTAAAGGCGAGGGATATCCATGCGGGAAATTCATACCGATGAAATCCGGGACACGGTTGCAAGACTTTGTATGGAAGCTTGTTACTATTTGCCCGAAGATATATTAGCAGGCTTCAAGAAGGCCGAGGCGAAGGAAGTGTCGCCTTTAGGGAAGACGATTATCAATCAGCTCATCGAAAATGCGGAGCTTGCGGCAGCGGAGCACGTTCCCTATTGCCATGATACGGGGATGACCGTTGTATATGCGGAGATCGGACAGGACGTGCACATTGTTGGCGGAAGCTTCTCCGACTCTATTAACGCCGGAGTCAGAAAAGGTTATCAGGAAGGCTTTCTGAGGATGTCGGTAGTTGGAGACCCGCTTCTGAGGGTCAATACCAATGATAATACGCCTGCTGTCATTCATACGGATATCGTTGACGGAGATCGGATTAAATTCACATTGCTCCCTAAAGGCGGCGGCAGCGAGAACATGAGCGCTATGAAATTCCTTCTTCCGGGAGAAGGAACGGAAGGCGTCAAAAAATTCGTCATCGAAACGATCGAGGCCGCCGGTGGAAAAGCGTGTCCTCCCGTCGTGGTCGGCGTAGGGATCGGCGGAACTTTCGACAAAGTGACGGCCATCGCCAAGGAAGCAGTGCTACGCGAAGTAGGCGTCCATCATCACGAACCGCATATCGCTGAACTGGAGAGAGATCTGCTCGAGGCAATCAACCGGACCGGCATCGGTCCGCAAGGACTGGGCGGAGTAAGCACGGCGCTCTGGGCGGCTGTCGAAACGTATGCATGCCATATAACCGCTTTACCGGTCGCCGTGAATATTCAATGTCACGCGGCTCGCAAAAAATCGGCCGTGCTGTAATTGTCAGCCGAAGGAGAGATGCGTCTTGGCTGTGTACCATTGGGATACACCTCTGACAGAGGAAAAAATCAAAAAGCTTCAAATAGGCGACCAGGTTTATTTGACAGGAACCTTTACATGGCGCGGGACGCCGCTCATAAGCGGATGATCGAGCTGCTGGGGAACAACGAGCCGCTGCCTGTCGATTTGCGGCAGGAAATTATATTTTATGCCGGTCCATGCCCGCCCAAACCCGGGCAAGTCATCGGCTCTACCGCTCCGACTACGGCATATCGGATGGATCCTTACGCACCTGCCATGTATGAATACGGGGTGAAAGGGACTATAGGAAAGGGTCCCCGCCGCGATTCGATCAAGGAAGCCTGCAGAGAGTACGGGGCCATTTCTTTTGCTGCCGTAGGGGGGTTATCCGCCATATTAAGCAAATGCATTACCGCGGTAGAAATTGTCGCCTACGAAGATCTTGGGCCTGAGGCCATCCGCAAGCTGGAGGTTCGGGATTTCCCGGTGCTTGTTGCATATGATTCTTACGGCAACGACCTGTACGAGCAAGAGATTGCGAAATACAGAACACTAGGGGATGGCGTAACCTGAAGAGTGCAGAAAGATCACGAAAAAAACAAGTCCAGCTGATAGCTTTAATAACCGCAGCTTGTTTGCTAGGCGATTCGATGCTCTATATTGTTCTTCCTCTGTATTGGAAGGACGCGGGTCTGACCGCTTTGTACCAAGTGGGAATCCTCTTATCCGTGAACCGGTTCATTCGGCTGCCGTTTAACCCTGTGGCTGCATGGCTGCTGCAAAGGATCGGCCTAAGGAACGGCATAATCGTTGCAGTCGCCATATCAGGAGTTGTCACGCTCGGTTATGGTTATGTACAAGGATTCTGGATATGGCTTGTGCTCCGATGTCTATGGGGAATGTCTTGGACGTTGCTCAGACTAGGGGCATTTTTAACGATTGTTCAAATGACTGATAATAATAAGCACGGCTACCATATGGGGTTATATAACGGATTGTTCCGCATCGGAAGTTTGGTAGGAATGCTGGCGGGAGCATTGTTGACTGAGCTGATCAGTTTGACGGCCGCGGCCGCCGTGTTTTCTTTATTAGCCGTATTGTCTATGCCTTTTGCCATCCGCTATGTACCCGCGACTGACATGGAGGTTGTGCCGAAGGGACAATCCGTGTTGAATCCGCTCATTACAGTGGTCGGCAAAGACAAATTTTTAATGATGACGTTGTTTTCCGGGTTATCGATAGCGATGATCTATCAGGGGTTTTTTACATCCACTTTGAGTCATCTGATTGATGCAAATGTGTCAGTGCTCTATATATGGGGGATTCCGATAGGGGCCGCTGTGCTTGCCGCCATGCTGCAGGCGTTGCGGTGGGGATGGGAGCCTTGGCTCGCTCCGTGGATCGGGCGGCGGTCTGACAGTTCCAGACATCGGCCTGCTGTGTTTATTGCCGTTCTTGTGGCGGCAGCAGTGTTGTTTGCCTTCGTACCTGTGACAATGCCGGCAGCTTGGTGGCTGCTCCTGCTCTTAGGAGTACAACTGACCGCTACTTTGCTGACTACGCTTGCGGATGCGATTGCAGCCGACGCCGCGTCTCACTCTTTAAAGACATTCAAGATTACCTTATACTCTTTTATGTTGGATTTAGGAGCAGCGATCGGCCCATTATTAGGTTATCTGTTAGATTACAGAGAGTTATACACCGCGGCTGCTGTCATTCTATTGCTATTGGCATTGATCTGGCGGCTCGTTCCTCGACCAAAGCCGTTTACAGCCTGATTCGGGAGGTGTAGTACTTGAGCAACGAAAAGTTAATCCGCAAATTTGACAAACAAGCAAAAGTGTACGAAGCGAGAAGAAAGAAGCTGACAGAAAGAGTATGGCGTGAAAAATTGATCAGCTGCGCAAAAGGTCGTGTTCTTGAAGTTGCGGTCGGTGCAGGGGCTAATTTTCATTACTATCCCAAGGGAATTGAATTGACGGCGGTCGATTTCAGCCTGAACAAGGCTAAAACCGCTGCTGCTGATTATGGAATTGACGCGGAATTTCAACTCTCTGATGTTGAGTCGCTTTCATTTCCCGATAACTCTTTCGACACTATAGTATCTACACTGTCGTTTTGCGGATACGAAAATCCAGGCACAGTCCTGGATGCATTCCAAAAATGGTGCAAGCATGATGGCCAAATACTGTTGATGGAGCACGGAATCAGTTCTAATCGCCTAATCGGCGGAATGCAGACTCTCGTGGATCCGCTGTTTAAAAAGGTTGTTGGCTGTCATTTCAATCGTGAGATCATTCAGATATTACAGTCTAAGTTGCAGATTAATAGAATCGAGCATTATATGTTTGGTGCGGTCCATTTGGTCTGGGCAAGCCCCAACAAATGATCGTTCAGCACTATGCCTCCGTGATGACCTTACGTTTACAACTCCATATAATAAGCAACCCTGTCAGCACAAGTAGCAAGAGAAAAAGCATTAGATACAGAGGTAAAAAGTACACAGAGATTGCAAGCCATGCGAAGAGCAGGGAGACAGGGCTAGTTGATTTGAGAAACCGATAAAAAATGGCTGCAAATCCGGATCGATAAAGAGAGGTTGCTTCAATAAGAAGAATCAACGGATTACAAATGGTTCCGAATATCAAGGGTATGACGATAAACAAAGGGAACTCCGATTTTGCAGCCCATTCCAATAAATAAACAAACCCAGCCGCAAATGCTTGCATGAAAAAATCGGTATGAGCTGATTTTAGTTTACGGGGATTATTAAATATTTTCGCCCACGGCGGTGAGTTATCGTAATATACCGCGGCAAGCGGAAGCGATAGGATCAGACCGATTGTAAAAGATACAAGTCCCCATTGTAATAATTGAATGTTCATGTTCATCTCTCCTTAATGATTGCTTTCATGTAATGGTTGTGATATAAATGTTGTTGTAAAACAATTGTTGTATATGTACAAATGTAATACATTTCTACGTCATGTCAATAACCAAATTATCGATTGATACATGGCAGAACACTCGAAAGAGGTGATGATTACAATGAACCATGATGTACTTGGTGAGTTAGCATATGCCATTATTAAATTGTCGGGTGTATTCGGCGCTGACAAATCATTTGTCGAAGGACTTACCCCTAAACAACTGCATCTCCTGATGGAAATAGGCTCGAGAACCTACCGGCATGGGGATTTGGCAAGCATCCTTGGGGTTGATCCATCCACGTTGACGAGGACTCTGGATCCCCTTGTGAAAGCCGATCTTGTAGACAGGAAGTCTAACCCGGATAACCGGAGGGAGGTATTGATCCGCCTTTCGGAAAAGGGGTTAAGCGTAATTGAGGTGGCTCACGAAAAGCACAAGCAATTATTTGAGCGTATTTTGAGTCAGGTGCCCAAGAGCCAGCAAAAACAAGTAGAGGAGAGTGTCGGTATATTATTGAAAATCATCAAGCACACCGAGATAAAGCATTAAGCAAAATCGGCAGCGGAACTTGAAATTCATATTCAAGGCTGCCGGTGTAAGCTAAAATTGTATACATACAACAGTTATTAAGTTACAAATTTCTGTGAAGGAACGTTGGAGGGATTTATTATGCAGCAAATTATGAATGGAATTTACATGGTGGAAGGGCTTCGTCTCGGCAATATCTACGTGATTGAGGCGGCGGACGGTATGACCCTCGTCGATACGAGTGTGCCCGGTTCGCTTCCCCGTATAGAAAAGGACTTACGGAGTGCAGGCCGCAAGCTGAGCGATATCAAGCGAATTCTCATCACACACGCCCATTGGGACCATCATGGAGGTCTGGCAGAACTGAAAGAAGTGACGGGTGCGCGGGTGTATGCCCACCACCATTGTGAAAGCGCGGTCCTTCGCGGGGAACGGAAGCCCGACTATCCGCCCTATTCGCAGCTTGGCGGTTTCGACCGCGTCATCGCGGCGGTATGGGTTCGGCCGCGTTTGAAGTTCAATTTGTCGGTCCCAGTCGACTGCGAGCTTACAGAAGGAGACCGTCTGGACGAGGTTCTCGCCGGCTTGACGGTTGTTGATATTCCTGGCCACAGCCCGGGTCAATGCGGGTTCTGGCATCCGGAGCACCGCCTCTTCTTTGGCGGAGATCTCTTGATGCGTGCTCCTTCCGGCCGTTTTCTCCTGCCCATCGCAGCGGCAACCCCGGATATGGAAGAAGCAAAACGCTCGATTCGAAAAGTTGCGGATATGAATGTCGCGACATTGTGTCAGGGGCATGGCAAACCGTGTATCGGCAATGCCGACCCTTTGATCCGAGCCTTTGCCGGCAAGCTTTGCTGAACCTTTTACTCAGTGACATTTCGCCGTTTGCTAACTATTCATAGGTGAGGAGATGTTCAAATGCAAACCATGCTGGTATTCATAGGGGCGCTATTGTTATTAGGGGCAGTTGCGATTGTAGGTCTGTGGTATCTTACCGTCCAGAGTCAGTCGCCCAAAAGATCAGAGACAAGGGCGGTACCGAAATATCCGTATGAGAAAGAATCATTTTTCAGTAAAGGAACATCGATTTCGGGTTGGTTCATTCCAAATCAAAACAGCGATCCAGCACAGAGATCACCTGTCATTATTCTCGTTCACGGCTGGGGTTCAGACAAATCCAAAATGCTAAGGTATGCAGCTCCTTTACATGAGGCGGGTTACGCTATTTTGTTGTACGATGCGAGAGGTCATGGCGAGAGCGGGTCGTTCGACGCGCCTACGGTTAAGTCTTTCCGGGATGATGTGTTAGCTGCTGTCGATTATGTTTCCCGACGGGAGGAAGTGGATGCCGATCGTATTGCTGTATTGGCTCATTCATTTGGAGGCTTTGGCAGTGTATTGGCCTTGAAAGAAACGAGAAGGATTCGGGTCTTAGTCACTGATTCGATGCCGGCACGTTTCGATACGATCATGAGAGCGTATCTGTCGAAATCAAGGTTAAAGCGTCTGCCTCTGGCTTATTTTCTATTGAAAATCGGATTCTGGAGAGCAGGAATAAGCAGCAAAGAAGCAGCAGGTTTTGATCTTGTGCCAATCATCAAAAGTACGACTACACCGGTTCTTATGATGCATTCTCTAAATGACGATTTTGTTCCTGTGAGTGAGTTACAATACCTGATTAGTCAGGCCCCTGGGGTCTACTATCGGTATATACATACGCCCGGCCATAGAAGCTCCCATAAGGACAAGGAATTTTGGACTGAGATGCTTCCATTTCTGAGAGAGGGCCTGCTAAATAATTAGGAAGTCATGTAATTACGAAGTCATCGATACGTGAGTCTGGAATAATCAGTTACAAAAAATGCGACGACCGCTCCGAGTAATTTCACCAAAACGTCTCCTTCCGTTACATCACCACATAGTGATTATATTGCTTTAACTACTAGAAATCTGCAATTTTTGCGGTGATGGCTTAATATTAAGTTTGCGTGCTCCAAATTCTTTGATTATCTCATGTAAGTAGAGATAGGATGAAAGATCAGCATCTACATCTGCTGAGGAAGTGAGGCAATTAATATGCGAATCGTTCAGGAAAAATCATTTTAAATAAGGCACGCTTATTGCCTGCACATTCAAGCGGCAGAATTAACGTTTTTGATGGCATAGAAAGCAAATCATGATAGCTGAACGTAATTGGATGTTTAACTTTGCCGTCAACCTGCAGGTAAGAGAATTTTTTTACCGGATAAGCGAAATGATTTCTGCGGAAAAAATAAAATGGGCGTTTCTTGATTTTCAGGCGCTAGCTTGTGTGTTTTCAAGTATGGAATCGTTTTGTCGGAGTTATCATTATTCATTTTTCACACCCTGACAGTGGGTTCGAGGACAGTCAATGTATTATTATTTGTATCCAGATTTACTGTTGCGCCAATCGGGATCGCGGCTTTATACAATCCATGCGCAGTTGTCAGGTTTGTCATTAGCGGCTTGCCGAGCGGTACGACGAAATTGTCGATTAAATCCTGGTACGACACCCCGTATGCCTCCAGGCAGCCTGTGCATTCCCCCATAATAATACCGATGCAGTCTCGCAATTTTCCAGCTAACTTCAAATGGTTCATATACCTGTAGACGGTATTGGTAGGCTCGTGTGTTTCTTCGATAAGCAGTATTTTGCCTCGCACATCGATTTCGAAAGGTGTTCCAAGCGTATCGACAAACGATGTGAGATTGCCCCCGACAAGCGGACCCGTGACATTGCCCGGCACCCTGCTTACGAGCGGAATTCCAGGCGGATTTTGGATCTGCCGAGTCGTGGAAAACACGGATGTCGCGGAAAAAAACTGGTTGAAATTATAGGCGGGAGTTTCAGGCCTGAAGTCAAGCAGAAGCAGACTTTGGAACGTGATTAAATCCACATACTGATGCAAAACATTTGACAATACCGTTATGTCGCTGTAGCCTGTAACGATTTTCGGGTTATTGCGGATCACATTATAATCCAGGTACGGTAGAATACCGGCCACTCCTGTGCCGCCTCTGGTCGGGAGTATTAATTTGACCTGCTGGTTTTGAAACATCATCATCAAATCGGAGGCCCGCTGCTCGTCTGTGCCGGCAAGAAACCCATTTTGGGAATATACATATCGACCCAGTATGACGTTAAATCCCATTCTTCTCAGAGCTTCGATCCGCGCATTGATAACATTTGCATCCAATGGGCTGCCTAAGGTTACGATTCCTACGGTATCGCCGCTCCGTAAAATTGGCGGAGCAATTGCCATAAGCACTTTCCTTCCCGAAAAAATCCATTGTTTTTCTTAGATTATATTGGCAAAGCCGATCAGCTATAACAAAAGTTTCTTGAACACCAGACAGGTCAGACCTAACTGCCGACGGTTATAAAAATAGTGCCGCGGATGAACCGCGGCACTAGTATTGCGAGTACTATTTTGAAACGGTTAGGCCAGTATGTTCTTTTCCCAATGAAAGCTTCGGAGCTAGCGCCATTTCTATAATCGGCTGATCGCTGAAACGTTCCAGTTCATTGTAGGCAGGAATACCATGCATGGCCATATCCAAGCCTTCTTCTTCGTCTGATATGGACACTCGCAAGCCGATCGTTGATTTCAACAGCTTTGCCAGGCCATAACTGAGGACAAATCCCCACAGAGCGATCATGATTACGCCGAACGTTTGGACAACAAGAAGATGAGTTCCACCAGTTGTGAAAAATCCATCTTTTGCATCAAAGAGTCCAACGGCAATCGTTCCAAAAACCCCATTTACTCCATGAACCGCAACAGCACCGACCGGATCATCCACTTTTAGTTTATCAATGACAAGAGTTCCCCAGATTACAAGTATCCCGGCAACCAACCCGATTAGAATGGCAGAATATGAAGTGACGTATGCGCACCCGGCTGTAATAGCCACTAATCCCGCTAAAGCACCGTTCATCGTCATACTCGGGTCGGCTTTTTTGAAGCGGAACGTCGTGTAAATCATTGCAGAGGTACCGCCTGCCGCACCGGCCAATGCTGTATTCAGTGCAATGACAGAAAGATTGCTATCGAATGCATTCAGTGTGCTGCCGGCATTAAATCCAAACCAGCCAAACCAAAGAATGAACGCCCCGGCCGAGGCTAAGGGAATGTTGCTTGGAGCAAATACGTTCACGCTGCCGTCTGTATTAAACCTGCCTCTACGAGGTCCTACCACATAGGCAAAAGCAAAAGCGGCCCATCCACCAAGAGCATGAATAACAGCAGATCCGGCAAAATCTTTCATGCCGAGCTGCGCCAGCCATCCGTCAGCGTTCCAAATCCAATGACCGGAGATGGGATATAGAATAGAAGTCACAAACAAAGCGATAATGATGTAAGCTTTAAATGACATTCGCTCCGCAACGGCACCGGAAATAATCGACACGGCTGCTATAGCGAATCCTATCTGAAATAATATATAGGCAGACAACGGTAAATCGATAGGTATTGATAAGTGTTGCGAGGCGCCCCAGAAATCAAAGCTGATCAAGCCGCCATAATCTTTACCGAACAAAATGCCGAACCCGATAAGGAAAAATGCAAGAACACCTATTGTTAAATCGACGAATATTTTCATTGTCACGTTTACTGCATTTTTAGTCCGGACTAAACCGGCTTCAAGTAAGCTGAACCCGCCTTCCATGAACAAAACCATAGCTGCCGCCAGTACCACCCATATTGTATTTAATGCCACAGTGGGTCCAGCATTCATGATGTGAGCCTCCTAACATTCGTTTGCCACAACTAAGTATAAGGAGGGTCAAAACCTGTGTCAATGACTCATGTCATGTTTTGTGACATCAATACAGAAAAGAACAAAGCGAGAAGCTTTGTTCTTCTAAATGTTATTATCGCTTAACTCGTCGATCGTTTCATCGATTGTTCCGGTTCTGATGTTATACATTTCAAGAATTGGACTGACAAATATTTTTCCATCGCCCATTTCACCTGTTTGTGCTGCTTTGATAATGGTTTGGATTGTATCGTTCACCAAATAATCGGAGACCACAATTTCCATTTTTATTTTGTGATGAAGGTTCACCGTATATGTTTTACCCCTGTACACGCCTGTAGCATTCTTTTGCTGCCCGCGGCCTTGTACTTGGCTTACAGTGAAACCGGTGACTTTGATTTCCCTTAGCTTCTCAATAACCTCTCTCAGTCGCTCGGGACGGATAATGGCTTCGATTTTTTTCATAGGCGCCTCCGTAAAGTGTTCCTGTACCGTTATTATGTTAGTATTAGGCAGAAATGTACAGTACATAAGAGATGTTCAAGCCGTTTTACATTACGGTAGATAGGTAATTACTGATGGGAGGAGGAATTTGACTATGCCATCTATTGAAGTAGAAGGAAAAGGTTCATTCCAGGTCGAAGAGGGGAAAAAGCTGGTGCTCGCGCTCGAGGATAATGGTGTGGATATCATGCACCGCTGCGGGGGAAATGCGAGATGCACCACGTGCCGTGTGGAGATCTTGGCTGGAGATCCCGGGCCGATGGGCGAGGCGGAAGCCGCGATACGGGAAACTAAAGGGATTACGGAATCCAACATCCGGCTTTCCTGCCAGATTCGTGTGCGTTCCGACCTGTCAGTAAAACCGGTCATGACGGCATCGGAATCCGGCATGGAGCCGGGCAAACGGCCGGAAGATTAAGAATAAGAATACAAGCAGCCCGGTCAGGTCAATTCATTGATCTGGGCGGGTTTTTTCGTGCCTTACAAAAAGGCGGGACCATTATCAATAATTTCATTGACAACGATTCTCACTCTCAATACAATAGACATTGTAATTGAGAAACGCTCTCAATAACATACAAGCTGAGAGGGGAAGTACTTAATGAAATCGTGGAAAGCTGCTCTTACATTAATTATATCAGCAAGCTTCGTCTTATCCGCATGCGGCAATGAGGAATTGGCGCCTGCGCAATCGGGGTCGGAAACGAGCCAGCCTAGCGCTACAGCTTCAGCACCGGCATCGCCAAGCAACAGTGAGGATGCCGCTGACAAGGAAGAGGGCGGCACTGAGGCGTTCGTCTCTGCTGTGAAAGAGCTGGTCGATGGAATGAAAGCCGGCGCTGAAGCGGGGAATGTAGATTGGGCCAAATCGCAAGAGCTGTATAACTCTAAAATCAAACCGAGCGTAGAGGCACGCGATGCTGAAGCGGAAAGCCAAGTGAACCAACAGCTGGAGGCGGCTGCAGCGGCAGGTAAAGACGGTTCACTCGAGCCGATGGTCGTCGCTCAGATTCATGATAAGCTGCTGCAGAAGGTGGCATTCTTAACTCTGCGTCACGAATTCAAAGAAGCGAATGATAAGTTTACTGATAAAGAATTTGTAAATAATGAACTCAAAGAAGCCCGTACCGTATATGAAGGTATCTTGAAAGGCATGGTAGAGAAACGCGACACCGCCTATCATACCCAATTGCTGGGCGTGATCGACAGCGGGTTTGCGGAGATGGAGCAAGCGGCCGGGAAGGGTGACAACCTGGCTTATAATCTAGGCAAGCAGCTTGTCGACAAATCGTTGATGAAAGCATTCTATCTGGCTTCCGGCGCGGAAAAAGGATATGGTTACAAGATAGAAAAAGCGGTTAAAGAGGGTAGCAAAGACGCGAAGGTAGAGCAAGCGGAAGGCTGGGCGTTCTTCCAATCCTTAAAGAATTATCTAGAGGAACATGACAAGGAAGCGGCTGATTTCATTGAAAGCCAATTCGATCTTGCCAATGATGTTAAGAACGTTAAAGGCGAACCGATCAACCAGGCCTATGTACGTGCATTTGCCGCTACAGCAAAAGGGGAGTATAAGGAGACCTTTGAGAATTGGGGTAAGGATAAAGCCGCAATTACTGCTCTCGAAGGCGCGTTGTTCATCAGTGTAATCGAGAGCGACCTGCCGAAAGCGCTTGGCGGAGAAGCTGCGGCCAAAGCATTGATCGATAATGCCCAGAAGCTGCTGGATCAAGTGAAAGCCGGCAAGAAGGCGGAAGCTGAAGGCACGTACAAAGCTGTTGAAGCTGATTTGAACAAATTAACGGCTTTCGGGAAGTAATGTGTGAGGAGTGAGCTGTTTGAAGGCGACGATTGCAATTGCCATGCTGCTTGTGTGCTGCTTGCTTGCTCCGATAAGCGTACAGGCCTATTCTTACGGAGATCCCAACGAGGAGCCATTGGCAGAGGCGTACAAAAAAATGGCTGCAGAATTAAATGGAGCCTCACCCAATTTTGCGGGTGCAAAAGGCGCATTCGATCCGATGAAGCAGGAGCTCGACATGCACATGGGGCCTGAGCCGGCTCAGACGGTGCTCACTCATCTTGAAGAGAAGGACAAACAAGCGGTGCTGAGCGATATGCACAAGATTCTCGTGCTTAATATCGCGCGCCGGATGGCATCCATTGCTGCCGATTTTGAGAATTACTCGCAGAACAAAACATTGATCGCCAAGGCCAATGCAACCTATGAAGCGCTGTCGCCGACGGTCAAACAAACGGATGCGGCGCTTGATGAGAAGATAAGAAAAGAATTCAACAACGCGCTCACTTCATTAGGAAATCCCGGCCTGTTCGGGGTTGGAATCAAGGAAGCGGATAAGGATCTCTTCGAATCCAGCCGAGGCACCATCTTGAATTCACTGCAGGACCGGTTCAAGCTAGCAAGCCTTGAAGTGGGACATTTCACCGACAGCGACAGTCCCGGCGGGCAAGCGGAGCAGCGCGACGGCAACCGGACCACGGACTTGTCGGATCCGAGAAACTGGATTCCTTTGGTTATTATCGTGCTGGCTTTGGTCGGCGTTGTCGCTTATACGATGAGGAAACGTAAGCGCGCGTGAAACGGCGGCGCGTGGAACTCGCGGCGCTGGCGTTATTCGCCGTTGCCATACGGCTCCTCTATATGTCGCCGTATCCGGCAGGCTGGGATGATATCGATTTCGCTCTCGCGCTGGATCGTTTCGATTTATCCGCTATGCAGCCGCATTTTCCCGGTTATCCGGTATATATTTTAGCGGCTCATCTGTTCTATTACGCAGTCGGCGAGCCATTCACGGCATTATCCATGTTGTCAGCCGTTGCCGGAGGACTTACAGTTGTACCCCTTTGGCTGCTGTTTCGTCAGCTTGGCTCGATATCCGCTGCAAGATTGGCTTCCATCCTGTATGCGTTGGCTCCGCTGCCGGTCGTTACGGGAATACAGCCTACGTCCGATGCATTGGGAACATTGTTGGCAGGCATTTTCGCGCTGTTAATCTGGCGGTCGATGCAGCCGGAGCCGGAAGCGGTCCGGAATCGAACGGTTTCCTTTATTCTCGCCGGTGTCGTCCTTGGTTTACTGCTTGGTGTTCGTGTGTCCTACGTGCCTTTATCCGTCCTGTGGGCAGGTGCTGCCGCCGTTGTTATATGTGACAGGGAGATTCCTCGCCGGCAGGCTTTAAGAAATGTGCTTCTGTCGGCCGCCGCAGCAGCATTGGTGTGTGCGGCATGGGCAGGCGCTCTGGCCGTATCGGAGGGCGGAGTTGCTCCTTTGATGAAGCTGGCGTTCGCATTCACAGAGGGACATTTCACGGACTGGGGCGGGACCTATTCCGCCGACACCTCTTTCACGGGGAGAGCGCGTTACTTCTTGCTTCGCCAGATCGGCGGTGCAGGGCTCGGGACGCTCTGGGCCGGGTATGCCGGATGGCGCTGGCTGTCCACGATCGCTGCTGCAATCGGAGTGATCGGTTTGCTTTCCGTGGTCGTAACACGGGTGGTCAGGAAACAAAGCGTCAGCAACTCTAGACGAACATTGTTTTTGCTTTTATGGATTCTGCCGTACCTGCTGTGGGCGTTTTTCGCACAGAATGTCGATAAACCGCGGCATATCCTGCCGCTTATCCCGCCGCTGCTGTGGCTTCTCGCAACCGGGCTGGAGCACTTTTGCACTTTCTTACCCCGGTCGGTTAGCCGCCGGATCGGCAGTAAAGCTTTGTTCGTCTGCTTCAGCCTGCTATGGCTGGTTGGAACCGCCGCGGTGACTTACCCGTTGGCACGTGAAGCCCATAATAAGAAACCGCCGGTACTGGAGCTTGCCGAATACGTGAAAGAGTCAGTGCCCAAGGATGACAGCATCATGTTCACCTGGGAGGAACAACGGGTTATCTCCTATATAAGCCCGGAACATCAGGTACGGCGGCTTCGACATTGGAGCGATATGCGCATGGAACTGCTGCAATACCCCGTGCCGCCGCGTCATATTTTTGCCACCAATGCCTTTATTCAAGGGATAGACCGGAGCGCCGGTTCATGGTTCAATGAAGTTATAGCGTTTGAAGGGAGCCCCTGGCTGTATCCCACCTACCACCGCGTCGTGCTGTACGAGCAAAAACCCGGATTCATCGAAGGGCTCCGATGAACCAAGGAGGACACTCTTTTGGAGATTCAGGCATTATTAATTACTTTTCGCGAAGCGCTTGAGGCGTTGCTTATTATAGGAGTAATCACCACTTATCTGCGGCAAGTCAAGCGCCCGGAATTCACCAAATGGGTGTGGCTCGGCGCGGGTCTTGCGGTCGTTGCCAGCTGCGGCGTTGCGCTTCTGTTCCAGGTCGTCCTAACCGGATTCGCTTCCATGGGCAGCGAAATGTATCTTAAGATCGGCATTATGATCATTTCGACTATTCTCCTTACGCAGATGGTCTTCTGGATGGCCAAACAGTCCAAGGAAATGAAAGACAAGTCAGTCAGCAAAATGGACCAGTTCGTTACAGCGGGCAACATCGCCGGCATGGTGCTTCACTCCTTCCTTGTCGTACTGCGCGAAGGCGTGGAAACCGTATTTTTCTTCGCTGCCATCACAGGCGGCAACATCGGCAATGCTTTCAAAGGATGGGGAGCCATTACAGGCATCCTGCTCGCTTTCGCTGTCAGCTTCCTGCTGTTCCGCGGGGGCCGCAAAGTTTCGCCGCGCGTTTTCTTTAAATGGACCGGCATTTTGATTGTCATGATCGCAGCGGGACTGCTCGTTCAAGCTGTGGGAATGATGCAGGACATTAATATGATCGGTACCGTGATCCCTCATTTGTATGACATTACCTGGTTCATGCCGGAGCACCCGATCGACCAAGCTCATTACATTCGCGATACAGGAAACAGCCCTCTCATCTCAGGTGAAGTCGGTATTTTCCTAAAAGCGTTATTCGGATATTCGGCGATGCCTTCACTCGAGGAAGTATTGGTATATGTAGGTTACTTCGCTGCTCTATACGTTCTGATCATGAGGAGAAACGCGTCTGATGAAGCCGAAAAGGCGGAAATCCGCCGTGTGCAAGAGAGCAGCACGCCTGCTATCAACCCGCAGTTGAAGTCGGTGAACCGCCTTTGAAATCCGCGTCCTTGTTTGAAATCGCGGCGGCTCGCTGCTGGAACGTTTTGAACGAAGGGAAGTCATTCACGCCGGTCTTCGTGTTGGCGGTTTTTCTTCTGGTGCAGGCCGGAGAGCTGAAAGCCGTTCCGCTGTTTTATGCGATACTATTAAATCTACCTTTGTTTGTCATTTTTTATGTTTATGATTATCCGCTTCACTTGCGGTGGTTTCTTTTCGGGCCGCTGCTGGCCAGCGGCCTCCTATACGGCGGTTCTTTCGATATCGGCATGTGGATTTGGGCATTCGGGCTGTATGCTTTTTTTACGGTGTTCTTCTGGGGAACGCTTTATTACCATTTGCGGATCGGTACGACCTGGTGGAACTTCACGAGGATCTGGAAGCTTTTTTTGAAAAACTCCGACTCCACAAGCGGAAATGTCTTCGAACAGCTGCCTAAAGTGTTTACGCTATTGGTTACACTCGATTGGAGTTACCGTCTATTCAGCGCGCAGACCTCAGCCGGTTCGGTAGCCGGGTTTCTTATTCTAAGCGCCTGCATCGGCATGTACAGCTGGGTTATACATAGATTGCTGTTTACATGGAAACCGCGAGAATACCCGAGCTACACGGCCCCTATCCATCTGGATGACACCCCTGCCGCCAAGCGGATGATCGTATTCGTCATTGACGGCTGCCGCAAGGAGCGTTTTGAAGAGGCCGACGCTCCATTTCTTCATCAGCTGATGGAAACCGGCGTTTATTACGACCGAATGGAAACCGTATATCCGGCCAGGACTGTGGTGTGCTTCTCGTCGATGTTCACCGGTACATATCCGCGCGAGCACGGAATCAGATCCAACATGGTCTGGAAGCTGGGAGTACGGGTTGAAAGTATATTCGACACACTGAAAGAAACCGGACGGAAAGGCATTCTGTTCGGATGCGCGCATCTGATCGACGCGTTCGGCAGCTACGTGGAAAGCTTTACGGCTGTCGAGAAGAACGATGTGGTCGATCATAAGATCATGGCACACGCCAAAACGATTATGAAACGCGAGCTCCCGGATTTATTCGTCATTCAGATGATCGCAGTCGATCAGACCGGGCACAGCCGCGGAGTTCTTTATCAGGAATATCTAGACAAAATTAAGGAATCCGATGCGCTCATTCGCGATTATTGCGAATGGCTGGAGGAAGAAGGGCTCATGGAAGGCACCGCGATTGCGGTTATGGCTGACCATGGACAGGGCAACGGCATCGGCGGGCATGGCCATTTGGACACCGGTGAAAGATATGTGCCGTTTCTTTTGCATGGTCCGGGCATCCGCAAGGGAGAGCGGGTGCAGGAGCCGCGGAGTATTGTGTCTCTGGCGCCGACGATTGCAGCTCTGCTCGGTGTGCCGCTTCCGTCCCATTCCAGGGGCCCTGTGTTAATGGAGGCCCTCGAAGCGGGATCATCGGACAAGCATACAGAGAAAGTGGGATAGCCTCATGTTGAAACTGATTGTCGTCATTCCCGCTTTGAACGAAGAATCTTCAGTTGGACAAGTGATCCGCAAGGTCCCGCGCGCGTTCAATCCCGAAGTCGACGTGCAAGTACTTGTTGTGAACGATGGTTCAACCGACCGTACTCCGGACGTGTCCTTCCTGGAAGGCGCGGACTACGTCATTTCCTCCCCGGAGCGGCGCGGGCTTGGAGCCGCGGTACGCGAAGGGCTGCGTGAAGCTTACAGGCTTGGCGCGGATGTTGCCGTCATGATCGACGCAGACGACGAGTATCCGGCGGATCACATTCCGCAGGTCGTCGAGCCTGTCCTCACCGGATCGGCTGATTACGTGCTCGCCTCCCGGTTTGCCGGCCGGATTCAGGGAATGAAGCTCCATCGCCGGCTTGGAAACTATACGTTTACACTGCTGCAAATGATGCTGCTGCGCAGGAAAATCACGGACGGACAGACCGGGCTTCGCGCATTCTCACGGGCGGCGCTGCAAAGGCTGGACATTATACACGATTACAACTATGCGCAGGTCATGACGCTTAACCTGGTACGCCAAGGTTTTCGCATGGCCGAGGTGCCGATTCCCTATAAAACAAGAACGACGGGCACTTCGTTCATCCGCTTCTGGCCCTATATGAGCCGGGTGCTTCCTGCCATTGTCAGGGAAATGGCCCGTAAGCCTAAGCGCGGGGAGCACGACAAGGTGCTTGTGCTATACGAACACCTTACGAAAGGGGCGCCATTCCATTGAGGCTTGCGGTGATAGGGGCCGGTTATGTCGGCATGACAACAGCCGCATGTTTTGCGGAGGCGGGGCACCAGGTAGTGTGCGTAGACGCGGATACCGACAGGGTTAACCGGCTGCGCAGCGGTGACATTCCTTTTTATGAACCCGGCTTACAAGAACTTGTAGAGAAAACCGCCCAGCTTGGGCGGTTATCTTTTACATCAGACACTCCGCAGGCAGCCGGCCAATCGGACGTTATTTTCTTGACGGTGGGAACCCCGCTTCGTGCGGATCAATCGCCTGACCTGTCTTTCCTCGAAGCGGCAGCGGCGGAAGCTGCTCAGGGTATCAGGAAAAGCGGAGATTACAAGATCGTCGCGATCAAAAGCACCGTGCCTGTCGGCACCACTGAACGTTTGGCAGGAACGATGCGAGACCTTGCGGGAGCAGCTTGTGATATCGTCTCGGTGCCTGAATTTCTGCGTGAGGGCTCGGCCATCAGGGACACCCTGCACCCGGACAGGGTCATCATCGGAACCGACAGCGATCGAGCATGGAACATATTAACGGAATTGTATCGCGGTTTTGCCGGCAATGTCGTACGTACGGATCGGACAAGTGCGGAAATGATAAAATACGCCTCTAACGCTTTTCTGGCGACTAAAATATCGTTCATCAACGAAATTGCGAATTTATGCGAAAAAATGGGTGCGGATATCGGGCAGGTTGCATACGGAATGGGACTGGACCATCGAATCGGGCATTCCTCCCTGCAGGCAGGGATCGGCTTCGGCGGCTCCTGCTTGCCGAAGGATACGACGGCGCTCATCGGCAGCGCAAGGGAAGCCGGCGCGGACTTGCGCATTCTGCAAGCCGTGGATGAAGTGAACCGCGGGCAGCCCTATCGCATCCTCGATAAGCTGAGCTCTGCGCTCGGCAGCTTGGAAGGCAAGGTGGCGGGAGTGTGGGGGCTCTCCTATAAGCCGGACACCGACGACATTCGGGAAGCAGCTGCGCATACGATCATTCAAGAGCTGCTGCGTGCCGGTTCCGTTGTGCAAGCTTATGACCCGGCAGCCGTTCAGGCTATGAAGGCCGCAATGCCCGGCAGCTCGGTGAAGTGGTGCGGCACGGCAGCGGAGGCCGCAGCCGGAGCGGATGCGCTGTGCCTGTTAACGGAATGGGATGAATTCCGCTCTTACCCGCTGACGGAGCTTGCCCAAATCATGAAGCAGCCGATACTTGTAGATGGGAGAAACGTCTTCGATCAATCCGAAGTGAGGATGCCGGATTGCGTTATTATTCGATCGGACGTCCGGAGCGCTGATTCAGAGAGAAAGGAGGCGCGGGAATGTGAGCATTGTAATAACCGGCGCCGCCGGCTTTATCGGATTTCATCTGTCACGTCACCTGCTGCGCAAAGGTTATACCGTCGCAGGTGTCGATAATCTGAACGACTACTATGACACCGGTCTTAAGCGCGGCCGTTTGCAGCTGCTCAGTGACTCCTCGTCGTTCACCTTTCATCAAGCCGATGTCACGGACTTAAATGCCGTTGCGCGCGTTCTAGAGCAGCATAGTGCGGACACTGTCATTCACCTGGCCGCTCAAGCCGGCGTCCGTCACAGTCTGACTCATCCCGAACAATACGTATCGTCCAATTTACAAGGTTTCTCCACGATGATCGAAGCCTCACGCCTCCAACGGGTGAAGCACTTCATTTATGCCTCTTCCAGTTCAGTGTACGGAAATCGTCCGGGCACCCCTTTTTCCGTTGAAGACCGCACGGACCGCCCGGCAAGCTTGTACGCGGCGACCAAGAAGGCGAATGA
Source organism: Cohnella kolymensis (assembly GCF_000829465.1). Lineage (GTDB taxonomy): Bacteria > Bacillota > Bacilli > Paenibacillales > Paenibacillaceae > Cohnella > Cohnella kolymensis. The sequence goes on along the minus strand of NZ_JXAL01000001.1, from coordinate 426,985 downwards.
GCTCATCGCGCACGCCTACAGCAGCAGCTTCGGCCTGCCCACCACCGGCATGCGTTTTTTTACGGTGTACGGCCCTTGGGGAAGACCGGATATGGCCTATTTCAAATTTACGAAAAGCATCCTGCTGGGGGAACCGATCACGGTGTACAACTACGGGAAATCCAAAAGAGATTTTACGTATGTGGACGATGTGATTCTGGGGATCGAAAAGGTGCTGTCGCACCCGCCGTCAGCAACCGTCGACAAACCGGTGCCGGCCGCCATCTATAACTTCGGGAACAGCAAGCCGGTCGAGCTGCTGCGCTTTATTCAGATTCTTGAAAGACTGCTCGGCAAGGAAGCGATTCTCAAGCTCGATGTGATGCCTGCGGGCGACGTGGCAGATACTTTTGCGGATATCTCATTAACAAGGCAAGAGCTCGGCTTCGAACCATCCACCGGCCTGGAGACCGGTCTCTCCCATTTCGTGAACTGGTACAAGGAGTATTACAAAGTGACCTTATAAACGTAAATTCGCCATGCCGATTGCTCGTCCTCGAATACACCGAACAGCTCCAGTCTGTTGCCCTCGGCATTCATAATTTCCACGGATGAGAAAATGTATCTCCCGCCCATCTCCTTGAAGGCTCGGGTGTTGAGCTGCAGATGATGAATACGTTTGTGCGAGTCCTTGCGGAAATCATATTTCTTGCCCAGTTCATTGACGAAAATATAACACCTTCCGCCCCAGGTATCGAAATACGTTTTCAACTGTTCGTTCTTGTCGAGTTCTTGGGCAATGATTGTGCGAAAACGGTGCTTATAAGCTAGTGGGTAAAAGTTGTTATACGTATCCAGCGTGTAGAAGCCGTTATATTGCGGAATCGCCGGGTGCAGGCCGATACTTGCCACCCGGTACGTGTCCGGCGGCAATCCGATGGCGGCACGTATGCCGGCAAATTGCCGTTCGGCATAAAACTCACGGACGCTGGGCGCGGCTGTCTTGCGGTAGACGAGCTCCTCATTCGTACAGAAAAGCACCGCAATTTGAAGCGCCAGTGCCGCCATGGCAGCGCGCCGTCCTGCTCGGCCCATTTTCCATAAAATCAGACAAGCCAGAGCAAACCCCAGATAGATGACGAGCGGCCTAAGAAAGTGAAACCGCGCAAAGTTAAACGTGTTAAGCAGGCTGAACTGTTCTTTTAACGGATGCCAAGCCTGATTGAACCAGAACGCATACCAGGCGGACAATGCCAGATTAATGCCGAGGAGAACGAGAAACAGGCTTTCCGTTCCGCCTCGCTTTTTTTTGTGCTGCCACTAAGTAGAAGACGATCAGGGTCACCGGTAAAATGACCAATGTATGCACGGTTGCGACGTGGTTGTGTCCCAAGATGAAATTGGTGAAGGTGAGCTTGACGCTGCGCCATAAATTTAACCGGGAGGAGACAAACTCATTCCGGCTGGTCGGTTCATCGTTCAGCACCAGTGAGTAAACAAGCCGGTACTCGACCAGAAGGAACATGCCGGTCATGAAAGCAATGCTGCCGAGAAACATAGGGTTCCAATCTCGCCTGACCATCACATCGCGGAGCCAGAGTATTCCTATAGCGACCAAAAAGAAAAAAAAGCCGAGCACAAGACTTGAGTACAGCGGCAGCAATCCCAAGGCAACCCACTCCACCCAACCGGAGCGACGGGAGCGAATGTTGAGGAAAGCCCAAAGCGCCAGCGGCATCCCGAGTGTGCTCAGCATACCTGACGGCCAGAAGGGGGTCAGCGCGAAAGCGAGCGCGACGAAAACACGAATCGCCCAATGTTCCGGCTTCGTTACGAAATGGTTTTTCAGCAGCAGGTACATGCCGATAAAAGCAAATATACGCGTGATGGTCTGGCTCAGCGCATAAGCGATCATGGACGGGAAAAGGGCATGAAGCAGTACAATTCCACTGAATTCGGTGCCGAAGGCGTTGCGCGGCAAGCCGCCGATCACTTGCTCGATGGAAGCATTCACTCCGCCGAACCATTCGCCGCTCCGTACAAGCACCTTGTACCAAGCGATGTTGGAATCCAGATTATCATGTACCCGAATATGGGCATCTTCACCTAGAATGAACAGCGGGGAAACGTAAATCGCCAATAATAATAAGGCCAGTATAATCGCTTTTCGTTCGGCGGCCGGTTGTGTCGATTGAGGCATGGTCCCTCCATAAGCAGTGTCAGGATATGCTGAGGGCTCTATTATTCCTGTATTTAGTAAATAAAATACGACTATCGTCTTACAGACCGGCACGATCCGAACAGCTGAATAATTTGGCAAAATGTGTTAAGCCTAAATGCTAGTTCATTTGAGGGGGATCGATCCTTGAAATTTCTAGCGCGCTTAGCAGGCGGGACACAGAGTCGATTTTTGTTTCTGGCTGTTTGCCTGATTTGGCTGAAAACTTACTTAACGCATCGTTTGCAGTTTGAATTGCCCGTCACCGGTTGGTACCAGGAACTTATTCTTTTCATTAGCCCGGCCAGTTCCATACTCGTGCTGCTTGGCCTAAGCCTGTTGCTTCTGAAGGACCGCCCGCATAGGGCGGTGATCATTGTCAGCGCGGTGTCGGGTTTGATGTTGTTGGCAAACATGCTGTATTATCGCTTCTTCAACGACTTCATCACCTTCTCGATCATGCGGGAGACGACCCATATATGGCAATTGGGGGCGAGTATTTTCGACCTTCTGCGCGTTTCTGATATTTTCGTGTTCGCCGATACCGCATTGCTTCTGATCATGATGCGTATGAGGAATTATCGCATCGTTTCGGTGAGGCGCACCCAAAGCTTGTTTACGATCGGTTTTGCTGTAACTCTATTTTTGCTGAATCTATGCATGGTGGAGATCGTCCGTCCCGGATTGCTGACCAGAACCTTTGACCGCCAAATGGTTGTGAAAAGTATCGGAGCCTTCAATTACCTGGTCTATGATGCGGTTGTGACCACCAGGATGGAAACGAGAACGGTGCTGTCCAACAGTGAAGATTTAGCGGTGGTGAAAGCCTATCTGGACGCTGAACCCAAGGATAAATTGAATCCGAAAATGTTCGGTTTGGCGAAGGAACGCAATATTTTTATCGTATCCATGGAGTCTCTGCAAAGCGTCATGCTGGAGCGGGAGATGCTCGGCTACGAGCTGACTCCGTTCCTGAACAGCCTAATTAAAGAGAGCTTTTATTTCGATCAGTTCTACCATCAGACAGGCCAAGGCAAAACATCGGACGCTGAGTTTACTGTCGATAACATGCTCTATCCGCTGCCGAGCGGAGCGGTTTTTTTCACCCACAGCCATAACAAGTATTACTCCATACCCAAGCAGCTGAAGGAAAACGGGTACTACCCGGTTGCTTTGCATGCGAATGACAAGACATTCTGGAACCGCGAACAAATGTATAAAACGCTGGGCTATGAACGGTTTTTCTCCGCAGAGGATTATGAAGTAACTGCGGAAAACTCCGTCGGCTGGGGACTGAAGGATATTCCGTTCTTCGAGCAGTCGGTGGAGAAAGTCCGTGTGCTGCCGCAGCCGTTCTATGCAAAGCTGATCACCCTGACCAATCATTATCCGTTTACATTGGAGGAGGAGGACAGACTGATTCCGCAATACAACTCCAACTCCAAAACGCTAAACCGATACGTTACGACAGTGAGATACATGGATGAGGCGCTGAAGCAATTCTTCGACTCGGTGAAGGCGGCCGGCCTGTATGAGAATTCGATATTCATTCTGTATGGCGATCATTACGGCATATCCAAGAAACATCGAAAAGCGATGGCCATGTTTCTTGGCAAGGAGAAGCTGAGCGCCGTTGACCATGTGCAGCTGCAGCGGGTTCCGTTGATCATTCACATTCCGGGCGTGAAGGGTAAAAGGATAAGCTCGGTGTCCGGACAAGTGGATGTGAAGCCGACCATTCTGCATTTGGCGGGGAACATTTCACTGCGGGGGCTGGGGTTCGGGCATGATCTGTTCGCTCTTAACAAGCCTGATTTTGCAGTGCTGCGGGACGGCAGCTTCATTACTGAAAATTTCGTATACACGAATGGCAAATGCTACAACAAGAGAACAGGTGAAAAGATAGACGGCGCGTTCTGTGAGCCGTTGAAACAACAAGCCCAGACGCATCTGAAGTTCTCGGACAAAGTGATTTACGGGGATCTCAACCGGTTCGCCGAAAGCAGGAAAAAACCTCACCATCCTTAACGGAGGACGGTGAGGTTTTTAATGTTCAGTCGGCTTACACCAGGTGAGCGCCGCCGTCGACGAGCACTGATGTACCGGTAGTAAAGCCGTTTTTCGCCAAATAGACATATGATTGACCGATATCCACAGGCTGGGCGATACGTCCGACAGGCAGTTGCCCGGCGATACCGTCAAACATGGCGTCCCGCTGCGCATCCGGCATGCCCGCGTAGATCGGCGTATCCACGATCCCAGGGGAAACGACGTTCACCCGGATTGGAGCAAGATCGACGGCAAGTCCGCGTACCAATCCTTCGATGGCGGAATTGATGGACGCTAGAGTAGAAGCACCTTTTGGCGGCCGAATGCCGTATACACCGGAAGTGAGCGTGATTGAGCCGGCTTTGTTCAAGTAAGGAACAGCCGCTTTAGCCGTTACGTATTGCCCCCAGAATTTGCTGTCGAAAGCTTCTTTTACAGCGTTGACAGGCAGTTCGCTGAACGGTCCCATAGCGCCGTCTCCTGCGGTGATGACAAGGTGATCGAAATTGCCGACCTTGGTGAAAAACTCCGTCAGCTTCCCTTCATCGCGGAAATCAAGCTCATAGCCTTCCACTTGGTCACCCAGCGTACGTTTGGCATCGGCAAGTTTGGATGCCGAGCGACTCGCTATGATGACCTGAGCCGACTCCTCGGCAAAAGCTTTGGCAGTGGCTAATCCGATCCCTGAAGTACCTCCGACAACGACAACACGTTTTCCTTTTAAAGACATTACATAAACCTCCTTAGGCTTCAACAGCCAACTTGATTCGATTGTTAGAAGGGTCATTCACGAACAAGGCCGAGTTTTGCTCGTACGTCGAAACCCCGGCCTCTTGAAGACGCTGCACGACGTCATCGCGTTCGGTCCGGTTCGGGAACATGATCGTGTAGTAGTCCAAGCCGGTCGCATGGGCAGGTGGATTAGGGGCGCCGGCTCCAGCCATATGTTTAGCCCCAAATGGTGGTGGTAGCCGCCTGCAGATACGAACAAAGCGGAGAAGCCGCATAGTTGCCGACGATATCAAATCCGAGCAAGCGGGTGTAAAATTCGTTCGAGCTTTTCAGATCGGCAACGTGCAGGTGGACATGGCCGATTATCGTTTCCGGCGGAAGACCGCTCCACGAGTCGTCACCGGCTTCCTCCAGCAAGCTCTCCCATTCGATCGGATCCGTGGCCATCTCGTAATTTCCTTGCGCGTCGCGTTTCCAAGTGTCGCGAGGGCGATCGCGGTAAATTTCAATGCCGTTGCCTTCCGGATCCGAGATGTACAGGGCTTCGCTGACGAGATGATCCGCCTGCCCGATATGAATCTGCGCTTGGATCAGATTGCGCAGCGCAAGTCCAAGATGTTTTCGATCCGGCAAGAGAATCGCAAAATGGTAAAGACCGGTGGTCGTTCTTTGGGGCAAAATAACCGAGTCCGGATGAGCTTCCAGAATGAGCAGCGGTTTTTGTCCGTCGGTAGTAAAGTATACGGTGCTGCTGTCTTGTTTTAATACTTTTAGTCCCACAACGTCTTCATAAAATCGCGCCGACCGTTCGAGATTCTTAACCTTCAGCTTAACTTCGCCAAGGCTGGTGTCCGGGTGTATGGAATGAGGCATATCGCTGTTCCTCCTAAATGAAAATTAATAATTACTTTTCGTAACCAACTATAAAATATTGCATTAGTAGTGTCAAGTAAAGTGATTATGCCGAGTAACCTTGTTTAATGCATATTTTTGTTATAATGTGTAAGTTGAGGTGAATGCCATGGAACAGGCGTTACTTTGCCCCCGTTTTGAGAAGGGCATGCAAATCGTGAGCAAGCGTTGGGCGGGTCTGATCATTTTTCAGCTATTGAAGGGGACCCAGCGATTCAGCGAAATAGAAGCGGCGCTTCCGAGCATCAGCGGAAGACTGCTGTCTGAACGGCTAAAGGATTTGGAGCAAGAAGGAATTGTACGGCGAGAGGTGTTTCCGGAAACCCCGGTTCGCATAGAGTATTCGCTGACGGACAAAGGCATGGCGCTGGAGCCGGTGTTTGCGGAGATCACCAAATGGTCGCAAGCTTGGGTTGAGCCTGTGGCGCGAACGCCCCGCTAAGATTGTGATATGACAATGGAATGGAGCAGACATTGACTGATGACGACAAAATGGATGTACTACTTGGGCCTGGTGCTCGTGGCGGCGATCTGGGGAGCCAATTTCGGCGTTCAGCGCCTGGCGATGGATACTTTTGATCCGATGTTGTTCAATTTTCTTCGTTTCGGCTTGGCTGCGCCATTGTTTTTTGTGCTCCTGAAAATCACAGAAGGCAGTGTCGGCATTCCGTGGAAGGTCGCGCTAAAGCTCGCGTTAATCGGTTTGTTCGGTGTCACTCTGCTGGAGATGACCGTTATGTATTCCATTAAATATACAACACTGGCCAATGCGTCATTGCTCAGTATTGCGCCTTGGCCGATCTTTGCGGCTCTTTTCGCACCATTGTTCTTTAAGGAAAAGTTCTCGGCGCGGCTTGCCGTCGGCGCTGCCGCAGCGATGGCCGGGGTCAGTCTGATTATCGTCGGCGGAGGACAAGGCATGAGCTTGTCGTCGGACAATATGGTCGGTAATCTTATTGCTCTGTCCACCGGTATCATCGGAGGCATATACAATGTCGCATGTATGCCGTTGATGAAGCAATATTCCGCCCTTCGGGTCAGCACTTGGGTAATCATGTTCGGATCTCTGTTCATGATCCCGATGACAATCGGCTCTTGGGGGAAAGTGGACTGGGCACAGCTTACAGCGGGACACTACACCGCCATTGCTTATAATGCGCTGTTTTGTACCTTCATCGCTTTTAGTGTCTGGAACACTTGTATGTTAAAAATTGGCGCCACACGCTCGAACTTTTTCCGCTACGTTGTTCCGGCGTCTGCTATGGTTGTCGGGTTCGCTTTCTTCCGGGAGAGCATCTCGGGCTGGCAGCTTGCCGGCACACTTTGTATGGCAGCGGGCCTCGTCTGGATCAGTACAGAGAGCAGCAAGAGAGTACCGGCACCGGAGCTCACCACCGCACGCTAATACATACCGATGATCCGGATTCATATACTCACCCGCGCAGTTTCTTTTCCCTCTACATTAGCAAAAAAACGTCAAATGTCCATATAGTTGCGTGTTCGATCTATACTTTTTGAGCCCGGCATAAAGTACATTAGGGATAGCAGTCACCCTTTTCATACGGAGGCGTTATTCTTGTCTAAAATTACTTTCCTCGGCGCAGGGAGTACGGTTTTCGCGAAAAACGTGCTTGGAGATTGCATGCTGACTCCGGCTTTGCAAGGATTTGAATTGGCGTTGTACGACATCGATAGTGAGAGGCTCAAAGATTCCGAGAACATGCTCCATAACATCAAGGCGACTTCCGGCAGCACATGTATCGTTAAGGCTTATTCCGATCGTAAAGAAGCGCTTCGGGGTGCCAAATATGTGGTGAATGCCATTCAAGTCGGCGGCTACGACCCCTGCACGATTACCGATTTCGAAGTTCCGAAAAAATACGGTCTGAGGCAGACAATCGCGGACACTGTGGGGATCGGCGGCATTTTTCGGAATCTTAGGACGATACCGGTCATGCTGGATTTCGCCGAAGACATCCGTGAGGTGTGTCCCGATGCCTGGTTCCTGAACTACACCAACCCAATGGCCGTATTAACGAATGTCATGAACACTTACGGAGGCGTGAAGACGGTCGGCTTGTGCCACAGCGTGCAGGCATGCATCCCCGGGTTGTTCGACAGCTTGGGGTTGGATCAGACGGGCGTGCAGGCCAAAATCGCCGGAATTAACCATATGGCTTGGCTTCTGGAAGTGACGAAGGATGGAGAAGACCTATATCCGGAAATCAAAAAACGCGCGGCGGACAAGCAGAAAGAGAAGCATTGGGACATGGTCCGATATGAAATGATGCTCAAATTCGGTTATTACATTACAGAATCGTCGGAACACAATGCAGAGTATCATCCGTATTTCATCAAACGCAATTACCCCGAACTCATCGAGCGATTCAATATACCATTGGACGAATACCCGCGGCGGTGTATCGAGCAGATCTCCAATTGGAAAAAGATGCGAGAAGAGCTGGTGAACAACACCGGTTTAGAGCACGAACGGTCACACGAGTACGCATCATACATTTTCGAAGCTATGCAGACGAATGTGCCTTTCAAAATCGGGGGCAACGTCATGAATACCGGACTTATCACCAACCTGCCGCGAGAAGCGTGCGTGGAAGTGCCTTGCCTTGTCGACCGCAATGGCGTGACACCTACATACGTCGGCAATCTGCCTCCGCAGTGCGCGGCGCTTAACCGCACGAATATCAATACACAGCTGCTGACGATCGAAGCGGCCATTACCGGCAAGCGGGAGCATATTTACCACGCGGCTATGCTGGATCCGCATACGGCGGCGGAGCTCTCGATGGACGATATCGTATCCTTATGCGACGATTTATTGGAAGCGCACGGGGATTGGCTGCCCAAGTTCCATATGGTATAGTACGGATAGACAATTAAAGAAGATAGTCTGAGGCCCGGCACCAGTTGATCGTCGGCCGGTCTCAGGAGAGGTTCGCGAACTCCCTCTATAAAAAACTAAGGAAAACGAACACGTTTCTTACAGGCCTGCTGCAGCCTTAGCCGCTGCAGCTTTGGCCTTAAGCGTGGTGCCGTTTTTTTCACGTTCTTTAGAGCATGTTCTGCCGCGATCTCTTTCTTCTATTCTAGAAGGGAGATTTTTTTTATGCGCACCAAAGAAGAAATGCAGGACATTACGCTCCTCGGCAATCAAGGAACCAAGTATACGTTCGACTACGATCCCGGGGTGCTGGATCTTTCGACAACAAGCATCAGGGACGCGACTATTTCGTCAAGTTCAACTGCCCGGAGTTTACGAGTCTCTGTCCGATCACAGGCCAGCCGGACTTCGCTACGATCTATATCTCGTATATTCCGGATGTGAAGATGGTGGAGAGCAAGTCTCTGAAGCTGTATCTGTTCAGCTTCCGGAATCACGGCGATTTCCATGAGGACTGCATGAACATTATCATGAACGATCTCATTGCCCTCATGAATCCCCGTTATATTGAAGTTTGGGGGAAATTCACTCCGCGCGGCGGGATTTCCATCGATCCCTATTGCAATTGGGGACAGCCGGGCACCAAGTATGAGCGAATGGCGGAGCATCGCCTGATGAACCACGACCTTTATCCTGAGAAAGTCGACAATCGATAAGGGGGCGCGCACAATTGAAAATCTTATATGTAATGCTTTATTTGCTAGCCATCGTTTTCGCCAATGTCGTTACGGCTTCGAATGACCCGATTAAATTCGGTTCGCTCATCGTTCCTGCGGGCTCATTCCTGATCGGCGCCACGTTTATTTTCCGGGATCTCGTACAAAATGCGGTAGGCCGTAAAAATGTGTACGTCATTATAGCCGTGGCCATGGTCTTGTCTGCTGTTACTTCCTCCGTTCTAGGAGACACATTATGGATCGTATTTGCTTCTGCGCTCACGTTCATGTTTTCGGAAACGACGGACACTGAAATCTATACGAGGCTTAAGCTGCCAATGTCGCTGAGAGTGCTTTACAGCGGAGTGGCGGGCGGCGTTCTGGACAGCGTGATTTTCGTCATTGTCGGCATGTCACCGATCGGCGCTAACATCCTGCCTTGGGATGTTGTCGGTTATGCAATCGCCGGCCAAATCGTCGTCAAAGTCGTCATGCAACTAATCGGTACATTGATCATTCAATTGTTGCCGGCAAGGGTATTGGCTCAACCGGTCAAGGTAAATTGATGGCCGCCATATTACGCGGTAATTATGATAAGCCCGTTTTGTCCGCATGCACGGGATATAGATAAACTATTGCTGCGTTTAAGGACATATTGGGCGTATCAGATAGGGATGAAAGATAATATCAAGTCAAATGCATGCTGATAAGCCTGTTTTGTCTTTATCCGCGGGATATTGTTAACAAACACCGGCTGATAAGCCCGTTTTGTCCGCATACACAGCGGCCTGTTGCCCCGGCAACAGGCCTTCTTTCTATACTCTCATGGCATAGAGGCTTACAAGCGGGATGATTCTGGTTTATACTTTTGGATGCAAGCTATCCAACAGTTACTAGAGTGGAGCAGTCATCGATGGCGAACAGTAAATGGTATAACCAACTTCTTTTATTTGCAAAATCTTATCATCCGGTCGTTCATTATTTGCTGCTTGGAACCATCCTTGCGAGAGCTGCAGCGTCAATGAGCATGCCGTTTCTCGCCATTTATCTCGCGAAGAATACCGAGATGGACCCGGTCATGATCGGCCTGGTCATTGGAGCAGGCTCATTAGCCGGCACGGCGGGAGGGTTTATCGGAGGCACACTTTCAGACCTGCTCGGCCGCAGACGAATTCTGCTCGGAGCGCTGTTCGGTTGGGGCGCGGTGTTTCTCGGCTTTGCGCTGGTAAAAAGCGCCGTCCTGTTCCTGCTGCTCAGTCTCGTGAATGGACTTTGCCGTTCATTCTATGAGCCTGTATCTCAAGCGCTTATGGCGGATTTGACGGAGAAAGAGAAGCGTTTTAACGTATTCTCGCTCCGATATTTGGCCATTAATATCGGAGTTTCCGTGGGACCGCTGCTGGGAGCGGTTTTTGCGGCTTTGGACAGTACCCTTCCTTTTATCATTACCGGCTGTATCTATCTGGTTTATGCTTTGTCTACCTATTTGCTTCTAAATAAATACGGAATCAACAAGATCGCAGGGAACGGGAACCCCGGCAGCACGTTCCGCCACGCATGGAACGTAGTGAGACGCGACTCGGTGCTGAGATATTACCTGCTGGGCGGGCTTGTTACCGCTGTCGGCTACTCGCAGATGACGGTAACTCTATCCCAGTATGTCGGGGGCAAGCTGGCGGATGGTGTCGCTCTTTTCGCCGTAATGATGAGTGTGAACGCGGTCACCGTTGTGGTTATGCAGATTCCTTTTACGAAATGGTCCGGCCGTTACTCCCCTCTAACTGTGTTAACCGCAGGCATATTCTTTTACTCTTTAGGCAATGCCGGCTTTGCGTTATCTTCCGGATGGATCACGTTTATTGTGTCGATGATCGTATTTACATTTGGTGAGATGCTGTGCTACCCTGCGGAAAATGTGCTGATCGACCGGATATCGCCGGACGGTATGCGGGGAACGTATTATGGGGCAAAGTCGTTCAGCCAGTTCGGGCATTTCCTTGGACCCTGGATCGGCGGCATCCTGCTTAGTCATTACAACGGGACGGTGCTGTTTTTGACGATGTCGGTTGTAGGGTTGGGTGCTATCGTCTTTTATAGGCTGGGAGAAGCGGTACGTTTGTCCGTAGTTGTGAAAAATAAAGGGATAGACCATCAGATGTAATTCTGACGAGCTATCCCTTCTCGATGTCGTGCTTAATTTAGCGCTGGATCAGTTCCTTGATGTGGTTGGCGATGAGTGCCCCGTGAAAGCGTCCGCTCTCGATGAAGATTTCGTTGGCCGCGCGTCCGGCTGCAATGACTCCAGCAATGTAGAGCCCCTGGACATTCGTCTCCATGGTAGCCGGATCGAAGGCCGGAACCGTCGACTCGGCGTTGACTTCCGCACCTGCATTCGTCAGCAGACTCCGCTCGGGGCGGAACCCGGTCAATGCCAGGACAAAATCATTTTCGAGGACCATCGGGGAACTGTCCGCCGTAGCGGATTCCACGGTGACGGTGCGCTCTTCGATCCGGATGACACGCGATCCGAACAGCATCTTGATCCTGCCTTTATCTACATTGCTCTCGAAAAGCGGCCTGACCCACGGCTTGATACTTGGCGAATAGTCTTCCCCTCGATAGACCACCGTGATGTCGGCGCCGACACGGAGAATTTCCATCGCTGCGTCGACCGCCGAATTGCTGCCCCCGATAATGGCTACCTTCATTCCCGTATAAGGATGCGCCTCTTCGAAGAAGTGGTTTACTTTAGGCAGATCCTCACCTGGAATTCCAAGCATGTTCGGATGATCGAAATACCCTGTCGCGACAACTACGAAACGAGCCTCGTAAATGCGCACGCCTCCGAAACGATCGGCTGTCTCCACGCGGAACATTCCCTTCTCCGTACGCGACAGGGAAACAGCCTCTTCGTATGCGCGGATACGCAGCTCCCGACGGAGCGCAACATCACGGTAATACTGCAGCGCTTCGCGGCGCGTCGGCTTCTCATTCGGTGTCGAGAACTGGATTCCGCCAATCTCGAGAAGCTGCGCGGTGCTGAAAAACTGCATATAGGTCGGATATTGATAGATAGAATGAACAACGGCATTTTTCTCGAGGAGCAGAGGATTTATTCCGATGGCTTGAAGCTCCAACGCTGCGGATAACCCGCAAGGACCCGCTCCGATAATGATCACTTCTTCTGTACTTTCCAACTTTTGCTCGTTCATATTTGTTCTCCTGTTGCTTTTTTTAACAATTATTGTAGCACGTTCAATCGGAATGTCTAAAATTCACGGCAGAAGCCGAAGCACCCACTCGCACCATTCGATATTGGACCGGCAATTAGACATTGCCTTGTGCAGTAAGATATACGGACCGAACAGAGGGGAAGCGTAGACAGGGATGTCTCCGGCGTTAAGCCGCCCCGCTGCTCCAGTTGCGTAATCTTCTCCTCAAAGCTTCGCATTTTGGCTCGGTAGTGCTCCAACCGGCCGGTGAACAGCTTCCTCGCAATTCGCGGTTCAACAAGCGACAGGCAGTAAGCTTTCAACATCAGCTCGTCGCGGGTTACCGGATCTGAGGCCGGCTCGGCGAGCCATTGTTGGAGCGCCTGCGTTCCTTTCTCGGTGAGGGAGTAAACCTTTTTATCCGGCTTATCGCTCTGAGCGACGTGCTCATATCGAACATATTCTTCTTTCTCGAGATTGGCCAGCAACGGATAAATTTGGCTGTGCTTGGCGGGCCAGAAAGGTTGTATTTTGAGCATCAGATCATATCCGGAAAAGGATGACTGGGTTAGAAAACTCAGCAACCCGTAAGAGAGAGTGTTCATTTTCAGTTCTCCTGTCGATTTGTACGCTTTGACACCGAAATGCCAGAGTAGTATGATTGGTTTTTACTCCTTATTATATGTAAATACAGACATATTATCAACATTCATCAAGGGGGAACGAAATTGGCTTCTTCAGTTGCCCAAACCCGGACGGCGGCATCGACGGCAGCCGTGCTGCCTGTATTGCTGTCGATCAGCCTCATTCATATGATGAACGACTCGATGCAGGCCGTCATTCCGGCAATGTATCCGATTCTCGAAAAAACGCTGGACCTGTCTTATGCTCAAGTGGGATGGATCGGATTTATGCTGAATATGACCTCATCGGTCATGCAGCCCGCTGTCGGAGCTTATTCGGACAAGCGTTCACGATCCAACCTGCTTCCGATAGCGATGTCGCTGAGTCTTCTGGGTATGGTCGGGATCGCTTTCGCCCCAAGCTTCTGGTACGTTTTGTTTGCGGTCATGTTTATCGGATTCGGTTCCGCGATTTTTCACCCTGAAGGATCGAGAGTTGTATATTTTGCGGCAGGCAGCAAGCGCGGATTTGCGCAGTCGGTGTTTCAGGTCGGCGGTAACGCGGGCAGCTCGCTGGCTCCGCTCATGACGGTGTTCATCTTCGTTCCGCTCGGACAGTCCGGCGCCATATGGGGCACGCTGCTTGCAGCTTTTGCGATCGCCGTCTCGTTCGGCCTTCTGCCTTGGTACAAGTCGAAGCTTGCGGAGTGGGAACTTAAGCGATCCGACGCGGCATCGCCGGATGGAAGCACTGTATTCACTGTGGCGAATCATCCCCGGGTAAAATTCGCAATGGGAGTGTTGGTTTTTCTCGTGTTCGCACGCTCTTGGTATCATTCCGGGATCAGCAGTTATTATCAGTTTTTCTTGCAAGAGCACTACGGGCTCACCGTTCAGCAAGCTCAAATCCCGGTGTTTCTTTTTCTAGCTGCCGGTGTGCTGGGTACTTATTTCGGGGGCGTGCTGGCAGACCGGTTCGGGCTAAGAAATATGATCGTGTTCTCGATATCCGGAGCGGCGCCGTTCTCACTCATACTGCCGCATCTGCCGTTGTTCTGGGTGTATCCGCTTATCACAGTGCTTGGATTCGTCGTTCTTTCCGGATTTTCCGTCGCTGTCGTGTATGCCCAGTTTCTCATGCCCGCGAAAGTCGGGATGGCGTCGGGGCTGACGACCGGCTTGGCCTTCGGGATGGGGGCGATCGGAGCCGTTGTTCTGGGAAAAGCCGCAGACGTGTTCGGCCTGCAGCCGGTAATGTGGTTTTGCAGTGTGCTTCCACTTTGCGGGCTGTTTGCGATGTTGCTGCCGAGCGACCGGCCGAAAATATAGAGAATCGCCTTGCGGAATGCCGTTGTGCGCGCTGCAAGGCGATTTTTTCGTTAGAAGGGTAAATTCTAATCTGCGGTTAATGTGTTATTTATCCCATTTTAAGGAAACAACACAATAATGGGTATAGTAAGACCATACATAAGCAGGGAGGTAGTATCAAATGACAAAGTACGTCAAGTTGATCGGTATTACAACGGCTCTTGCGGTAATGATTCCGCTCAGCGCGTATGCGGCGACAACCGCTGTAGAGTCATCGGCCGCAGGGACATCAACTGCAGGGACAAGTTCAAGTGTAACGGCTGTTGAGAGTTCTGCGATGGACGGCCGCTGGGAACATGGGAAACATGGCAGGCATGGATTCGTATCGCAAGAAGTGCTGGATTTATTGAAGTTGGATGAGGCGGCTTTTAAGGAAAAGGTTCAAGCAGGCAAAACATTGGCCCAAATTGCTCAGGAGCAGGGAGTATCTCGCGAGGCCTTGAAGAAAACGATGACCGACGCCTTCAACAAGCGGGTAGCAGAGCACAAAAAGAATTTCGCCGACAATCTGGATAAAATCATCGACTCGCAGCCTCATTTGCGTGAAGTGGGCCATGGCGGAATTCATGTGTACAAGGATTTCACCGCAATGTCTAAAGTTCTCGGCCTAACGACCGACGAGATCAAGCAGGGTTTAAGAGACGGCAAATCGCTGGCCGATCTTGCCGCAGAACAGAAGGTGGACGTACAGAAGCTGATCGAAGCGCAAAAAGCTGCGATCACTTCCGCGGTTAATCAAGCGGTCAAGGACGGCAAGTTGACGCAGGCCCAGGCGGATAAGAAGCTCGTCGATGCCCAGGTGATTGCAGAAAAGATCGTCAACGGCAAAGGCTTCGGCCACAAAGGCCGCCACGGCGGACATTAAAGTGAAACTGCCCCCAGACATGGGGGCAGTTTTCATGTAATCCGGTGTGCAACGATGTAAATCATACTATCTGCCGTCGCCGAGCGGGTTCGAGTATCTAGTTAGTCTATTTTGCGTACTATCTCCGCCTGTGGAGCGGGTTCGAGCACGGAGTTAGTCTAGTTTTTGGACTATCTCCGCCTGCAGAGTGGGTTCCAGCACCGAGTTAGTCTAATTTATGTACGATCTCCGCCTGTCGAGCGGGTTCGAGCACAGAGTTAGTCTAGTTTATGTACTAACTCCGCCTGCCGAGGCACCCTGACGCTAATACGTTCATCCGCCGCTGAAACTTGAATTAACGTTGAAATGCATCACACTTGCACCATCAATCATTCGGTCTGAAACCATTCATTTTCTGTCCGGTAATTCGGCGAGGGAAATCAGCCGTTCTTTGCGCCCGGGCAGCTGGGACAAGAAGATTCGCAAATCCGGGAAATCGTTCAGGTTTAACGAGTAATACACCCATTGCCCGCGCTTGTATTCTCTTACGAGCCCGGCACTTTTGAGTTTCCGCAGATGCTGGCTTGCATTCGGTTGGCTTGTGCCCAGCAATTCCACAATATCTCCCACACACAGCTCGCGCTCCTGCAGTAAGCCCAGGATCGCCAGACGCATCCGATCCCCAAGCAGCTTCAGAAGCTCAGCCATATCCGCCAATTTATCATGCATCGTTGAAACCTCTTTTCCGCAGTGAATCGTTCATCTAGTTAATTGAATTTTCATATAAACATATAATTATTTATACCATAAATTTCTTGCAGCATAAAACGATTTCATTCAAACCGTTTTTAATCGGGCGAAAAAGCCGGCAATGGCCATTTCGGCAGCTCCCATCATGGCAGAACGCTCACCCAATTCGGCGAAAAGTAGATGCACGTTGCGCAGGTGGAAGCCAAGCGCCCGCCGGATCACCGTTTGGCGCAGCGTTTCCTCAATCCAAGGCCTCGCTTGGCTCATGCGATTGCCGATGATGACGGCATCGGGGTTAAACACATTAACGATATTGGCAATGCCTATACCCAAGTACTCGCCGATGCCCTGAAACAGCTCGAGAACATCCTCCCGCCCTGAGGCCGCCGCAGCAAGCAAGCTTTCCAGATCGTCAAACCCGAGCGGACGCGCGCTTTCCAGCAACGCCAGCTCCGAGGCGTACATTTCCCAGCATCCCTGGTTGCCGCAGCTGCACGGCTTACCATGAGCTTCCACCGAAATATGTCCCATTTCACCTGAGAAGCCGGATGCGCCTTTATATAGTAACTTATTCAGAACGAGTCCCGTTCCGATCCCCATGCCGACACTCACATAGACGAGGTTGGGAATCTGCCGGCCGGCGCCGTATTTTTGTTCGCCCAGCGCGCCGGCATTGGCTTCATTGTCGATCGTAACGGGTAAACAGAATTGATCCGACAGAAGCCGTTTTAATGGTACGTCCCGCCATTTCAGGTTAGGCGCGAATAACAGCGAGCCGTTGTCGTCGACAAGCCCCGGAACTCCAACGCCGATCCCGACGATGCCGTACGCGCACTTCGGCGCCTCGGCAATCAATTCGGCAATGCACCGGCACAGCTCTTCCAGCACAGGTTCCGGCTTGGAATGACGAAGCGCGGAAGTTCTTTCGGCCACAATCGCACCTTGTAAATCGGTCAATACCCCTCGAATGTAATTCACGCCCAGGTCAATGCCGATTGCATATCCGGACGTTGCGATGAATTCGAGCATGACCGGCTTGCGTCCGCCGCTGGATTGGCCCCGCCCGATTTCCCTCACCAGAGAGCTATCGATCAAATCCTGAACGAGACTCGACACCGTGGCTTTATTCAACCCGCTCCGTTCCGATATTTGCGCACGCGAAAGGGGAGCCCCCCGCAGAATGGACTCCAAGACAATCGCCGTATTCATTCTTTTTATTAAAGCCTGATCCCCCGTCGGTGCGCTCATAAGTTCCCTATACCCCTCATGTAACTAGTACGCCAATCATATCATAAACGAAGGTCGGCGACTTTGTTTATTGGATAGACAAACTAAGTACCACCATGCTATCCTTGAGTCACGCAATTAATTGATACCGCTTACAAGGAGGAATTTTGCAATGAGTAAATTTCCTAATGTGCCCAAGATTCAGTATGAGGGCCGCAGCTCCAAAAACCCTTTTGCATTCAAACATTATAACCCGCAAGAGACGGTATTCGGCAAAACGATGGAAGAGCATCTGCGTTTCGCGGTCGCTTACTGGCATACTTTTAACGCAAGCGGCGCCGACCCGTTCGGCGTAGGCACGGCCGTCCGCAGCTGGGACTCCCTGTCCCCGCTCGACAGATCGAAAGCGCGCGTTGAAGCGAATTTCGAGTTTCTTGAGAAAATGAACGTCAATTTCTACTGCTTCCACGATGCCGATATCGCGCCGGAAGGCGCAACGCTCGCAGAGACGAACAAAAATCTCGACGTTATCGTCGCTATGCTGAAGGATTACCAGAAGTCGACCGGCAAAAGGCTGCTTTGGAACACCGTGAATATGTTCAGCAACCCTCGGTATGTACATGGCGCAAGCACATCCAACAATGCAGATGTGTTCGCATATGCAGCTGCATCCGTTAAAAAAGGTTTGGAAATCGGCAAAGAGCTCGGAGCGGAGAACTACGTGTTCTGGGGCGGCCGAGAAGGCTATGAATCGCTGCTTAACACCGACCTCAAGCTGGAGCAGGACAATCTGGCGCGTTTCCTTCATATGGCTGTGGATTATGCGAAAGAAATCGGCTTCGATGCGCAGTTCCTCATCGAGCCGAAGCCCAAGGAGCCGACCAAGCATCAATATGATTATGACGCGGCTACGGCACTTGCGTTCTTGCAAAGCTATGACCTGAAGGACAAGTTCAAGCTCAACCTTGAGGCTAATCATGCGACACTGGCCGGCCATACGTTCGAGCATGAACTGCGCACAGCCCGCATTAACGGAATCCTCGGTTCCATCGATGCCAACCAAGGCGATCTGCTGCTCGGATGGGATACCGATGAGTTCCCTACGGATCTCGTATCCACCACACTAGCCATGTTCGAAGTACTTAAGAACGACGGTCTCGGCCGCGGCGGCATCAACTTCGATGCGAAGGTTCGCCGTTCCTCCTTCGAGGACGAAGATTTGTTCTTCGCTCACATTGCCGGTATGGATACATTCGCCCGCGGCTTGAAAGCTGCAGCCAAGCTCATCGATGAGCGCGTGCTCGACGAAATCGTCGAAAACCGTTATCGCAGCTTCCAAGAAGGCATCGGCGCGGATATCGTCTCCGGTAAAGCCACTCTGAAGTCGCTGGAAGCCTACGCATTGCAAGCCAAGCCGATTAAAATGAGTCGGGCCGCCTCGAGCAGCTCAAATCTGCTTTGAACGATATCATTTTCAGCGTATGAAGTATGTGATCGGCGTGGATTTGGGAACCAGCGCGGTGAAGACTCTGCTTGTCGCACAAGACGGCACGGTTAAAGCCGAGTCAACGCGGGAATATCCGCTTTATCATGATAAATCCGGCTGGAGCGAACAGAATGCCGATGATTGGGTCGAGGGCACTCTCGGTTCTCTTAATGATCTGTTGTCCGGCTCGGGTGTGAATCCGCAAGACATCGAGGGCATCAGCTTTTCCGGTCAAATGCATGGTCTTGTCCTGTTGGACGAGAATCATAAACCGATCCGCAGAGCCATACTGTGGAATGACACGCGCACCACCGAGCAGTGCCGCGAAATCGAGCGGAAGCTCGAAGACACGTTATTATCCATTACACGCAATCCTGCGCTCGAAGGCTTTACGCTGCCCAAAATTCTTTGGGTACGCGAGCACGAGCCGAACATTTTCAGACAAGCCGTCAGGTTTTTACTGCCGAAAGACTATGTGCGCTACCGTCTGACCGGCGAAATACATGTGGATCTATCCGACGCCGCCGGCACGTTGATGCTGGATGTGGCAAATAAACGATGGAGCCCGGAGGTTCTGTCCGCGTTCGAGATTTCATTCGGGTTCTGTCCGCCGCTCATTGAAGCGGGTGGACTCGCCGGAACACTCACATCGGAAGCGGCCTCATTGACCGGACTATCCCAGGCGACGAAAGTATTCGCCGGCGGAGCCGACAACGCTTGCGGCGCTGTAGGCGCAGGCATTTTGTCACCGGGTCATACCCTCTGCAGCATAGGAACGTCGGGTGTCATTTTGACTTATGAAGAGGATGCCGGTTCCGACTACAAGGGACAAGTGCATTTCTTCAATCACGCCAAAGCGGACGCGTTCTATGCGATGGGCGTTACGCTGGCTGCCGGCTACTCGCTCAGCTGGTTCCGCCACACGTTTGCGAAAGGGGAATCCTACGACTCGCTGCTGCAAGGAGTAGAACATATTTCTCCGGGAGCGGAGGGGCTTCTCTTCACACCTTATCTCGTCGGGGAACGAACGCCGCATGCCGATTCCGTCATTCGCGGCAGCTTCATCGGCATCGATGGCAGCCATACGCGCGCGCACTTTGCACGTGCGGTTATGGAGGGGATCACCTTCTCGCTGAACGAATCGGTCGATATTTTCCGGGCGGTAGGCAAGCAGATCGATACGATCGTTTCCATCGGCGGGGGGGCCAAAAACCCGGTTTGGCTGCAAATGCAGGCCGATATCTTCCGGGCTGACGTGGTGGCTTTGGAGAACGAGCAGGGTCCGGGTCTTGGAGCGGCGATGCTGGCTGCTGCCGGCTGCGGCTGGTTCCCGAGCCTTGATGCGTGCGGAGAGGTTTTCGTCAAGAAAGCAAAAGTGTATACTCCTAATGAAAAAGCAAGCCAGCGTTACGGGCAATTGTTCCGTATCTATCAACAGATTTATTACCAGACTAAGGCCGTTAACCAATCGCTGCAATCTTTCCGCAGTTAAACGGCAATACAGAACAACAGCCTCCGCAGTTCCCGGCCGCAAACCGGGAGGAGGCTCTTCTTATTTAATGGAGGGGGTGGCAGTGTGAGTGACGGGCTGCAGGAGAAAGTCGCTTTGGTGACGGGGGCTTCCAGCGGTTTCGGGTTGCTGACTTCGATTTTATTAGCGGAAAAAGGATGGGTCGTATACGCCGGTGTTCGGGACATGGCGCGTGCTGAGGAGTTGATGAGTACTGCGCGGGATGGCGGGGTACATAACAAGGTAAGGCCCGTACTTTTGGACGTCACCAAACAGGAGCAAATCCATGAAGCGGTTAACCGAGTCATGGAGCAGTCGGGACAAATCGATGCGTTGCTGAATAACGCAGGTTATGCTGCAGGCGGCTTTGCTGAAGAGATACCATTGAGCTTATGGCGTGAACAATTTGAGACGAATTTTTTCGGCGCGGTTGCAGTGATCCAAGCGGTTCTCCCAACCATGCGGCGGCAGCAATCCGGACGGATCGTACTGGTGAGCAGCGTCAGCGGCCGCATCGGGTTTCCAGCACTGAGTCCCTATGTCGCCTCCAAGCATGCGCTCGAGGGCCTAGGTGAGTCTCTCCGATTGGAGCTTGCAGGCTTGGGCATCCAAGTGAGCATTGTACAGCCGGGTCCGTACCGGACAGCCATCTGGCGTAAAAGTATGGATGCCATCGCTCTCCCGGAGCCCGGATCACCTTATTATGAACTGTATAAGCGCATCGAGCCCATGCTGAAGCAATCCGCTACCGTCGGCGGGGATCCGATTAAGGTTGCTCAAACGATATACCGGGCTCTAAACGACCCCAAGCCGAAGCTCCGGTATTTACCGGGAAGCGGAGAGAAGAAAATGATAGCGGCCAAAAACTATCTTCCTTGGAGCTGGATCGAACGTGCCGCGCTTCGCATGATTGGAATGAAGAGTAAGGACCGATAGCTTAGTCGTAGATGTTGTCGAAGTGAGTGTTGTATCTATCGGATCAGTTGGCGGACGCATAGGGAGTGTCCGCAACGGGGTATGCTATCCGGGATGTTAACCGAATATCTGGAAACGGAGTCGATTATCTATGAATCATGCAGCCTTGATGTTCAAGTTTCCCGAAGACTCTGCCGCAAGGAGAGCCGCAGATACACTGGAAGAATTGGGTTATGAACCGCAGCGGCATGAGGGAGCACGTGTTCATATTCATGTCGAGAACGAGGATTTGACCTCCGCGCTCGAGATCGTGCAAAGCTGCGGCGGCCAGCTGGTGGAGCATGCGCCGGCTGAAGTTGTGGATATCACAAATGCCGCTTACTGTTTGGACAGCATCCCAATTCCGGCACATACGGTGAACGAGGATTGGCAGGAGGATTACCGTGATGCGGATATCGCCGCGCAAGACGGCAATTGGTCGGATGATGCCCGCCCGACAGCAACGGCAAATGGCGATGATTTCAGGCGGGACGACGAGCCATATGATCATTTTCAAGCTACATAGCAAATATCATTATCGTTACTTCTAAAAGCTCTAGTCCTGGGATCGCCAGGAATTGGAGCTTTTTTTGTTAGGGGGGGCGAGCAAGGCTGAGTTAACCGGAAAAACTGGTTATCTCGGGGTTCGAGGAGGCGCGGAAGGCTTGGTTAACCGGAAAAGCCGGCTATCTCTGGGCTCGAGGCGGCGGACAAGGCTGAGTTAACCGGAAAAACGGGTTATCTCGAGGCTCGAGGAGGTGCGGAAGGATGAGTTAGTCTGAAAAACCGGTCATCGGTGGGCTCGAGCGCACGCGTTAGTGGCTGCAGCAGCTTAGCGCACAATCAACTGGAAAACCTCCAGCTAATTTATTCGTGGCACCGTGCCCGGACAAAGTAACTGGAAAATCGCCATCTAATTGGCTGTCAATTGCTTGGAATGGCTGTTTCCAGCTGAATTATCGGGAGGATTTCCATCTAATGTGCCGTAACAGCCTGAGTAGAGGAAATTAGCAGGAGGATTTCCCGCTAAACCCAAAAGCAGTCAGTCCTGCTGAGCGCGGCTCAGCTCCGCGGCGGCGGTGCCGGCGCAATGGCCGGTGGCGAAGGCGGAGGTGATGTTGTACCCGCCGGTGTATCCGTGAATATCCAGTATCTCGCCGCAGAAAAACAAACCCGGCATGAGCTTCGACTGCATCGTTCTCGGATCGACCTCTTTCACATGAACCCCGCCGCCGGTAATGAAAGCCTCTTCAATGCTAAGCGTCCCGTTCGCTGAAACTCGCAACGAATGGCATAAGCCCGCAATTTTCTGCCACGAAGCCTTCGACACGTTGGCGCCGTCTGTGTCGCCGTCTGCTTCCGCTAACCGCAGAATCAAAGGCACTAACCGCTCCGGCAGCTTTTGGCGCAGCAGGTTCCTTAAAGCTTTGCGAGGCTCTGTCCGCGCCAATCCCAACCATTCCTCCAACAACGCACCCTCCGAAGTGCCGGGAAACAAATCGATGCCGACCTCAACCGGTCCCCGGCCATCGCGCAGGGTGCGAACGACAAAACCGCTGCAGCGCAGAGCCGCCGGACCGGACAAGCCGAAGTGCGTGAAAATCATATCCCCTTTGTGCGAGATCACCGCTTTACCTTTGCCGTTATAGACCGTTAATTCCACATCCCGCAAAGACAGCCCTTGCAGCTCGCGATTGCGGATCCAGCTTTCACCCGATGTAATCGGAACTTCCGTCGGATACAGCTCTGTAATGGTGTGGCCCGCTTTCTCCGCCCAGGCGTAACCGTCGCCGGTCGAGCCGGTTTTGGGCACGGATTTCCCGCCGACTGCGAGAATGACCGCCCGACTTCGTACCGCTTCCCCGGTTCTAAGCCGTACTCCCGCCACCCGGCCGTCCTCGAACAACACTTCCTCTACCGGCGAATCGGTCCGGATCTCCACACCTTGTTCACGTACTTTATTGATCAGCGCATTAACTACAGTCGATGCTTTATCCGACACAGGGAACATTCTGCCGTTGTCTTCTTCCTTCAGCTCGATTCCTAAACCTTCGAAGAACGCCATGATCTGACGGTTGCCGAACATCGAAAGAGCGCTGTACAGAAAGCGGCCGTTACCCGGTATATGTTTAATCAGCTCGTCCATTTCTTTGGCGTTCGTCACGTTGCAGCGCCCGCCTCCCGAGATCCCGAGCTTGCGGCCCAGCTTGTCGCCCTTGTCGACGAGCAGAACGCGGCTTCCATCCGCGCTTGCCGCCACACAGGCCATAAGGCCCGCGGGTCCCCCGCCAACCACGATCACATCGTACATCATTGCAGTAACTCCTCAGTACACCGTCATTTTTAACCTCTATAAATTCTACCACGGCGTAAACGGACTACAAAATCCAAGAGTTCAGCCTGTTTCAAATGTTCCGCAGAAGTTTAATAAGAGAGTACGGTGAATCGCCCTTTTCCGCACAATCGTGCGTTGCGGGGTGACAACTAGGCGATTAAGCGCGTGAACCTGCGGGCTTAGTCGCTTTTTTGAATCATAAATATGGGGTGGTCCTCAATGCAAACGGTTCCACAGACACAGAGAGACGCACATACTCCACCAAGGCCGCTCAGACCCGCGAAAAGAATCGGCTTTTTCCGCGAGCTGATAAGAAACCGTTACTCCTATCTGCTCGTGCTTCCCGCGGCGGTCTATGTGTTTCTATTCTCGTACGCGGCATATCCATACTTGCTCATTGCATTTCAGAGATTCGATTACACCAAAGGGCTGCTGAACAGCGAATGGATCGGCTTTGACAACTTCAAGTTCTTCTTCAACTCCAGCGAGGCGGTTGTGGTGACTTTAAACACCATTAAATTGAACCTCCTCTTTCTACTCTTTGTTACTTTCTTCGCGGTCGCAATTGCCTTGCTGTTCAATGAAATCCGCAGCCGGTTATTCATCAAATTCGCGCAGACGACGATGATTTTCCCGAGCTTCCTGTCCTGGATTATCGTCAGTTACATGATGTACAGCTTTTTCACTATGGATTACGGCATCATTAACCAGATGATAACCGCCTTCGGCGGAGAACCCGTGAACTGGTATTCCAAGCCGGAGGCTTGGCCGTCCATTCTGGTCGGGATGAAAGTATGGAAAGAGGCGGGCATGAGTTCGATCATCTATCTTGCGGCAATCGCCGGCATCGACCAGTCTCTGTACGAATCCGCCGATATCGACGGAGCTACCAGGTGGCAGAAAATGTTTCGGATTACACTCCCGCTCATCGCTCCCGCGATCGTTATTCTCACGCTGCTCAATCTAGGAAAAATCTTTTACGGCGACTTCGGGATGATCTACGCGATCATCGGGGATAACGGGGTGTTATATCCCACGACGGACGTTATCGATACTTATGTATTCCGCTCTTTGCGCCAGATCGGCGACCCGTCCAATGCCGCAGCGGTCGGTTTATTCCAGTCGACTGTCGGGCTCGTGCTCGTATTCACGGCGAACTGGATAACGCGGAGATATTTCAAAGAGGGGGCGCTGTATTGATGCGTAATCGTCATAGCTCCCGTGCGGGTACGATCGTTATTTATACCATTTTGACATTGTTCTCGGTGGCCTGCTTGCTTCCTGTCCTGCTTACGCTGATCGTGTCATTCTCGGCTGAGGAAAGCATTATGAAGAACGGGTACAGCCTGTTTCCGGAAAAATGGTCGCTCGACGGCTACCGCACGATTTTTGTGAACAGCGCGATTATTTTCAAAGGTTATCTGGTTTCTATCACGGTTACCGTCGTCGGCACCCTATTGGCGTTGATCATAACGGCGCTCGCCGCTTACCCGTTGTCCAATCCGAATGTGAGGTACCGCAATTTCCTCGCGCTCTATTTCTTCATCACGATGCTTTTCCAAGGGGGGATTGTTCCCTGGTACTTAATGAACGTGCAATTGGGGCTGAAAGATAACTTGCTTGCTCTCATTGTGCCTATGCTCATGTTTAACGCCTTTAATATGTTTCTCGTCAAAAATTTCATGGAGAGCCTGCCGGGCGCACTTCGCGAATCGGCTTACATAGACGGAGCCAACGATCTGCGGATTGCGTTCCAGATTTATATGCCGCTCAGCATGCCCGTTCTGGCAACGGTGTCGCTTTTCTACGCGCTCAGTTATTGGAACGATTGGTTTAACGCCATCATGCTGGTGGACAACAAAAACCTGTATCCGCTGCAGTATATCCTGTTCCAGCTCCGTTCGAACATTCAGATGCTGGAGATGCTGCCGACCGGAGCGAACTCCGGTTATACGATGCCGGCCGAATCGGCCAAGATGGCTACGGTCATAATGACGATCGGTCCGATTGTGTTCCTTTACCCGTATCTGCAAAGGTACTTCGTCAAAGGTCTGGTTGTAGGCTCAGTTAAAGGCTAGAAATCATTTCAATCCATTATAAGGAGAGGGTCCATTTGAAAAAAAATATCGGTGCTTGTATTGTCCAGTTTTATGTTGATTGCGATGCTTTCAGGCTGCTATGGAGCGGTCGGGGACAACGGGGGAGCGGCTTCGGGAACGAGCAGCAGCGGCAGCGGGGAAGTCGTCACGATCAAATATGTGCTTCCGGGGACACAGCCGAAGGAATGGCCTACGGTTCAAAAAGCGGTCAACGAGAAATTGGTCGCGGATGGACTGAATATTAACATCGAGAAAGAGTACATCGACTGGGGCGCATGGGAGCAAAAAATCAATCTGAAGCTCTCGACCAAAGAAGACTTCGATATGTTCCATGTCATGAATGACCTTGTCGGACTGGCGAACTACGCCGGCCGGGGCGCGCTGAAAGACATTACGGCAGAGGTCGACCAATACGGCCCGAATTTGAAAAAGGTGATACCGGATTCCGTCTGGAGCAGCGTGAAAAAAGAAGGCAAGATTTACGGTGTGCCGGCATACTGGTACGAATCCGCGGTGGACGGCTCGCTCACTATCAATAAGTACCTGCTTAATAAAGCGGGTGTGACCGGTGATATAAAAAATCGCGATGATCTGATGAACGCCATGGAGCAAGTGAACAGCAAGCTGAACATGAAGCTTACCGTTCCGATTCGCGGAGGAGTCGGCGGCCCGGCGGATATTTTCCAGCGCACGTACGATACTTATCCGTTCACCGTTCGCGACAACATCGCATACATCGGCCAGGACGGCGTGGTCAAAAACTGGGTGGAAACGGACGAGTTCAAGCAGGATGCCTCCTGGTTCAAACAAGCTTACCAGAAGAAATTGATTCATCCGGATGTGCTCACCGTGAAGCAGGAGCAAGTGAAGCAGCAGATCGACGAAGGTAAATTCGTATTCATGCTGGGCACGCCGAACAAGTTTACCGGTATCCAGAAAACCTATCCGGATATCAAAGATGAAGACATTGAGCTCATTCGCCTGAATCCGGAAAAACCTCGCTATCGCATGGTCAACGCCAAAAATATCAATGTCGTGGCAGCCAACAGCAAACACCCGGCAGAATCCGTGAAATTCCTGAACTGGCTCTATGATAACCAGGAAAACTATGATCTCTTCATGTATGGAATTGAAGGCAAGACTTACAAAAAGGTCGGGGACAAAGGCGTGGAATCGGTAATCGACCCGGCGACGAATATGCCTTTATATATACAGGATGATTGGATGATCGGAAATCTCAACTTCATCCGGGTAGACCAGACGCTCACCGGCGCCAGCAAAAAGCTCTATGTAGCGGACACGGAAGCGAAAAACTTCTTCGCCGCCGACTTCTTCTTCGATCCGACACCGGTGAAGGCGGAGATGGGGAATGTGCAGGCTGTGTATGTGTCTGACGTACTGCCGATCTATCGCGGAGTCAAGGACTATGACAGCAGTATAAAAGGCGCTCTGGATAAGCTGAAAGCTGCGGGAATCGATAAAGTAATCCAGGAATATCAAAAACAACTCGATGCATATAAGGAATCATCAAAATGAGGATTTATCGATATGAGGAAAATCCGATCGTAACACCGGCGGATGTCAAACCGTTTCATGAGGGATTTGAAGTGATCGGAACTTTTAATGCGGGCATCGCCAAATATAAGGACGAAGTGCTGATGTTTCTTCGGGTCGCGGAACGTCCGATCAGCGATGATCCGAATATCGTGCAAGCGCCGATCTATAATCCCGACACGGGAACGCTCGAATTGATCCGTCTTCGCAAGGACGATGTGCGATACGAGTTTGCCGATCCGCGAGTCGTGAAAGACGTTACGCAAAATGTCGGCTTTGCCTATTTGACTTCCATCTCCTATATCCGCATAGCGCGAAGTAAGGATGGCAGACGATTCACTGTCGATGATCAGCCGTTTATTTATCCGTCGGACAAGTCGGAGGTATTCGGAATTGAAGATCCGCGAGTTACGCAAATCGGGGATACCTATTATATTTACTTTTCCGTTGTTTCTCCGAACGGAATCGGGGTATCGATGGTTTCCACCAAGGATTTTGAAAGTGCCCGGCGTCACGGCATGATTTTCTGTCCCGACAACAAGGATGTGCTCATCTTCCCGGAGAAGGTGAACGGCAAATATTACGCTCTCCACCGCCCAACGATGAAGAGCATCGGCTCGCCGGAAATATGGATTGCGGAGTCGGAAAATCTGATCCACTGGGGCAATCATAAGCATTTGATCGGCCTGCGGGAAGCGATGTGGGACTGGGGCAGAATCGGCGGGGGCGCCGTGCCGATCCGTACGGATAAAGGGTGGCTGGAGCTGTACCATGGAGCCTCGAAAGAGCATCGATACTGTATGGGAGCCGTTCTGCTCGATCTCGACGACCCTTCCCATGTCGTTGCGCGATCTCTCAAGCCGATACTGGAGCCGGAAGCTGAATATGAGAGGAACGGTTTCTTCGGGGATGTCGTGTTCTCTTGCGGCGCTTTGGTAGAAGGGGACATCGTCAAAATGTACTACGGGGTGGCGGATACGTCCATGGCTTGTGCGGAGCTTAGTCTGCAGGAGATTTTGGACAGTTTGACGGAGATTTGACAAGCGCCGTGAGTTATCCATAAAAGAATCCGTGAGACACATTACAAATGGGTCCTCGCGGGCTTTTTTATTTGTAACCGTTGGAAAATTATGCTTTAATTTAGGTGTAAATTTCTTGTAAATCCGACATGTTGCGATATGCTCCCAGGGGGTGCGACACTTGTGGAAAGACACGATGCTCCAGATTCTCATCGCTTTGTTTCCTGTATTTTTGTTCCTGGTTTGGCACGACAGGGCTGAGCGGACCCGTTATGCAAACGTATTTCTGGCTGTTTTGTGCGCCCTCTCCATGGTGCTGACCATGCATTACTCCACAGTAACAGAGCAAGGCCAGCATATTGATTTCCGGTTTGTTCCCCTGCTGATCGGTTCTCTGTACGGCGGCATTCCTTCTGCCGCTGCCCTCTCGATCGTGTATGTCATCCTTCGCACCGGCGAACTGTCCACTGAATTGGACTATATTATCTTTTATATCGATACAGCTATTTTTCTGCCCGTTTTATTTTCCCGCATCGCCGCGTTCCGACGAAGCTCACGCAGCGGTCGTATCAAACTTACATATACCCTGTGCATAATGATGCTGCTGTTGGCGTTTTTCTCCTATTTGTACAGCATTGCCGATTCCGAATTCAACACCATTTTATTTCATATTTTTCTGACGATGGTCTATGGACTCGCTGTTCTATTTGTATCCGGCACCGCCGTCCATTTCACCGAAATGGCTTTCGAGAGGGTGCAGATGCAGGCGGAGGTTCGCGACGTTTCATTAAGCTACGGCAATGAAGTTCGCAGACTTCAGCAGTTTATCGACAATACCCCTTTAATAGTCGTGTTCCTGAATGATAAAGGGCTCGTCACACATGTCAACGATCTCACTCTGAAGCTGATGTCGCCGGTTAACCGGATTGATGTGATCAATGAAAGCTTCGGGTATCTGGTAGAAAAAATCGATATGCAGTTTGAATCTTGTCCGGTCGGCAGGGTTATGCAAGGGGAAGAGCGGGTGACCGAAATGGTCACGACGCGCGGGCGAAGCTTCTACACCGTATGTTGTCCTGTGAAGGATGCTGCTGCCGGCAGTTCGGAAGGTATTTTGTTTATCGGGCACGACGTGACGGAGCTGCAGCTGCTGAAAGACGAAATCGGCCGGATGGAGAGACTCAGCCTCGTCGGCCAAATGGCGGCTAGCATCACGCACGAAATTCGCAATCCGATGGCCGTCATACGCGGGTTCGTGCAGCTCCTGAATGAACGCGGCTCGGAAGATCAACAGTATTATTTTCGCATCGTATTGGAAGAACTGGACCGGGCAAATGCCATTATTAACGACTTCTTGTCACTCGCTCAGAATCGTATTATCGAAAAAGAGCCGGCGAACCTTCATAATCTGCTCAGTGAGCTTCTGCCGTTAATTTGGGCAGACGCGAACATGAGGGGTCAAACCATTGAACTGCAGATGTGTCAGAACATAGACTGGTTGGACTTTAACTGTAAGGAAATCAAACAGTTAATTCTTAATTTGGCCCGCAACGGCATGGAAGCGATGAACGATAAAGGCGGCGTTCTGCGCATTGAGACACGGAATTTGGCGGATTCCGTAGAGCTGCGTGTTATAGATAATGGTGTAGGCATGCCGGCAGAGACTCTTGAGCGCCTGTTCGAGCCTTTCTATACGACGAAAGCGAGCGGTACGGGGCTGGGTTTGGCATTGTGCCTCAGCATCGTGGAACGCCATAACGGCAAAATCCGCGTAGAGTCGATGGTGGGTAAGGGCACTACTTTTATCGTATCCTTCAATAAACCGGAGGCCATCGCTGTGTAATTGGCTGCGATCCGGTGCACACTATAGGAAGATCCAACCAGATAAGGAGGGTGTTCCATGCCAGCCCGTCTGATCCGCGGTCCCCGGCATACGATAAGAAACTCGACGGACCGGTTAGTCCGAGAACATAATGGACAGGCAGAGGATGCCGTGTGATGACTAACGATCCGAACAGGTATGATGCCGGCAATGAACCTGCCCAAGGCCGCGACGACCCGCAATTGGATCCGTTCGAGATCGACTTTCGAGCGGATTTCCGCGACAAGCCGGGACCGCGTGAGCCGTTCGTCAACGATTACGGTGTATGGATCGGCGATCACGATTACGCGTCGCCTGATTCGCCGTTGGAACAGTGGAGCCGAGATACGGATCCTTCCATCATGTCCGGCGATCAATGGGTGCATCCCTATAAGGACGTGGGCTTTCGCACACAGGAGAATCGCGATCTGTTCGAGCGTGGAATAGCTCCGGCCTCTGCGATATTCATGCATCCCGTCCGTCAGACATCGATAGACTCGGATCCGGACGACGATGAATTTTTCCCTGTGCCCGAAGTACATGACGAGCCATAGATGAATGCCCGGTGACGGCGGAGATGCAGGGGGTTAACTGCAGATGCTCCGAAGTCAATCGCCGGGCTTCCTTTTTTTGACGGAGCTTGCAGCGCGGCGTATAATAATAAGAAGCGGAAACACCGCGAATAAAGAACTCCTGAAAGCGAGGGCACTATATGTCGATGTCTTTCGAAAGATATATGCTGGACATGGTTCAACCGATGCGTGATGAACTGACCCGGCTGGGTATTAAAGAATTGAGAACTCCTGAGGAAGTGGAAGAGACTCTTCCTACGGCTTCGGGCACTTCGCTGCTTGTCGTCAACTCCGTATGCGGCTGCGCTGCAGGCCAAGCGCGCCCAGGCGTTGCACAAGCGCTGCAGCACGATGTATTGCCGGATCACGGGTTCACCGTATTCGCCGGACAAGATAAGGAAGCAACTGCCAAGGCCCGCGAATATCTCGCACCTTATCCTCCTTCCTCACCGTCCATTGCCTTGATCAAGGACGGCGAGCTTGTCCATTTTATCGAAAGACACCAGATCGAGAACCGCAGCGCTGCCGACATTGCCGCCGACCTCACGGCTGCTTTTGACCGCTTCTGCCGGTAAGACTCTCACATCCCGGACGTTCGGTCAGTATGACCGAGCCCACGGGATGTTTTTATAAGGCGGACAAGCCGGGTTGCTGCCAGGCCGGTGCGAATGCGCCTGCGGATTGCGCTGTAAAGCTGACGACCGGACTTACAGGGATGCAAACCGCTCGCGACCGAGCTGTAAGGCTAACTATCAGCCTTACAGGATGCAAACCGCTCGCGAACCGAGCTGTAAGGCTGCAAAACCGCCTTACATACGTAAATATAAGAGGGGCTCAACAGCATCTTGCCCCCGCAACCATAGGAGGAATGAGAGATGTCTTTGCAGCAGGAAATTATTGCAAAGCTGGGTGTCAAGCCGACGATCGATGTGGATGAGGAGATCAAGCGGCGGGTGGACTTCCTTAAGGATTATATCAAGCAATCAGGTACATCAGGGCTGCTGATTGCGATAAGCGGAGGCCTCGACAGCGCTGTGGCCACCGGATTATGCAAGCGGGCGACGGACGAGCTGTCGCAGGAAACCGGTAAGGAATATATGACGCTCGGTGTCTTCCAGCCCTATGAAGAGCAAGAGGATATCGAACATAGCTATGCCGTCGCGGATGCGTTCGATCTGAAATATAAAGTGGAAACGAACATCGCTGAAGCGGTGGATGAGATTGTGCTGGAAACGGAGTACGCATTCAAAGCAATGGATATGTCGCGCCACCTAAGCCGTGGAGGCAAGGGCAATGTAAAAGCGCGCACTCGGATGGTCGTTCAATATGCGCTGGCTTTTGACCTGAATCTGCTGGTAGTGGGCACCGACCATGCATCTGAAGCGTTGACCGGTTTCTTCACCAAATGGGGTGACGGAGCTGTCGACATCACGCCGCTGAGCAGCTTGAACAAACGTCAAATCAGCCAGATCGGCAAGCGCCTTGGCGTTCCCGAGTCAGTACTCAATAAAGCGCCGACTGCCGGGTTGTGGGAAGGCCAAACGGATGAAGGCGAATTGGGAGTCAGCTATGACGACAACAGCGATTATTTGGAAGGTAAAGAAATCGATCCGAAGGCGCGCGAAACTTTGGAGAAACATTACCGACGTACACAGCATAAGCGCGTGCCTATCCCCGGCATTTAAGACGGTATGATTGTCGGAGTCGGGTTGGACGTCGTCGAGTTGGAGCGCATCGCGGGCATAATGGCAGGGCCAAGCAAGGAACGCTTCGCGGCCAGAATACTGACGGTGCAGGAACGTTCCAGATGGTCGGCGCTGCCTGCGCGCCGCGCATTGGAGTTTATCGCCGGCAGGTTCGCCGCCAAAGAAGCTGCCGCTAAAGCTTTAGGATGCGGCATTGGCAGAGTCGTCGGTTTTCAAGACATTGAGTTGTTATCTGATCGTCAAGGTAAACCGCACTGCACCTTGTCCGAAGCAGCCGTCAGCAGGCTGCAATGGACGGACAAAACATTTCATATACACGTAGCCATCAGTCACGAACGCTCTTTGGCCGCGGCCACCGCGATCATCGAGTCATAGTCTCGCCAGCCCGCATAGAGAGCCAACCAATCGGGCTTTTTGTATATACATAATTTGGATAACAAAATATCTTTTTGCAAATTTACGCTTGTAGGTCTACTAACGTATAATGGATGGTATATGGGAAACGTTATTTCTCGCAAGAACACGGGGAGCACTCTACATGACGACGACTTATTTGACTATCATGATGAAACATTTGGAGCACATGCAGATTGAAGTTGCAGCTGCTTCTGAAACGCAGGTCAGCCGCTCCTCTCTGAAAGAACGCGAAATTACATATGATTGCGACCGGTTTCTTTTCGTCAGAGAAGGAGAAGGGCGCTTGATCGTGCAGGGTAAGGAGATTCCTCTCGTGAAGGGAATGTTCTGTATTCTGCTGTCCGGAATGTCACATCGAATTTCCGTAGAACCGGATGCTTCGCTGACGATACAATGGTGTCATTTTCGGGGAACATACGGGGATCGCGACTTGTACCGCACGCTGAAGATTCCATTTTACCTTCAGGTGTCCGATTTTCAATCAACTTCGGCGCTCTTCGACCAGTTAATCGAGCAGATGGCGCGGGATCACTTAACTTCAAGGCTGCGTATCAAAGCCTGCATGCTGGAGCTGGTCAGCGTGTTTTTGGAGCATTTGCCCGGTATTATTCAGGAAGGATCTCCGACCCAGGATTTGCAAAAGATTGATATTGTACTTAAATATATAGACGAGCATTTGGCGGATAACATTACGGTGGAAGATTTGGCTAAACAGGTTTTTCTGCATCCGAACTACTTCATCGTGTTCTTCAAGGGGATTTTGGGCTGCTCACCGATACAGTATGTGAACCAGCGGCGGATGGAAACAGCCAAGGCTCTGCTTTTGCAGCCGGAGTGTAATGTGTCTGACGTCGCGTGTCGGGTGGGTATGCAAATCTATTATTTTTCGCGCATGTTCAAAGCCCAGACCGGATTGACACCCAGCCGATACCGCAAACAGGCGGCAGCCGGCTCTTCCGGCGCTCAGCTTAAGGGAGGGAGCGGCCTTAAGTGAGTAACAACAAGCATTATTTCAGCAGCGAGCTCGTTCGTTGGTACGAGAAGGAGCGCCGGGATCTGCCTTGGCGGCGGACACGGGACCCATACCATATCTGGGTGTCCGAAATCATGCTGCAACAGACTCGTGTGGATACGGTCATTCCTTATTTCAACCGTTTTGTCGACCGGTTTCCTTCCGTCCGGCAATTGGCCGAAGCGCCCGAAGAAGAGGTGCTCAAGCATTGGGAAGGATTGGGCTACTACTCCCGGGCGCGCAACCTGCAATCTGCCGTGCGGGAAGTGGTGGACCGGTACGGAGGCGAAGTTCCCAGACTGAAAGAAGAAGTATCGGGTTTAAAAGGGGTCGGACCTTACACCGCGGGCGCGATTTTAAGCATTGCATTTGATCAGCCGGAGCCTGCGGTGGATGGGAATGTGATGCGGGTTCTTTCCAGGTTTTTTGGACTGGAAGATGACATCGCCCGCCCGGCCACGCGCGTCCGCATCGAGGGGGTGGCAAAAGAGCTTATTCCCCATGGCAAAGCTGCGGATTTCAACCAAGCCTTGATGGAACTAGGAGCCATGATCTGTACTCCGAAGTCTCCAGCATGCCCGACCTGCCCTGTACGGGAAATGTGCTCGGCGAGATTGCAGGGGCGCCAGTCGGAACTGCCGGTAAAAACAAAAGCGAAGCCGCCTAAATTCGTACTTAGACTAGCTGCGTTAGTGGAGGGAACGGGCATCCGATCCGGTAAAGTTCTTGTCAGGCAGCGTCCTAAGACCGGACTTTTAGCACGGATGTGGGAATTGCCTCATCTGGAAGCTCCCGGTCAGTCCGTGTGGGACTCGGTGGAATCCGGCTGTTCGTGGCTTGAGCAGGAATTCGCGCAGGAAGGCTTAATGATAAAGGCTGTGGATCATATAGGCGATGCGCAGCATACGTTCACTCACCTGCACTGGAACATCCGGGTGATGAGTGCCGTGCTTCAGGCTGAAGAGAGTGCGATCTTGCCGCCGCATTATCAATGGGTCGGACCGGATGATTTTGAAAACTATGTGTGGCCGAATGTTTTTCGCAAAGTGTTAACGCAATACTTTATTGGCATGTACAAGCCATCTAAACCGTGACAGTGCGCCGTTTTTTTTGCAGCCGCTGACGCGGTTTTTTATTTTGGAAAGACGGACAGCTAGAGGAGGGGGAGATAGGAGGGGCAGATGGCGGAAATAATACAAAAAATAGACTAACGCGGGTCTAGAGTAAGGGAAAATGGCGGAGATAGTCTAAAAAATAGACTAACTGAGGGCTAGAGGAGGGGCAGACGGCGGAGATAGTATGGAAAATAGACTAACTGAGGGCTAGAGTGGGAGCAAAAGGCGGAGATAGTACGGAAAGTAGACTAACGCGGGGCTGGAGTAGGCTTCGAATGGTTAGAGGGGGTCAATGTGCTGCAGGAGTGTCAAATGGCTAGAGAGAGCCACAAAAGTGTTACCACACACATAAAAAAACACCGCTCGCATCCCACGTTCGGGATTCGAGCGGTGTTTACAATTACTTCGCTGCTTCGAAACGTCTGCTTACTTCGTTCCAGTTGACGACGTTCCAGAACGCTGCGATGTAATCAGGGCGTTTGTTCTGATATTTCAGGTAGTAGGAATGTTCCCATACATCCAGACCCAGAAGCGGCGTGTCGCCTTCCATGATCGGGTTGTCTTGGTTCGGCAGGCTGTAAATCTTCAGCTTGCCGTTCTTGGCAGCCAGCCATCCCCAGCCGGAGCCGAAGCGGGTTGTCGCTGCTGCTGCGAATTGTTCCTTGAACTTATCAAAGCTTCCGAACTCGCTGTTAATCGCATCCGCCAAAGCGCCGGATGGCTGTCCGCCGCCGTTCGGGCTCATGATCTGCCAGAACAACGTGTGTTGGCATGACCGCCGCCGTTGTTGCGAACGGCAGTGCGGATGTTTTCAGGAACTGCGTTAAGGTCGGAAATGAGATCTTCAACGCTCTTGTCCAGCAAATTCGGAGCGGAATCCTGAAGTGCTTTGTTCAAGTTTGTTACGTAAGTGTTGTGGTGACGGTCGTGATGGATCTCCATCGTCTGAGCGTCGATGTGCGGCTCCAATGCATTGAACGGATACGGGAGCGCTGGTAATTCATGTGCCATTAAAGAAAACCTCCTAAATTGATTTTTCTTATGTAGCTCTCAATGTATTATCCCTTATTTTTTATAGTAAATCAACGAGGATGTTTCTAAAGTCGAATCGTGCGCCTGTTTCGACAAATCCACGTTTGGGTACAACTTTTTTATTATTACCCAAAAAGTTTTTGCGCTAAACGAATCGAAGGAGGAACAAGCCAAAATTCACGAAAAAAAGCGATAATCATCCATTAAGTATCAGGATCATGCCATAATCACCACTTTAAAGCGTTTTCATAGTAATATCTAATATTTACATAAAATAAATTTAGATTTTTGTTAAAAAAGAACTAGATATTTCAATAAATTGTCGTAAAATTAAACATACGTTAAGCGAATGTAAACTTTCTGCTTGGGGGACTTCTGACATGCAAATTCGTTCTTTTCAATTATCGGACTACCGGTCCGTTTCCGAACTTCTGAAAGAAGTGTTATCGGAGGAGTGCTGCGAGGAGACGATGGGTCCATTTGCGCGGCAGCTTTCTTGGGACAGTGATCTGGTCCTGGTCGCGGAACAGGCCGGTACACTTGCCGGCGTCCTAATCGGAACGATTGATCAGCAGAAGGGTTATGTATATCGCATTGCCGTGAAGGAGCAATTTCAGCGCCAAGGTGTTGGACGAGCATTGGTAGCCAACATGGACAACCGCTTCCGTCAACGCAATGTGCTGAAGGTCATGATCGCAGGGGACAAGCATAACGAATTGCTTCGTCCGTTCTATGAATCGCTCGGTTCAAGACAGCTCGATTTCGCTCGTATGTCGCAGCCGTTGTCGATTGTGGCAGGCTAAGCAATGCGATTGTAAGGACTCATTGAAGGCATATCTTGTGCGCCATTGCTTTTGGCGGGGAGATATGCTTTTCTTATAGTAAATGTGCACTGCCGCACGCCTTACGCGGCAACATCTTGAAGGATTACACCGGAGGCATGCCGTCATGGCCAATGCAGATCAGTCGTACCAGCGTTGTATAATCAAAAGCTTCAAGCATGACGGCTCTCTCCATCGGATG
This sequence comes from Cohnella kolymensis, assembly GCF_000829465.1. GTDB lineage: Bacteria > Bacillota > Bacilli > Paenibacillales > Paenibacillaceae > Cohnella > Cohnella kolymensis. The sequence continues at coordinate 389,761 of NZ_JXAL01000001.1, read as the reverse complement.
TGGCTGGAAAATTGGCAGGTGCCTGAGGGAAGGTTATACCCGCAGCATGCATCGGAATCGATGTGGGTTTTTTTGAACGACCAAACCACGATTGTTGAAGCAGACGGCAAGCAGTGGGTCAGCCGCATACCCGCCGTATCCTTTTTCATGCAGGATCAATGGTTTAATGTCGTTGCTTTGCTCGAAGACAAGGGTATCCGGTATTACTGTAACCTGGCGTCACCTCCGTACCGTTACGCAGATGTGTTGACTTATATCGATTATGACCTGGATGTCGTCCTCTTGCCGAACGGCACTGTGCTTGAACTTGACCGGGATGAGTTTCTCCGCCACAAGGACACGTATCGCTACAGCGAAGCCGTGCAGGCTCAAGTGGAAGCGGGTCTTGCGACCCTGCAGGACACGATAGCCAGACAGAGTTCTCCTTTCGGTGATGATGCCATAAGAAGCTATTATGAGCAGTGGAAACAACAGCTGAGCCGTGAAGGAGAGAGACAGCACCCATGATCAATCAAACGGATTCCTCCTCCCCTCCGAGGGGAAGAGCGCGCGGGACCGACAAACCGCGGATGACCGGTTGGCGCAAGGAATTGTGGGATTGGGCCATAGCGTTAATTGTGGCTCTCGTAATCGTACTGCTTTTAAGGGCGTTCGTATTCCAGCTGTCCACGGTGAAAAGCTACTCCATGGAACCTACGTTGTACGAGAAAGAATGGCTGTTCATTAATAAAATCGTATACGAATTCGGCAAGCCAGAGCGCGGAGACATTGTTATTTTCAAAGATCCGGGTCCTGACGACAAGCAATATCTCGTGAAAAGGATTATCGGAGTGCCCGGGGACACGCTGGAGATCCGGAACGGGCAGCTCTATCGCAATGGGCAGCTTACAATTGAGCCTTATACCGATTCGAAGATCGAATATGAAGATGTTCCGGCTTTCAAGGTAAGTCCCGGACACTATTTTGTAATGGGAGACAACCGCCGCCAAGGCGCGAGCAGGGACAGTCGCCATTTCAAAGAAATATCGGAAAATATCATCAAAGGCCGCGCGGATGTGATCTTATGGCCGATTACGCGCTGGGCATGGCTGTAGCTGGGAAAGAGGGAATCCGCAGTGAAAGAAGTTATCGTCTACACAGATGGAGCCTGCTCCGGTAATCCGGGTCCGGGCGGCTGGGGCGCGGTGCTCATGTTCGGAGATAAGCGCAAGGACATTTCAGGCGCCGAGACATTAACTACGAATAACCGCATGGAGCTTACGGCAGCGATCGAAGCGTTGAAGCGGCTGAAAGAACCTTGCAAGGTGAAGCTGCACAGCGACTCGGCTTACTTGGTCAACTGCTTTCAACAGGGCTGGATGAAAGGGTGGATCCGCAACGGATGGCGGAACAGCCAGAACAAGCCTGTCGAGAATCGGGATCTTTGGGAAAAACTCGCCGAGCTGATGAACATGCATCAAGTGGAATACATTAAAGTAAAAGGGCACAGCGACAACGAACTCAACAATCATTGCGACCTTATGGCGCGCGAAGCGATTGCCCGGTTGTCGTAATCGACAGCCCGGGAGGGATCTAATATGGCCGTTGCGGTGAATGAACGAGACACCGCTTATTGGCGGGAGTTAAAAGAAGAAATGATCGCCGCAGCACCGATGCTCGGCATTGACAAAATCAGAGTGACGACGGCGGACCCTTTCATGGAGCTGAAGGATCGCCTTATTCGTCATCGGGAGCTGGGACGCGAATCGGGCTTTGAAGAGCCGGATCTGGACAAAAGGACAGATCCGGCCTTGCTGTTCTCCGAGCCGCGTTCCATTATCGCCATTGCCGTCGCGTATCCTTCTAAATTGAAAGGCGCGCCGGTCTCCGAACCCGGCAAGCGGCGGGGGATTCTTTCGCGTTCCGCGTGGGGCCAGGATTACCATGATGCATTAAGGGCTCGTCTGGATAAGCTCGCCCGCTGGCTTTATGACAGGGTGCCGGATGCGCGGCTGTTATCCATGGTGGATACGGGAGCTCTATCCGACCGCGCAGTGGCGGAACGTGCGGGTATCGGCTGGAGCGGCAAGAACGCCGCAATCATCACGCCAGAATGGGGTTCATGGGTATACCTCGGCGAAATGATCACCAACCTGCCGCTGCCGGCGGACAAGCCGGTGGAAGAGGGCTGTGGAGACTGTACCATTTGCATCGATGCCTGTCCTACCGGGGCGTTGGTTGGTCCCGGGGAGCTGAATGCGCAAAGATGTATCTCTTACGTCACCCAGACCAAAGGTATCGTTGAAGACGAGCTGATGGTCAAAATCGGAAACCGTCTGTATGGCTGCGATACTTGTCAAATCGTATGTCCTCATAACCGGGGAGTCGATGTGAGACACCACGTGGAGCTGCTTCCAGATCCCGAAACGGCAAAGCCGCTTCTGCGGCCGCTTCTGACCATGGGAAATCGAGAATTCAAAGAGAAGTTCGGGGAAAGTTCAGCATCCTGGCGCGGGCGCAAACCCATTCAGCGAAATGCGCTCATTGCGCTCGGCAACTTCCGCGATACCGAATCCGTTCCGGATATAAACCGCATGCTGCGGGAGGATCCACGGCCGGTGTTGCGTGCAACCGCCGCGTGGGCGCTCGGACGGATCGGCGGTGAACAGGCAGAGCAATGTCTACAATCCGCATCGTTATCTGAAGAGGATGACGAGGTTAAAGCTGCGATTGAGCGCGCTCTATTATCGATTGCCGAGAAACGACAGCAAGGGGGAGGTCAATGAGGCACAATGAATCGCCTCTTCAAGCTCCGACGGAGCTGAAGTGGACGGAAATGGAAAGTGCTGTCGGCACCCTAAGCATTTGCCGAAGCCAGCGAGGGATCGCTCGAATTGATTTCGGCAGCTCGCAAGTTCGCGATACGGCACTTTTTAAATGGGGAAACAAATGGTGGCCCAAAGCCGGATTCGTAAGAGATGACAATGACGAATTGCTTATTGAGGCGGTGCGGCAGCTGAATGAGTATTTCCAAGGAAATACGACAACCTTCAGCCTTCCTCTGGAGCTAAAAGGAACGCCGTTTCAACTTAAGGTTTGGAAAGCGCTGCTGGATGTCCCTTACGGTCAGACAGCGGCGTACCAGGATATTGCTGTTGCAATCGGCGAACCTAAAGCGGCAAGAGCGGTCGGCGGGGCCAATAATAAAAACCCCGTTCCTATCGTTGTTCCATGTCATCGAGTGATCGGGGCAAATGGAAGTATGGTCGGTTACTCGCCCGGATTATCAAGGAAACGCTGCTGGCACTTGAAAGAACGCCTCTTTTGAGTAAATATGCCTAATCGGCTCGAATCTGCTATATTTTATTTATCTTCTCCGCTTCAATTGCATTCATTTCCACCTCATAATTTCCGAAATACTAGTAGGACAATGAGATGTTACTCGGGAGAGATCATATATGAAATTGGTAGACATAGAGACTGTGGAACCGGGACAAACGCTCGGCAGGACGATTTTTTCGGCGAACGGTACGGTTTTGTTGTCTATGGGAGTGCAGCTGACCGTTTATATGATCAGTACGTTAAAACGCCTTGGCGTTACTACAGTATATCTGGATGATCCGATGTTTCGCGATATCACAGTGGATGAAGTGCTCTCCGATGATACGAAGCGGGCGGTGATCCGCCAAATGTCCGAGACATTCGAAACCCTTCGCTCCGGCAAACAGTTCAGCACGAAGTCCATCGGTCAGACAATCGATCAACTGCTGGACGATGTTCTGAAAAACCAGGGCGTTCTCGTACAGCTGTCGGACATCCGTACTGAGGATAACGCCATGTTCATCCACGCGATGAACGTATGCATGATGTCTTCTCTTTTGGGTCTTGAGTTCGGCTTGAATATGGTTCAATTAAAAGAATTGGCCATCGGCACCTTGCTGCATGACATCGGGAAGCTGAACGCCCCGGAAATACAAGAAGGAAAGATGCATCACTCTTGGCGGGGATTCGAGCTTCTCAAGAACAAGCGGGAGTACAGCCTGCTCATCGCTCACATTGCGTTTCAACATCATGAGGCTGTAGATGGCTCGGGATTTCCCCGCGGACTGACCGGTGAAGAGATTCATCTCTATGCCAAAATCGCTGCGGCAGCAAACACCTATGACAATCTGCTGTTTAATGCTGAGGATCTTAAACCGTTATTGCCGCATGAGGCATGCGAACGAATGAATGCGATGTCCGGCAGGGAGCTGGATCACGAGGTGCTCGTTCATTTTATGCGTATCGTGTCGGTGTATCCTAACGGAATTTCCGTGCGTCTCTCCAACCGCCAGACCGGCGTTGTCGTCGGCCAGCACAGAGGGCTGCCGGGCCGCCCGATCGTTCGCGTAATCGACAAACAAGGCGAGGAAGTCGTGGCTGCCAAAGAAATCGATTTGGCGCAGCATCCTACTCTTTTCATCGATGCCGTTTTATCGTAGTCAGGGAGTGCGCGAAGCGGTTTGCGCCTCCATTTCGGTCATGCTATCATAGTACAACAGCCCTGTTCTAACGCACTGAGGCGTAGACAGGGTATTATTATGAAATTCTCGGAGGGACTTGCAGATGTGGAGTTGGTTAATTCCGATCCTGACGCTGATCGTCGGCCTGATTGTTGGTTTTATCGTCGGGGTATTTTACTTGCGTAATCAAATGACGAAAATGCAGAACGATCCTGACATGATGGCAAAGATGGCGAAGCAGATGGGCTACAACATGAACAAGCAGCAGCTGCAGCGCGCACAGCAAATGATGAAAAACCAAAATCCGGGCAATAAACCTAAATCTCGTAGATAATAATGCGACTGATTGCCGGCGATCTCTGATCGCGCACAGTCGTCATAGCAGGGTTTGAGCGAGGGGGCAATACGGTGGCGGGTACCAAGGATTACGTAAATACGCAGGTTGGACAGAATCGCGAAAAGATTGAGCATCATGTTCGGGAAATTCTTAAGCTGATCGGCGAAAATGTAGAGCGCGAAGGCTTGCTGGAAACGCCTGCCCGCGTGACACGGATGTACGAAGAAATATTCGGCGGGTATGACGTAGATCCGAGGTCGGTGCTGGGTGTAACCTTCGATGAGCAGCATGAAGAGCTCGTTATCGTTAAGGACATCGTTTACTATAGTCAGTGCGAGCACCATATGGCGCCTTTCTTCGGCAAGGCTCATGTCGGCTACATACCGAGCGGCAAAGTTGCCGGCTTGAGCAAGCTTGCCCGTCTTGTAGACGCGGTTACCCGGCGCTTGCAGGTGCAAGAGCGGATCACTTCGCAAATTGCCGACACTTTGGAAGAGGTGCTTCGGCCTCACGGAGTTATGGTGGTTGTCGAAGGAGAGCATCTCTGCATGTGCGCACGCGGAGTGAAGAAGTATGGCAGCAACACGGTCACGTCGGCCGTGCGGGGCCAATTCCGCCAAAACCCGGCATTGCGTTCGGAGTTTTTGGAGCTGCTGAACCGATAATTTCGATAATAGTTGCAGCCGATCCTTTCAAGGATGGCTGTTTTTTTATTTGCGACAAATATGCAGAGAAACTAGACTAGATCGGTCATCGTCTATCTATGGGTAATGAACTAATATAGCGTTATCAGTTAAATTCCAGGAGACGATGATTGGAGGTCTTTGAAATATGAGTTCCAAGGAGAAAATACGCATCGGTCTGATCGGCGCCGGCAATATCGGGAATGTTCACCTCCAAGAGTTCGGTGCGTTAAAGGATCAATGCGAATTCGTGGCGGTGACGGACGCTTATCTGCCTCTTGCCGAGCAGAGAGCGCAGCAGTACGGTATTCCGGTCGTTGCCGCGACACCCGATGAGCTGATCCGCCGAGAAGATGTGGATGCGGTAATCGTCGCAGTGCCGAATCAGGCGCACGCTTCATTGGCGATATTGGCTTTGGATCACGGCAAGCACGTGCTTGTGGAGAAACCGATGGGATTGAACTCCGAGGCTGCCAAAGAGATCGTAAGAGCGCAGCGGCGCACGGGTTTGACGGTTATGGTCGCCCATCAAATGCGGTGGGAGCCCTTGTCACTGCAAGTGAAAGAGCAGATTGACCGCGGCGAGCTCGGCAAGATCTACACGGCCAAAACAGGGTGGTACCGCCGTAAGGGATTCCGGCTGGGGAACGTGGTTCACCCAGCATGCGCAATCCGGGGGCGGCCCGCTGATCGATATCGGTGTGCATATGTTGGATTTGGCGTTCTTCCTCATGGGAGAGCCGAAGCCGGTGTCGGTATACGGATCGACCTATGCGGAATTCGGTCCCCGCAAGAAAGGGATCGGCACGTGGGGTAAACCCGATTGGAACGGCATCTATGACGTCGAGGATTTGGCTACGGCCATTATCAAGATGGAGGACGGCAGCTCTTTAACTCTGGAAGTCAGTTGGGCTGTCCATATGGACACCGACAGCGTGCCGTTCTTGCACCTGATGGGCTCGGACGGCGGTGCGGTGCTGCGCGGCGGACAGGGGAAATACCTGACTGAGCGCTTCGATCAGCCCGTTGACATCCCGTTGGAGGCTCCGGAGGATCCAGAAAACTCCCGCATCCGGCTAAGCCGTCATTTCCTGGAGTGTATCCGCGAAGGCAAAACTCCATGGACCTCTGCGGAAACCGGCCTGCGCAGCAACCTCATCATCGACGCAATCTATGAATCTTCCCGCATCGGCGGCGAAGTGAAGCTGGATTGGAGCTTGTAAAATGTATATGCAGCCAGCCATGCCCCCGTTGGGCTTGGCTGGCTGCTTTATTGTCTCAATGAGGTGCCCACTTCAGAGTACGGGCTTTGGCGAAGCGGTCAGCGACGTACGGCCAATTGACGACGTTCCACCAATCGCGCGTGTAGGCGGGGCGTTCGTTCTGATGCTTGAGATAATAGGCGTGTTCCCAAACGTCCAGCGGGAGCAGGGGCACGACGTCCCATTGCGACCAATTCTGGTGCTTCTCGGCCGTTAGAATTTCGAGACGATGGCTTCGAGGGGACCAGACCAATATCGCCCAGCCGCCGCCCTCGACGTTGTTGGCAGCCTCAGTAAACTGCTTCTTGAAAGCATTATAGCTCCCGAAGCTGCGGTTAATTTCATTCAGCAATCCGCCGCTTGTCTGACCGCCGCCTCTTGGGGACATAGCCTCCCAGAAAATCGTATGAAGGTAATGCCCCGCCCCGTGAAAAGCCAATTCCCGCTCCCAATGCTTCACCAGCTCGAAATCACCGGAGCGCCGGGCTTCCTCCAGCTTTTTTTCCGCTTTATTCAAGCCGTCTACATAGCTTTGGTGGTGTTTGTCGTGGTGAATGCGCATTGTTTTCTCATCTATCCAAGGTTCCAATGCTTTGTATGAGTATGGAAGCGGGGGAAGCCGATGACCTCCGATCGGGACGGCGCTTTGGGAAGCGGATCCCAACCATAAGTCGCCCATAGGCTCAGACCATGTTCCTTCCGGTCGAAGGGGTTGATCAGAATCCGATTCGCTGCCGGGATTATCCTGATCCTCTTGCACTTGATCCGAAGGAGCCCGATCCGCTTGAGGTTGGTTCCACTGTCCCTCATCGGCTGGATCCGGCTGCACTTTAAAGCTGTGCATCTGCCCCCATATCGTCGTCGTGTGCTCGCCTTGTTCGCGCCCCTGCTCCGCCTGCTGGGCAAGCTGAGGCTCAACAGGCAGCATCCCGCTTGTCGGCTGAACCTCGCTCGATTCAACCTCGTCCGACCGATCCTGCCGCATAGCCCCATCCGCCGGTTCGGGGCCGCCATAGCTTTCCGGGCTGTCATCCGGGTCCTCGGAGAGCCTCATCCAAGGTAATGCTGCGGAAGATTGCAGATCTTCGATCACCGATATGAAATACTCCGATTCCCGGCGGATGTGAGACAATACCATCGGCGCCGCCGAAAGGTCATGTACGGCCGGACTCTGTTCCTGCAAAAGCTGAAGCTGGCGAATGAATTCATGCGATTGCAACAGAGATTCATTGACCAGCCGCGGCATGAAAGCCGACCACTCCGGCGGCAGCGGGTATCCGGGAACGGTCGATGCTGCACGCATGCCGGCTTGCGCCAGCTCCGACGTTTTAACGAAAACATTTTGCCAATCCAGCATCAGCTGCACATAAGGCGGCTCTAATTGCGGAATCAAATCTCTAATGACAACGGTGTGCTCCATCTCTTGCGTTTTCCGGAATACGATTTCCTCTAACAATCTCAGCGGCATCATCGCACCATATACAGGCAGCATAATAAAAACCCTCCCGGTCGCTTGCATCAGGTAACCTTCGTACCCAACGTATGCGAGAGAGGGTTTGTTCTATAACCGCGATCAAATTTGAACCCATTCCGTTGATAAATTTTTTGCTGTAAAATCTTCGTCAACATGCTTAAGGAATGCTGTCGTGCGCTGTACGTATTCTTCCGGATGAGTGCGGAAAATCATTTCATGTATCGCGTCGGGTACGACCCAGAGATTAGATAAAGCATTCTTCTGTGATTTGGCGACATTCTCCGAGAGATAGGCCGGGGCTTTGTTGTCCGCAGTACCGTGGATTAGCAAGATCGGAAAGTCAAAGGATGTATGCTGCACTTTGGCAGAAGGAATCTGCTCCATCCGTGTGCCGCTCATCATAGGGAAAAACCAGCGAATGAGAGAGACGGAAGGGTATTTCGGAAGCTTCACCTGCTGGCTGATATTGTAATAGACAGTATTGTCATCCGGTAAAAAAGTGCTGTCCAGAATCATTGCGTCGATCGGCTCCGATTGTAAAGCGGCCTGCAGCGCCGTGCCCGCCCCCATGGAGAATCCCCATACGATAAGCTGCTCGCTGCCCTGCTGACGTGCAAACTTCAGCGCGCCGACAAGCTGCTTCGATTCGGTCCGGCCGCCGGTGGCAGGAACGGGGCGTTTGTTGTTGGCAAATCCATAATCAAACATAAGCACGTTATATTTGAGGCCGTGCAAGAGGTCTGCCAGATCATACATAGGAACCCAGGCTTCTTCGCGATTCGCTCCGTAACCGTGGCTGAGTACAACCGTCTTGTGACTTCCGATAGCGGGAATCCACCAGCCGTCCACTAATGTGCGGCGATCAGCGCTGGGAAAAGTGACTTCGGAGTAATCGAGATTTTTGGCGAGTTTCGGATTGGAGCTGAGCGCAGCGACTTTGGGATGAGAGAGCGACCAAGCGATATAGCCATGAAAGGCCAAGAAGATTGCGACGAGTAAGGAGGCGGCGGCTAGAGACAGATGCAGAACGAGCCGTCCGAGCGACTGGGCTGTGCTAGATTCAGAGTTTTCGACTGTTGTCGGAATTGTGCCTGAACCGCCGAGTGGAAGAGGGGTCGACAACGTTGTCAATCAATGATCGCCTCGCTTTTTTGCAACTCTGGTAAAGTATTGATTCTTATAGTAGAGCCCAAGACCTATAGCGTCAATGTTTCAAAACGAATTGTAAAGGGTATGTAATCGAATTGTAATAAAGCGCTTCCAAAGTTTACGAGAGAGACAGATTGCGTTATACTGTGTGTAACAGGGTTTCATGGAGTGAAACTTACACGCAAAGGGGGGACCGTTGATGGAAGAGGAGAAGCGGACGGTTCGAGCCGTGGAAAGAGCGCTCGATGTGCTGCTTTGTTTTGCCTCAGGAGGCGAGTGGGGCTTAACGGAATTGGCCGGGAGGGTCGGCTTGCACAAAAGCACAGTACACCGTCTTCTAGCCACGTTGGAAAATAAGGCTTTTGTCATACGGGATCCAGGAACGGACAAATACAGACTCGGACTCAGCGTGCTCGAACTGTCCGCACATCTGTCTCGCTCGGATGATCCCTCTGTTGCTCTGCTTCCTGAAATGGAACGGCTGCGCGACCAGTTGAGCGAAACGATTAGTTATATATAAGAGACCGCAGTGAGAGGGTTAGAATACAAGCGGTCCAAAGCACGCAGGCGATCCGAAGGGTAGCCGCCGTCGGAGCGCGAATGCCTTTGTTCGTCGGGGCGTCCAGCAAGGTGTTATTGGCTTTCGCGGATGCGGTTGAACGGGATGCTGTGATGAACGATCCGGAATGGCCGCAGACGGTGGACCGGGATGCCTTCCAAAGCCAGTTGGATGAGATCGTCGCCGCCGGTTACGCCACAAGCTTCGAAGAGCGCGAGCCGGGAGCCGCGGCAGTGTCCGCCCCAATCTTTAATCGGGCTGGGAAGCTTGTTGCCGCATTGTCGGTATCAGGCCCTTCCAATCGGCTGACGCCCGACCGCATGCATGAACATGCGCCCGCTATTGTGGAAGCCGCTCGCAGGATGGGCGCAATGCTAGGATAAATTGATGGTAGTAAATCTATCAAGGAAGCTGCTTCGGCGGCTTCTTTTTTTGTGGTAATTTATGCGCAAGGTTATAGTTCTAAAGACTTAAATTATACAAAATACAACAAAATTATGTAAAAATTGATTCTATTAGACTAGTCAATTGTTATAATAAGGAATATAAATTACATATTTTTCTTGATCGAACAAAAATAATACCGAAAAAGGCAAACCTATCGCGAGATAGGGGCGCAAAGTCATGGGTCCCACGTCGGATCGCCAGACCGCCGAAGTAGTGAGAAGCACGCAATTTTTTGCGTTGCCGCACGCTTAGGCGCTGCGGTTTTTTGCTTTTTTTTCGGGGGATATGGGGTGCATGATGAAAGGAAGAGTTTGGTCTAGAAGCTTGGCTTTCATGTTGTTGGGTTCTTTAATGCTCGGATTAGCCCCGGCTGCAGTATGGGCCGAGGCGGCAGACCGGGTAGGCACCGCTCTTGTTGAGGGTGGGAAAGCGTTGCAGGTGAAGGTGGCCGCAGCAGTACAAGATCTTAAGGAAGAACCATGGGTGGACGATCCCAATAAGACGGAGACTCCTCAATATTACTCTTTTTCAGGGGATCAGGTGCTAGAGGAGCGTCCCGATATGGGGGCTGACCGGCTTGGTTATGCCAGCTCTTATTTCAGCATGAATGAAACATCCAATATATTCCCTGTAGCTCAGAAGCAGATGACGCTGTCATGGACCGATATGCTGGCTACATGGATTAGCGAGCAAGAGGGAACGCCGAAGGCGGATCGCCGACCCGGTATTCCGTAACCGTGAAACTTAAGGAAGTCACTACGAAGAAAGAATATACGCTTCTTAGCGACTCGCACGCCAGCTCCTTTGTTTGGAAAGGTACGGATGGCAGCAACGCTCCATTGCCTGACGGCTTCTATTACTGGACATTAGAAGCGGACGCGCCGACTATTACTTTCATTGTGGAAGAGGGGAAGGAACCAGTACCGAAGACCGCACCTGCTTATAACGGACAATCCCAAATGGTGCTGCTCGACCGTACTGCGCCCGAAGTGCTGGGCGTTCACCCGCTGGGTAACAACCGGCTTGCGATAGAAACACGGGATATGGTGGGTGGATTGAAGAAAGTCACCACCATTGGCTCCGCACAAGGCTCGGAAAGCTGGACGACCAGCCCGATCAGGACTGCCGTTGCCGTTCCAGCCGGGTGAGGCGGAACAGTTAAACATAACGGTGGAAGACGTGGCAGGCAACAAGAAGGAAGAAACTCTCCCGCTGTACCCTTATATCACAGGAACGGGAGCTGAAGCTTACGTTCCCAACGCGGAAGCCGTAGTGGCCGGTCAAACAACGCGTATTAACTTAACGACCGGTAACGGGATGCAGTCGTTTAAAGCATTCACTCAAGAAGGGCCTGGTATCGACCTCGACATTTTCCTTACATATAACCACCAAAACCGGGTCAAGGGACAGCTCGGCTACGGATGGAACTTCAGCCTGGATTCCCGTTTGAACAAATGGGTTGACGGCAACATCACTTGGCAAGGCTTTGACGGCACGGTCTATTGGTTCAAACCGGAAGACGGCGGTTATGCCACCTATGCGAACGGACAGAGGCAGCACTTTCCGAAGCTCACTCTCGACCCCATAGAGGGGAATCCGGAAAATACCGACGTCTTCATCATGGAATGGCCGGACCAGCTTCTCTACCGGTTTTACGAGGATGGCCGTTTCTGGTTGGTTCAGGATCGCCATGTCAACGGACTCCATGTCAGATGGGAGCAATGGCGCAATTATCATGGCTTGGAATACCGCATCAAGAAGGCTGAAGACACCAACAATCATGAGGTGGAATTCGGCTACGACGAAGCGACGGGCGATTTGAAATCGACGATTATTACGGATTTGAACGGAATCGGCAGCCAAACGGGCAGTCCGAAACGAAAACTTTTCTTCATGTATAACCAGAAAGGCGATTTCGTCGGGTATCGGGAGCCATCCCAGAAAATGACTCGTTTTGTTTACGATGATCTGCACCGGATTACGAAAGTCATCGATAACGGCAATAACGAAAGGGAACAGGAAGGCGAAACCGACGAATCAGTCACGACTCTGTGGACGTATGACGACCATAATCGTGTGACTCGGATGAGTGCGATGCGCAAACAGGATCATGTCGAGGAGTTCGTTGGTGCTGAGTACGGAACGCGTCAAGCAACTGTGTTAAACCCCCTTGGCAAGTATACGCTGCGTTGGAATGATGCCGACCGTCTCACTGAAAAAGTGGAGCAGGTGGACACGCCGGACGGTACGGCAGAAGCGAAGACATCGTTCGAGTACAGCGCGAATAATCTGGTGCGATCGGTCGATGCGCTTAACCGTGAAGTACGCTATCGATATGACGACTTCGATAACATAATTGCTCAGCAGAGCGCCTCAGGTCGTATCATGCGATACACCTATAATGATTTACACGATTTAGTAAGCGAGACAGGCCCGTTGGGCTATAATGCCGAGTATGAGTATACGTACGATCCGGATCACCCACGCAGATTTTGGAGCAGAAAGACGACGCAAGTTGTGGTGCACCCTGCGGGAGTGAACGACGAACAGACTCTTATTACGGAGGAACATTTTAACGATAAAGGGCTGCTTGAAAAGAGGATCGATGCCAACGGGAACACGTTCGACTACACGTATGACGAAACAGGTTTTCTTACCTCTGACGGCACACGTGTGTCCTACGAGAACGATCTGCACGGCAACGTATTGAGGGAAACGACGGATGCGGGTACGCCGGATGAGGCAGTGACTTCATCGCAGTTTAATGAGGTTAGCTGGCTGCTGCACCGAGAAGGCCCGACAGGGCTTGTAGAAGATTATGAATATGATCCATGGGGCAGAGTGACCAAAGCCGTTCAGAAAGACAAGAATGACGAGTCCCAATCCATTACTCGTACCTACAAATATGACGATGGTGGGAACCTGATTGAAGAGTCGGATGGCTTGACCAAAACGACTTATAAGTTGGACGGTATGGGGAATGTCTTGTCCAAAGTCACGATTCCTCTTGAAGAAGACACAGCTGGAAAATTGGAAGAATCCTATCTTTACGACAGCCGTGGTCTTCTTGTCAAACAAACCGATTCTCGAGGAGAGACGAAAGAGACACAGTATAACAAAGCCGGGCAGCACGTGAAGACCATTGTAACGCCGGGCAACTATGCGACAACAATTGAGTACGATGATGCGGGCCGCCAGAAAGCTGTCATTGCAGCCGACGGCGGACGAACCGAGTATGTTTACGATCTGTTGGATCGCATCGTTGAACAAAAGCAGTTTGTTAAGCCGGTATTCCCAAGTAATATCTCGATAAGCGCCAATGGTATATCGGAGCAAGCGGCTGTCACCACCAATCGTTACGATAGTGCAGGGCGCCTCATTGAGGAGAAACGTCCGAACGATTCGTGGATGAGATATGTCTATGACGGCATCGGCCAAGTATTGGAAGCCTCAGTAGGCGGTCCGATCCCGCAGTGGAACGGGACCCCGCTGGCTTCGGGCAGCGCGGACAGCCTGTACGAAGGCCATGAGACGCTGCAGAAACAGCAATATTCGTTCGACAAGCTGGGGCGTATGCTTAGCTTCACCGACGGTAATGACGATAAGACAGAGTATCGCTATACCGGACGTACGGTTGAAACGATGACTCCTGCGTTGGATGAGACCGGGAAATCAGTGGTCTATACTCGCAAGGAATCTTTTGACCCTGCGGGGCATTTAATACTTGCTGTGTCAGAATCCGACGAGGAGAGTACGACGACCTATGACGCCTTCGGTCACGAAGTGAAATCGGTGAAAGAAGAAGGACAAGTCATCGAAACGAAAACCGATGCCTATGGCCGCGTCTCCGAGAGGATCGAAGCTGTAGACCAGTCTGGCGCCGTGCAAAAGTTCCTCTATAAAGTGGATGCTTGGGGCAATATGCTGGAAGAGCGGCGACAGTTAAACGACAGTGAATGGGCGACGACGACCTATCGCTATTCTCCGGAAGGTGATCTGGAACAGCAGACTTCTTCCACGGGGCTTGTGACGGAGTATGCATATGATGAGCATGGCCTTTTAAAGCAGATAACGGAACAAAACGCTCTCGGCAATGGCTCTATTGAGGTGCGGGTTACAGCTTACTCCTATGACTCTATGGGCCGCCAAATCAAGGTTGTGCAGCCGGATGGCGGTCAGCAGCAAACGGTGTACGACACGCTCGGAAACCAGGTGCTTTCTTTTGACGCGTTGAACAACATTACGGAATACCGTTACGATCTCGCGGGGCAGACAACCGATATCATCAATTACAAAGAAGGCACAGCCGACTTAAGCTCGGGCAATATCAGTGCCTTAATCCATTATGTTTACGACGGCTCGGGTAACGTTGTGCTGGAGAAAGATCCGAACGGAAACATCATTCGTTCCGTATTCGATGCCGGCAGCAATCTTCTTCAAGAGATTCATTACGCGAACCCATCCATGTCCGGCGATCAAATTGTGAATGACTACAAGTATGATCCGCGCGGGCTGATGGTGGCTTCCGTAGACGGCAATGGTCATGCAACGACGTATGCTTATGATACCGAAGGTCAGCAGACGATGCAGACCGATCCGGTCGGGCAGTGGGTGAAATTCGAGTACAGCGATGCAGGGTTCGTCACAGCCGAGCGCCGCCCGCTGGCCCGTGATACAGAGTGGCTCTATGACTATCGCGGCAATATGACGCAAGAGAAAGATGCGCTCGGGCACATTCAGCGTTTCAGCCTGGATCTGGATGGACGGATGGAGACCCAGTTTAACCGCTTAGGGGAAGCAACTCAATACGGTTACGATACCGTGGGACATATGACTCACAAGCAAACTCCGAGTGAAGGCATTTTCTCCTATCGCTATGATTCTGCAGGAAACAAACTGGAAGAAGATCGCCCGGTATATGGAGCTGTCAGATATGACTACGATACACGGGATAGTCTGACTTCCGTCATCGAACCACAGGCGGCCGTCGGTGAACTGAAGACGGATTACACCTACGATGCTGAACTGAATCGTACGAGCCAAAAGGACGGTAATTCGCAGACGACGAATTACGATTATGACGAACTCGGCCGCCGTCTTCAGAAAGTGGTGGTTCGCGGGGAGTCAGGACAAGATGTTTTCGAATATCAGTATGATCCGAATGGCAATGTTGTGTTCGAAAGCAAACCGGGCGGCCTGACGACGAGGTACCAATACGACTATATGAATCGCAAAACCCGTGAGGATTTCAATGACGGCACTTGGTATGCCTATACGTTTGACAATGCCGGCAACATGCTTACCCGCACGGACAAGAACGGCACGATTGAATACGACTACTACGACAACAACCAATTGAAGCAAACCACTTACCCGAACGGCGATACGGTGGTCGTTGAATATAACGAAAACGGGGAAAAAGTCGCTGAAACTATAAACGGCGAGCGTACCGAGTTTGAACTTGATGCGAGTGGCCGACCGAAGAGTTATACCGACAGCAAAGGGTATAAGTACGAGTATCAATACGATGCCGACGGTTATGTGAAGTCAATTCAGTATCCGAATGGTACTGTTACTTCGGTTGATTATAAACCGGGCCATCTGATCGGAACCCAAAAGACCACGAAAGTAGATGTACCGCTGCATTCCAGTGTGTACGACTATAATGCGCGGGAATTCATTACCGGCGTTCAAGATGAGGGCCATTCTTCCGGCTATGCCTATAACGATCGCGAGCAGCTCAGCCGGGTGGAGACAGTAGACGGCGATGTCATGCTCTACGAGTACGACGGGGCCGGCAACAGGATCGTTCGGAAGACCATTATCCAGGGCACGAAGGAAGATCTGCAGAAGGTGATCACGACGGACGAGCTGGTCGAGATGGTGCTGGCCTCTTTCGGTATGAAGAAACCGAAGCCTAAAGATCCATCCGAACCGGGTGAAGCACCGGTATGCGGACCGAAGGACAAAGGAAATAACGGCAACGCGAACGGACACGACAAAGATAATGGGAACGGAAATGGCAACGGCAAAGACAAGAGCGCAGCCACCCCCTCTGTTAAAGTAGCCGCACCTACAACGGATTTAATCGCCAAAAACGACAACAGTAATGGCGGTGGAAATGGTAACGACAACGCCGGAGGTAACGGCAATGGCGGTGGCAATGTAGGCGGTGCAGATAGTGGCAATGCCGGTGGCAATGGCGGTGACGGAAACGGAAATGGTCACGGCAATGGACATGACAAAGGAAATGGAAACGGCAATGGTAACGGCAACGGCGGCGCGTCAGGCGACTGCAGCAAAGGTTGGCAGAAGGCGCTGGAGAAAGGCAATGGCAAGAAACTCGGTTTGTGGAAGAAACTCGGTGAGCAATTCGGCGACATTGATATTGAAACGATGTTTGAGACGGGGCAAATCGAGCACATTCTTGCTGCCATCGACAATATCGTCAACGGTGAAGTCAACCTGCCGCCGGGCGGACATGACAAGCTTTTCGAGCGGATTCGCGAGGTCGGCAAAGGATATACGATTATCGGCACGAATTACAAATACAACGACCGTAACCAGCTCGTCCACCGGGAGAACTTGATCCGCTACGAGGACTACGATTACGAGTACGACGACCAAGGAAACTTGCTTACAGACGGACGCAGCAAGTTCGTATGGAATGCCCTTGGACAACTGACCAAAGTCACTTTCCCGGACGGCTTCGGCGAGCAATACACGTACGATATGCTCGGCCGCCGCAGCAGCAAAACGCAGATCAACCACAACGGCAATGCGCAGGACACGACGAACTACAAATACAAAGGCGACACCTGGGTCATCACCGAAGAAAGCAATGCAGCCGGCGAAGTAACGAAGTCGTATACCTACGATGCCAATGAACGCCCGCTTTCTATCACGTTCAAAGGCGAAACGTTCTGGTACGTATACAACGGTCACGGAGACGTCATGGCTCTCACGGACAAAGACGGCAACGTCGCAGCCCGCTATGAGTATGACGCATGGGGCGTTGTAACCCGCATGTACAACCGCTACGGCGAACGCGTCCGCGAAGGCATCGGCTGGATGGGCGATCTTGGCACAGGCAACGGCAGCCCCGGCTCCGTTCAAGGACCGGAAGACGACAGCGGCAACATCGTACCGGACTACCATCCGGGTAACGGCAAGGGCAATGGCAACGCAAAAGGTAAAGAGTCCAAAGGAGGAGCAACAACAGAAAGCACGGCTCCAATAGAAGAGGAATCTACTGAAACTGTAACCCTAGATCTCTCTACCGTCCTGACCGAAGAAACCGAACCAACCGAAGACATCACAACCGAACTCGTCAAAGAAAACCCAATCCGCTATGCAGGCTACTATTGGGATCGGAAGACGCAGTACTATTACTTGCAAGCTCGTTACTATGATCCGCGTCCTGCTCGGTTTATCTCTGAGGATACCTATGAGGGTGAGATTGAGCAGCCGCAGACGCTTAATCTGTATGCGTATGTCCAGAATAATCCCAATTCATATTCTGATCCTACTGGCCATTGTTTTTGGGATGCATGTATCTTAGAGGGGGTTGCTGTTGCTGCTTTATATTCGGCGGCAGCTGCGGCAACGGTCTACGTAGCAAGCAAAACTGCTGCGGCATTGAATGAAGGGGGCTACAACATTTGGGAAATGGGGGCACCTAAAAAAGCGCCTGTTGTCAATCCCAATGCTATCAGAACAAAACCATATGTCTTACAAAGTGAAAAAGGAAGTATTACTAATAAACCTAAAGAGAAACCAAAAGAAATACCTTGGCCATTACCAAATGAAGATAAAAACAGAAAGAAAAAACGACTAGTATTATTCCATTACACTAGTCAACAAGGATACCAAGGTATTCTTAGCTCAAAAGTAATTCGGCCATCATTAAAAGCAGTTAGACCTAAAGATGCAAGGGATGGTGATGGGCAATATTTTGTTGACATACCTCCGTTTTCAATGGATGCTAGAAAGTTATCTACAGTCTTGTTTGCAAGTCCAAATGAAACAAATAAGGTTCAATATTATTTTGCTATTGATCTTACGGGGCTTCCGGTAAAAAAAAAGCACTGATCCCAAACGTCCTCATAACTATGTAGTATTAAATAAAAATAATTTGTACGTCGGAAATCGAATACTAAGCCATGGGAAACAATATTAAACTTAGAGGTGAACCTATGAAGTACATTTGCATTGAGTGGTTGTGGTATAGGCTCCCAAAAGGTAAGTATAATATTTCGTTTGAGAGCCCAGTAAAAATTTATTCTGAAATTGATGAAAATCGTTACGAGACTCGGAAAATTGAATTTTTTCTGAATGGGAAAGTGGGATACGTCTCAGACAATTTGAATTATTGTGAAATGATACCGGGATTTACAGATTTATCTGATCAACCAACTCCTAGTTTTGAATTTATCAATGCTGATCCAGAATTTGTACTAAATGAAATTCCCAAAGAAAGTTTCGAGAAAATATGGAATATTGTTGTAGGCAGTGAATTATTAGAATAACTAAGTTTCATTTATGTAAAGTACTGTTGAATACCACATGCGAGTGTAGCAACTCCGTGTGGTTTTTCTTTTTTTACCCCCACCCAGTGCCGAATAAAGCGGGTGGCTAAGACAAAATGAACTTAAAGCTCACTATCCCAAATAGAAAAACCGTCCGAGATGGAAGGTTAAGGTTCTTCGATGAGATCGATGATGTCGCGAATGTCTTTAATATCAAGTGCCTCGGCGATTTTCTCTATATGCTGGAAGTTGATGTTCTGACGTTTTGAATTGGAAAGTTCACTAAGCGCGGCGTGGCGAATGTCGGTAAGCCGGGAAAGTTCTCTCAAGGACATTCCTCTGCGGCTCGTTTGTTCTTTTATCTTAATCTTTACTCTCTTCGATAGTGCTCCTTCGAGGAAAAAGGTATTGGTTGACTATACGCAAAAATGAACATGAACGGCTAACATGAAGTTATACGGGCTGTGACCAACGAGAAATGGGTGCGCTGACGTTCGCAGCGGTGAGCAGTACAAGTTAACCGAGACGGACAGAGAACGGTACAGAAGAAAGATTTGCCGACCTCGCGGATTTCGCTCGAAAAGCTTGTCATGTCCGCCCGGCCCCGGCTCCGTTCAAGGACCGGAAGACGACAGCGGCAACACCGAACCGGACTACCATCCGGGTAACGGCAAGGGAAATGGCAATGGAAAAGAAAAGGGGCCCAAGGGAGGAACAACGACAGAAAGCACGGCTCCAATAGAAGAGGAATCTACTGAAACTGTAACCCTAGATCTCTCTACCGTCCTGACCGAAGAAACCGAACCAACCGAAGACATCACAACCGAGCTTGTCAAAGAAAACCCAATCCGCTACGCCGGCTACTATTGGGATAGGAAGACGCAGTACTATTACTTGCAAGCACGATACTATGATCCGCGCCCTGCTCGGTTTATATCTGAGGATACGTATGAGGGTGAGATTGAGAATCCTCAGAGTTTAAACCAATATGTGTATGTGGAGAATAACCCGCTAATATATATGGATCCTACAGGGTTCGCTACAGGCTATATTAATGATGATGGTCATTTTGCTAGAGATGACTCTGAAAATGAAAAGTATAAGAACCTTGCGTTAGCTTACGCTAAACAATATCTTGATAGGATTGCAGGAGTAAGTCTTACCAAGAGAGAAAAAGAAGACATTTCTTCAGCATTGTATCTATTTGCATGTCTTGACAAAGTACCATGCAAAGCAGAACCTATTATCTTTCCCGAGGACCAAGATTTTGCACTACATTTAGCACAGACTCGGATTTACTACTCAAATCTTTTTGAAGAAGGCTTTAAACGAGAAGAAGGATTTAATGATCTTAAGGCAAGAGGAGATTGGATACTCAATTATTACGTTCAAGCTTTAGATATGAAGGGGAGAAATGGATCAGAATGTCTTTGTATATAAGCACAACGGTTGCAGCTACTCCGTCTTACAGTGGCCCTATAGGGGGCATTAAGGGGCCGTCCTTCAGAGGTAAGATTTCCACTTTTAGTTCAAAAATGCGACAAGCTATGATGAGACCGATTAAGGTATCGGGAAATCTCTCAACAAGGGATCAATTGCAGCAATTAGCTACAAAAGCAAGTAACTCTGTGGATGGAAGTGGAACTGTACCTGGAACACTAAAACACACTCAATTTGCTAACGATATAAGAAAACTAAACAATCCACTATTGCAAGCTGAAGTAACGTATAAAAATGGTCAAATTGTGCCATATGGAACAAAAGGTGGTGTTCGTTTAGACGCTGTCGAGTATAATTCAGATGGTACCATTAAAGCAGTATTTGATCTAAAAACAGGTAAGGCAGGATTGACGGATAAAAGGATTCAAGATATTAATAGTCATTTACCAAATTCCGCACCAGTATATGAACTAAGACCATGATGAAAGGAGATTAGAAGTGGAAAAAAAACAAATTATCACGTTGATTAAAAAAACATATGCAGAATTTGCAAAAGAGCATGGCTTTACGTTTTACAAACCGACTATACTTGTTCGAATTTCCGAAGATACACTGCATATAATTAACTTTGATGTTTATGCTCACGGATTTGATTGCAAAGTTGCCATTCAACCATTGTTCGTCCCGGGTGAAGCTATAAGTCTATCACTTGGGAACAGGCTAAGTCATCTTGGCGAGCACTCACCAGGAATCTGGGGACAAGGGAATGAAATCGAGGTTGCAGAGGATTTTGAACAGGTAAAGGTATTACTTGAAAATAATGCACTACCATGGTTCGAAAAGGTCGGTCATCCTGAAGGATTAATAAATTTCCTGAGCGATGGAAATTTTGAAAGAAACAAAGATATGATTGTAGGTCTTCCACCATTCATGAGACGGCTAATTTTGGCAATGGGTTATTTGAATTGTGGGAACACCAGAAAAGCAGCATCAGAAGTTGGGATTTTTCATGAATTAACCAAAGATGAGACGAAACCATGGATGTTAGAACTAAAAAAACTTGCTCACCAAATTAATGAATTAATTATCAAAGGTGATAGTGGTGAAATAGTCCAGCATTTGAATAGAATTATTCAAGAAACAAAAAGTAACTTAAAAATAAAGATCAGTTAACTTTTTATGAAACCTTGATCGAGTGTAATTCACTCAATCAAGGTTTTTCTTTTACCCTATATTCTCCTATTCCCTAATCATCAGAACGCGTTAAAATCGAAACTCGTGCGCTGAAAAGGCATACTGAATCAGGCGAACTGCGTGCAGTCTTATTTGAAATACTACTACCTCATGTACGTTATTTGGAACTGAAAAACGGACCTCATGTAAATAAATTGGAAACCCCTCTTGTCAGCAAACAACCGTTCTCATACAATCTCACAGAAGCAGATTTCAGAAGCTTAAATGCAAAAGTTACAGCAAGTAAAAACGCTGTAACCGGGAATGTATTATCGAAAATCAGAGCTAGAGTTCCAAAGAGCTTTTATTCCTTATTTGCAAACTTACTTAGATGTAATATTTGGGGATGAGTAACCTTCTAAGCATGCTGCACTGGCCGGCAAGCATTAAAAATGCCTTCACGAGATTTTGCTCGCAAGGGCATTTTGCTTTTTACAACCCGCTTAACGCTTAGGCTGCAGCTTCTCCAGAAACTCCATTGCCTGGGCAAGGTCGGCGACGGGGACCAGCTTGGGCTTGAGCTCCAGTTCCTTAACCGTCTCCTGTGCCTGCTTCCAATTGACTAACCCATTCTCCTCATCATAAGGGACGAGGAAATAATCCGCTTTCTCCCTGTCGGCTGCCATCAGCTTGTATTGGATACCGCCGATTTGGCCGACTTTGCCTTCGGCGTCGATGGTGCCGGTACCGGCGATACGGTAGCCTCGCGTTAGATCCTCGCCGGTCAATTGAGCGACAATCTCAAGTGTCATCATTAATCCGGCAGACGGGCCGCCTGTGTCCTCGAAATCAAATTTGACGGGATCAGGAGGTGTAACATTCAGTACGGTGTCATTCTGAAAACCGATTCCGGTCCGATTGGTCTGCGGCATCAATATGAGCGGGACGGTAGCGCTAAAAGATTCTTTTCCCCGCTTGCCTGCCACTTTGACTTTATCCCCCGGTTTTTTACTTGAAATAAAAGTGACAAGCTCTTGAACAGTCTTAGCTTGCTTACCGTCAATACTGGTAATGATGTCGCCTTCCTGCAAACCGCTCTCTCGCGCTTTGGTCTCAGGGAGGAAACGCACCACAATAACGCCTTGCTCTTTCACGTCAATCGGCCTCTTCATGGCGTTATAGGCGGCGATAAGCGCATTGGCTTCCGAACTGTCGCGCATCCAGGCCAAAAGGTTGCGATAAGCACCCAGATTGGTCGCACCGCCTGTTGCTTTCTCCTGCGTTTCGATATCCATTCGAGGGTCCCACCAGGCATATATGATGGCAAATAAGTTTGGCCGCGAGTAGGTGGATACCGTCGTAAACAATAACTGGCCTTTCTCATCCAGCTTATGGCCGGTTTCAACCCGCGGGTGCACCGGCTCGGCCGAACCGGGCCCGTACAAGACATAAGGCCAGGAAATGTAGTTCATAAACAAAAATACAAGGACCATGAACCCAATTAGGAGGGCCGTCCTGTAACGGCGGAACGTAAATTTGCGGGGCAAAGGCGGGTACCTCCATTTCATCGTGCAAGAACATTCGCTTACATTATAACCCATAGGCACAACTCTACCCAAGCGGCATTCGTACCGTTGAATGCACTGATGAGGCCGAGCTCTCATAAGCTAAGGAAAACGGATAAGGAGGGCAACAAGCTGTGGAAATTCCGATTTCCGGTTTCCTGTACGAGCCCGAGGGAGATGATCCGACTCATACTCATAAGCTGTATATTACTTCTTGGAATCGCCAACCGGTTCACTCCCATGACTTAGCAGGGACCACTTCCTTTGATGTCGGCCACGATCATCGATACGCGGGCAGGACGGCTCCGGCGCCGAGCGGTGTCCCGCACATTCATGCCTATGCTGCGGTGACAACATTTAATTCAGGTCATTTGCATTACATTCGCGGCGTCACAGGTCCTGCTATTCCTGTACCCGGAGGAGGCCATATTCATCAATTCGACGGCTATACGACGGTTAGCGGAGCTACTCCGCATCGGCATCATTACGGCGGAGAAACCGATAAGGCATTGTAATTGTGCAAAAACCCTTCATTCTCATTTGGCGAGAATGAAGGGTTTTTGAAGATGCGAAATGATTAGTTCTGTCCGGCCAGCATTTGGCGCAGTACAGTCTGCAGAATACCGCTGTTGCGGAAGTAATCAACATCAACCATAGAGTCGAGGCGGACGATTACCGGGAATTCGAAGGTAGTACCGTCTTCGCGTTTCGCCGTTACCGTAATCGTCTGGCCTGGGGTGACATCGTTGGACAAACCGCTGAATTCGAATGTTTCGCGGCCGGTAATTCCGAGAGTCTTCCAGCCTTGGCCCGGTTGGAATTGAAGCGGCAGGACGCCCATGCCGACCAGGTTGGAGCGGTGAATCCGTTCGAAGCTTTCTGCGATTACGGCTTTAACGCCGAGCAGATAAGTTCCTTTCGCCGCCCAGTCACGGGAGCTTCCCGTTCCGTATTCTTTACCGGCGATTACAACCAGGTTCGTACGGTTCTTCTGATATTTCATGGAAGCATCGTAGATGGACATCACTTCGTCGGTAGGGAGGTAAGTCGTAACGCCGCCTTCAGTGCCAGGAGCCACTTGGTTCCGGATACGGATGTTAGCGAACGTTCCTCTCATCATGACTTCGTGGTTACCACGGCGCGATCCGTAGGAGTTGAAGTCTTTCTTGTCTACGCCATGCTCGAGCAAGTATTTGCCTGCAGGGCTGTCGGTCTTGATGTTACCCGCCGGCGAGATGTGGTCCGTCGTAACGGAGTCGCTGAGCAGAGCCAGCACGCGGGCGTTCTTGATGTCGCCGATGTCGCCTGCATTTGGAGCAAGATCCGAGAAGAAAGGCGGGTTTTGGATGTAGGTCGAGTTATCATCCCACTCGTAAATCTCGCCTTGAGGGACATGAATCTTGTTCCACTGCTCGTTCTGCGTAAACACGTTCTCGTACTTATCGCGGAACTGGTTAGGCGACAGGGAAGTGGTGATTGCTTGATGAATCTCTTCGCTTGTCGGCCAAATGTCTTTCAAATATACAGGCTGGTTGTCATTATCAAAGCCGATCGGATCGTTCGCGAGGTCGATGTTGACCGTACCTGCCAGAGCGTAAGCAACGACCAGCGGCGGCGAAGCGAGATAGTTGGCTTTGACTTGAGCGTGAACGCGGCCTTCGAAGTTCCGGTTACCGGAAAGTACGGCAGCCACGGTCATGTCGTTGTCCGCAACCGCCAGGCTGACTTCATCCGGCAGCGGACCGGAGTTACCGATACAAGTCGCGCAGCCGTATCCGGCGACATAGAAGCCGAGCTTCTCAAGGTAAGGCAGCAGTCCGGATTTGGTCAAATAGTCGGTAACGACGAGCGAGCCCGGTGTGAGCGAGCTTTTCACGTAGCCCGGCTTTTTGAGTCCTTTTTCCACAGCTTTCTTGGCAACGAGACCTGCTCCCAGCATAACGCTTGGGTTGGAGGTGTTCGTGCAGCTCGTGATTGCTGCGATAACGACAGCGCCCGTGCCCATGCGGCTCATCGCGCCGTTCGGATGTTTAACTTCGACCGTTTGCTCGATTTTGGCGTCGGACAAGCCGTAGCCGCCTTTGTCGATCGGCGTGCGGATGATATCGTTGAAAGACTTTTTCATGGCGGTCAATTCGACGCGGTCTTGCGGACGCTTCGGACCGGCCAAGCTTGGAACGATGGTGGACAAGTCGAGCTCGATCACGTCGGTGAATACCGGGTCCTCCGTATCATCGGAGCGGAACATGCCTTGTGCTTTATAGTAAGCTTCTACAAGCTCGATTTGAGTGTCTTCGCGGCCGGTCAATCTCAAGTAGTTCAGCGTCTCGTTGTCTACAGGGAAGAAACCGACGGTTGCGCCGTACTCAGGAGCCATGTTGGCCACTGTTGCGCGGTCAGCCAAGCCGATGCTGGAAAGGCCGGGGCCGAAAAACTCGACGAATTTGCCGACGACGCCTTTTTTACGAAGAATTTCAGTTACAGTCAGAGCAAGGTCGGTTGCAGTCGCGCCTTCCGACAGGCTGCCCGTCAATTTGAAGCCGACAACTTCAGGCATGACAAAGTAAAGAGGCTGACCAAGCATACCGGCTTCGGCTTCGATCCCGCCTACGCCCCAGCCGACAACACCCAGACCGTTGATCATCGTCGTATGGGAGTCCGTACCGACGAGGGAATCCGGGAATACTTCGGTAACGCCGTCTTTGATTTTCGTAGCTGCAACGTTCGCAAGGTACTCCAGGTTAACTTGGTGAACGATACCTGTTCCCGGAGGCACAGCGCGGAAGTTATCAAACGCCGTTTGCGCCCAGCGCAGGAAGCGGTAACGCTCTTCATTCCGTTCAAATTCAATGTCCGTGTTAAATTTCAGCGCATCCGGCGTACCGAATGCATCTACCATTACGGAGTGATCGATAACCAAATCCACGGGGACGAGAGGGTTGATGCTTTTAGGGTCTCCGCCTGATTTCTTCACCGTATCACGCATTGCAGCCAGGTCGACTACAACAGGTACTCCGGTGAAATCCTGCAGTACGATACGTGCAGGGATGAACGGAATCTCTTTATCTACGCGGCCTTCTGTCCAGGTCGCTAATTGTTTAACATGTTCTTCCGTGATGGCACGGCCGTCAAACTGACGAATGGCGGCTTCGAGCAGCACCTTCATGGAGAACGGTAATTTGGATATGGGGCCCAAGCCTTGTTGTTCTAACGCCGGCAGACTGTAGTACCGGTAAGATAAACCGGACGACTGCAGGTCGGCTTGAACTTTGTACGGAAAAGTGGACAAGTGGGTCAGCCTCCTTGGCAAGTTTCGAGTTTCACTCTGTGAAACACGATTTCAAAAATGAAACCTATGCTCTAAGTATACTCTGTCACAGGCATTCCGTAAAGACGTGTAACGCCTCTGCAGAGCGGAAAAAAGTATTATTTTGCGAACAATTCATGATTAGAACTGAACTCCCCGGCATAGGATGAACCGACGCAATCTGTGCCCATTGGGGCGTGTGAAACCGTTCACTGGGGAGGGATGTCCCGTGCCGAGCACGAAGTCCGATTGGAAGGACGCCTTATTCGGTTATGTAAATATGATTAATGAAGCCGCGCTGCTTTTCGACGAGCGGAAGCTGAAGGAAATACCCGATGAAGAGCATCGGAGGCGCATGACCCGGCGGATTCATAACACAGCGCAAAGAGACCCTAAAATCCCACTGAAGCCGATCAGAAGCGAAATGCGTGCCCGCATTGAACGCCACAAGCTCAAAGGCGCAGAGGCTGTTGCAGATGTATCCATTCATCTCGTGCGCTCTTATGAACAACGCAGTCAGCCTTGGCTGGAGGAAAGGGTTGAACGGGAAAGGTTACGGTTCGTTCGAATCGGCAAAAGCTGGCGGTTGGATTCGGTGCAGCCGCTTGACCCGGAACGGGCCTCTGAGGTAGCTGTGCCGCTGGAAGAAGAGGTGACGAGTGATGATTACGGCAGAATATCGGTGATGCCCTCTATACCTTATATGAACCCGAAAGCCTTGTACAATGCCAAATCGAGGGTGTACCCAGGTTCGGCAACCGGATCTCATTACGGGTACGGCAGATTAAGCCGGGGGATCCCTTACCGGCGCGAGTCGGCGGTCGCCTATGCGGAACGATGGTGGAACGAAGGCAACCCGAACTATGAAACTTTTGACGTGAACTGTACGAATTACGTCTCCCAGTGTCTCTTTGCAGGGGGCGCGGCGATGAATTATACTGGGAGAAGGGAATCCGGCTGGTGGTATAAAGGCCGGAGCAAAGACCAGGAGCTGTGGAGTTACAGCTGGGCTGTGGCCAACGCCTTGCAGCACTATCTGGCCGCGCCGCGCGCTGCCGGTTTTCGTGCCGAAGCGGTGGACTCACCCGAACAGCTTCATCTGGGTGATCTCATCTGCTACGATTTTGACGGCAACGGGCGATTCCAGCATAACACAATCGTGACCGCCTTTACGCCTGATGGCATGCCTCTGGTTAACGCGAATACAGTCAGCTCCCGGCATCGGTATTGGGATTACCGCGATTCGTATGCCTGGACCGAGCAGACCCGCTACCGGTTTTTTCACATTGCCGATGAATTCTAAAAGCTTCGGACACAACATTGCGGAGGTACGTTATGGGAAACAAAATACGCGTCGGTCTCGTTTACGGCGGACGCTCCGGCGAACACGAGGTGTCGCTGCAGACTGCACTGGCTGTATCCAAGGCTTTCGATTATGACAAATATGAACTTATTCCTTTTTATATCACGCCTAAGGGTCAGTGGAGGTCCGGGCCGCTTCTGGCTGCGCCGCCTGCTTCGGTAGCCCAGCTTCAATATACGCCGCAATCCGACTCGGCATCTTCAACGGATAATGCGATTCTGCCGGTTTTGCAGGGGATTACCGAAAGTGAGCTGGTACAGACATCGGGCAACCGCGGTGATGCCGGCACGATCGACGTCATGTTTCCGCTGCTTCACGGCACGTTCGGTGAGGACGGCACCATTCAAGGCTTGTTCGAGATGGCGGGCCTGCCCTACGTCGGTGCGGGCGTTCTCGCCTCTTCCGTCGGAATGGACAAGGTCATGATGAAGAAGATGTTCGCTCAGGCGGGGCTGCCGCAAGTCGGGTATCGTTATTTTATTAAGCATCATTGGCAAAAGAACCGCGAGCAGTGTGTGGAAAATGTGGAGGAGCTGGGCTATCCGTGCTTCGTGAAGCCGGCGAATTTAGGATCCAGCGTCGGCGTGTCGAAGGCGCGCAACCGCGAGGAGCTCATTGCTGCAGTGGATGAGGCGCTTCGATATGACCGCAAAGTCATCGTGGAAGAGTTCATCGATGCGCGTGAAATTGAAGTCAGCGTACTCGGCAACGATGAACCTCGGGCTTCCGTTCCTGGCGAGGTTCGGACATCGAGTGAATTTTACGATTATAAAGCCAAATACACAGACGGCAAATCGGAGATGGTCATCCCTGCGGACATTCCGCCGGAGACGGCTGAAGCCGTGCGCTTCATGGCAGTGGAAGCTTTCCGGTCCATCGACGGGTCGGGGCTGTGCCGGGCGGACTTTTTCCTTCGCCGCAGCGACGGCGCGCTGTTCATTAATGAGGTCAATACGCTGCCGGGCTTTACGCCTTACAGTATGTATCCGCTCATGTGGAAGGAATCGGGGCTGTCTTATCGCGAGCTGCTCGATACGTTGATCCAGCTGGCGGTTGAACGCCATGCCGAACGGCAATCGCTTGAGTACGGCGGCGAGTAAAGATATTTGGGGCTGACGGAGTTGATGCTCCGCTGGTCCCATTTTTATATGATGTTAGAGGAGGAAAGGCTATGGGTTTTCAAACCGAATTCAATTCCGTATGCAAGTTCAAATCCGATCAAGAGCTGTACGAGCTGCTCGAATACGGACGCGGCAAAATGGTGAAGAAAAGCTTTCGCGTGTTCCCCACAGGCCAGAAGGTAATTGCTTACGATCCGAACAATCAGGCGGTGGCCATCGTGAAGATTGTGGCATCCATCGCTGAAATCAATTTTCAAGGCGAAGAAGTGACACAGGTCGAAATGGAACTCGTTCGCCGCTTGACCGACGAGGAGGCGCGAATCCAGACTTCGCTTGCGCATGAAATGTTTTTCGGCGCACAGGAGCAAACTACATAGTAATAAACCGTGTTCCGCTTCCAGGAGGTTAGCAGACAGCATGATTGTGCGGTTCGGTTATGTGGCGATGTCGATGGAGCTGCAGAATGCGTCCCCATCCAAGACGATGACCATGACGACGTTTTCCAAGCTGAACGACAGGGACGCCGCATTGCGCCGCCTCGAGCGCCTCGCGGCAGAAAATTTGCATAATACGCTCCGGCTGCTGAAGCATAACCGGTACATGGATGTAAAAGTGTACCGGTTCACCTCCAAGCTGATACCTTTAGTTACACATGAACTGCTGAATGACTGGGATCCTTACCCTGTGCTGGCTGAGGGGTTTGCGGATGTCGGTTCTTTTGTGCGCGAGCATCATATGCGGGTTTCTTTCCATCCGGATCATTTTACGGTGCTCAGCACCCCGAGGGCAGACGTTTTTCGCAAATCCGTCACGGACTTGCACCACCACGTCATGATGCTTGAAGCGATGGGCCTGGATGAGAGGGCCACGTGCAACATCCATGTAGGCGGCAGCTACGGCAATAAAGAAACGGCAGTAAGAAGGTTTATCGAAAATTTCGGTTCGTTGGAGAAACGAATTGCGCAGCGAATCACACTTGAAAATGACGACAAAACGTTCACAGCGGAGGAGACGCTGAACATCGCTGAAGAGGTCGGCGCTCCGATGGTGCTTGATCTTCACCATGATGCCGTGAACCCGAGCGACAAGCCGGCTGAACAGCTGTGGCCAAGGATCATGGACACGTGGAATAAATTTGGTTGGAATGGAATTGCTGAATCGTCCGATCGGCTGCCGCCCAAGATGCATATCTCCAGTCCCAAAAGCGAAAAAGACCCGAGAGGCCATGCCGATTACGTAGATCCGGAGCCGCTGCTGCGGTTTTTATATGCCATTGCGGGCTTGACGCCTGCGGTCGATATCATGATTGAAGCGAAGCAAAAGGATGCTGCGCTGCTGAAGCTAATGGAGGATATGCGCGCTGCGGAAGCATCGGGTCAACCGGTGCGTGTTATTGACGGCGCGACTGTTGAAGTGCTCGGATGACCGTTCAAATCTGTTGCAATCGTCGGGAAAATGGGTTACGTTGGACAAACAGGGGATACCGGCCAAATTTTGGGTATGCGCCTGTTTCCCAACGTGACGAGGAGGATTCCAACGATGGACGGATTGTTGCAAGGCAAGAATATTGTGGTCATGGGTGTCGCCAACGAGCGGAGCATCGCATGGGCCATCGCGCAATCTTTGGCGTCGCAAGGGGCGCGGCTGATTTTCACGTATGAGAGTGAGCGGGTCGAGGAACGGGTGCGCAAGCTCACCGATACGATTCCCGGTTCGGTCACCATGCTTTGCAACGTTGCCTCCGATGAGGATCTCGATGCTTTAGCTGCGCGTCTGAAAGATGAGGTCGGTGTTCTGCACGGACTGGCACATTGTATCGCTTTTGCGAAAGCTGAGGAGCTGGAAGGCATGTACGTGGATACGTCCAGGGCCGGCTTCGCGCTCGCGCATGACATCAGCGTCTACTCGCTTACCGCGGTAGCGCAGCGGTTGCATCCTCTCATGACCGAGGGCGGCAGCATCGTGACGATGACATATCTTGGTGCGGAAAAAGCGCTTAGAAACTACAACGTCATGGGAGTTGCCAAAGCGGCTTTGGAAGCATCGGTACGCTACCTCGCGAACGATTTGGGACCGCAGTCCATCCGCGTTAACGCGATTTCCGCCGGTCCGATCCGTACGCTTGCGGCTAAGGGCATTGCCGGGTTCAACTCGATCCTGAAGCAGGTGGAAGAGAGAGCGCCGCTGCGCCGCACCACAGAGGCTGCCGATGTAGGGGATACCGCGCTGTTCCTCATGAGCCCTTGGGCAAGAGGGATCACCGGAGAAGTTCTGCACGTGGACAACGGCTACAACATTGTAGGAGTTTGAGCATCTTATCGTCTTCGGCCTTTTAATGCGCGGAGCCGCCTTTGTCCACAAGGATGAAGGTCGGCTCCGTTTTCGCTGAATGGCGCGGCCGGTCGTGCATATGAAGGAGGCATCGCCATGTGGATTGCGTTGATCGTTTTATTGCTTGTCGGCATCATCTCGGCGGTATTCGGCAGCATTGTCGGTCTCGGCGGGGGGATTATTATCGTTCCCGTTCTCGTACTTATGGGAGAGCCGTTATTAGGTAACCCGGTTACTTCTCAAACCGCGGTGGGCACTTCGTTGGCTGTACTTATTTTCACGGCCTTATCCGCTACGATTACATATCGAAAACAAGGTAAAGTCGATTTTCGGACCGGCTGGCTGTTCTTCGCGACGAGCGGGCCCGCGGCCATGATCGGCGCTCAGTTGACGAACGGGATCGCGCGTGGGCCGTTTCAGCTTTCTTTCGGGTTGTTCATGTTGTTCATGTTCACGCTCATGGTGGCGAGAGAGCGAATGAAGCCGCTGGGTATCGACTGGCCGATAAAGCGCAGCTTCACAGACGGCCAAGGGAATGTTCACAACTACGGCTATAATCTGTGGCTTGCTCTTTTAATAGGCTGCGGCGTCGGATTATGTTCCGGATTGTTCGGTATCGGCGGAGGCTCGTTGTTCGTGCCGCTGATGGTATTGCTTTTTGCGTTTCCGCCGCATGTCGCCACCGCCACGTCGATGTTTGTCATTCTGCTATCATCCATTCTCGGGAGCGGAGTTCATCTCTGGCACGGCAACATTGACTGGCTGCTGTTTGCGGCTCTGGCGCCGGGGGCAATAATAGGTGGTCGTATCGGAGCGCTCATCGCGTCCCGATTGAGCGGGGGGCAGCTGCTATGGCTTTTACGGGCGACCTTGCTTGCGATGGCTGTCTACCTGATCATCCAAGGCGGGCGGGAAATGTGACGTATTTCGCAGCTCGCTGCGAAATCGTCGCAACCCGCGCAGCTCTGTTCGGAAATGTGACGTATTTCTGAGTCGTCCGGGAAATAGCCGCAACCCGCGCAGTTCCGTTATCGTATAGCTAAGAGTGAGGTTTTATACAGTTAGGTTGTACATAGATAACAAGGATTTGAGGGATGACTGATGGACTTGAATGAGCCGGACAACATAATCGGGGGCAAAAGCTTTACGGCGGTTGCCGTCAACAGCGCATCAAAGGCCGGGGAATGGATCAAAAGCAAACTCGGCAGCGTCACGCAGCTAAGTACCAAATATTCCATGCATGATCTCGTCACTGAAGTAGATAAAGGCTCGGAGCGCATGATCCGGAATCTGATCGCGACTCACTTTCCGGAGCACTCCTTTCTCGGGGAGGAAGGTGTGGAGCCGGGGCCGGAAGCGTCGGTCAAAGCACTTCAAGATATGAGCGATGCCGAGTACTTGTGGATAGTAGATCCGGTGGACGGTACAACCAACTATGTGCATGGATTTCCTTTTTTCTCGGTTTCAATTGCGCTCGCTCATCGCGGGGAAGTGATTGTCGGTGTCGTCTACGACCCGATGCGGGATGAATTGTTCGTCGCGGAACGGGGTAAAGGAGCATATGTGCACGGTCGTAAAATGCAAGTTGCCAAAGAGGCGAGCTTATGCCAGAGCTTGATTGCAACGGGCTTTCCAGCCGACCATCTGGTGGCCCTTCCGGCGAACTTGAAAGAGATCCAGGCGATCGCGCCGAAAGTCCGCAACTTGCGGGTAGCCGGGTCAGCCGCGCTGCATCTGGCTTATGTTGCGGCGGGGAGATTAAGTGGGTTTTGGGAGCATAACCTGAGCTCATGGGACATCGCCGCGGGCTCTTTGCTGATACAGGAGGCGGGCGGCACGATTTCCGATTTGTCGGGTGAAGCATACCATCTCGGAGTGCGTAACGTAACGGCCACTAACGGACTTATCCATAATGATCTTCTTGCAGATTTGCATGCTGCGCACTCGGCGCACTGAGTCACGACCTCCTGTCCATCTACGGCTTAGGACACAGGCACATGAGATACACGGCTTTCGATAATCCTATGGTAAAAGGGGGCGAGGACACTGGAACGCGAGCGTGACAACGACAACAAGACGGGAAAGCTGGAGGATATCCGGGACATTCCAGCTTCCGATGAATACGCCGGCGATGGCACCGGCTGGGCCGGCGTTGCGGAGAATGGCGATGGCACCGCTATCGAAGATCCAGACTTGCTGCTTACCGAGGCTGAGGAGCTGCTGATCCAGCGTTTAACTGAAGGAGATCCGGAATCATCGGATCCGGCCGAAGCAGCAGTACGCGCCTTGCCGCCCCGCTGGGAAATCCGCATCCAGACAGAATACGACCCGGTAGCCGAAGAAACCAAACTTTACCGCTCCATGGCCCGTGAGGTCGACGACCGATACGGTAAAGACGAATAAAAGGAGCTCCCACATCCAGATCCCTGGACTACGGGAGCTCCTTTTGACGGTATCCCGGTAACTCAGGCAGTGGCTGGTGAGCTCCATTTGTCGGTATCCCCGTAACTCAGGCATTGGCTGGTGAGCTCCTTTTCACGGTATCCCCGTTACTCAGGCGGACGATCCGAGCGTTCGAGAAAATTGCTGCCTAGGGGCTAATGGTTTCTGAGCGAACGGGGTATCGGCAAAAGGCGTGCTGACTGTGTGTGTGCTGAGCGAAGGGGATATCGAACAAAGGTACCAAGAGTGGTGTGTCTGAACGA
This sequence comes from Cohnella kolymensis, assembly GCF_000829465.1. GTDB lineage: Bacteria > Bacillota > Bacilli > Paenibacillales > Paenibacillaceae > Cohnella > Cohnella kolymensis. Next base: position 355,836 of record NZ_JXAL01000001.1, on the reverse strand, counting down.
AGGGGATACCGAGCAAAGGGTGCCGAGAGTTAAGCGAGTCTGAGCGAAGGGGATATTGGCAAAAGGCGCGCACGGCACCACAAATGAAAATTGAGGCCTCTAACGAGAGACCTCAATTTGAACAATTTATTTTCTAGCCATTTCGCGGAAAGATTCTTCTGCGGCCATTAATGTGGCGTCGATGTCGGCGTCGGTGTGAGCGGTGGTGAGGAACCAGGCTTCGTACTTTGACGGTGCGAGGTAGATGCCGCGCTCGAGCATGAGCCGGAAGAACTGAGCGAACTGCTCGCCGTCCGTGTCCTGTGCTTCTTCGTAGTTGGTGACCGGATGATCGCAAAAATGCGTTGAGAACGCGCCGACGATGCGATTAACCGTGAGCGGGACGCCGTAGCCGTCTGCCGATGCTTTGAGCCCGGCGGCCAGCTTGGCGGCCATGTCGTCCATGCGCTCATACGTCCCGGGCTGCCTCAGCACCTCCAAGCAGGCTAGGCCCGCCAACATGGAAGCGGGATTTCCGGCCATGGTGCCGGCCTGATAGGCCGGTCCGAGCGGAGCGACCTTACTCATTACGGCTGCGCTTCCGCCGTAGGCCCCGATGGGCAGTCCGCCGCCGATGATTTTGCCGAGCGCGGTCAGGTCCGGACGGATCGCGTTCTGATCTGGGAAAGCAGAGAAGGTCTGCGCGGATCCATAGTGGAAACGGAACGCGCTGATAACTTCATCATAGATAACAAGCGCTCCCGCGTCGCGTGCCATGCGGCAAAGCCCTTCAAGAAATCCCGGCTTAGGCATGACCATGCCGAAGTTGCCGACAATCGGCTCGACCATTACAGCCGCAACCTCATCACCCCAGCGTTCAAGCGCGAGCTTTAAACCATCCAGCTCGTTAAATGGCACTGTAATCACTTCGCTTGCGATACCTGCGGGAACCCCGGCGCTGTCTGGTATGCCCAATGTGGAGGGACCGGAGCCGGCTGCCACAAGTACGAGGTCGGAGTGTCCGTGGTAGCAACCCGCAAACTTGATGATTTTGTCGCGGCCGGTATAAGCGCGAGCCACCCGAATCGTCGTCATAACCGCTTCCGTGCCGGAATTTGTAAAGCGCACCTTATCCATCGACGGGATGGCGGCCTTCAATGCTTCTGCAAGCCGGATCTCATGCTCGGTGGCCGTGCCATAGAGCGTGCCTTCTTTAGCGGCTCGAATAATCGCTTCCGTCACATGCGGATGCGCATGCCCGGTGATGATAGGGCCGAACGCTGCCAAATAATCGATGTAACGGTTGCCGTCCACATCCCACATGTACGCGCCTTCGCCCCGCTTCATAAAAACAGGGGCGCCGCCCCCCACCGCCTTGAAAGAGCGGGAAGGGCTGTTCACCCCGCCGACAATGTGCTGCTGTGCTTCATCGTATAGCTGTGCTGATTTATTCCGTTGCATTTTATCGTTTATCCTCCCGGGATTTTACTTGTAGACTTAACAGTGTTGTCTCCGGCTAATGTCTCCGCCACATAATCACGGAGCGCATCAACGTCACGGATACCTAGTACGGAGGAGCCACCGACATTCTGATCATAGATCAGTTCCATAGGAGGAATCTGCGCGGAACCGGCCTGCTGGGACTGATATGCCAGCCACGCCAGCTTTCTCATATCCTCCGTCGACATATTCGTCTCCACATGAGGAGTTACCTTGCTGAGAATTTCGGGCAGCCGGATCAGGTTCCAGCCGGACTGCATTTTATCCGCGATAGCTTTCAAGAACGCACGCTGACGCTCGGTGCGCGTGAAATCGGACATTTTATCATGCCGGAAACGAACGTACTGCAACGCCTTTTCGCCGTCAAGATGCTGGTAGCCTTTTTTCAGATCGATATCGAACCGGTGACCGTCAGCGGCGTCCGTCCAGCGCATGTTTTTCTCAACAAAATAATCTACTCCGCCTATCGCGTCGACAAGGTTAATGAATCCTTGGAAATCAGCGTACACGTAATACTGAATGTCCAGACCGGTCAGGTTGCCGATCGTTTTCATCGCGACATTCGGTCCGTGCGTGATGGCGGTGTTGGCCCGATTGCTCCTGTACCCCGGAATTTCCACATATGTATCGCGGAGCACGGAAAATAAATGTGTTTTCTTACGCGCGGGATCGAACGAAACGACCAGCATCGTGTCCGACCGCGCAACCTCGCCTTCGCGTAACCCTCTCTCGTCCGCACCGAGCAGCAGAACATTCACCCGCTCCGAGCCTTGCCATTCCGGAGGCTTCTCTTCCGGCTTGTCTTTGAAATCGCCGAAACGAGACTCTTCCTTCGGCTTCTGGGCGTGAGCCAGCTCCTGTTCCACACCGTATGCCCACCAAGCGGTAAAACCCAAGAAGCCGGCTAAAACAACGAGAACGCCGAAAAGCGTCCACAACTTCCATCTTTTTTTTGCGCATAAATCCAAAATCCTCTCCGGTTGGTGTTTGGCGGGCCGAACGAAGAATGAAGGGGTTATTTTACGCAGATCGTTTGTTGAGGTAAGATTACATATTATAAAATTATAAAGTTTAAGCGCCTGTAATATCAAGTTTCTTTCGCATCATGGGAGGTTATTATGCTAGCTATTGATGTACATCAACTGCGCAAACAGTTCAAAGTGCAGAAAAACCGCGAAGGCCTCAAAGGCGCGCTTCAAGACTTGTTCAAGCGTGAACATACCGAAGTGGCGGCGGTCAAGGATATCAGCTTTCAAATTCCCCAAGGGGAAATATGCGGGTATATCGGTGAGAACGGCGCCGGCAAATCGACCACGATCAAGATGCTTACCGGAATTCTTGTGCCGACTTCAGGCAAGCTTGTGGTGAACGGCTTGGTGCCGTATCAGGATCGGGAACGGTTCGTAAAAGATATCGGAGTCGTATTCGGGCAGCGCAGCCAGCTTTGGTGGGATATCGGCGTCATTGAATCTTTCCGGCTGCTGAAAAAAGTGTACCGGGTGAGTGAAGCGGATTTCCGCAAAAGGCTCGATGATCTGGTGGAGACGCTCCAGCTTCAGGACCTGCTGAATCGTCCCGTACGAAAGCTTAGTTTAGGTCAGCGCATGCGCTGCGAGCTGGTGGCGGCATTGCTGCATAATCCGGCCATTTTGTTTTTGGACGAGCCGACCATCGGGCTGGATATTGTCGTCAAAACGGAAATACGCGAATTCCTAAAACGCCTCAATCGCGAGCAAGGCACCACCATACTGCTGACGACACATGATCTTCAAGACATTGAAGCGCTCTGTTCACGAGTGATCATGCTGGATGACGGCAGCATCATCTACGATGGCGGACTGGATGAACTGAAAGACCGTTGGGGCAAAGGGCGCGAGGTTCAGTTCCAATTTACCGAATCCGTTGCACTATCCGCTGTGTCAGCTCTAACACAGGGCCTGGATGTTCGCTGGACGTTGGAAAACGACATTACCGCCAAAGTCTGGATTCCCCGAGAAATGAACGTGTCCGAAGTGCTGTCGCGTGTCGTAGGGGCGCGGGATATTAGTGATATCAAGATTTTCGAGACGAACACCGACCAGATTGTGCGGGAAATCTATCAATCGGGAAGTGCCGAGTCTCCGCTCGCGGACGGACTTGCCGGTGAGCAAGGGACTGCGTCGGACGAAGCTGCCGCGACGGCCGTTGGAGCGGGGGCGGGCAACCGTGGCTAGCGCTTATCTGGAATTAATCCGCATGCGGTTTCTCATGATGCTTGCTTATCGGGTGAATTACTACAGCGGCATTATCATTTATGCGATCAACATCGGCGCGTACTACTTCATGTGGAAAGCGATCTACGGAGATGTGCCTTCATTGTCCGGCTTCACCGTGCTCCAAATGACCACGTATGTCGCGATCTCCTGGATGGCGCGCGCGTTTTTATTTTAACAATCTCGATCGTGAAATCTCCAATGAAATCCGCGACGGCAGCGTAGCGGTGCAGATGACCCGGCCTTATAATTATCTGCTTGTGAAAATGATGCAGGGGTTCGGCGAAGGCTTGTTCCGGCTCGTTCTGTTCATGGTTCCCGGGATGGTCGTGGTATCGTTTATTTTTCCCATATCTCTGCCGACTGACCCGGTACGCTGGGGTATATTTTTCGTCATGATCTGGTTCAGTTTTCTGATCAATTCACAGATCAATATTCTGACCGGTTTGTTTGCTTTTTTCGTGGAAAATAACGAGGGACTGATGCGGATGAAGCGCGTCACGATGGATTTGCTGTCGGGACTTATCGTGCCGATCGCCTTTTTTCCGTTATGGGCGAAGTCGGTCTTGGAGTGGACTCCGTTCCCGGCCATTACGTACTTGCCGAGCTCGGTGTTTACCGGACGACTCAACGGCACCGAGGTTGTACAAGCGGTGGCAGTTCAATTCATCTGGTTTGCGGTGCTGATTCTGCCGATCTGGGCCATGTGGCGGGCGGCGCGGCGACGGTTGTTCGTGCAGGGAGGGTGAACGGGCGATGAAATTTACACTATCTTTGTTTCGTGAATATATGGCTAACTATCTGAAAGTGAAACTGACTTATCGCGCGGACTTCTGGGTGGAAGTGGTGTCCGACTTGCTTTTCTCGGCCGTGAATCTGATTTTTATATTTGTCGTGTTTCAGCATACGAATTCGCTCGGGGACTGGAATCAAGCGGAGGTCATTTTCGTGTACGGCTATTTTATGATCCCGTCTGCGATATTCGGCACTTTCTTTAATTTGTGGAATTTCAGCGACCGGTACATCGTCAAAGGGGAAATGGACCGGGTGCTTACCCGCCCTGCTCATTCGCTGGCGCAAGTGATGCTGGAGAACGTGGATCCGCCGTCCTTGATCGGCGCTTTCGTCGGACTTGCGATCATGGGCTCGGCGTGGTCGACGCTGGGGCTGCCGTTTTCCTGGTACGATCCGCTTGTGCTGGTGGTGATGGTGATCGGCTCGGTGCTGATCTATGCCGGAATCTACACGGCGCTGGCGGCAATCTCGTTCTATTCGGATGCGCCGACGGGCATTGTGCCGCTCATGTTCAACATCCAGAATTATGGACGCTACCCTATTCAAATCTATAACAAGGGCATCCGCTTTCTGCTGACCTGGCTGCTGCCTTTTGCCTTCGTCGGCGTGTATCCGGCGTCGTTCTTCCTCGAGCGGCATAAAGATCTCGTCATGTCGCTGCTGACGCCGGTTGTCGGCATCGTCGTCGCGGGCATCGGCCTGCTCTTCTGGAACCACGGAGTCCGCCGATACCGGGGCGCGGGCTCTTGAGTAGCACAGAATCGGATCAGGAAGGGTTGTTACGCATGGAGAAAATTGAAGTGGGGAAGCCGGTGCCGGATTTTGAGCTGCCCGCGACGAACGGGGGAACCGTGCGGCTGGGTGATTTTCGCGGACGGAAGGTCGTATTGTACTTTTATCCGAAGGACATGACGCCGACGTGCACACAGCAATCGTGTGACTTCCGGGATGCGAATGACGCCATCACAGAAGCGAATGCCGTCATTCTCGGAATCAGCACGAACGATTTGAAATCCCATTATAAATTCATAGAAAAGTATGATCTGCCCTTCTTGCTGCTCGCCGATCCGGAACATCGGGTATGCGATCTGTACGGAGTATGGCAGGAAAAGAAGCTGTACGGCAGAACGTACATGGGCATCGTCCGCTCAACTTTCCTGATTGACGAGTCGGGCAAGCTGCTCAAGGAATGGCGCAACGTGAGAGTGAAGGGACATTCCCAGGACGTTCTAAACGCAGTCACCTCCTCCTAAACTTCAAATCTAGCAAAATAATAGTCATATAAACGGCCGGCCGCTCATATATTCATCGTATACGTCAATAGACGATACGGGGGATGCGACATGGGAGAACGGAGGCACACACGCAGACGCCGCACGAAAGTGCTGGTGTCTATTTTGTTGGCTGCGTTGATCGGCTGTGCGGGCGGGGAAAATGATGCGGCTGCGGCGGATACGCCTCGGAAGCCTACGGTTTACCTCACTTTCGACGATGGACCAAGTCCGGTGACGGACCGGGTTTTAGCTATTTTGCGTGAAGAGGAAGTTAAAGCGACTTTCTTCGTGGTCGGAGCACAAGCCGAGAAATATCCGGAACGGCTGCGCCAAATCGCAGAGCAAGGCCATGCGATCGGGAATCATAGCTATAACCATAAGTACGAAGAGCTTTATGGGGACTTCAAGTCTTTTGCGGCGCAGGTTGTAAGAACGAATCAGATTCTGCAAAAGAAGGCGAACGTGACGACGCGGCTCGTGAGAGCGCCGGGAGGGACTTTCGGCAACTTCGATTCCGTGTATTTCAATGCGCTGCAGGCTGCCGGCTACATCGTCTTTGATTGGCATGTGGACAGCGGCGATGCGAAAAGGCTGAACGTACCGGCCAAAGAAATTGCAGCGAACGTATTAAACGCCAAGCTGCTTCCGGAAATGATCGTGCTGCTGCATGACGGCGGCAGCCATAAGGAAACGGCCGCTGCACTGCCGCAAATTATCAAGCATTATAAAAAGCACGGATACCAATTCGCCGTACTTTCCGATAAGGTGAAGCCGCACACATTCCGCCTCGCGCCGACTTTGAAGTGGAAACGCGCCAAGCCTTCTCCGGAGCAGGCCGTCGCCTGGCTGGGCGGAAAGAACGCGGCTTTACCGAAACAAGCGGCGGGCACACAGCCGCAGCCCCCGAACGAGCCGGCACAGCCGACCGAGCCGGCACAGCCGACCGAGCCGGCACAACCGGAACCAGCCGAAGCCTCGACCAATATCACCTTGCGTGAATGGGTTACGGATACGGGCGGATCAGTCAGCTGGGATCCCAATCAAGGGATCGTATTTGCCTTCGTGCAAGGCTTCGAGCTTCATTTGATCCCGCAATCAACGCAAGTGGAGGTCATCGATCCGGATGGCGCAGCACGTATTTTGAACGTTCAGCTCACCTGGCAGAACGGCGTTGTAAAGCTTCCGGCGGACGCTCTTGACCAGCTGCTCGCCCCTTCCGCGGGGTAGCCGTTCGGCTGTCCGGCTTCCTTGACGCTGCCGCAGCGGGATGGCTATAATAGCCTCAATTGATTGAGGGAGGCTCGGCAAGCACAGTGAATAATAATCAACATGAGATGATTGTCGTATTGGATTTCGGCGGCCAATATAACCAATTGATCGCGCGCCGCATCCGCGATCTGGGCGTATACAGCGAGCTGCTGCCTTATAACACATCCGTAGAGAAGCTCCGCGAACTCAATCCCAAAGGGATTGTTTTCTCAGGCGGACCGGCAAGCGTGTATGCGGACAATGCGCCGACGGTAGATCCGGACATTTACTCCCTCGGCATCCCGATCCTGGGCATCTGCTACGGCATGCAGTTGATCACCCACCAGCAAGGCGGGAAAGTAGAACCGGCGAATAAACGCGAGTACGGGAAATCGGATGTGGATTTCGTCGACGGCTGCCGCCTGGTCTACGGATTGGATGCTCGTCAGACCGTATGGATGAGTCACGGTGACCATGTCACGGAGCTGCCGGAAGGGTTCACGATCGACGCCAGTACCGCGCACGCCCCGGTCGCGGCGATGAGCCACCCGGAGCGTAAAATTTTCGCAGTGCAGTTCCATCCCGAAGTCCGCCACTCGGTCTACGGCAATGATATGATCCGGAACTTCCTGTACCGCATCTGCGAATGCAAAGGCGACTGGAGCATGGAATCGTTCATCGAAGACACGGTTCGCGACATCCGTAACGAAGTCGGCGAAAAGAAGGTGCTGTGCGCTCTTTCGGGCGGCGTGGATTCCTCCGTTGTAGCGGCGCTCCTTCACCGTGCGATCGGCGATCAGCTGACATGCATGTTCATCGACCACGGGCTGCTTCGCAAAGACGAGGCGGAGAGCGTCACGGACACGTTCGTCGGCAAATTCGATATGAATGTGGTGAAAATCGACGCCAGCGAACGGTTTCTGAGCAAGCTTAAAGGTGTCGAAGATCCCGAGCAAAAGCGTAAAATCATCGGAACCGAGTTCATCCGGGTGTTCGAGGAGGAATCGGCGCGATTCGACGATTTTGCATTTTTGGCTCAAGGCACGCTGTACACCGATATCGTTGAGAGCGGCACGGCTACAGCGCAGACGATCAAGTCACACCACAATGTAGGCGGTCTTCCGAAGGATATCAAATTCAAGCTTATTGAGCCTCTGAAGGCTTTGTTCAAGGACGAGGTCCGCAAGGTTGGCGAAGAGTGCGGACTGCCCGACGCCATTGTGTGGCGGCAGCCTTTCCCCGGTCCGGGTCTAGCGATCCGGGTGCTGGGCGAGGTTACTGAAGAGAAGCTCACCATTGTACGCGAGTCCGACGCGATCCTGCGCGATGAAATCGCGAAAGCCGGACTCGACCGTGAAATTTGGCAGTATTTCACGGCGCTGCCCAACATGAAAAGCGTCGGTGTTATGGGTGACGGCCGTACCTACTCTTACACGGTAGGCCTTCGCGCAGTCACTTCCATCGATGGAATGACGGCCGACTGGGCGCGTATCCCTTATGACGTGCTCGAACGAATTTCTACTCGTATCGTCAACGAGGTCGACAACGTCAATCGGATCGTGTATGACATCACATCCAAGCCTCCCGCCACGATCGAGTGGGAGTAAGGGATTTGCCGATTTTCCGAACAATGCTTGCAGAAAAAACTCGAATATTCGCAAAAACCGTTGACACAGGGTGCCTCTAGTCCTAGAATGAGAAAGGACAAACAACTGAATAGCTCTTTTCGTATAATCCCGGGAATTGGCCCGGGAGTCTCTACGAGGTCACCGCAAATGATCTGTCTACGGAAAGTGAAAATACATACCGGGCGAGGTGCGCACCTCCGTCTCGCAGTATGAATTTTCCTTGAATAGCGGAACCTAGAAGAGATTTTTTCTTCTAGGTTTTTTGTATGTTTTGTCTTGTTTGACACTAATAACGAACAGACACTGAGGGGAGAGCTTGCTGAAATCATGGAAAGATTCTTTAAGCTGAAAGAACTGGGATCGAACGTCCGCACGGAGATTATGGCCGGTATCACCACTTTCATGACAATGGCCTACATCTTATCCGTAAATCCGAATACACTGACTGCGTTCGGATCGGGAGCCACCGGCGGAGAATGGTATCCCGTATTTCTCGCAACGGCTTTAGCGGCAGGTATTTTCACAATTGCAATGGGCCTTTTCGTTAATTTCCCTGTAGCACTTGCTCCAGGTATGGGCTTGAACGCTTACTTCGCATCCGTCATCTTGAGTTCATCCGCTACGGGTCATCCGGTAACGTTTGAAATTGCGCTGACTGCCGTCTTTATCTCAGGTCTGATCTTTATTCTCCTGACGGTCACGCACATCCGCCAAATGCTTCTTGTGGCCGTACCTGACGGCTTGAAGCATGCGATAACGGTCGGTATCGGATTGTTCATCACAATCATCGGTTTGAAGAACAGCGGTCTTCTTACGGTCGGAGTTGAGGCGCTAAACGATATTCCAAAAGGCAAGTTTACTGACGTAGCGTTTTTTGAAACGATTTTCCATATGGGTTCGCTCGACAATCCCGGTGTGCAGCTTGCGTTAATCGGACTGTTCCTGATCGGGGTGCTCATGGTTCTCCGTGTAAAAGGCGCGATTCTGTTCGGAATTTTGGGTACGACGCTGATCGGTATGCTGCTCGGATCTAACTATGTACCCACTACCATCAATACGGCCGATACGCCATGGATTCCGAACTTGAGCGAGCTTCAGTTCATGAATTTTGACTGGGAAGGCGTCTTATCAACGGGACTCATCTCCATTGTTGCTACTTTTACGTTCGTCGAACTATTCGACACGTTCGGGACACTCGTCGGAACTGCGAACCGTACAGGAGTCATGAAAGACGAGCAAAAAGGCAAAAAAATCGTCGGCAAGGCCATGCTTGTGGATGCGGTAGCTGTCACAGGCGGCGCAATGCTCGGAACCAGCACCACAACAGCTTACATTGAAAGTGCTGCAGGCGTTGCTGCAGGCGGCCGCAGCGGCTTAACTTCCGTAACGACCGGCGTATTGTTCCTGCTCGCTCTGTTCCTTGCTCCGATTGTCGCCTTGATTCCGGGATCCGCTACTGCGGCGGCCTTGATCATTGTCGGCCTGCTGATGATGCAAGCAGTCAAAGCAATTGATTTCGAAGACTACACGATCGCAATCCCGGCTTTCCTTACGATCGTCTTCATGCCTTTCACCTATAACATCGCCAATGGTATTTCGTTAGGAATCTTCTCGTATGTCATATTGGCTACGGCAGCGAATGTCTTCGGTAAAGGAAAATACAAAGTTCACTGGCTGATGTGGCTGCTCGCGATCTTAATCGTGCTGCGTTACGCTTTTATCGGCTCCCAAGGCTAATATCTTAGCGCAAACCCCCGTTCTATTTCCGCATGGCGGCGATGGAGCGGGGTTTTCTATTTTTGTCTAAATCCGAACATTATTATTTGTTTAATCAAAAAGTGTTCGTGTTTGTTTGACATTGCTCTTTCTGCTAAGGTAAACTTAAAGGCATGAAGAAGCTTGTTCTTGTCGAATGCTTGGCAAGTTGTCACGCGCGTATATACTCGGGAATCGGCCCGAACGTCTCTACCCGGAAACCTTAATTTCCGGACTACGCGGCAATCACCAATGACAGTGAGATAGGGAGCGCGAATGGTTCGCCAATTCGAGCTTTTCTATTGTGTGATCGGCTGATTCGCTGTCGCTGCAGAGAGATTATGGGTCGATTGGGGGATACTTACGGTACTCCCATCGGCCCTTTTTTGTTCTTTTTGCTTGAGAGAATCGGTTATCGGACAAAAGATTGTATCAGGGAAGGGTGGGGCTATGTCATCGCTCGTGGGCGTTATTATGGGCAGTACATCGGACTGGGAAACGATGAAAAAAGCTTGCGAGGTACTGGATGAGCTCGGCATCCCATACGAGAAAAAAGTCGTTTCCGCGCATCGGACGCCGGATCTGATGTTCGAATATGCAGCAACCGCTGCTTCCCGCGGATTGAAAGTCATTATCGCCGGAGCGGGCGGCGCAGCGCACCTCCCGGGAATGGTTGCGGCGAAGACTGTACTGCCCGTAATCGGCGTCCCCGTGAAGTCTGCCAGTTTGAACGGCCTGGATTCATTGCTGTCCATCGTGCAAATGCCGGGCGGCGTCCCCGTCGCAACTGTTGCAATCGGAGCGGCGGGCGCCACCAATGCAGGCCTGCTTGCGGCGCAGATCCTTGGAGCCTTTGATCATGACGTGCAAGCCCGGGTAACCGCCCGCCGGGATCGAATCACACAAGAAGTGTTGGACAACGGAGAACTGCCATGAGTGAGCAAATAAAGCTGGTGAGTTTGTTTGAAGAGGGGCTGTCCTGCGGTCCTCTGGGGTGCGAGTCCCCGGTTCCCGAAAGAACGATCTTGCCCGGAGCTACGATCGGTGTACTCGGCGGAGGTCAATTGGGCCGAATGCTGGCACATGCAGGTAACAGACTGGGGTACCGATTCATCACACTTGATCCGACTCCGGATTCACCCTGCGGTCAGACAGCTGAGCAAATTGTCGCGAAGTATGACGATCGTGAGGCTGCGAGGGAGCTTGCCAGGCGCTCGGATGTGATCACCTATGAGTTTGAAAATGTAGACGCGGGTGTGGCAGCAATGCTGGAGGCAGAATCGTATGTTCCGCAGGGAAGCAAACTCCTGCACACGACCCAGCACCGCCTGCGGGAAAAACGGGCGGTCGAGGCCGCCGGCGCACAGGTTGCTCCTTACATGGAGATCACCGGATTGGACGAGCTGCGTAACGCGGTGCGTTCACTCGGATTGCCTGCGGTATTGAAGACCGCGACCGGCGGCTATGACGGCAAAGGGCAATGGGTTTTGCGGACCGACGCCGAACTCGAGCCGGCCTGGAAAGAGGCGGGTGCTGCGGGCGCAGAGCTCGTGCTTGAGAAATTCATTCCATTCGAAAAAGAGATATCCGTTATTGCCGCGCGGCGGCCCTCCGGCGAGATTCGCACCTTCACTCCGGCAGAGAATGTGCACATTCATAATATATTGCATTTATCTATCGTTCCTGCACGTATCACCGAAGACGTTCGAGCTAAGGCCGAAAGGCTGGCGCTCTCCATTGCAGAGACGCTCGAAGTTGTCGGACTCATCGCCGTTGAGATGTTCGTCACGGCAGACGGAGAGCTATACGTCAATGAGCTCGCGCCAAGACCGCACAATTCCGGCCACTATACGATGGAAGCGTGCCGGACGTCACAGTTCGAGCAGCATATCCGCGCGATTTGCGATTTGCCGCTGGGCGATCCGGCGTTGCTGACGCCGGTTGTCATGGTTAACGTGCTGGGAGAGCACATGCCGGCGCTTCTGAGCTGGATGCGGTCAGCCGACGAAACGGCTGTGCGCCTCGGCGTGGAACCGAAGGTTCACCTTTACGGCAAAGCCGAAGTGAAACACAAACGTAAAATGGGTCACGTCAACGTGCTCGCCCCCACAGTGGAAGCGGCGCTTGAGTGGGTGTCCCAATCCGATATATGGAGGCCTTGAACAACCGATGATTGAACGCTACAGCCGGCCCGAGATGCGGGCGATCTGGACGGAAGAGAACAAATTCAAAGCTTGGCTGGAAGTGGAGTTGTGCGCTTGCGAAGCGTGGGCGGAGCTGGGGCACATCCCGCATGAAGACACGGCGGCGCTTCGTCGCAACGCGAAGTTCGATATCGATCGGATCTACGAGATCGAACAGGAGACACGCCATGACGTCATTGCGTTCACCCGCGCCGTCTCCGAAAGTCTCGGCCCCGAGCGCAAATGGGTGCACTACGGATTAACTTCCACCGATGTGGTCGATACGGCTATGGGCTATCTGCTGCTGCAAGCCAATCGAATTTTGAAAAAAGATATCGAGAACTTCATCGCCATCCTTCGCGAGCAAGCGATCCGCTATAAAGATACGCCGATGATGGGCCGCACGCATGGGGTGCACGCGGAACCGACGACCTTCGGCTTGAAGCTTGCCCTGTGGCATGAGGAAATGAAGCGCAATCTGGAGCGGTTTCTGCGTGCAGCGGATAACGTTCAATTCGGCAAAATGTCCGGAGCCGTCGGTACCTACGCCAACATCGATCCGGCGGTGGAGCAGTTCGTGTGCCGCAAGCTGGGCATCTCTCCGGCTCCGATCTCGACACAGACGCTGCAGCGTGACCGTCATGCGGAGTATATGGCAACACTCGCGTTGATCGCAACCTCGCTGGACAAGTTTGCGACGGAAATCCGAGCTCTGCAGAAGAGCGAGTTCCGCGAAGTGGAGGAGCCTTTCGGCAAAGGGCAAAAAGGCTCCTCCGCCATGCCGCATAAGCGGAATCCGATCGGCAGCGAGAACATCAGCGGCCTGTCCCGCGTCATTCGCGGGCATATGATCACCGCCTATGAGAACGTCACGCTGTGGCACGAACGCGATATCTCGCATTCTTCCGCCGAAAGAGTCATTTTGCCGGATGCCACCATGCTCCTCAACTATATGTTGAACCGTTTCGGCAATATCGTGAAGAACCTGACGGTATTCCCGGACAATATGAAGCGAAACATGAGCCGTACCTATAACGTGCCGTTTTCCGGCCGGGTCATGACGAAGCTGATCGACAAAGGCATGAGCCGCGAGCAAGCATACGACACGGTTCAACCGCGTGCCATGCAGGCATGGGAGGAACAGCGCGATTTCCGGGATATTGTGAGTGCCACGCCTGAAATCACTGCTCTGCTGTCTGCTGGTGAAATCGCCGATTGCTTTGATCCGACTTGGCATCTGAAGCACGTAAATACGATTTTCGATCGACTGGGATTGAAGTAAAAACCGGTCTGGTCCGAGGCGCCGGGAGAAGGAGACACAGATGACCACTCATGCATTGGCTACGGCCCAAGGGCTCGTTAACGCCCCGCTCATTCATAAAGGTAAAGTCCGGGAGCTGTACGATCTCGGCGACGAGCTGTTGATCGTCGTCACGGATCGGATCTCGGCATTCGATTATGTGCTGGATCCTCCCGTGCCGGGCAAAGGTACGGTGCTGAACGGGCTCAGTTCCTTTTGGTTCAAGCAGACGGCGGCACTTCAGCCGAACCATGTCATTCATACGGATGTCTCCAAGTTGGGAGATTTGATATCGGATCCCGAGAAGCTGGCCGGACGCGTCATGATCAGCCGTAAAGCGAAACGCATCGATGTCGAGTGCGTGGTACGCGGCTATATTACAGGCGGCGGATGGCGGCAATATGAAAAAAACGGACAGGTAAACGGGATAATGCTCCCGTCAGGCCTGCGCAAGAACGCCAAGCTGGCAAAACCCATTTTCACACCGGCAGGCAAAAACGACGTCGGCCATGACGAGGACATCTCGTTCGGGGAACTGGTGAGGCGGATCGGCCCTAAGCTGGCGGACGAGCTGTGGGACCGAAGCTTGAAGCTTTATCACTTCGGCCGGGACTTCTGCGCGAAACGCGGCATCATTCTCGCCGATTGCAAGTTTGAATTCGGACTCATTGGTTCAGAGATGATTCTAATAGACGAACTGTTCACCCCGGATTCCTCGCGATTCTGGGCACAGGAAAACTACGCGCTCGACATCGAAATCGACAGCATGGACAAGGAACCGGTGCGCGCATACCTGGCGGGTTCGGACTGGGACAAGAACAGCCCGCCGCCAACGCTTCCTCCGGAAGTCGTCGCCGCTGCCACGTCTAGATACCAGGAAATCTATCGCCGGTTGACCGGCCGGGAGGAGAACTCATGAAGGCAAAGGTTTTTGTGACGATCAAAGAAAACGTGCTGGACCCGCAGGGCAACGCGGTGCAAGGCGCGCTGCATACGATGGGCTTCGCTGAAGTCGGCAAAGTGAGAATCGGTAAATATATGGAAATCGAACTGGATACGGCCGATCGGAACGAAGGGGAACAACGCCTGATCGCCATGTGCGAGAAGCTGCTGGCGAACACGGTCATCGAAGACTATCGCTATGAATTGGAGGGCTGATGGCTGATGAATTTTGCGGTTCTGGTATTCCCGGCGTCCAACTGCGACATCGACTGCTTCAAAGCGGTGGAAGATACGATCGGACAGCCTGTTGACTATGTTTTTCACACGGCCACCGATTTGTCTCAATATGATGCGATTCTCATACCCGGGGGATTCTCCTATGGGGATTACTTGCGCTGCGGCGCGATCGCCCAGTTCGCTCCTGTGATGGCTGAAGTTAGGAAGGCGGCAGAGGCGGGCAAATTCATTCTCGGCATCTGCAACGGATTTCAGATTCTAACGGAAGCACGGCTCCTGCCTGGGGCGCTTATTCGTAACAACTCGCTCAAATTCCGGTGCCACTCCGCTGACTTGATCGTCGAGAACAATTCTACTGCGTTTACGCGCGCTTACCGTGCGGGTGAAATGATCGATATCCCCATCGCTCATGGCGAAGGCAGCTATTATGTAGATGATGAGACGCTGGCGCAGTTAAAAGCCGATAACCAGATCGTTTTCCGCTATGCAGGTGAAAATCCGAACGGTTCGGTCGATAACATCGCCGGTGTCTGCAATAAAGAGGGTAACGTGGTCGGCATGATGCCGCATCCGGAGCGGGCTGTGCATGAGCTGCTCGGTTCCGAGGACGGCGCGCGTATGTTCACGTCAGTACTCAATGCTTGGAGGGAACGTCATGGCGCAGCTAGTGTCCGCTAAAGAACCGACTGCAGAGCAGATTGCCGAGCAGAAGATATACAAGCAATTCGGCGTATCCGACAAAGAATACGAGCTGATCTGCGGCTTTATGGGACGTCTTCCGAACTACACGGAAATCGGAGTATTCAGCGTCATGTGGTCGGAGCATTGTGCGTACAAAAACTCGAAACCGCTGCTTAGACGTTTTCCGGTTACAGGTCCTCGCGTGTTGATGGGTCCCGGTGAGGGAGCAGGGATCGTCGATATCGGCGATAACCAAGCCGTTGTTTTCAAAATCGAATCTCACAACCACCCGTCGGCGGTAGAGCCGTACCAAGGCGCGGCAACCGGTGTAGGCGGCATCATTCGCGATATTTTCTCCATGGGTGCGCGCCCCGTGGCATTGCTCAATTCCCTGCGTTTCGGCCGTCTGGAAAATGAGCGGGTACGTTACTTGTTCGAGCATGTGGTCAGCGGGATCGCGGGCTACGGCAATTGTATCGGCATACCGACGGTTGCCGGCGAAGTGATGTTCGATGAGGCTTATGAGGGAAATCCTCTCGTTAACGCCATGTGCGTCGGGCTCATCGACCATGACAAAATCCAACGCGGCGTCGCCAAAGGTATCGGCAATCCGGTGTTCTACGTCGGTCCGGCAACGGGCCGAGACGGAATTCACGGTGCCACATTTGCATCTGAGGATTTAACCGCGGAATCGGAAGCCAGGCGCTCGGCTGTACAGGTCGGCGATGCGTTCATGGAGAAGCTTGTAATGGAAGCGACGCTGGAACTGATCGACTCCGGCATCGTTCTAGGCATTCAGGATATGGGAGCAGCGGGTCTTACGTGCTCCAGCGCCGAGATGGCGAGCAAAGCGGGCAACGGCATGGAGCTTTATCTCGACGAGGTTCCGCAGCGGGAAGAGGGCATGACGGCGTATGAGATGATGCTTTCCGAGTCGCAGGAGCGGATGCTGTTCGTTTGCGAACCGCAGCATGAAGCGCAAGCCAAGGCCATCTTTGAGCGATGGGGACTGCACTGTGCGAAGGTGGGCAAAGTGTCCGATGACGGACGGCTGAAGCTGTTCCACAAAGGCGAGATGGTCGGCGACATGCCGGTGCATGCGCTGGTCGACGACTGCCCGGTGTACCATAAACCTTCCCAAGTGCCGGAATACTATTTGAAAAATCGTTCGATCGATACGAACAGCTACGAGCAAGTGCTCGACTTGAACGATGCGCTGAAAAAAGTGCTCGGTTCACCGTCGCTTGCGAGCAAAGAGTGGGTTTACAACCAATATGACTACATGGTCCGGACATCAACGGCGGTGCGCCCGGGCTCCGATGCGGCCGTCGTTACGATTCGCGGAACCCGCAAAGCTTTGGCTATGACTACGGATTGCAACGGACGTTATGTGTACTTGGATCCCGAAGTGGGCGGCCGCATAGCGGTAGCTGAAGCGGGACGCAACATCGTCTGCTCCGGAGGCGAGCCTCTGGCGATCACGGACAATCTGAACTTCGGAAGTCCCGAGAAACCGGAAGTGTTCTGGCAAATGGAAAAAGCGGTAGACGGCATGGCTGAAGCGTGCCGCGTAATGGAAACTCCGGTCATCGGCGGCAACGTGTCCCTTTACAATGAGAATGCCAAAGGCGCCATCTATCCGACGCCGGTTGTCGGCATGGTCGGCCTTGTTCACGATATCGATCATATTACGACGCAAGAGTTCAAAGCCGAGGGAGACGTTATTTTCCTCCTTGGAGAAACAAAAGCGGAAATCGGTGGCAGTGAGCTGCAGCATGTGATGTTCCATGTTGCGGAAGGCCGGCCTCCGGAATTGGATCTTGAAACCGAGCTTCAGCTGCAAAAAACGGTCCTTAACGTAATCCAGCAGGGGCTCGCAGCCTCCGCGCACGATTTATCCGAAGGCGGCTTGGCGGCTGCGCTCGCCGAATCCTGTTTCGGACGTGGGCTTGGTGCGGATGTCAACTTTACGACCAATCTGCGCGCGGATCTCGCACTGTTCAGCGAATCGCAATCGCGTATCCTGCTGACAGCCAAGCCGGATCAAGCGGATGCGCTGTTCTCGGCGGTGTCTGCCGCAGGGGTTCCCGTACAGCGGATGGGCACGGTGGGCGGTGACCGGCTGAACATTACGGTCGGCGGGCACACCGAGATTGATGCTTCGGTTGCCGAGCTGCGCCATGAGTGGAAGAACGCAATTGCCAGCCGAATGAACGGTAACGGGTAATGACAGCGAGATCAGCGAACGGGGGGATGGCAGTGGAACGCTTCTGGACCGGAGACTATTACAACGAGGGCGCCGGCGGCCGCGACTCTATATTTGACAAATTAAAAGAGGAGTGCGGCGTGTTCGGCGTGTTCGGCCATCCCGATGCCGCCAGCTTGTCTTACTACGGTTTGCATGCGCTGCAGCATCGGGGTGAGGAAAGCTGCGGAATCTGCACGTCGGACAAGGAAGCGTTCCACTATCATCGCGGAATGGGCCTTGTGAAAGAAGTGTTCGAGCGCGACCGCCTGGAAGCATTGACGGGCGATCGGGCGATCGGCCACGTCCGGTATTCGACGTCCGGCGCAAGCCAGCTTGCGAATGCGCAGCCGCTCGTCTTCAAATACCGCGGCGGCGACCTGGCGGTTGCCACGAACGGCAATCTCGTGAACGAGCCTTCTATACGCAAGGAGCTGGAGGACAGCGGCTCGATTTTTTCAGACGAGCAGCGACACCGAAGTCATTGCGCATCTGATCGCGCGCTCGCCGAAGGATTTGGTCGAGGCGGTGAAGGATGCTTTCTCAAGGCTGATCGGGGGCTTCGCTTTTTTGATTCTGACCAAAGACCGGCTGATTGCAGCCTGTGACCCGCACGGCCTTCGTCCGCTTGTCATGGGCCGGCTGGGTGAAGCATACATTTTCGCATCCGAATCGTGCGCGCTTGAGACGATCGGTGCGCAATATGTGCGCGATGTACAGCCTGGCGAGCTGCTGGTGCTCGATCAGAACGGACTGCATGAAGAGAGGTTTGCGCAGATGGAACGCCGGGCTGTGTGCGCGATGGAATACATTTATTTTGCCCGCCCGGACAGCGACATCAACGGAATCAACCTGCACTCTTCGCGCAAAAGGATGGGCCAGCGACTGGCTCAGGAGTCTTTTATCGATGCGGATATTGTTACGGGTGTGCCGGATTCCAGCATCTCGGCCGCGATCGGCTACGCGGAGCAAACAGGCATTCCGTACGAGCTCGGACTTATTAAGAACAAGTATACTGGCCGTACTTTCATCCAGCCCTCCCAAGAGCTGCGTGAAAAAGGGGTCAAAATGAAGCTGTCCGCCGTGCGCAAAGTCGTGGAAGGGAAAAAAGTCGTCATGATCGACGATTCCATCGTGCGCGGAACGACTTCGCTGCGGATCGTGAATCTGCTACGCGAAGCCGGCGCCCTCGAGGTGCATGTGCGCATCACGTCGCCTCCGTTCATGAATCCCTGCTACTACGGCATCGACACGCCGAACACGGATGACCTGATTGCATCCAGCAAGACAGTCGAGCAAATCCGCCAAGCCATCAACGCGGACTCTCTCTACTTCCTGAGCAAGCCAGGTCTAGTCGAAGCAATCGGCGGTCACGATGGCGAAATCAACCGCGGCCTATGTATGGGCTGCTTCGACCGTGACTACCCGACCCCCGTAGATTTCCCAGACGCCAAAATCACCTGCGGCTGCGACTAACGAATATAAAATTAACGAGTTGCCAATCTTGGCGACGCCGTTTATGCGTGTGGTTTTACAATGAGATGATGTGCCAGCAAGCGGCGGAGGGAGCACCATCGGGTGGAAAGTGAAACGGCCGCCTTTGTATTCACGTGACCCCCTCCAGCCAATCAATCAGGTCACGTGAATACAACAGCGGTGGAAGCCGATGGTGCTCACGGAGCCGCATTTACAGCGCAACGGAAAAGGGAGTTGATCCGTAAAATGTCCGAAGCATACAAACAAGCCGGCGTCGACATAGCCGCAGGCAACGAAGCCGTCGACCGGATGAAAAAACACGTCCAAAAGACCTTCCGCCCCGAAGTGCTCACAGGGCTCGGCGGTTTCGGCGGGCTTTTCAGCCTGAACAAGGACAAGTATGAGGAGCCTGTGCTGGTCAGCGGCACGGACGGTGTCGGCACCAAGCTGAAGCTCGCGTTCGCCATGGACAAGCACGACACCATCGGCATCGACGCCGTCGCCATGTGCGTGAACGATGTCGTCGTAACCGGAGCCGAGCCGCTCTTTTTCCTCGACTATCTGGCTTGCGGCAAGCTCGTGCCTGAGAAAATCGAAGCCATCGTCAAAGGTGTGGCCGACGGGTGCGAACAAGCCGGCTGCGCGTTGATCGGCGGAGAAACGGCCGAGATGCCGGGCATGTACCAGGACGGTGAGTACGATATCGCCGGATTTACGGTAGGCATCGTAGACCGTCCCAAAGTGATCGACGGGTCCTCGATTCAGCGAGGAGATGCGGTTATCGGCTTGGCTTCAAGCGGCGTTCACTCCAATGGATTTTCCCTGGTGCGCAAGCTGCTGCTGGAACAGAAAGGGTATGCTTTGACGGAGACGCCTGCCGAGCTTAAAGGCAAGACATTAGGCGACACTTTGCTCGAGCCGACCCGCATCTATGTGAAGCAAATTCTCCGGCTTCTGGAGAAGGTTACGGTAAAAGGAATGGCGCATATTACAGGCGGCGGCTTTATCGAAAATATACCACGCGTGCTGCCCGAAGGCGTGAACGTGGACATCAAACGCGGCGCATGGCCGGTCCTTCCGATCTTCAGCCTGATGCAGCAAGCCGGCGGCATCTCCGATCGGGACATGTTTACGACTTTCAACATGGGCATCGGCATGGTGCTTGTCGTTCCTGAAGAGCAAGCTGAGCAAGTATTGACAGCAGCCCGGGAGCAGGGAGAGCAGGCATATCGGATCGGTACGGT
Source organism: Cohnella kolymensis (assembly GCF_000829465.1). GTDB lineage: Bacteria > Bacillota > Bacilli > Paenibacillales > Paenibacillaceae > Cohnella > Cohnella kolymensis. The sequence goes on along the minus strand of NZ_JXAL01000001.1, from coordinate 335,097 downwards.
TACAGACGGCAGCCGAGTTGTGACATTCGAGGGTGTGGAATTGCCATGACCGCATCTTTGCGGATTGCTGTGTTCGCTTCCGGCAGCGGAAGCAACTTTCAAGCGCTTGCCGAGGCCATACGAGATACGGGCATCAACGCGTCGATTGAACTCGTCGTGTGCGACAAACCGTCCGCGTACGTGCTGGAGCGTGCGAAACATTTTAACATCGAAACCTATACGTTCCGCCCCAAAGACTATTCATCGCGTGAAGACTATGAGCGGGAAATTGTCGCTAAGCTTGAACGTGAGCGAATCGATCTCATTGTTTTGGCAGGTTATATGCGAATTATCACCGACGTCCTGGTGGAGCCTTACTGCGGGCGCATGATTAATATTCATCCCTCATTACTTCCTGTTTTTCCGGGCATCAATGGTATCGGACAGGCTTTGGAATATGGTGTGAAAATAACCGGTGTCACCGTTCATTTCGTGGATGGAGGCATGGATACGGGACCGATTATCGCGCAACACGCTGTTGAAGTTGAGGAAAATGATTCAGAGGAAACATTGGCAGCACGCATTCATCGAGTGGAGCACGAGCTTTTGCCCAAGGTGGTAGGCTGGATTGCCGAAGGACAGGTGTCCGTCACCGGACGCAAGGTAACGATCACAAATTGATAGCGAACGGAGTGGGATTTGTGGCAATCAAAAGAGCTTTGGTCAGCGTATCGGACAAGACCGGGATTGTAGAGTTTTGCCGGGAGCTGGCGCAGCAGGGTGTACAAATCATTTCAACCGGCGGCACCAAGACGCTGCTGGAAAAGGAAAACGTGCCGGTCATCGGCATTTCCGAGGTTACCGGATTTCCAGAAATTCTCGATGGACGCGTCAAAACGCTGCATCCGGCCGTACACAGCGGCCTGCTCGCCGTTCGTAACGAACCCGAGCATGTGAAGCAAATGCAGCAACTTGGCCTTGACTATATCGACCTTGTGGTCGTGAACTTATATCCTTTTAAAGAAACGGTATCGAAACCGGATGTGAGCTATGAACATGCAATCGAGAATATCGACATCGGCGGGCCGACCATGCTCCGTTCCGCGGCCAAAAACCACGCGTTCGTAACTGTAGTGGTAGACGCGGGCGATTATGCCGGTGTGCTCGAAGAATTGCGGCGGGATGGGGATACCGGTTTGGACACCCGGAAACGGCTGGCCGCCAAAGTGTTCCGTCACACTTCCGCGTATGATGCGCTGATCTCGGATTATTTTGCCGAGCAGTTGGAGAACCCGCTGCCTGAGAGCTTGACCGTCACTTACGAGAAAGTGCAGGATCTCCGCTATGGAGAGAACCCGCATCAGAAAGCGGCGTTTTACCGGAAGCCTCTGGCCTCTGCGGGAAACATTACGACAGCGGAGCAGCTCCACGGCAAGGAGCTTTCCTACAATAACATCAATGACGCGAATGCGGCGCTGGCAATCGTTAAAGAGTTTGACGAGCCGGCGGTGGTCGCGGTCAAGCATATGAATCCCTGCGGCGTCGGCATTGGCCGGGACATTGACGAAGCGTATGTGAAAGCCTATGAGGCTGATCCCACTTCGATCTTCGGCGGCATCGTTGCTGCCAATCGGACGATCGGAGCGGAGACTGCCGCACGCTTGAACGATATTTTCCTCGAAATCGTCATTGCGCCGGACTTCGAGCCGGCTGCTTTGGAAATCTTGCAGCGCAAAAAGAATATCCGCCTGCTGCGTATCGGCGATCTGGCATCCGCGGGGCAGCGCCGTTCCGAGTGGCTGATCACCAGCGTTGAAGGCGGCATGCTCGTACAGCAAAGCGATGTGCACAGCTTGACCGCTGCCGACCTGAAGGTTGTAACGAACCGCGCTCCGAGCGAGGAAGAGCTGAAGCAGCTGCTGTTCAGCTGGAAGGTCGTTAAGCATGTGAAGTCAAACGCGATCCTTCTTGCCCGGGACAACATGACGATCGGCGTGGGTGCAGGACAGATGAACCGCGTCGGCGCAGCCCGCATCGCCATCGAGCAGGCGGGAGACAAAGCGCGAGGCGCAGTGCTCGCTTCCGACGCATTCTTCCCCATGGGCGACACGCTCGAGTTGGCCGCCAAAGCGGGCATCACGGCTGTCATTCAGCCGGGCGGCTCCATCAAAGACGAAGAATCCATCGCAGTCGCGAACGCCAACAACATCGCTATGGTGCTCACCGGTGTGCGCCACTTCAAACACTAACTCGTGTTTTTGCGGCCTTTGCTCGATATCCCCTTCGCTCAGCCGCGGCAGAGCGTGCGGGATTCTGAGCGACAGGGATATCGGCAAAAGAGCATCGGCAGAGTGTGCGGAATTCTGAGCGACTTAATTTTGTAAGCCATCAAGACAGTGAAAGCAAGGGAGGAAGCCATCTTGAACATACTCGTCATCGGGCGGGGCGGGCGCGAGCATGCGATTATCTGGGCGCTGAAACGGAGTGAGAAGGTGCGGCGGATTTATTGTGCGCCCGGCAATGCCGGAACGGCTCAGCTGGCTGAAAATGTAGATATCGGCGAGATGGAATTCGGCAGGTTGGTACAATTTGCGAAGGATACGGCGATCGATCTCGTGGTTGTAGGACCCGACGATCCGTTGGCGGCGGGTATTGTGGACGAGTTCGAGCTGCGCACATTCCCATCTATGGCCCGCGCAAGAATGCCGCGGAGATCGAAGGCAGCAAAATCTTCATGAAGAACCTGCTACGCAAATACAATATTCCGACTGCTCAATACGAGACGTTCACAGACTACCAAGCGGCGCAAAAGTATCTGGATCGGCAAACGCTGCCTATCGTCATTAAAGCGGACGGGTTGGCCGCCGGCAAAGGAGTAACGGTATGCTATACCCGGGAGGAAGCCAATAAGGCCTTGCAGGAAACAATGGTGGACAAGTCCTTTGGCGCCGCAGGGGATAAAGTGGTGATCGAACAATTCCTGGAGGGGCAGGAGATGTCCATTCTGGCCTTCGTTGATGGGGAAACGGTTCGGGCGATGGCACCGGCGCAGGATCATAAGCCGGTATTCGACGGAGACAAAGGCCCGAATACAGGCGGCATGGGCACCTATTCGCCGCTACCACACATTCCGCAATCGATCATCGACGAGTCCACAGAGAACATCATTAAACCGACGGCACGCGCAATGGTGGCCGAAGGCCGTCCGTTCCGCGGAGTGCTTTTTGCCGGGTTGATGATAACCAAAGAAGGACCGAGAACGATCGAATTCAATGCGCGTTTCGGAGATCCGGAAACCCAGGTGGTACTGCCGCGACTCAAGACGGACCTGCTGGATATCATCCTAGCCTCATTACACGGAACTCTTAACGAAATCGATATTACTTGGAGTGAGGAAGCTGCCGTGTGCGTGGTGCTCGCCTCCGAAGGCTATCCCGGTAGTTACCCTAAAGGCCGCGTAATCGAAGGGCTGCAACAAGTGAACGATGCTCTCATTTTCCACGCTGGAACGGCAGTGGCCAACGGGAACATCGTGACTAACGGCGGACGCGTGCTGGGAATTGTCGGCCTCGGTGCCGACCTGACCGAAGCTCGCAAGCAAGCCTATCGCGCCGCTGAACGCATCGTGTTCCTTGGAAAGCAAAATCGTACCGACATTGCCGCGAAGGCTCTGCAATAACCAATGCCCGCCCGGATCTAACCACCGATAATCCTGTCACTTACCAGGCAGGCACCCAAGTTGACAGAAGCCTCCCACCGATGTTATTCTTAATTCATACTAATTACATCGGAATTAATGGGAATAACATCTTGAGGGGGGCCTTGCCATGGAAAGACCATTCACGATCAGACACGAGGACTTAGCCCTTGCAGCCACCATTCACTATCCTTCGCAGGAAGGTCATACACCGGAACAAAAAATGCCGTTGATCGTCATTTGCCATGGGTTTGTGGGCAGCCGGGTCGGGGTTAATCGACTTTTTGTGCTTGCGGCCAGACAAATGGCAGAACAAGGCTATCTCGTGATCCGCTTCGACTACGCGGGTTGCGGCGAGAGTCAAGGGGTGTACGGCGATCATGGCATAGATTCGATGATGGCACAGACGCGTTCAGTGCTCGATTATGGATTGAGTCTGGACTGTGTTGATCCGTGCAGAGTTACGCTGCTGGGACACAGTTTGGGCGGGGCGGTTGCTCTGCTGACGGCGGCGAAGGATCGGCGGGTAAAATCGCTGGCGTTGTGGTCGCCGGTAGGGTATCCTTTTGCGGATCTCGTAAGAATTGTAGGCCGCGATATCTATGATGAGACGATTAGCAAAGGCGAGGCCGATTACCAGGGGTACCGGTTGAAGCCTCCGTTTTTCGAGTCTCTGCAAGAGCATCAGCCGTTCCAACAAGCTTCGAAGTTTCTTGGAGACGTGTTTATCGCTCACGGCACATCGGATGATGCGGTACCTCCGGATTACAGCTTCTTATTAGAAAAAACGTTCTGGCAGCGGGGCGAGGGACATTGTGATAAGAACATCATTTTTCAAGCGGACCATACCTACACCCACGGCAAACATAAAGAAGAATTGATACAATCGACGCTGGAGTGGCTGGGCAGCCACCGGCAACGGCAGCAAGACTGGCAGCATTGGAGCATCTAAATGCCGAATAAGCGCACAATAATCCGCTAGAGCCCGGGCTTTGGCGGTTTTTTGCTGTGTGCTTTTACATATGTCGAAGGTACCAAGACAAGCTGTACAACATGTGTTTTAATGGGAGAGAATATATGAAAGTTTACGGAGGGATTGTCGTATTGAAGCAATACTCGAGTTTTAAGAAGTTAGCTGTATTTACGTTAGCGCTCAGTTTAACCGCAGTGACCGCATGCGGTTCCGAATCTCAGAACAGGCCCGCTCAGGCATCTTCTAGTCCATCTTCCACTCCGAGCAGTTCCGCATCCCATAGTGAAACACCCGCGCCGACAGTATCTTTCCTCGCTCCATTAACCGGACAGCCCGTCGAGCAAGAAGTGAACAACCGGCCATTTTCCGTCATGATCAACAACTTTTCCAAAGCGCGCCCGCAGTCAGGCATGACGCAGGCCGATACCGTGTGGGAGCTGCTTGCCGAGGGCGGTATAACGCGTTTTGTCGCGGTTTTCCAGAGCAAGGAATTCACGGACCCGATCGGACCGATTCGCAGCATTCGTCCCTATTTCATTGAAGTAGGCGAGTTCTACAGCGGGGTGCTCGTTCATGCGGGTGCAAGCAACGACGCTTCGCCATCCTGCAGCGGCAGCACAAGGAAGACCTGGATGAAATCACGAATGCCGGGCAGTTTTTTTATAGAGACAAGTCGCGCAAGGCTCCGCACAATGTTTATTCCACTTTGGAGAAACTGCGGGCCGGAGCGGAGAAACGCAAATACGCGAACACAGCCGTCATGCCGGAGCTGAACTTTGACAAGCAGCCGCCGGAATTGATGAATGCGCCTGCGGCGACCCAAGTCGAAATCAAATTTTTGCAGGCCGATTACAAGGTATCCTACACGTACGACAGCTCCAAAGCCGTATACGCGAGATCCATCAACGGAAAGCCTCACATCGACAAGAACAATAACGAGCAGCTGACTGCCGCTAATCTCGTCGTTTTGTCGACCAAACACGTCATACAAGATGACAAGGGCCGTCTGGAAGTCGATATGAAGAGCGGCGGCGAAGCGGTTCTGATGCAGAACGGTAAAGCGATCCCATGTCAGTGGGAGCATCGTGAAGGCGACGTCGTCCGTCTGATGAAGAACGGGAAGGAACTGCCTTTCCTGCCGGGCGTCACTTACTATCATGTGGTGCCGGATTCGGAGCCGTTGACCGAGCATCTCACGTATCATTAACATCAATATTGGTTATCAAATATACGCTGCGGGTACATTAAAAAAATGTTGCATGTGAGATCTGGCACCTATACCATAGTTGTCCTGCCTGTGATAATATAGGATGGTTCGAAAGTCAGGGTTTTCTGTAAACAAGTCATCTAATCGGGAAAGAAGGGCTATCCGTGTTCCGAAAAAAAGACATTTTTTTTAAAACGCTCGAACAGATGGCAGATGTCATCACAGAAGCGGTAGACCGCTTTGCAACGGCTGTGAACGCCGACTTGCCGGATGTCGCTGCATTCACCAAAGAAATGAAGGAGTTCGAGCATCAGGGCGACAGGTTTACTCATGTTATTTTGACAGAGCTTAACAAAACTTTCATAACCCCGATCGAACGGGAAGATATAATGGATCTCATCAAGAAGCTGGATGACGTTCTGGACGGAATAGAGGCTTGTGCATCGCGGTTCGATATGTACCAACTTACAAAGACAGATCCTATTATCCGTAAATTCGGTGATGTGCTGCGCCGCAGTGCCATTGAAATCAAATCCGCGGTGTACTTGCTGACGCAGAAGAAGCTGCTCGCTATTCAGCCGCACTGCGTGAAGCTCAACGAGCTTGAGAACGAAGGCGACGATCTGCTGCGCCAAGGTATCAAGAGTTTGTTCCAGAACGTTAAGGATCCGATCGAGTTGATCAAATACAAAGAAGTGTATGAAAGACTTGAAGAAACGACAGACTCCTGTGAGGATGTCGCCAACACGCTGCAATCCATAATCATGCGCAATTCTTAATCGGCGCGGGCGGGGACTGAACAGAATACAATGGATTATATCATGTGGTTAGTTGTTGTTATCGTAGTGCTTGCGCTCGGCTTTGACTTCATTAACGGGTTTCACGATACGGCTAACGCCATCGCCACGTCGGTGTCGACGCGCGCGCTTACGCCTCGCAGAGCCATTATCCTTGCGGCGGTCATGAACCTGGTCGGAGCGCTTATGTTCACCGGCGTAGCCAAGACAGTCGGCGAGAAGATCGTGAATCCTTTCAAGCTTGAAGTGCCTGAACAAGGCTTGACGATCGTTATCGCGACTTTGTGTGCGGCCATTATTTGGAACCTGATCACGTGGTGGTTCGGGATTCCTTCTTCATCGTCCCATGCTCTCATTGGGGCGCTGGCAGGAGCAGGCGTTGCCGCTCTAGGCTGGGGAGGCATCGATCCTGAAGGTTTTACAAGTGTCGTTAAAGGGCTCATTCTTTCACCGTTTATCGCTTTTGCGATCGGCTTCGTTATCATGTTTATTCTCAAGCAGATATTTGCCAATGCAAGCCCCCATCAATTGAACAAAGCGTTCCGCGGCGGGCAGGTTCTGACGGCAGCTTTCCAAGCGTTCTCGCATGGAACGAACGACGCGCAAAAGGCGATGGGAATCATTACGCTCGCGCTGGTGGCGGCCAAGGTTCAGACGGACATGGATATTCCTCTCTGGGTTAAGATTGCTGCCGCTCTTGCAATGGCTTTGGGAACTTCCGTAGGCGGATGGAAAATCATTAAAACGATGGGAACCAAAATATTCAAAATAGAACCGATTAACGGCTTTTCCGCGGATTTGGGATCGGCTTCCGTTATTCTGGGCGCTACGCTCACCGGGCTTCCGGTTAGTACCACGCACGTCATCACATCGTCCATTCTCGGCGTGGGATCCGCCAAGAAATTTTCCGCTGTCAGGTGGGGTATGGCAGGAAGAATCGTTCTGACCTGGGTCATTACGATTCCCGCGGTTTCCATTCTGGCTGCGCTATGCTATTACGTCCTCAGTTTGTTCCTTCTCTAAAAAGGGTACATTTTTTTAAGGAAAAATGGTCGCTTGTACCTATAGTCATCACGGTCCGTGAAAGTTATTTTGGAGTAGCGGATTTGCGATTTTCTTTTTAGTTTGGAGGGCATACATGCTTACATTTTCGCAACAGGCGAAATCATGCGTCGATCTGTTGAAGGAATTTGAATTGTCGGACTACCGGTCCCGCGGAAAAAAAAATGATTTTCACAGGCGTCGGAACACGCGATGTTTATAATATTACGGCACCGTTCATGGATAATGGGGAATGGGTGATTGCCGGGCGAGTCGAAGACCGGGACAAGGAAGCTTCCGAAGTGATGTTCTTCGTCGAACGAGGCGGCAAATGGGTGCCAAGAGAAGGCGCACCGGTGTTCGAGCTCCAAGACCCTTTCTTCGCCTTCATCGGCGGAGAACTGGTATTCGGCGGCGTGCAAGTGTATTTCGACGAAGAAGACGTTCATTTCGTAACCGGCTGGAGCACGATATTCTATCGGGGCTCTTCGATTGCCGAGCTCAAGCCGTTCGCCAAAGGTCCCATGACGATGAAGGATATCCGGATGGTTGATCTTAAGAATGGGCGCATCGGGGTGTTCACCCGTCCGATGATGGTCGATGATGCCCGCGCCATGATCGGTTATGTGGAGATCGGGTCGCTGGATGAATTAACAGAGGACAAGATCGATTCGGCGCAGCTGTTACGGCATCAATTTCTGCCCGACGAATGGGGCGGCGCCAACGAAGCGCATATGCTCGCAGACGGCAGGATCGGCGTGTTGGGTCATATCGCCCGCATGGAAAACAATAATATCCGGCATTATTATCCGATGACATTCGCATATGACCCGGTGGAGCACCGTTACAGTCCGATCAAATTGATTGCGTCGCGGAGAATGTTTCCCGACGGCCCGGCCAAACGTCCCGACTTGGAGGATGTCATCTTCAGCGGAGGACTTGTCAGGCACAACGACGGAACGGCATCTATGTACGTCGGTGTGAGTGATGCGGAAGCGCATCTCATCCGCATACCGGACCCTTTTCTAGAGTACGAGAGATAAAAAGCGAGGCCTGAAGCGGAAAAACGTCCGCTTTCAGGCCTTTATTTTGTGTCAACGTCTCCTCCTCGATGCCGCTCCGTGGCTGCGCGAGCGTACCTTGGGGCTGACATGGGGTCTTGATTTGCGGTGCCGCACCTGCTTGGAGGGGGATTTGACCGAAGACACCTTGCTTTTGCCCTTGCTCATGAACAGCTTGATGATTGGTCCGAATTGCTGCATGGTCGTCACGAACTTGTGGAATTTTGTCATACCGGTTATTACTCCGTCGATACCGCCCATGCGGTCAATAAAAACTTTCACATCGGCGAGTTTGCCCGGCAGGGAGGCTGCGACACCTCCGGCTCCTCCGGCCCCCCCGGCTCCGGAAGCTGGTATTACGGTCGGGTTAACCAAAGCAGGGGGACCGGCGAACGAGCCCCCAAAGCCGGAAGGACCGCCTCCGAACGGATCCCCAAAGCCGGAAAACCCGCCGGGCCCGCCGCCGACTCCGGGGTAAGTACCCTGTCCGGGTCCCGGATTCCAGCCATGCAGCGCAGGAGAATGTTGTTCGTCCATGTAAAGTCACACCCTTTCTCCCAATAGGGTATGAGAGGAGCCTGCACGGAGTATGGACGAATGCCCTATATCAACACATTTTACCCCGGTGATGCGTGAATACGGTAATGCTTGAAGTATTCGCTGACTCGAAGTACAATAAAGTCACAGAGTTACGGAGTTAGGAAGGGATGGGAACCTCCATGCAGTTGAAGAAGCTGAACGATAAGTCGATCGATCAATTATTCCAAGCCATCCTTACTTTGAAAAATGTTGAAGAGTGCTACGTGTTTTTCGACGATCTGTGTACGGTGAATGAGATTCAATCTTTGTCGCAACGACTCGAGGTTGCCCGGATGCTGGGTAAGAACCAGACGTATAACCAGATCGAGACGGAGACGGGTGCGAGCACGGCAACAATCTCACGTGTGAAACGCTGCTTGAATTACGGTAATGACGGATACAAGCTTGCGTTGGAGCGGCTCGGTCGTTTCGGTAATGAAATTACGCAAAACGATAAGTAAGGCATTCATCATAGGGTAAGCGTCCGTGCCGTCAGGGGGGTACCCCGGCGGTTTTTGTTTTGCGGATATAGGTGGTTTCGCCGCCGTTGACATTGGCTTGCGGTTTCGCTAGCATGAATGATAAAGCGTGAACGGATGCACAAGACAGGAGGAACGGGTGTGCGGAAGCCAGGCATTCTGGTTATCAGCCACGGCTCGCGGGAACCGGGCTGGGTGTCACTCGTTGATGAGACGGTCGGCGCCGCTCATTCGGCATTGTCTGCTGCTAAACATATAGTGCCGGGTGCTGACAGCATCCCTGTTGAAGCTGCTTTCCTCGAGCTGGTTGAAGGCCGGCTAATCCAGGACGGGATCGACCGGCTTGAGGCCGCCGGTGTTACTCACATACTGGCAGTCCCGTTATTCTCGTCCTCAGGCAGCACTCATGTGGATGAAATCGGGTGGGCGCTGGGCGCTTCCGCGCGTTCGAATACGGATACGGATTTGCAGCGGTTCAGAGTGCAAGTGCCGTTAACCTACGGTAAGCCGATGGACGATTCGCCTGAAGTTGTGGATGTATTGTCGGAACGAATACAAGAGCTGTCGCGCAATCCTTCTGACGAGAGCTTGCTGCTCATCGGACACGGGAGCGAAGAACCGGGTTTTCATGAAGCTTGGAAGCAGGGAATGACTGTGCTTGCGGATAAGCTGCGGGAACGGGGAGGCTTCGCATTCGCTGAGACAGCAATGCTGCTGCCGAACCAGGTGCCGGAGCGTTGGCGGCAGTTGCGGGAAAAACGTCCACAGAGTGATATAATTGTCGTACCTTTGTTTTTGAGCGAAGGGTATTTTACTAAGGAAGTCATTCCCCGCCGGTTGCAAGGCTTGGATTGCAGATACAGCGGCAGAGCTTTCATGCCCCATCCGCGGGTGGCAGACTGGATTTGCAGGCAAGCTTCGGATTGGTTAAAGGGATTCGTGATATAGATACGCAGTGAAAGATAAAGAGGGGATCAGGTTTGGAAATAACAAGAGCCCGGCTTATATATAATCCCACTTCCGGCCGGGAGGAAGTGAAGCGCAGGCTTGCGGCGATATTGCAGCGGCTTGAGCGGGGCGGTATCGAGACGTCATGCCATGCGACGGAACAAGAAGGGGATGCCATCCGGGCAGCGTCCGAGGCCGTAGAGCGCGGATTCGATATGGTCATTTCCGCGGGCGGAGACGGCACGTTGAACGAAGTCGTGAACGGAATGTCCGTTCACGCGAACAGGCCTGCACTCGGAATATTGCCTTTGGGTACGACGAACGATTTTGCCCGGGCACATGGTATCCCGCGACGGTGGGAGGACGCTTGTGACCTGCTGATTCGGCGTTATACGGTACCCGTGGATGTCGGTCAGGCTAATAACCGGTATTTCATCAACATTGCCGGCGGCGGGTCAATGACGGAGCTCACCTACGAAGTGCCCAGCAAGCTTAAAACCATGGTCGGCCAGCTCGCTTATTATATGAAAGGTCTGGAGAAGATCACGAGTCTTCACCCAACCCGGATGAAGATCACCGCTGAGGGCATCGGAGAATTCGATGAGGAATTCATGCTGTTCCTGATCGCCAACAGCAACTCCGTTGCCGGCTTCGATCGTCTTGCTCCGAATGCGAGCACTAGCGACGGTCTATTCGATGTGCTTGCTCTGCGCAAATGCAATCTGGCGGAATTCATTCGCCTTGCAACAATGGTCATGCGCGGCGAGCCGATATTGGATGATCCGCATGTTATGCATTTCCTGTGCAGCAAGATTCACGTGGAAACCGACAGCCGTGTACAGTTGAACCTGGACGGCGAATTCGGCGGAACCTTGCCATGTACATTCGCTGTTCTGCCTTCGCATCTGCAGGTTATTGTGGATGAGCATGGGGAGTCGAGCTATCGACATGGCACCGGGAATGTCAGCAGCATTGCAAATGCGAACGGTCATAACGGCAACGGCAATGGGCGGGGCACGCCCTAATGAGCGGGCGCAGACCGAAACCGCAGTCGCGCCGTCCAAGTTCTTCAGCCGGTTCAGGCAAACAGCGGGGCGGCGGCTCGTCGTTAGCAGGCCTTCCTGTTGCACCCGGGCAGCGCGCGGTATGTGAGATCGTCGGATTAACACATGAGGGCGAAGGGGTAGGCCGGATAGAAGGCTATACCCTTTTTGTATGTGGTGCGCTTCCGGGAGAACGGGTTCATGTGGAAGTAATGAGTGTAGGCAAGTCGTTCGGACGCGCGCGGATGACGGAGCTGCTAAGCCCGAGTGCCGATCGGGTAGCTGCGCCTTGCCCCATCTATGAAGCATGCGGAGGCTGCCAGCTGCAGCATCTTGACTATGCGGCTCAGCTTAAGTGGAAAAGGCAACTGGTCGTGGACAACCTGGCTCGAATCGGCAAGCTGCCGGTGGCGGGCGAGAGCTCGGCTGATGAGAAGATGGAGGGGCATCCGGCGGTTGTCGTTCATCCCACTGTGGGAATGTCGGAGCCTTGGCGCTATCGCAATAAAGCACAGGTTCCGATCGGCTCCATGGAAGGCGGCTTGGTCGGCGGCTTCTACGAGCATGGGAGCCATAACATCGTTGAGATGGATGCCTGCCTTATTCAACAGGATGCGAACGATGAAACGGTGCGTGCGGTCAAAGATGCTGCACGCGCGTTGGGAATATCTGCGTATAATCGGGTGACCGGAAGAGGCCTGTTGCGCCATGTCGTCGTTCGACATGCGGAAGTGACCGGCCAGCGCATGGTTGTGCTCGTCACCAACGGGCGCGATATCCCTCACACCCAGGAGCTAGTGGGCTTGATACGAGAGAGTGTACCCGGTGTCACAAGTATCTGCCAGAACATTAACACTTCGGCGACTCCGGTTGTTTTCGGCGACGAAACCATGGTGTTATGTGGCGAAGAAGTAATCTATGACGAGATCGGCGACATCCGCTTTGCGATTTCACCGCGTTCTTTCTTCCAGGTGAATCCGGAGCAGACGAAACGACTGTATAGCGCCGCGGTTGATTATGCAGGTCTGACAGGCGAAGAGACAGTAATCGACGCCTACTGCGGCATCGGCACGATTTCACTGTTCCTGGCCCGTCACGCCGGCCGGGTCTATGGAGTGGAAATCGTGCCGGAAGCAATCGAGGATGCCCGCCGCAACGCTTTGCTTAACGGCATCCACAATGTGGAGTTCGCAGTCGGTGCTGCGGAGGTCGTTATGCCTCAATGGCAGAAGGACGGCATCTCACCGGACGTCATTGTGGTAGATCCTCCGCGCAAAGGCTGCGACGCCGCGTTGATCGCAACAATGCTGGAGCTGCGGCCGCCGAGGATTGTTTATGTATCGTGCAACCCATCTACGTTGGCAAGGGATTTAAGGCTGCTTGAGGATGGCGGCTACCGCACCGTTGAGGTGCAGCCGGTGGACATGTTCCCGCATACGGGGCATGTTGAATGTGTAGCAAGGATACAGAGGACTGAAGTTTAGCTTGTTTTCTGTTTGTACTATAGGTCTTTTAAGTGATTCAATGCGCTGTAACGGTGCTCCATACGGGGAGTGCCGTTTTGTTTTACCTCTAATCTCTTTTATTAGGATTGTTACTAGTCGTACGGTGAGTTCATGGCTCACTTAAACCCTCATTTTTTGTTGTTATGTAAATTTATATACAGTGTCAAATTATTATCAAGTGTTATAATAAAATGGTCATTCGTGAGTGTGAGAAAAGGTGAAAGGCGTCATTAGAGTTAGGACTTGGATGGTTATTGATAACCACAATTTAAGCAGCAACAAGGATGTGAAAACTTCATGTTTAATCCAGTAGCATTGGCTATCGGACCTCTACAGATCCATTGGTACGGCATTATCATCGGGGGTGGTGCCCTGCTTGGACTTATCCTTGCGATAAGTGAAGGCAAGCGCTTCGGTATTTCTTCGGATTTCTTCTTTGATCTGTTGTTGATTGGGCTGCCATCGGCTCTAGTCGGTGCTCGTATCTACTATGTGGCCTTTGAGTGGGAACAATACCGGCATAATCCTATAGAAATCTTTAAAATATGGCATGGTGGTATTGCGATCTACGGGGCGCTGATTGGAGCAATTGTGGCGGCAGTTATGTATACCCGCCGCAAAGGGTATCCGTTTCTGCGAATTGCTGATATCTGCGCACCTGGCCTCATTGTGGGGCAGATGATAGGACGATGGGGCAACTTTATGAATCAAGAAGCACACGGTGGGCCGGTATCGGAAACTTTTCTCCGCCAGACGCTTCACTTGCCCATTTTCATTGTGAATCAAATGAAAATACAGGGAGTGTATTATCACCCAACGTTTTTGTATGAGTCGTTGTGGAGTTTGTTGGGACTTGGTGTGCTGCTGATTCTAAGGAGACGGCCATTCCTTCGTGCCGGTGAATTATTTATGAGCTATTTCATCTGGTATTCATTAGGCCGATTCTATGTGGAGGGAGTCCGGACGGATAGTCTTGTCTTTTCAGGGCCAGACTGGCTTGCGGCTTTCTTGAAGACGGTTTGGTCGCCCATGTCGTCCTTTGGATGGGGTGCGATGGAGGTCGGGAAGAACATAAGAATTTCTCAGCTCTTGGCGGTATGTATCATTCTTGCGGCAATTGTGATCATTGTGGTGCGAAGGCGTAGCGCAAATCAAGCAGCGTATTATAAAGATCCTATCTCGAAAAATGAACGAATAAATGCACTTCCGCAAGAAGCTCAGGGCTAATAGATAAACGACAAAAACACTTTCCCCTTCTAGAGAAAGTGTTTTTGTCGTTTATGAAGCCGTTTGGCACTTATCGATTCTAAGGATCTGATTGACAGGGCAATAACGCAAAGAACCCGTGAGAAGAGGACCGAGACCAAGCAATCCCCACCAACTGCGATAAGCCAGACCAAGAAGAAGAATAGTTGTTCCAGCAGAAATCCTGATTGAAATGATCACCAACTACTCATTAAATCAACCGTAGAAATACGTGGGAATTCGGCTCAAGCCAATGATGGTTAAGTCTGAATAGTTTAGAAATTGTTTTGGGACATAGATGGCAACGTTGACAAGTTGTTCATTGTTATGTACTATACCCATAGGGGTATATGTATTTAACTTTATATATTAAAATAACAATCGATTGGAGGTCGAAGAATTGTCTACCCAAATCCAAGCGAACAAGACCTTGGACTGTAAAGGACTCGCATGCCCCATGCCCATTGTGAAAACCAAGAAGGCAATGGACCAAATGCATCCCGGTGAGGTCATAGAAGTTCAAGCGACCGATAAAGGATCGCTGGCTGATATTCAAGGCTGGGCCAAAAACACAGGACATCAATACCTTGGAACGATCACGGAAGGAGAGGTCTTGAAGCACTATCTTCGGAAATCCAGCCCGGATGAAACCAAAGAGGAAAAAAAGTACCCCATTACCGTAACAACTGACGAACTGGAGCAAAAGCTAAAGGCAGGCGACAAGACTACAGTCTTGGATGTTCGTGAACCTGCAGAGTACGCTTTTCAACGTATTCCCGGTGCCAAATCAATCCCGCTCAGCGAGTTGGAGAATCGACTCCACGAACTGAATCCGGAAGATGACATTCATGTGGTATGCCGCACTGGTAACCGCAGCGATATGGCTTGCCAACTGCTTGCCGACAAAGGGTTCAAAAACGTGAAAAATGTCGTATCCGGCATCTCGGGTTGGACCGGTCCGGTGGATAGAACCCATTAAATCTACTACAACATTAGGGAGGAACCATAATGTCCACAAAAGTAGCGATTATCGCAAGCAATGGCGGACTTTTCGATGCCTACAAAGTCTTTAATATTGCCACAGCTTCCGCTGCGACGGATGCAGAAGTAGGCATTTTCTTTACCTTTGAAGGACTCAATTTGATCCACAAACAAGCTCATCACCAATTGCCGTTGCCGGCAGGAAGAGAACATTTTGCCGAGGGCTTCAAGAACGCCAACATTCCATCGATTCCGGAACTGGTTGCGATGGCGCAGGAAATGGGCGTAAAAATCATCGCTTGCCAAATGACGATGGACGTGATGAATCTCACCAGAGAAGACTTTATTGAAGGCATCGAAGTGGGGGGCGCCGTAACTTTCCTCGACTTCGCCAAGGATGCCAATGTAACGTTAGCTTTCTAAACTAGGGGAGGAGAATGTATGGCTACAGCAACCAGATTATCACCGATGACCGCCGGGGAGTTAACCCGGCTGGTTCTGGGTCAAGAAGAGATGTTTATCCTGGACGTCCGCAACGAAAGCGATTTTAACGATTGGAAAATTGAAGGGAAACGGATGGAAGTCATCAATGTTCCGTACTTCGATTTACTTGATGGCGTTGACGCCGCTTTGGATCGAATCCCGGACGGAAAAAAAGTATTGGTGGTATGCGCCAAAGAAGGCTCTTCCAAGTTTGTTGCCGAACAATTGGTTCAAGCCGGTCAAACGAATGTATTTTACCTCGAAGGCGGCATGAGGTCGTGGAGCGAGCATTTGGAACCAGTTAAAATCGGCGATCTCCACGATGGCGGCTCCATTTATCAGTTCGTGCGGATTGGGAAAGGGTGTTTATCCTACATGATCATTTCGGGCGGGGAAGCGGCTGTCGTCGATGCCGTTCGAATGACGAATGTGTTTGAGGATTTCGCCAAACAACACGGGGCTCAAATCGTGCATACGATCGATACCCACCTGCATGCCGATCATATTTCGGGTGGTAGAAAACTAGCCGATGAAACAGGAGCGAATTACTGGCTACCGCCAAAAGATGCTCACGACGTTACTTTTGATTATTCAAAGTTGGAGAGTGGGCAGACGATCGCTATAGGCAATACAACGATTCAGATTCAACCGGTTTACTCACCCGGTCACACCATTGGAAGCACGTCACTGATCGTGAATGATCGTTATCTGCTCACGGGAGATATTTTGTTCATCGAGTCGATTGGGCGTCCCGATTTGGCCGGCAAAGCAGAGGATTGGGTTGGGGATCTGCGTGAGACCTTGTATAGCCGTTATAAAGAACTGTCGGAGGATCTGATTGCACTCCCGGCACACTTTGGGAAGTTGTCAGAACTGGGGGCTGGAGGCAAGGTTTCGGCTCGACTTTCTGATCTGTATGGCAGCAATCCGGGGTTAAACATCGAAGATGAAACCAAGTTCCGACGGGTAGTGACCGAAAAGCTGCCGCCACAGCCGAATGCTTATCAGGAAATTCGTCAGACGAATATGGGCAAGATCCAGCCCGCCGAGGAGGAGCAACGAGAGATGGAGATAGGTCCAAATCGTTGTGCGGTACATGATCGATAAAAGGCTCGGTCAACGACTTTCAAGCTTGGGGTGAAGCAAACGAAGCACGAATTAATCAAGTATGAAGAATCATGAAAAAGCGAACACGATATCATTATCGTGTTCGCCTATTTCATCGGTTGTATACAATTCTAACCCCTAGTGAACAGTAGCTTTCTTCTCTATAATGTCCTCGAGGACAAATTTTTATGCAGCACAGCGTATCGTTAGTAGCCGATAAGGGTCCATGACAGGTAGGACACTTATCTTCTAATAACTTTTTTATCACGCCGAACATGAATATCACCTATCTCCGATTAACTTACTAGGATTTATTATACCCACATCTCATTGCTTTAACAAGGAGGGATTTATGGATATCCTATATTTTATTGTCATGGTGGTCGTGGGGTTTGTCGGATCCTTCCTGTCGGGATTATTGGGTATAGGCGGAGCATCATCAACTATCCTCTGCTCCTTTTTGTTCCACCTGCTTTCAGGTTTACTCCGTTCACAGCACACGACGTGGCTGAAATCAGCATGTTTCAAGTACTTTTTTCATCGCTGGCCGGTGTACTGTCTTATCGGATAAAGGGTAAAAGCATGGGGCTTGTGAACAAGGCGTTGGTCACTTATATGGGAACGAGCATTTTGTTTGGTAGTTTGATCGGCGGACTCGGATCCGGTTATTTGCACGGCAACGTCATTAACATCTCCTATGGCGTGTTGGCGATTATCGCTGTCGTTTTGATGTTGATCCCAAACAGAGGGACAGAAGCGCAATGCTTTGGAGACCTCACGTTCAATAAATGGATTGCCGTCATATCTGCTTTCGTCGTCGGTTTGGTAGCGGGTGTGGTTGGCGCCGGCGGGGCATTTATTTTGATACCCATTATGTTGACAGTATTAAAAATTCCAACACGGGTGACAATCGCATCTTCACTAGCCATCGTATTCATATCTGCCATAGGCGGTGTCATGGGTAAGCTTGCGGCCGGGATATCCCCTATGTTCCGATTTTTTTTACGGTGTTGGGGGCATTGTTGGGAGCTCCTCTTGGATCCAAGGTTAGTGCAAAAATGAATCTCAGCGTGCTGCGGTATGCCTTGGTATTGCTGATTGCATTGACTGCGATAAAGGTATGGTCTTCGATTTTATGATTCGATCGTAATACGGCAAAGTTGAAAAAAGAACGCTGTTTAAGCGCGGTAAACCTGTTTAAATACACAGTTGCATTGTATAATATACCCATACACGTATGAGTTTAAATGAATGGGAGGTTGCCATAATGGCATACCACTATACCGACGAGATGAAGACACGTTTGCGAAGAATAGAGGGACAGATTCGGGGAGTTCTTAGACTGATGGACGAGGAAAAACCCTGTAAAGATGTGGTGAGTCAACTGTCAGCGGTTCGAAATGCAGCAGATAAGGCATTGGCACAAATCGTCGCAGAAAATTTACAGCAATGTATTTTGGAAGAGCAATCAGCAGGTGGAGATACGGAAAAACTTGTCCAAGAAGCCATTCAATTATTGGTTAAAAGCCGCTGATACAAGTTTGACGCAAACGGCGAGCAGCGAACCTCAGGAGTGGGCTGGCGGGCACATTCCCGCTGCCAAGCATATCCCGCTGGGACAGCTTTTTCAGCGATTGGACGAACTGGATTCCAAGCGAGAAATCATTATGGTCTGACGGAGCGGTAATCGCAGTTCGCTGGCATGCGAATTTCTCAGCGAGAAAGGTTTTAATGTGGTGAACATGACAGGCGGAATGAACGCATGGGAGAGAAATGGATGAGCATCAATACTCTAATCAATATTGCTTTTGTTGTGATTATTACTTGGTTTCTGTACAGTCGATTTCGGCCGATCAAGGGTTTAAAAAATTTAAAACCCTACGAATTTCAAAGCGAGTTTCAAACCGGAAAGAATGTTTTTCTCGTGGATGTCCGGGAACCGTCTGAGTTTCAAGGGGGCTATATTCCCGGTGCCAGGAACATCCCATTAAGCCAATTAAACGGCCGGATCTCGGAAATCCCCAAAGATAAACGCCTGATGCTTTATTGCCGAAGCGGCATGAAAAGCAAAACCGCAGCACGTCTCCTGCTCAAAAGCGGTTTTAAGAATCTTGCCCATTTGCAGGGTGGAATTGGAGCATGGCAGGGTAACATATCCAAGTGAGGATACCGCAACAAATCAAAGTGCAATGAGGTGAAGTGTATCATGCAGGAGCACGAGCGAAGATTCAATCCCGAGCATTTGGCCAAATTGGACAACCCGGAAAGAAGAGCGATGCTCCCGCCCGAACCCCTGATTGCCAAACTTGGTGTAAAAGGAGAGGTGGCGGTGTTGGATTTGGGAGCCGGTACAGGTTATTTCACACTGCCGATAGCCCAAATAACTGATGGAACCGTCTATGCTCTTGATGTGGAACCGAAAATGCTCGAAACGATTAAAAACAAGGCTGAAGAAAAAGGTATGGAGAATATCCGGTATGTTGAAGGTACACTTGAGCAAATCCCGATGGAGGATGCCACGATCGACCGGGTTGTTGCCTCTCTAGTGCTGCATGAAACCGAACCATAACAACAGGCGCTTCGAGAAATCTTTCGGCTATTACGCAGCGGAGGACGTTGCTTGTGTGTAGAGTGGGAAAAGAAAGAGTCGAGGCAAGGGCCCCTCTTCATCATCGTATCGATGCCGAATCAATGAAGAACGCTATGCTAGAGCTCGACTTTAAGCTGCTTTGGCTGGAGCATCCGACTGACTCACACTATACCATGATGGTTGAAAAATAAGCTGTGCGGAAGGAGAGAGCTCACGTGTTTCACTATACAGTGGAGACGGCCAAATCACCGGAGCAGGCCATTGCCGATTTGCAAGAAAATCTGAAGGAAAAGAAGTTTGGCGTCCTCTGGCACCTTAATTTACAAGAAAAGCTGGAGGAAAAGGGAGTGGACTTTCATGAGAAGTATCACATTCTGGAAGTGTGTAATCCGGTAGAAGCCAAACGGGTCCTTACCGAGAATTCGCTCGTCGGTTATTTCCTGCCTTGCAAAATTGTCGTCTTCGCTGAAAATGGCGGCACCAAAATAGGTCTTCCGAAACCAACCGCACTAATCGGGCTGCTTGAGAACGAAAACTTGATGGATATCGCCGAAGATATTGAGAAACGGTTGATCGCCTGCATAGAGAAAAGCCGTTGATGCATTAGCTAATGATAGCACTAGCGGGATACTATAGTTTGTGTGAATTCACTGACACAAAAGTGGGGAGATAATTCGACGCGCGGAAGCTTGAGAAATCAAGCTTTTTTTGTTTAATGTCGCAATGGTTGATGGTTGCTCTTTTACTCAGGAATAAAGCGAAGCAGACGTCACGGACGATCTAAGTTAACATCATTGTTGATGGCAGGAGGGCTGTGATTTCTTTTATAATCAATACATAAGACATGTCCGAAGGGAAGCGGCAAAAATAACGAAGCACATACTAATTGTGGATGACGATCCTTCCATCGTAAAAATAATGAAACTGTATTTGATTAAAAACGGTTATGAGGTCGATGAGGCGTTTGACGGGGAAAAAGCAGCGGAAAAAATGGAGCATTACGCTTATGATTTAGCGGTGCTTGATCTGATGCTTCCAAGGAAAGATGGTTTGGCCGTTTGTCGCGGGTTGAGGGAATCGGGCAATCAAACGCCAATCATTATGCTTACAGCGAGAGGAGAAGTAAACGAACGAGTCCAAGGGCTTAAGATGGGGGCGGATGATTACCTGGTCAAACCGTTCGATCCTAATGAGCTCTTGGCACGAATCGAGTCGGTGATAAGACGATCGGAGTTAGTATCCGCTTCCTCTAGGTCAACTGACCAACAAGAGACCTTAAATGATGCAATTATGATCGGAAACCTGTCTTTGTTACCGGCTTCTTACTCCCTTTTCTTAGATGGCAGAAGTATTTCAATAACCCGTCGAGAATTTGAACTTCTCGCCTTTTTTGTGCAGCGTCCAGGTAAAGTTTTTACAAGGGAAGATTTGATATCCCATGTTTGGGGTTGGGACTTCAATGGGGAGGATCGGGTGGTTGACCTGTATGTACAGCGGATCCGACGAAAATTAAAAGCTGGCAAAGGTTGGAGTCTGTCGACGGTTTGGGGCATCGGGTACAAATTTGAGGTGAATCCTTGATGTTTACCTCCATGTTCCGCAAATGGGTTGCCGCTTATCTTGTCATAATGTTCGCCGGAATCCTCATTCTAATCTCCGTCATCAGTTGGTTGGTGCAAAGAGATTTTTACCGGCAAGGGCTTAATCAATTAAACAATCGGGCCATAGCCGTGGAACATGAATTTATTCAATATCAACTTGGTGATATACCGTTTTCAGACTTCCGGAGATCATTAAAGAGAATCGAACAAGAGTATGGGGTCCAAATCAGCATTGTGGGACAAGCGGTCAAATATTTGCGAAAAGATCTCTTGGAAGTGGGAGTACGACCGGATGTCCGCGACTGGATCAATTCCGTAAGTGAAGGCGATCGGATAGAGCGAATCAAGAAATTCCATCAACAAGACAACGAAAAAATGCTGATCGTGGGTTTTCCTTTGAAATCGGAAGGGGAAGTCGTTGCAGCTGCTTTCGTCTACACCCCCATGACTAATATTGACCAATTAGCCAAGCCGGTTCTAAAAAGTATTTGGCTGGTTGCGCTTATAAGCGCCGGTCCATTCATCTTATTGCTATGGTTTGCCACAGGACGCTTTGTGAGGCCCATCAAAGAAATGAGCCAAGCAGCGGGGTTGGTCGCAGACGGGAATTTCTCAAGCCGAGTCAAAGTTTCCGGGAAAGATGAAATAGCCAACCTTGGCTCCTCATTCAATAGGATGGCGGAACGGATCCAACGGGTTGAAGTACAAAGGAGACAACTGATTACGGAACTTTCACACGAGTTAAGAACGCCTTTAACCAGCATTCGGGCGACTTTGCAAGCGTTGTCGGATGGCATCATCTCGCAAGAAGAGCAGAAGGAATATGCCGATCTCTCCTTGGTTGAAGCGATAAGGTTAGGCAAATTGATTGATAATCTTCAGGAATTGTCCGCCTTCGAGGAGCATCAAATTGAATATCACTTCAAACCGTTAGATCTAATAGAGCTAGTGGAATCGACCATTGCGCAATACCAGTTGCATGCAGAACAATTAGGAATGCATCTTCTCATGCACAAAACCCGAGATCGACAACCGGTTTGGGTGAATGGTGATCCCGAAAAATTAAAACAAGTGCTCATCAATGTAATCGGTAATGCTCTTCACCATAATGACAAAGATACTAGGGTTGTTATCCGGTTAAGCCGTGAGAAAGACAAAGTGATTATTATGGTAAAAGATGATGGGAAAGGAGTATCTCAAGACCATTTGCCTCATCTTTTTGAGCGGTTTTACAAAGCGGAGACGAGTCGATCTACCAAGGATCAGGTATTGGGCTTACCATCTCCCGATTAATCGTTAAAGCACATGGAGGTACGATTCGAGCGCTTTCGGTACTTGGTAAGGGCACAGAAATCCAAATTGAACTGCCGCCCATAGGCAAATGACAAACTTTTGATACATTTAACCTGTACACTTAGAAATGTAAGATCACTATATTAAGAGGAGGGAAAATATCATGTTCAACAAGAAAGTCGCCGCGGTAGTATTGGGAGTTGCTTTATCGGTTACTGCTGCACAATCGGTTTTTGCGGCATCGCCAGGGTCCGCAAGCAACGTTTCTGTGAAAAAGGCGCAGCACTCGGCTTGGACAGAGCAGACAACGGTACTTAAAACGCAATTGGAATCCTTGAGAACTCAGCAAAAGTCTTTGGCGGTAGACATTAAGGCGCTTCACGTATCGAACAAGTCAGCGCGTAAAGGGATAGCCAAGGAGCAAAAGGCAGCGATTAAGGCATCACTTCGTGATCTTGCCCAGCAAATGAAAACAATCCATGCCTCGATCGAATCGCTTCGTGCTCAAAAACAAGCGCAATGGCTGCAGTTGAAGGAAGCCAAAAAAGCCGGTCAGACAGAAGTGGGCGTTGCTGCCCTGGAACAAATTGTTTCCTTGAAGGGACAAATCATTCAGGCAAAACAGTCCGTTCTTTCGCTTCAACAAACTCTACAACAAGCTCTTCAAGCTAAAATATAATCGTCAGACGTCAAAAAGCAATCTGGAGGTCATATCCAGATTGCTTTTTTTTTCCTATTAATCAAACATTGTCGGAGGACAAGAAATCAGTTTTTGTCTCAATTATAACCGTTACATACACAGCGCGCGTAATTTTCATATTTCTATAACTTAAAGTCGCTCAGTTTCGATTTACTTCCTGAATTGAAAGGCGTATGCTTGTCTTGAAATAACGCGAATTCAATGGACAAGGGGAAGAATGAACGAATGTCAGACGCGGAAAAGGCGGGCTATAAATCCATAGCACTTGATATTGCCCAAAGAATCGTAAGCGGAGAGATGCCTGTTAACAGTAAGATTTCCGGACGATCTTTGTTAGCCGGACAGTACCATGTTTCTCCGGAAACAATCCGTAAAGCCATGGGACTTCTTAAAGAAGAGAAAATTGTCTCCGTATCGCAAGGCAAAGAGATCACAATCATATCTAGTAGTAAGGCCTACGAATATATCACCAAAAACAATTATCTAAAATCCGTTTATTCCCTTAAACAGGATTTGCAAATGTTATTGCATGAAAAACAAACAATTGACCGGCGTTTTGAGTCGCTGTTGGTAGAAATTATCGATGCATCTGACCGTTTGCAGAACCTGAGGCCATATAATCCTGTTGAATTAAAAAATTAAACCACAATCACACGTGATAGGTAATACGATTGGTAACCTTCAATTTTGGCAAAACACAGGAGCAACCATCATCGCTCTGCGTCGCGGAACGAACGTTTCAATTTCTCCAGGTCCACATGTTGTCATAAGAGAAGATGATGTCTTGGTTGTTGTGGGCGATGAGAAAGTATTCGATAAAACACAAGAATTTATAAACAAAGCACGTTCATAACGATAATTTATTCGAGCTGCTAAGGGTCCCCTTGGCGGCTTTCTTATTTTAGATACATTTTTATACAAACAATTTTATTATAATATTAGGTTGTTAGTCAGGTGCGAGTCTGATATACTAATAAAAATTAATAATTTTTTATCCGGTGGAGCCTGTCAACAAGGGCTCCATCTGTCTATTTTGGTCAAGATAAGGGGTTATGAAAAAGTGTCTTTAACAAAAGAATTCAGTTATCGTTACAACTTATATTTAAGTCATGCATGGAACGATAACAATGCTTACAAAGAGTTGGACTCTTTGTTGGGGTCGAGGGATGATTTTGACTATGTTTGGAATTCACTTTCCAGTCACCATCCTATAAATAAATCTAAGGATGAAAGAAAACTTTATGAAGCAATTAAAAACAAAATGAAGTTTTGCGACGCCGTGATCCTGATATGCGGAGTCTACTCCACATACAGCCGATGGGTCAATAAAGAGTTGATCGCATGTAAAGATGAGTTGAATAAACCGCTAATTGCCGTTGAGCGATTCGAGGCTGACCGAAGTTCCTTCATCGTCAAACAAAATGCTGACATCATCGTGGAGTGGAATGCAGAGGCCATTATTAACGCAGTAAAGAACTATGCAAAGATGAAATGATTTATAATACAATTATTTACAAACAACCTTATTAAAATTTTAAAGTTGTCAGATATTCGTTATTTTGTTATAGTTGCTATTAATAATGGTACTAAATAACTTGCTTGCTATACTTTGTATTAATCTTAAGGCTTAATTTCCGGTATAGCCGGAAAGCGGGGGAACCAAATTTCAGGGGCGAGTCGGTCCGAAAGGGCCATAGGGATCCATCTATCCCGAGCCCGTCAGCTAACCTCGTCAGTCGTTAGGTGGGTCAACTTGATTCAGGCGGAGCTGCGCTTCCGCTTGTCCTCGGACCCTTGTATGGGTCTTTTTTTATTTTTTTTGTATAAGTACAGGAGGATGACATGTCCATTATTGAAGTAAGACAGCTTACCAAAATATTTGGCCAAGAACCGAATCGCGCCGAGCAACTGCTAAGGGAAGGATGGTCCAAAGAGAAAATTTATAAGGAGACCAAATTGACGGTTGGCGTCAATAAGGCAAACTTTTCCATTCAACAGGGGGAAATATTCGTCATTATGGGGTTGTCCGGAAGCGGGAAGTCCACATTGGTTCGCTTGTTGAACCGGTTGATTGAACCGTCGTCGGGGCAAGTGCTGTTCAATGGTAAAGATATCGTGCAAATGAGCCCCAACGAGCTGCGTCAGCTTCGGAGAAAAAACATCGGCATGGTTTTTCAAAAGTTCGCTTTGTTTCCCCACCGAACTGTGCTTGGCAATGTGGAATACGGATTGGAAGTGCAGGATATCGACAAAAAGAACAGGCAAGAGCTTGCACAAAATGCACTCAAATTGGTCGGATTGGAAGGTTGGGAGAGCAGCCGCCCGGATCAACTGAGTGGCGGCATGCAGCAGAGAGTAGGATTGGCCCGAGGTCTCGCCAACGATCCTGACATCTTACTTATGGATGAAGCCTTTAGTGCACTGGACCCGCTTATACGGAAGGATATGCAGCAAGAACTTCTGTTGCTGCAAGCAAGGATGAAAAAGACGATCGTTTTCATCACACATGACCTGGACGAAGCATTGCGGATTGGAGATCGCATCGCACTAATGAAAGACGGTTCAATTGTCCAAATCGGAACGCCTGAAGAAATTCTGATCCAGCCGGCAGATAAATACGTCGAGCGTTTCGTTGAGGATGTGGATTTGTCTAAAGTGCTCACGGCTGCGCATGTCATGCTTCAACCGGAAACCATTACACCTGAGCGGGGTCCGCGGGTGGCCTTGCAGTTAATGAGAGACAATGGGGTTTCCAGTTTGTATGTAACGGACAAGGAAAAGAAACTTTTGGGCGTTGTTACGGCAGATGACGCACCTTGGCTGTTAGACAAAACAAAACTATCGAAGAAATCATGCAAGTCAATGTCCCGTGGGTGATGCCGGAAACGCTGCTGAACGAATTGTTTGAGATCATGGCTGAAGCGAGACTTCCTTTGGCGGTAGTGGATCAGCATGACAAATTGAAAGGTATTATTATCAAAGGCGCCGTTCTCTCGGCACTTGCCGGCAATACCGTTCCGGAAGCCGGTGCTGCGCGATGAACATACCCAAACTGCCTCTTGGCGATTGGATCGAAACATTAGAGGATTGGCTTACCGGAAATTTTGAACCGTTGTTTGACTTTATACGTGCCGTCATAGGTACGATGGTCGACGCAATAGAAACAGTACTGTTGTCTGTTCCAGCCATTGTGCTTATTATTCTATTTTCGATTTTGGCTTATTGGATCGGCAAGTGGAGAATTGCGCTGTTTGCATTTATAGGGTTGATGCTGATCGATAACCTGGGGTTGTGGGAACCCTCTATGCAATCGCTATCCTTGGTATTAACGGCGTCTATTCTTTCTGTTGTGGCAGGAGTGCCGATCGGAATCATGTGTGCACGCAGCAATAGTGTTCAAAATATATTTACCCCGGTCTTGGATTTCATGCAGACGATGCCGGCCTTTGTCTATTTGCTGCCAGCTGTTTCCTTCTTTTCTCTTGGAGTGGTGCCTGGCGTCATCGCCTCTATTATATTTGCTATCCCACCCACGATCCGGTTGACGAATCTCGGAATCCGGCAGGTTCCTTCTGATCTGGTGGAGGCCGCCGACGCTTTCGGATCTACGCCAATGCAAAAATTAGTGAAACTGCAGCTGCCGCTGGCGTTGCCAACTATTATGGCCGGCATTAATCAGACGATTATGCTCTCGCTGTCGATGGTTGTCATTTCCTCCATGATTGGCGCACAGGGTGTCGGCGCTTTAGTTTACCGTGCGGTGACCCAAGCCAAAACGGGAATCGGTTTCGAAGCAGGCATCGCAATCGTAATCATGGCAATTCTGCTTGATCGCTTGACGCAAAGTGCGTTCAAGAAAAAATAAGAGAGGGAGTGTATTTTTTTGAAGAAATGGAGTTTGTTCATATCGATTGTATTTGTGGTTGCGTTGCTTGCGGGCTGTTCCGATAAGGCGGGAGACAAAACGATTAAACTCGCTTACGTTGCATGGGACTCTGAGATAGCCAGCACCAATGTGGTTAAGGAAGTGCTTGAATCTAAACTCGGTTACAAGGTGGAGATGCTTCAAGTGGATGCCGGTCCTATGTGGACGGGAGTCGCGGATGGAAGCGCCGATGCCATGGTGGCCGCTTGGCTTCCGAGTACGCACGCCTCTTATCTGGAAAAATATAAGCCGGATATCGAAGACTTAGGCGCGAATCTGGACGGTACCAAGATTGGTCTTACAGTACCGGCCTATATGGATATTAAGTCCATCGAAGACTTGAATAATGCCGACATCGCTTCATCGCTTAAAAAACAGATTATCGGCATTGAACCTGGGGCTGGAATTATGATGGCTACGGAAAAGGCCATGACGGAATATGCATTAAAAGACTATACGCTTGTCGAGAGTTCTTCCGCCGCCATGGCCCAGGAGCTGCAAAATGCGTACGACAAAAAACTGCCGATCGTGATCACCGGATGGACACCTCACTGGATGTTCGCGAAGATGGAATTAAAATACTTGGACGATCCAAAGGCGATTTATGGCGGAGATGAGCAGATTCATACGTTGGTTCGCAAAGATTTGAAGGAGGACAAGAAGGACGCGTATACAGTCCTTGACCAGTTCCAGTGGTCCCCAGAGGAGATGGCAAATGTAATGATAGCCATCCAGGAAGGCAAAACCCCCGAAGACGCTGCCAAGGATTGGGTGCAGGCAAATGCGGATAAAGTCGATGCTTGGATCAAAGGTGCAAAATAAGTAATGGTACGAAATGATAAATGAAATATATTTAAAAAACCGTCAGGCGGGGTGTGCTTGACGGTCTTTTCACATAGCATTACGATTGCCAAGGTGAAACAGTTACGAGCAGAGGTGACGGTTCGCCTTCGCCTCCTGCGGTTTTCAGAGCCAAATCGGTGTCACTCAATTTGTAGTTATGAGAGTTCATTATGCCAAGCGGGAACTTGCCGGATGCAATGCATTGAATGGCCATTTCCACCGATTCGTAGCTGTGGCCGCGCACGCCTTTTATGTTTAAAGTTTTGTTAATCGCCATATCGATATCGAAGTCTGAAATCTTCTGGTATTTATGGGCTCCGAAGATGACGGTTGCTCCCATGCCTGCCGAAGCCATGGAGGACTGAACCGGCTCGCTGCCGCCGGAAGTTACGTCAATGACCAGATCCGCCATTTTGCCGCCGGTAATTTCGCGGACTCTCGTTTCCAGATCCTCGGTTTGCACATTGATTGTGTAATCCGCTCCCAGCTTTAGGGCAAGCTCCAATCGCTTTTCGCTGCTGGAGCGGCCGGTCACGATGACGCATTCGGCGCCCGCATATTTAGCGGCTAAGGCACAAGCAAGACCTTGCTGTCCGGGGCCTTGAATGACCACGGTTTTACCCGGTCCAACGCCCCCTTCGATACACATCCACTCGAAACCATTGGCGAGCGGCAAAGTTAAGGCTGCCTCAACGGCAGGTACATGATCCGGCATCTTATGGAATACAGCGTTCGGATGGAGGTACATATACTGGCTGAAACCGCCCCAAAGCGAAGGCGACACGGTGATCGGCGTAACGCCGTATCGCAGAGCTCCCTTGTTAGGGTCGGTCTGTTTGCACAAACGAAACAGTCCTGTACGGCACATTTGGCACAGTCCGCATGGAATATACTCTTCCATGGCCACACGGTCGCCGATTTTTACGCCCCACCGCTCCGCCGCGGCGTCTCCGATTTTTTCGATATGACCCACGATATGGTGGCCCAATACTCTTTGAATCGGTGATTTTTTGTAATAGGTGACATCCGTTCCGCATACACCGACTACTTCGACCTTCAATAATCCGGCGTCCGGATGTATTTCAGGCATATCGAATTCCCGCAGTTCCGTCTCACTAGGCTGAACTGCAACCGCTGCCAAAATTTTATTTCCCATGACCTCGACTCCCTTTAGTTTCGTTCTAAAACATTCCGAAAACATCGAATGGATGAACAATGTATGCTCATCCATTTCGATTTTGAGAAATTATATTGGTATTAAACGACTTCTTCCTCCGCCATACCGTGCTCCAGTTGTTCCATTGTGAAATGCAGATGTTTCTGCGCGCCCACTTGGAAAGCAACGTTATTCGGAAGGAGCACCGAGGCTGAGCGAACTCTATGAGTTTCCGGATTTAAGCCGGGAGGTTCTATGCCGTTCATCAGATTCTTGCAGGCATTCAGAACGACTCTTCGCGCTTTAATAATCGCCGCGTCACTAGTACCCAGACGCTCTGCCGAACGGTCGGCAATTGTGCCTTGGCTTTCTTGAACAGCCTGATCTTCCGCAGAAACTCCGATGATACCGGCGGTCGATAACCCATTCTTCTGCGCCTCGCGGTCAATCATATAGTCATTATCCTTATTAGCGATTGTACGTTTCGTTCCCTCAATCAGCTTCAGGTGCAATCCGAGGCCGGACAGTTCCCTCTTCATATCCTGTTCTGTAAGAGGCTGATCCGGACGCCAGCTCCAGCTCCAAGTCATACAACTATCATCATCTACCGGCACCCAGGCATGACCTCCTCTTGGAGCGCCTCCGAAAGGTGGAATCATGGTATACCAGGGCATCAGAAACTGGGTAATACGCCAGTAGTTTTCTTCTTCATTGGCTTTTCTTTTCGCGCCGATCAGCAAACCGTATTCCTCTTCCGCAACTTCAAACTTTGGTGAAGTGTCCTTGGCCAAAAGATCTTTACTTTTGCCCTTCGATACACCCAGTCCTAATACGGAGCCGGCGTGAAGGATGGAAACGTGGCTGGAATCGATGCCTCCTTCCAGAGCTTGAAAGTAGTTGCATTCCTGAAGTCTTCTGGAGACTAAGCGGTGGGAATCCGGTACCAGCATCCATTCCTGCTCAGGCAGCTCGGGTTTTAGTTCGGGGGGGCCCATGTAAGTCCATATAACCCCGCCGCGCTCTTCGCACGGATAGGACTTAATCGTTACTTTATCTTTAAAATTGCTTTCCGGCGGTTCGGACGGCATATCTACACAGTGTCCGGTAGTGTCGAATTTCCAGCCATGGTATGCGCAGCGTAAACCGCAATTTTCGTTGAGGCCGAAAAACAAGGAAACTTTACGGTGCGGGCAGAATTCATCGACCAGACCAATCGCGCCGTTCGTATCGCGAAACGCGAGAAGTTGTTCGCCAAGCAGCGTTACTCTTACAGGAGGGCAATCCGGTTCAGGCAGCTCTCCTGATTCTAAAGCCGGAATCCAGTATCTTCTGAACAAATCGCCCATCGGAGTTCCAGAACCCGTTCGTGTCAGCAATTCGTTATCTTCATGTGATAACATGAACGCATTTCCCCTTCCATCATAACCGGCATTCTAACTCAGATTTTAAATCGCTTACATATGTAAATACAAATTGTATGTTTCAATGCGACCCATATGTAAAGTTAATACGTTATTTAATTTTCCAAATTTGCAAATAGGGCTTTGGTCGATTCTATCGTGATCTCTTTAAGATGATCTGAGAACGACGATTTGAAGACGAGATAAATCGGAGTGGGCGGCAAAGGTTTGGCCAAGGGAAGCTCGATTAATTGTCCGCTTTTCAGTTCGTCGATTACGATCATCTTCTGTAAAAAGGCTACGCCCAGTTCTCTGCGGAGCATCAGTTTAATCCAGCCCAGATGATTGATCTCGGCATATTGGTAGTTGTGCAAGCCTTGTTTTTGCAAAGACTGCTCGACGATTTTGGTCGTCGGAAATATACGGTTATAAATAATGATTCGCTCATTTTTTAGATCCGCCAAGGATAGAGGGTCGCAGTTTGCCAAAGGATGGGCCGGACTGCAAACGAGTATATTTTTCTCCTTCGTGACTTGAACAGTATCGAGATCGTCGTAGTCATGCTGGCTGGAAAGATAGGCGAGTGCAATGTCGATCTCGCCGTTTCGCATTTTTTCAATGATATCGTCGGTAATCATCACTTTTACATCAAACTCGATGTCAGGCATGGCTTCGTATAATGTTTTGAGCAATTCGGGCAAAATTGCCTCTCCTATATAATTTGGACAGGATATGATTACTTTCTTTTGTACTTTCTGACCCGCCTGCAGAGCACCGGCGCCTTCTTGAATCAAGTCATACGCGTTCTTAAAATAGGGGAGAATGATTTCGCCGGCCTCGGTCAAGATGACTTTTTTTCCGCTGATCCTTTTAAACAGCTTTGCATTCAACGATTGTTCAAGATGTTGAATCCGCAGGCTGATCGTCGGTTGAGTGGTGTATAACGCTTCTGCTGCTAGCGAGAAGCTTTCTTTCTCTACGATCATCAAGAAAGCCTGGATATGTTTAAGTTCCATGCGAACAACCCGCCTTATTGTATTAAGATTTCATATGGGTCACATTGAATATATCTATTTGAAGGAACTTACAGCCATAAGTTAATATTAACGTAATTAACTTTTCAATACTACCGACAATTACTAGGGGGATAAGGATGAAGAAGAAATCAATACTTATACTGATGCTAATTTTTATTATTGCGGTTGTAAGCGCTTGCGGAAATAAACAGACCTCTGGCGTCAAAGGGGAAGCTAATGCGGCGTCTAAGAATACAGCAGCTAATGCATCGGACAAGCCAAGTTATACTTTTAAACTGACTACCATCGTACAAGCGGATCATCCGTGGGTGAAAACTGCCGAGAAGTTCAATGAGGAACTAAACCAGCGCTCTGGCGGAAGAATGAAGCTGGAAATCTTCCCGGCCAGCCAATTGGGCAAAGAGGCCGATATGATTCAGCAGATCGGTGCAGGTGTAGTTGATTTCGGTTATATCACAACTGCTTATATGTCAACTCGCGCTAAATCCTTGAATGCATGGTTCATGCCTATGTTGTTCCCCAATACAGAAGCGGCAAGCAAAATGAGAGGTACCGATTCAGCAACGAAAATGCTGGCGTTATTAGAGCCGCAAGGAATTATTGGTTTGGATTGGCTGCAAACGGGAAATCACAGCATTCTGATGAAGAGCGGTTCCATGGAAACGCCTGAAGCATTCGCAGGCAAGAAAATCCGTGCCCCGGGCGGAACTGTCATCAATGATTTCTATTCTGCTTTGAAAGCGAGCGCTGCTCCAATGCCTCTGCCTGAGGTTTATCCGGCACTGCAAACCGGAGTCGTTGACGGCGTTAATGCAAGCGTGGACTCTGCTTGGACAGAGAAATACTATGAGGTTGCAAAAGAATTCACGTTATTAAATCAATTTTCCTTTAACGCTATGGTTGTGGTGAGCAAGGCTAAACTTGACAAGCTTTCCCCAGAAGACCAACAAATTGTAAAAGACGCGTCGAAGGCTGCCATTGATTGGGGTAATAAGTATGTGCTCGACAACGAAAAAGAAGTATTGAAGAAGCTTCAGGATGGCGGCGTGAAAGTGTATGAAGCAGACAACAAGGATGCATTCAAAAGCGTGACGGATGAAATCTGGGCCAAATATTCAAGCGATCCGTTAATTAAAGCCTTCATTGATGATGCAACTAAGAAATAACAGCTAAGGAGGCAATTCTGTGAATTTGGTCGCCAAGTTAAGTGACGCCGTGTTCCGGATCGAGAAAGTAATTGTTTCTATTGCGGTGCTGATTATGAGTTTATCACTCATAGCTGGTGTGATATTTCGTTACTTTTTCAATTCCCCTTTGGTTTGGTCCGATGAGATTGCTATGTACAGTTTCATATGGATTTCCTTTGTAGGGGGGAGCATGGCTCTTAAGAAAGATCAGCTAGCGAGTGTGTCTATTCTGATGGATCGACTGAATGGTAAGATCCGCATGATATTGCTTTCCGTTGGGTTTGCTATCGTTTTAGGTTTTTTAATCTATTTCTTGGTCTACTCCATTCCGTGGATTTTATCGCCGGATATTTCGTTCCAACAATCGACGGCGATGATGCTGCCGATGATCTATCCCTATTTAAGCGTGCCTGTTGGAATTGCGGGTATGACAATCCATGCTTTGGATCTGTTCCTCAAGAGTTTGACGACGCGCGAAAAAGCGTGAACACATTTATTCCGATACCTAAACCATAAATTCCGGGTATCGGATTTCTTCTTTCAAATACAACTTAGATAAATTAAACAAAAAAGGAAATGGTAGAATGGTAGAGATAGTATTAATCGGATTTGTTGTTTTATTGTTCCTTCAGATACCGATTCCGCTTATTTTGGGGATTACCACAATCATTTATATTTTCGTAAGCCATAATATGGACTTGCTTCCAACCGCGCCTCAACGTCTTTATTCCGGTCTGGAAAATTTCGGGCTGCTGGCAATCCCGCTCTTCATGCTTGCGGGGGAATTAATGAATTCAAGCGGTTTAACAACCAGACTGATCCGGTTTGCGAAAGTGTTCGTGGGCCATTTTAGAGGCGGCTTGGCGTACGTTAATGTAGTCGCAAACATGTTTCTTGCTGCGATTTTAGGTTCGGCCATTGCGCAAACTGCGGTAATGAGCAAAGTCATGGTACCTGCCATGGAGGAAGAAGGATATAAGCGTGAATTTGCAGCGGCCACTACCGCTTCGGCTGCTTTATTGGGTCCTATCATTCCTCCAAGTATGTTATTTGTTATTTATGCTGTAGGTAGTGGAACCTCTGTTGGTAGAATGTTTCTAGCCGGGATTATGCCAGGTCTTTTGCTGGCAGGTGCCCTGATGGGTTTAATTGCGTACTTGGGTTATAAACATAACTTTCCAAGGTCAAAAAAGGAATCGTTCAGAACGAGAGCAACCGTATTTGTACAAGTGCTGCCCGCTTTATCCGTTCCAGTAATTATCATAGGCGGAATAACAAGTGGTGTGTTTACGGCTACTGAATCCGCTGCCATCGCCTGTGCGATAGCCGCGATAGCCGGATTTTTCATATACAAAGAGTTGAAAATCTCATACTTCCCCAAAATTTTAGTCAACACAGCCATTTCTACTGCTGCGGTAACCTTGTTAATCGCGATGGCCACTCTATTCGGTTGGGTTCTTACTTTTGAACAAATTCCGCAGCATATTGTGGAATGGATGGCATCCATTACGGATAGTCCTTGGGTATTTTTACTTTTAATCAATATCTTCCTTTTAATTAACGGCATTTGGATGGATGAATTGGCTACATTGGTCATTTTGCTTCCAATCTTCATGCCGCTGGTGGATAAATTCGGAATTGATCCGGTTCATTTCGGAATCATCGTATGTATAAACAGTACGATTGGATTGCTTACGCCGCCGGTTGGGGCCGGACTCTTCATAGCCTCGTCTGTGGGTAAAGTCAAACTTGAAACGCTCATTAAAGAAATATGGCCATTTGTCGCCGTTTCCATTGTAGTGCTTATGATTATCACGTACTGGCCGCAATTCGTGTTATGGATACCAAACATGTTCGGGCCGCTTTAATTTGTGCTCAACCCTCAGGGAAACCTGAGGGTTTCATTTTTAAGCCAAGGAGAGACACTCGATGGGATTCCTCTTTGCTTTTTTAACAGCGCTTTTTTTTTACGGTCAACAGTATGTTCCTGAAAAAAGGAATGCGCGCATCCGAGAAAGACAACGGCGTATTCATGTCGATTATCGTCAATGTAGCGGTGTTAGGTCTCGCATGGGCAATTTACCGGTTGGTTTCGGAAGATTTATCCTCGCCAACCGCTCTCGGTATTCTTTTTTTCGTGCTGGCGGGTATTTTCAGTACCTTTTTCGGCAGAGCTACGTTGTTTGCAGGCATCCGGAGAGTCGGCCCTTCCAGGGCAGTGGCCTTAAAAAACACCGCCCCTGTGTTTACCTTGTTATTTGCCGTCTTAGTATTGAATGAAGCCTACGGAGTTTGGCCGTGGGTCGGCCTTTTTTTAATTTTCGCGGGTCTCGGGCTGCAGGGACTTCAATTTTTCAGTAACTCGGAAAGTAACATAAATAAACTGGGTTTGATTTTCTCGATTTTGGCAGCGGTTGGTTTCGGAATTGGGCAAGGTTTAAGAAAACAGGCGATGTTCCATTATTCGGATCCATTTGCAGGGGCGTTTATCGGGGCGGCGGTCGCGTTTATCAGCTTTTCTATCAGTGAGGCCATTAAAGGAAATTTCACTGAACTTGTTAAAACAAACCTTCAATTTAAGAACAAATTTTACATATTGTCCGGGATCATGACAAGTATGGCGGTATTGTCTTTTTTTATTTCCATTCAATATATTCATGTTGCTTATGCGGGCGCAATTGCCGCAGTGGAACCGGTGCTTACGGTTATCTTCAGTAAAATATTTTTAAAAGAAGAAGAGGAGATATCGCCCGTTGTGATAGCCATAGCCTTGTTGATATTTTTGGGGGCGGGTGTAATCGCGTTTACGGCATAGGAAGGTGTGTACAATGGCGGATTCATGGATTTCGTCTTTGCGAACTTGGGTTTTTTCACTCTCCATTATATTTTTCTTAATTTATACCATCGGTCAAGTTGAACAACTGGACATCGTCATTTCCGCTCTATCCCTATTGTCTATTTTATTGGCTTTGCCGACGGTCGGCCCTGTTGTCAAAGGGATGACATTGTTTTTTCTGGCGGTAGGCACTTGGCTCGTTTGGAATCAAGGGACCACCATTTATGAATATATTTTGATTTATGGCGATATGCTCTACCTGCTCACATTGTTTGCGATGCTTCCTGTACTCGCGCTCCTATTCGAATAGGCGACTATACTCGGGCAATCGATCATGTGTTCAGCAATAACGTGCGGTCGACCATCAAATTTTATACTTTGGTCTCGTCCGTTTCCTATATCATGGGCGTACTGCTCAACTTGGCCGCAGTTCCGATGATGTATCACAGCATCAAGTCTTCCGTGGAACGGCTTTTGTCCAGCAACCGGTCAAAGTTTTTGTCAGTCGCCATCATCCATGGTTATGTTTTGCCCGTCATCTGGACCCCTCTTTCCGGTGTAGTCGGCGTGTTTATAGCTCTCACCAACGTGGACTGGCTGAGCATTGCCGCCGAGTTGTTCTTGATCAGCATCTGCGGGCTTTTGTTTAATTGGATCTTCTTTTATTTCACCGCGTTTAAATCGAATGTTTACCCGGTGCGGACGAACGACGAGAATCATGAAATGGCCGATGAGATCGCGGCTGCGGCAGAACCTATCACGAACCGGGAAACCAAAAAAAAGCTGACGCAAGTCGGAATCGCCGTCGTCTGTTTGATTTTACTCATTGTCGGCATAGATCATTTTTCTTCGATCGGACTCGTGCTCACCGCCACGTTAATAGCCGTACCATTCGCGTGGATATGGTCTCTCATGATCGGCAAGGGAAAAGAGTGTGCAAAGGGGACATCCGCCCACTTCAAGAAATTCATTCCTACGATGAGCGAGCAGTTCGCCATATTTTTAAGCGCCGCATTTTTTGCCCAGTCCATCAAATATTCGCATGTTGACGTTCAGATCAATGATTTTATACTGAGCTTTAACCACTGGATTGGCGAGGGTATCTTTCTGATGTTTCTGCCTTTAGTCCCGCTTGTGTTCTCTTTTCTGGGTTTTCATCCGATCGTCTCCGCCACATTACTGGCTCAGGCGCTGAATCCCGCTTTAATGGGGATATCACCTGAACATATGACCGTTGCGCTTCTAGGTGGAGCCGTATTAACGTTTTATATCGGACCTTTCAGCGGTACACTCGGCGTCATGTCGTCCTTGATTCGAGTTTCCTCGTTTAAGATTTTGACCTGGAACCTATGGCAATGCTTAGGGTTTTATTTGATTGTCGTATTTTTCTTGATCTGTGTATAAGTCCTGTTAGGCCTCGAATATGAGTATATAAAGCAACAGCAGGTCGTCGCGACCTGCTGTTTTTGGTGAAACTAACAAATATTTAGTTGAAAGCGGAATAGAAACATCTTACTACCATACTTGAACGACTTGCGATTTATCGACTGCTTCATAGATGGATACGATCTCAAAGCCTTCATCGGTCCACATGGTGGTGGGGGATTTGACGCCTTCCCGTAAAGACACCAACACAGGTATCCCGTTATTTCTAAGACGTTTCGCTTGCTCTAATCCCTCAATTCCAGTTCCGAAAATGGCCACTGTTTTACCTTTGAGATATGAGTAATCCGTATCTTGATAATTTGTCATTTTTGATTCTCCTCTCTGATGTCTTATTTGTCGCAAATACGTTAAGGAGTATATTAAAGCTGGTTCATTCAAGTTCAGTTGTTATATTAAAAAAATCTAGGCTTACTAAGACAATTTGTCAACTCATATGGATCTTATATAGGTAAGATTAAAAAAATCAATTTGATTTTTACTTAAATCCGTTCATTATTAATATATGATTCTATTCATTTTTATCCATATTATCCTTAAGAATGTAATGTGAGGTTTTAAATGGATAGATCAGTAGAACAGAGTAACTTTTATTTTATGTAATTTTGAAAAGGCTTTCAGAATAAGAGGAAAGGGTGTTATATAACTGAACCATACACGTATTCATTTGTTAATTAACAATCAGGACGTGCCCACAGATTCTTATGCTGAAGTAAGAGATCCGGGTCGTTTAACTGATGTAGTCGGGGAAGTGGCACAGGGTACTGCCCAGCATGTGGAACAAGCGGTCCAGGCAGCCCATCAGGCATACCAGACTTGGCATAAAACTGATCTTACAGAACGTTCCGAGCTTTTGTTGAAAGCGGCTTCATTGTTGGAAGCCGAGGCTTCCACATTTGCGCCCCTCATTGCGAGAGAGTCGGGGATGATTCCTTCTGTGACGCTTGCGGAGATTGGAGGGGCAGTAGCCGGAATAAGACATACGGTTGAAGCCGCGAAGGTATTTTTTGAGGAAAAACAATTTGAAGACGAACATAGCTGGGTGAGTGTCGAAAAAAGACCGATCGGTGTCATTGTAGGTATCGTGCCATGGAATGCGCCTGTCATTTTGACTATGCAAAAGTTGGCTCCGGCCTTGGTATGCGGGAATACGATTGTGTTTAAGCCTTCGCCAAATGCCCCGCTGGGCATCTCCTCTATATTGATGAAGATAGCGGAACTGTTTCCACCGGGAGTGATCAATGTGGTGCATGGCGGAGGGGATGTGGGTTCTGCATTAACTGCTCATCCGCTCGTGCGCAAAATATCATTTACCGGCGGCGGCACAGTAGCCAAGTACGTCATGCAAGATGCGGCGAATTCCTTGAAAAACGTGCATTTTGAATTAGGCGGCAACGATCCTGCCATCGTTTTGGATGATGCTGACATGCAGGAGGTGCTGCCCAAAATCGTAACTTCTGTTTTCCGCCGGTCAGGCCAGTACTGCTATGCCACTAAAAGAGTGTATGTGCCGCAAAATATGTATGAAAAGTTTTTTGATGAGATGTGCCAGATCGTGGATCAGTATCAGATTGGGCATCAAATGGATCCCAAGGTTACATTCGGACCTCTGAACAATAAGGTCCAATTCAATTATGTTAACGAACTGATTGAGCGAACTAAACAAAGCGGAGCTCAAACGGTGATATTGGGCGAAAAGGTTGAACCTGATAACTGGGATAACGGTTATTATTTGCAACCAGTGATTGTAAAGAACCCTCATCCGAATCAAGAGATCGTCACTTGCGAGCAGTTTGGGCCGATCATTCCTTTGATCCCGTACAGTACGGAAGAAGAAGTACTTCAAATGGCCAATAGTACGGATTACGGTCTTGGATCGACGATATGGTCTTCAGATTTTGATCGCGCTGTTCGTCTATCCAGGCAAATCGAAGCCGGCATGACATTTATCAACCAGAACGGTCAGTCACGGCTTGGCTTAAGGCACATTCCTTTCGGCGGTGTAAAACAGAGTGGAATTGGAAGAGAGAATTCCGAGATTGGTCTGGCGGAATATATCGAATATCATTCAATCAACTACCATAAGTAAACGACAACATGATGCCAGAGCACGTATGACTACTCGTGGTTCCTTTTTTGTAACATTCAAAATTAGTTAAAGGCGGCGCTATCATGTCAAAGAGGAAAATCGTATCTATTGTATTGTCATTTTGTCTTGTCGCTGCAGTCATTTCGGCTTGTGGTTCAAAACAAGGAAGCTCCGGAAATTCGACATTAAAAATTGGTACAAACAGCGTAGGTTCCGTATATTACACTTTGGCAGTAGGTATTTCCGAATTGTTGTTGAAGCATGCTGAAATTAATTCTTCCGTAGAAGCTGTGGGCGGCTCGGATGCAAATATGTTCGCTATGGCTGATAACGATATTGATCTAGCGGTTGCAGACTCTCCTTCTGCTTATAATGCGATGAACACGATCGCACCTTTTAAAGAGAAGGTGGATGTTTCTTTAGTTGCAGTCGGACAGACGAGTTTCCGCCCTATCGTTGTGCGTAAAAATTCCGGGATAAAGTCTGTTGAGGATTTGGCTGGGAAAAAATTAATTGGTATTCGTCCGGCACTATTTGAGTTTGAGTTAATCACGGATAACTTACTGCAGACCTACGGGATCGATAAAAGCAAAGTAAATATTATAAAAACAGTTGAGACGAATGAAACGGTTGAAGCTCTGAGAACAGGCACGGTCGATGCGGCTATATTCCCGGTGTCTCTCGGCAACGCGCTTCTGTCGGAACTCATGCGTGACAATGTCGTGGAATTTCTTCCTATGGAGGAAGCCAAGGTTGATCAAGTGATTTCATCATTACCGAAGTCTTTATATAAAAGCGTTATTCCAAAAGGAAGCTTCCCGAACCAGGATCAGGATGTCACCACATTCGCTCTTGCTACCTATTTCGTAGCGGACAGCTCTGTTCCGGAGGAGAAAATTTACCAAATTACTAAAACCTTCTTTGATAATAATAAGGAATTTGTATCTTTCCATAATGCTGCTAAAGAATGGACATTAGAACGTACAACGAAAAGCAAGCCGATCATTCCTTTTCACCCGGGTACAATAAAATACTTAAAGGAAACCGGAAACTGGAGTAGTGAACTTCAGTCTGCGCAAGATGCGCTTACTACGAAATAGGGGTGACCTCATGAAACGATCAACTTTTTTACTTTGGGTTACCTCTGCCGTAGCGCTCTTTCACATCATCGCAGCTGGCGGAATGCTGACTTGGTTCGGCTATTTTATGCCGGCCCAGGTCATCCGCGGAATTTCTTTGCTTGCAGGTTTGGTGCTGGTATTCTTCTTGCACCGTGCTCGTCCTGGAAAAGAGATTGGAGAAAAGGTACCTTGGTATGATTATTTACTTATGGCATCCGCTCTAACAGGAGCAGGCTACATCATCTTTTTTAATGATAATGTCGTTGCCTATGGTATGTTCGGCAGGCTGGATACAACAGGCATGATCTTGGCGATTTTACTGTGTATACCGCTGATCGAAGCTGTGAGACGCCAGACGGGATGGGCGCTTCCCATTATCACCCTGTTCTTTTTATGCATCACATTATTCCAAAATTATTTACCGGGCATTCTAAATGGTCAAGGATTTTCTCTTGAAAAACTGTTCTATGCTACGTATGTGGGCACGAGTGGAATTTTCGGCATGTCGCTTGGTGTCGCGTCCACCATACTCATTATCTATTTGATTTTTGGTGCTCTATTCCAACGTGCGGGAGCCGGTCAATGGTTTATGGACATTGCCATGTCCATAACCGGATGGACTCGAGGCGGTCCTGCCAAGGTTGCCGTTCTTTCCAGTGCTCTGTTTGGCTCTATTTCCGGGTCACCGGCCAGTAATGTGGCTACAACCGGTGCGGTTACGATTCCGTTAATGATCAAATCAGGTTATAGTCCCAAAACTGCGGCAGCTACGGAGGCGGTAGCGGCAACGGGCGGACAAATCTTGCCTCCCGTCATGGGAGCCATTGCCTTTGTTATGGCTGAGTGGATCGGCGTGCCCTATGCGGAAGTTGCCCTTGCGGCAATAATTCCAGCATTGCTGTACTATTTGACAGCATTCATCACCGTTCACCTGATTGCACACAAAGAAGGGATTGAACGCACGCCTTTGGCAGCTCTGCCCCGTTTCTGGAAGGTTATGAAGCAGGGTTGGTTTTACTTGATTCCTTTGTTCATGCTCATTTACTTCTTAATTATTAAAGCGCTTCCGGCGCATGTGGCAGGAATCTATTCTTTACCGTTCTTGATCGGATGCAGCTTCCTGTCAAAAGACCGTGCAAATTGGTTAACACCTAAGAATATCTTCCTTTCTTTCCAGAGTGCTGTTTTCAGTTGGCTGATGGTTGTGGTCATCACCGGAGCGGTCGGCATCATGACAGGAGCTCTTGAACTTAGCGGTCTTGGCATTAAATTTTCCCGCTTCATTACTGATGTTGCTGGAGGAGATTTGTTATTGACGTTGGTTCTGGTGGGGATTGCTAGTTTGATTCTGGGAACAGCTTTAGATGCCCTACCCTCGTATATTACCTTGGCTACTTTGCTGGTTCCAGCCCTTATCAGTTTAGGTATATCGGATATGGCGGCCCATTTGTTCGTCGTATATTGGGGATTAGCTTCTTTTCTAACACCACCTACCTGTGTCTCGGTCTTTGTGGCTATAGGTATTAGCGGCAGTAAAATATGGGAGACGGGTTGGGAAGCGATGCGGATTGGTATTGCCGCATATATCGTCCCTTTCGCCTTTGTGTACAGTCAAGGATTGCTCCTGCAAGGAGATATCTATGAAATCTCCTGGGCTGTGGTTACCGCTATAATAGGAGTTCTGTTGGTAGCTTGCGGTACGCAAGGGTTCTCTTTTGCGCCTATGAATATGCTCCAGCGAGCGGCCGTTATTGTAGCCGGATGTATGATTATAGCACCGGGAATTTTGATGCCGGCTATCGGGGCTGTCATTGCGATCATCGTATTATTTTCACAGAAAGTTATACAAAAAAGAGAGACTGCCACGGCTGTATCAAATAGGATACAGGAGGAATTGATATGAAGGATGAACTTATGATTGACAGTTTTCCGGAATTAATCGCGCGTCCCAGTATAAAAATAGAACGCTATACGGCCGCCGACGCATTCATGGAAGCTTTTGAAGAAGCGGGAGTCAACTTTATATTTTCAAATCTGGGCAGCGATCATCCGACTATAATCGAAAGTCTGGCAAAAGCCGAAGTTCTGGACCTTCCTATGCCTGAAATTATTCTTTGTCCTCATGAATCGGTAGCTTTATCAGCCGCTCAGGGTTATACGCAAGTTACAGGAAAGCCGCAGGCGGTATTTGTCCATCTGGATGTAGGAACGCAAAATCTCGGCGGCGCCGTGCATAATGTTTTTCGCGCCCGGATACCGGTGCTGATCTTCGCGGGTGATACTCCATACACCGTTGAAGGCGAATTGCAAGGCAGCCGTAATACACCGATTAACTTCCTGCAGGACATTTTTGATCAACGCAGCATCGTAAGGCCTTATGTGAAGTGGGAATACGAACTCCGCACAGGGCAAAATGTGAAGCAGCTTCTTTACAGAGCGTTGCAGATCGCTCAAAGTGACCCGAAGGGACCCGTCTATTTGATGGGAGCGAGAGAAGTATTAGAGGAAGAAATCTCACCTGCTGATATTCCATACAATGGATGGTCACCGATTGAACCGACAGCTCTATCTAACACTGATGTCAAACAGTTGGCCGAAGATTTAGTGAATGCGAACAATCCGATCATCATCACATCCTATCTCGGAAGAAATCATGAAGCGGTTGCGGAGCTCATCAAATTGTCCGATAAGCTGGGCATACCTGTACTCGAAGTTAACCGCAGCTATGTGAACTTCCCTTCAGACCACCCGCTTCATCTCGGCTTTGTACCGGATGCTTTTGTGAAGGATGCTGATCTGATATTGGTTCTGGACTGCGATGTACCGTGGATTCCTTCCAAGATCAGTCCGGCCGATAACAGTAAGATATACTACGTGGATATCGATCCGTTGAAAGAAAAAATACCGGTATGGTATACGCCGTCCGAAAAGTTTTTAAGAGTTGATTCCCTGGTCGCTTTACAGCAAATCAACGCCCAGATCAGTGAGGCGGATATCGATAAAAATAAGAAAGATGAACGTTATGGCCGTATACATCAGATTCATAAAAGCCAGCGTCTGGAGTGGAAGCAAAAGGAAACTCTCACCGATAAAGTGATCACTCCAGAGTGGCTGACGGCCTGTTTAAATGA
This sequence comes from Cohnella kolymensis, assembly GCF_000829465.1. GTDB lineage: Bacteria > Bacillota > Bacilli > Paenibacillales > Paenibacillaceae > Cohnella > Cohnella kolymensis. Next base: position 291,620 of record NZ_JXAL01000001.1, on the reverse strand, counting down.
AGTTATTGATGAAGATACGATTGTATTGAATGAGACAATTACGAATGACTTGGCCGTATTCCAGCACCTTCCAAGGTCCAAACCCGGAACGTTGTTTACCAGCGGAGCGACATCGTTGGGCTGGCATGGAGGAGCGGCAATTGGGGCTAAATTGGCAAAACCGGATAAGACAGTTGTAGCATTAACCGGGGACGGCACTTATTTATTCAGTGTTCCTGCTTCTGTGCATTGGATTGCCCAAAAATACAACACACCGTTTTTGACGATCATTTATGATAACCAAGGTTGGAACGCAACTAAGCAAAATGTGTTAAGGCTGCATCCGAATGGTGTCGCTAATCAAATTAACCGTTTCTGGGTGAACTTTGATTCGCCTTCAGATTTAGCTGGAATTGCCGCAGCCGCAGGCGGCGCGTATGCAAGAACAGTTAAGGAACCCGACGAGTTAAAAGAGGCATTACTTGAAGGGCTGAATGCCGTAAGTGAAGGGCGCTGTGCCGTTATTGATGTTCGTATTAAGCCGATTTCGCAAAAATAATAGATAATCGAGTGTACAATGTTACTTAAATAGGCGGGTGCCAGAGCAATAAGGCACCCGATTTTTGTTGTTTAATTCCGTTGCCCGATTTACTCCTTTGCAGCGCATGTTTTCGTAAAATGGAGTGCTGCCCTAGCTTGGTATAACAATTACAAGTACATTAGCTCGGCCCTGTTCTTTAATAGCACCGGCATACCGCTCAACAAAGCAGTTTACCTTTCCTCATATTGCACGGACCAGATCCGTTCTCCACCTTGGTGTACTGCCAAAGGACCGTCCTCGATCTCCTGGATCAGCCGATCAAGCCACGCTTTCTCTGCTTCCAAAAGTGCCAACTCATATTCTGTTTCGATTACGAACAGCCGGTCGATGCCCATCCGCAAAGTCTCATTCATCGATGCACGAGTCTCATCTATTCGCTTCGCTAACGTAATTTCGCGCTCGCGCAGCAAATGGCATGCTTCGCCGGGTGAAAGATGTGCCAGAAACGAGAGACTTGCGGCAAACTGCGGGTATTCCTTCAATGGCGTGCGCAGCAAGGATCGCAGCCAGTCGGAGAACTCATGACCGCCGGCCGCCGTCGGACGATAGATGGTCCGCTCCGGGTGTTTGCCCTCCTTCAATGTTTCTACCGGCTCGATCAGCCCGTTCTTCAGCAAGTGATCGATTACGGCATAGAGAGAACCCGTATTCAGCTTAATGGTATCCGACATGCCTCGCTGTTTCATTTTAACCCCGATCTCGTAAGGATGCATCGGCTTTTCGTGAAGTAAGGATAAGACTGCTAACGCCAGCAAGTTGCTTCGTTTCGGTTTGGGCATACGTTTCCGACTCCCTTCATTTCCATTATAGATAGTAAACCAAGCTTTTAAAATAATAGTTGACTAAATTTATTCGACTTAATATAGTTTAAATAAACTATATATTTACTTTATTTGGAACCTAGAAGAAATAACTAGTTCTGCATGATGAATGAGAGTTCATTAATTGAACCAGAAAGAGAATGAGCACATGAATCCCAAAAACTATACAACCAACTCCATCACCTCGAAAGACGGCACCAACATCAGCTACCGGCAGCTCGGCCGCGGCCCGGGTTTAGTGGTCGTTCATGGCACGATGGAGTCGGCTCAAAGCCATATGCAGCTTGCCGAAGCACTGGACGATACTTACACTGTCTATTTGCCCGACCGCCGCGGCCGCGGCCTAAGCGGCCCGTACAGCAAAGACCATAACCTACGCAAGGAAGTTGAGGATATGGACGCTCTCCTTACCCAAACGGGCGCCCGCTTATGTATTCGGTGTCAGCGCAGGCGCTATTATTTGCCTCCAAGCAGCACTCACTCTGCCCGCTATTCAGAAAGCCGCCTTCTTCGAACCGCCTTTGATCATTAACGGCTCTGTATCCACTGCATTCTTGGCGCGTTATGACAAGGAGATCACAGAGGGAAAGGTGGCCTCAGCACTTGTTACAGCTATGTTGGGAGCGCAGATGGGGCCGCCGATATTCAACGCTGTTCCCCGGTGGCTGCTGGAGCCGCTCACTAAAATGATGATGGCAGGAGAGGAAAAGAAGGCCGACGGTGACTACGTTACGATGAGGATGCTGGCTCCGACCATTCACTATGACCATCATTTGTCCGTCGAGACGGAAGGGATGCTGGAGAGCTTCGGGGGTATACGAGCCGAGGTGCTGTTGCTTGGGAGCAGCAAGAGTCCGTCTTATTTCAAAATTGCCCTCGATGGCCTGAACAAAGTCTTGCCGCATGTCGAACGTATCGAGTTCGCCGGACTCAACCATGGAGCCTCAGGCAATACCGACAGAGGCGGCAAGCCGGAACGGGTGGCCCAAGAGCTTCGCCGATTTTTTGGCTAACCGTGTATGGCGATTGGCAGGAGTATAAGAGACAGCCAAGAGGGTCAAGTTAAATATGCAAATTGGAAAATTTTCCACATGTATTATGGCGTCTGATATTGCATCGAGAGGCTGAAAATGCGCATGGAAGTTCATTTACAGCGAGTTGCTCAGGAAGAGAGAAAGATTCTTGAGAATGTGGCGGAATATTATGTGTATGATTTCAGCGAGTATCTGGATCTCGAGATTCGGCCGGATGGACGATTCGGATTTCATTCTTTAATTCCGTATTGGAATTGGAACGATCCGGCGCGGCACCATCCTTTTTTTCATCAAGATAGGCGGAAATATCGCAGGATTTGTGTTGGTGGAAAATATGGGATCGGAGACGTCAAGCTTACATTCTATAGCGGAGTTTTTCGTCACTAAAAAATACCGCCGACACGGCGTCGGCAAAGTGGCTGCGATGAAGGCTTTCGATTTGTTCGGCGGACGATGGGAAGTTATGCAGATCGAGAAAAACGCCCGTGCCCGGGCTTTTTGGCGCAATGTGATCGGAGAATACACCAATGGGCGATTCGAGGAAAGATTTTATGATGGCAAATATTATCAGCGATTTTTCGCTCGTGTGTAGAAAATGAAAAGCAGCGAAGGATTTATCCAAGTGCCCGGCGGCAGGGTGTGGTTCACGATGATGGGGGAAGGAGACAGAACGCCACTGCTCATACTCCACGGAGGACCGGGCAATACGCACGATCCGTTCAAGGCGGCATTGGGCATCATGGCGAACGAGAGGCCCGTCATTTTTTATGATCAGCTGGGATCCGGAAATTCCGACAGACCTCAGGATGTCTCGTTATGGCTGCTGGAGCGGTTTGTGGAAGAGCTGTCGTGTGTGCGGGAGGCGCTTCGTCTGAACCCGGTCCACATTTTAGGCCATTCCTGGGGAACGATGCTTGCTGCATCATACCTTATCGATCGCAAACCAGCGGGCGTACGGAGCGTCGTTTTTTCCAGTCCTTGCCTCGATGCCGAAAGGTGGAAACAAGACGCGGATCGTTTGCTGGTGCAGTTGCCTCATAGCGTGCAGCAGACGATAAAACGACACGAGGAAAAAGGAACTACGGATTCGGACGAGTATTGGGAAGCGATGATGGAATATTACAACAAGCATGTGTGCCGGCTCGACCCGAATCTGCCCGTCTTGAGCGTCAGCCGGGCGAAAGCGAATGACGACGTCTACCTGACGATGTGGGGATCTTCCGAATTTTTTCCGACGGGAAACCTGAAAAAGTACGACTGCACGCCTCATTTGCCTCACATCGCACTCCCGTCGCTTTTCCTGTGCGGCCGTTACGACGAGGCGTCTCCGGAGTCCACCCGATATTATCAGTCCCTCGTACCCGGCGCGCAGCTGCACGTTTTCGAGAACAGCTCGCACATGAGCTACTTGGAAGAAACGAATGCATATGTGGCGGTCGTTCGATCGTTTTTCAGCAGAGTGGAAGGCCGGTAATGCCTCTCAGGGTATGTTCGTGAACAAGAAACGACCGAGTCTAGCTGCCATTTGCCCTTTTCTTTCAGGCTTGGACAGACATACAGACCTTCAACTCCTTTTCTCCATATGCTGTAGGACAAACAATCGGTAACGCGTTTTGACTGCGTAGACTATAAAAAAATCCCCCATTAAGCCCGGATGCGCTTAATGAAGGATCGAGAAAACCGGTTCATTCGCAGATTACCAAATTCCGGCTCTCAAGATGATGACCAGAAGGATAAAAAGCACAAGAGCGAATGCGGCAGTGCTTCCATAGCCGCCGCAGCTGTAACCTACCCCTCCATAAGGATAGCCCATATTATCACCACCGATTACTAAAGTGTGTCATTTTGATTACCAGATCCCTGCCCTCAAAATGATTACCAGCAGGATAAAAAGCACAAGGGCGAACGCAGCCGTACGACCGCCGCCATAGCCTGCACAGGTGTAACCAACTCCAGCACTCACATTATCACCACCGTCAATTTGATTGTGATGAATCATCACCTTGCTAGTTTATGTGTAGTTGAATACTCGGTCAGTACATTAGCACAGCTTATGCAAAAATCCACATTCATCTAGTTACTGCCTCAGATTACAGCTTGAAACCGCCCATCAACGGCATGACAGCTCTGACGATATTCCAGCCGATCCGGATTCCGGGCAGAACCTGCTTCATAGCACCCATAAATCCTCCGAATCCTCCGAATCCTGCGTCCCCGCCGACCGGGGCTCCTGCACCAATCGGGGCTCCTTGTGCGATAGGAGAAAATCCGAATGGGTCCGGCCAACCTCCAACTCCCGCGACGTTAAAAGTTGGATTGCCGGGTAAAAAAGCGGATATTTTTGCCTTTCCCTTACGCGGAAGAGGTGATTTTTTCATTTTGCCTGATCCTTTTTGGCCAGATATAGTCAACGTTTCCTCATTCAAGTCTGTAACCCAACCTACATAAAAACTCCCGTCGTGCAGAACTACAGCTACCGGCTGACGACCCCATTTCATACGGCCTTCACTCAACACGGTCTTAGGCTTTGTTCGCATTTCGATCGCCCACCTCCCGTCTCAATTATTTAATAATCTATTCATCCATGAATGATCTGCCTGTACGGGTATCTCTAGCATTGTCCTGAATGTCACGATTTTTATGAATTGCCATATGATAAAAAGACTGAGGGAGTGGTTACATGCCTACCGTGAACAACATTTTTAACATTAAAATTTTGAATGTAGCCAACAACGGTTCAGTAAATTTTGGCAATACACTGCACAAAGGCCATACAGCTAACCAAAAACGAGTTGGGGGGAATTACCCCATTGGTGACGCTAACCTCAACTTGAGTAAACAAGTGAACCCGACCAGTGATCCTGACTTTAACGATCAGCCCACTAATCAAGTGTAAGGAGGGCAGCATGAACATAAGCATTGGAATCATAAAGGTAAACTATATAAATAATCTTGGATCCATGAATATCGGAAAACGATCATTTGCAGGAATCAAGTTATCCAGTCTTCGGAGCAGGTATCGGAAACAATTGATGATAACAAAACGAATGTTGAGGCTGCACAGCCGGGCGGGGAGTGATTAAGAGGTGCACAACTTCCATACTTATTTACAAATGATAGAGCAGCGAATCCGGAGACTTGAAGAACGGGCGATGATGCTGGAGAATGAAACGAGAGAATTCAAAGCCGCACTTCAAAATATCAAGCCGGTTCATATAGAAAACATTAATTACAAAGTACAGGAGCTGATCGTGCACGATCTTTCCGGAACTCTCCATGTCGGCTTGACCGCGTTAACGGATGCGGCCCAACTCGAAAAATGGACTCAACAGCAAGAATCCGGCGAGGAAATCAAGCTTGAAAATTTACAAAGTGAAGAGAGGGGAGTGTAAAAGTTGGCATCGGACAACAAAGAGAAACCTGGTAACTGCATTCGCTGTGGATACAGTTACAAGAAAGGCAGCCAATATTGTGCCGAATGCGGTGCGCCGGTCGTCAACAAATGCCTGGATGAAGGAGATCTGCTGAGGGACCCGTGCGGATGTGTGAACGGGGAGGATGCCGCCTTTTGTTCCCAATGCGGATGTGCCACTGCCTTTAATAGAGCCGGTTTAGTAACTTCTCCTTATCCGGAGAATAAAGTGCTTCAAACAGACGAGATGGGCGAAATGAAATGGTTTTATCATCCGTTTTTTTCAGGTTAAGTTAAAAGAATTGACGGCAACTTTGTTCGATTTTATTCGGGAGCAGAGTGCCGTTTACCTTAACCTTTACGTTGACGTTAAGGTTAAGGTAAAGGTATATTATTACATAGGATAATCATTGTGACGGGAGGTACAGATGAACCTTTTCAAAATTGAGGATGTGGCCAGGCAGTCCGGTTTAACCAAAAGGACGATCCGATACTACGAAGAGATCGGGCTGCTTTTTCCACCGGATAGAAGCGATGGAGGATACCGCCTGTATTCCGAGAAACATATCGAACGTCTTAAGCAGATCACCAACGCGCGGGATGTGCTGGGCATCTCGCTGCAAGAGCTGCAAGAGTATATTTCGATCAATGAACAATTCGAAGCGCAGCGGGAAGGCTTTCGGCAGATGGAGGACAAGCAATCGAAGCTGGTGAAAATAACTGAGATCGAGCAAACCATAGGCCGACAGCTGCTCATGATCGATCAAAAGCTTGAGAAATTAACCGAGATCCGAAGAGAGTTCAGCGAATTGTTCGATCGGATTCTCGAAGCGAAAAGCAAAATAAAATCAAATCAGGAGTGAACATACTTGGCAAAAACATCTCAGATTGAATTGGCAGCCGCTCCGGTTGACTCGGTCTCAGAAGCTAAGGCAAGTCTTCTGAATCAACCTCGGGCGGTGTGGGCGGTATTTTTCGCGGGCATCATCGCTTTTATGGGGATCGGCTTGGTTGATCCTATTTTGCCGGCTATCGGCGACAACCTGGGTGCGTCCCGAAGTGAGGTAAGCCTGTTGTTCTCGAGCTACAACGCCGTGATGGCGGTGGCTATGCTGGTGACCGGCGCAATATCATCCCGAATTGGGATCAAGGTAACTCTGCTGGTCGGTATTATAGTCATTGCCATATTTTCAGGTCTCGGAGGACTTTCCAACGGTATCTGGATATTGATCGGTCTGCGGGGCGGCTGGGGGCTTGGCAATGCGTTATTCGTCGCCACGGCTTTGACCGCTATCGTATCTCTATCGAAAAGCGGTGTGACCAAAGCGATCATTCTCTACGAAGCAGCCATCGGACTTGGGATATCCGTAGGTCCGCTGCTAGGCGGAGAGCTGGGCGCCATTTCGTGGAGAGGCCCCTTTCTTGGCGTCGCTGCACTCATGATCGTTGCGTTTATTGCCCTTATAACCCTCATGCCTAAACCCGATAGCCGTCAAGCAGCCAGGAGGAGCACTTCTTTACTCGACCCGTTTCGTGCGATGAGGCACCGTTCACTTCTCGTTTTCGGCCTCACAGCCGGCATGTATAATTTCGGGTTTTTCACTCTAATGGCGTATGCCCCTTTTGTTCTGGAACTTGACGAACATGGGCTGGGTTACGTTTTCCTCGGATGGGGGGTATTGCTCGCTCTCACTTCCGTGTTCATGGCACCGAAACTCCAGCAAAAATTCGGCACAGTCAAATCAATGTCCGTCATGCTGACCTTATTCGGTCTCGTGCTGCTCGCGATGGGAGTCTGGACCTCTACGCAATGGGTGATCATTGCCGCAGTCATTATTGCCGGCGCACTGCTTGGGAATAACAACACTTTAATAACCACCGCTGTTATGAACGCTGCTCCCATCGAGCGCTCAACGGCATCTGCGGCATACAGCTTCCTAAGATTCATTGGAGCGGCCATCGCCCCCTATCTGGCGTTAAAGCTCGCGGACTGGTTTAATCCACATGTTCCATTTATCGTCGGAGCGGCATTTGTGCTTCTCTCCGTGGTCTTCATTTTATTAAACCGAAACCATGTGAAGCATGTGGACCAGGTAGCAATCGGCCACTAATTACGGTGAGCGGATAACGTAACGCAATGAGACAGAGAGCGGACATTCGCGTCGGACTCTGTCTTTTTTGTTTGCACAAAATGAGGTTGACAATTAATTCCTGTTTCAGTAACATCTAATTTAACGATTATCTAATTAGATGTTTGTTAAATTAATGAAAGAGGTGATGATGACCTCATGCAGTTGGATAAAGTCGTCAATTATCATAAGGCTCTTGCAGACGCAACAAGAATAAAAATATTGATACTGCTCGCCGATGGAGAGCTTAACGGTCAGATTTTGGCGGAAAAACTGGGCGTAACGCCTGCGACCATAACTCACCATGCCGCGAAACTGCGGGAAGCGAGCCTCATTAACGAGCGAAGGGATAAGAATACGATCTATTTTTCGCTCAATCATTATTTCATCAAGAACAACGCTAACGCTGCAGAAAACCTTATTTACCGGAAAACCAAAGGAGATGTGGACATTTTGCAAGAAGAAAATAAACGTATGAAGGAATCCGTCATTAAAAACTTTTTTACAAACGAAGGCAAATTGAAAAGCGTTCCCGCTCAATATAAGAAGAAGCTTATTGTGTTAGAGCATCTGGTATCCAAGTTGGAATTGGGCCGCAAGTATAATGAGAAGGAAATCAATGAGTTCATCAAGAACTTCCATGAAGATTATGCAACGATTCGCCGGGAATTTATCATGCATCAATTCATGTTCCGGGAGAACGAAATCTACGAGCTGAATCCACGGGAAATGTGGACCCAATGGGAGGCTATATCGTGACAGTAAAGGCCGGACCGGTCAAAACGACGAAACGAGCGCTGCGGCGCTTTTTGCTGGAGACGCAGATGCTGCTTCATCCGCCGGAGGAATCTCCAAGCTCAGACGAGGCGATGCATCGGCATGTGATGGATATGATCCGGAAGTTGGAATGCGTTCAGATCGACCCGGTGAATGCCGTGCGTCCGAATCAGCATTTGACGCTGGCTGCGAGAATCCCCGGTTATCGGGCGGAGACTCTGAATGAGCTGCTGCGGGGCAATGAAATCTTCGAATATTTGGCGAATGCGGCATGTATTATTCCTATGCAGGATTACGCGATTTTCGAGCCGACCCGCCGGCGGTTCCGGCAGCATGTGCAATCCGGTATCGATGAGCTTGGCGAGATTGTCGGCCAAGTGCTGGAGAAGCTGGCAAGCGAAGGCCCGCTGCCGTCAAAGGCGTTCGAATCCGATCAGAAGGTACATGGGTATTGGGATAACGTAAACGCAAAGACGAAAGCGACATCCCATGCACTGAACTTGTTGACGGACGGGGCGCAAATTAGAATCGTCGGAAGACAAGGGAACCAACGGCTATTCGATCTTGTGGAGCGAACGGTCCCAGCCGAGCTGTTGGCATTGGCGGATCAGATCAGCACTGCCGATGCGCTTGAAGCGATGCTGCACAAGTATTTCCGCGCGTATCGGGTATTCGAGCCAAGCGATGCGCGTTTCGGCTGGCAGCGATTAGGCGCAGGCGAGCGGCGGGAGGCCATTGATCGGCATATGAAGTCAGGACACGTTGCTCAGGTGGAAGTTGAGGGCTTAACCAAGCCGTATTACATATTAGCTTCGGATGTTGGGCTTCTGGAGGGACAGACCGACGCAGACGAAATTGAACCGGGGCAGCCCGTTCGTTTCCTCCCGCCGCTGGACAATTTGTTATGGAGCCGCAAACGTTTGGAAGACTTATTCGATTTCGAATATCGCTGGGAGATTTACACTCCTGCAGTGAAGCGCAAGTACGGCTACTACGCCATGCCGATTCTTGCCGGCGACCGGCTGATCGGCCGAATGGATCCGCGTCTGGATACCAAGCGAAGCCACCTGACGGTGCAGCTGCTACAGATCGAACCGGAAATACAGTTAACGGACGGTCTTCACGAAAGTGTGCAGACTGCGCTCGAGTCGTTTGCGCGAACACATGGAGCGGAGACGGTATCGATTGAGAAAAGTACTGTCATTTAAACCATCAGTTGAGTTGGGACTCGCAGAACTCTACCAATAAGTGCTACCTTTGCAGAAGAATATTCCATACAATGAGCTCATCAGAGTATGAAGGGCGGTATGCGAATGATTAATGTCAATTACAGCAAAGGCCTATGCGAACGGATCGGTAAGCTTAGAAAACAAAAAGGTTTAACTCAAGAACAGCTGGCGAGCCGGTTAGGCGTAACTTCTCAGGCTGTGAGCAAGTGGGAGAATGAGCTTTCTTGCCCGGACGTGTCCCTGCTGCCGGCGCTGGCTGATGTGTTTCGAGTATCTATGGATGAGCTGTTCGGTTTAAGCAAGAAAGATGTTGAATTGCGGCGCGGACTAACGGCGGAGTATCGGTTTAACGGGAATGCTCAGGACAGCAGCGGAAACGATCGTCATGGCAAAGTAACTGGCGCGGTGCTGTGTGAGAATCGGTTCGGTCGTCCGAACAGCGCTTATTATTTCGACGGCAAAGACGATTACATCATCATCGAACCGGCTCCCTATGTGAATCAGAATGCATTCTCGTTGTCCATCTGGTGCAACTATGACGTTAACGCGGTATTGGATGGATGGAATCATGCTATCGTCTCCCAGGATGGACATTGCCGGCGTCGTGTCTTCCAACTAAGTACGATGGATGCTCATATCACCTTCCACCGTTTCCTTAGCGAGCGGGATCTTTATGTCGACTCACCGCTGCACAAAGGTTATTGGTACCACATTGTCGTCTCTTATGAAGAGGGGATGTCCAAGCTTTATCAGAACGGGCTGCTGGTTTGTGAACAACCGGGAAGTTTCACCCCGGATCCTGAAGAACCGCTGTATATCGGCAGAAAGTGTACGGATGAACCTTATTTCTTTTTCCACGGAATGATCGATGATTTAAGGATGTATGATTGTGCTTTGTCGGCCGATGAGGTGCAAGAGTTATTTCTGGAGGACGGCTGGCAGCCGCAAAATGTGCCCCATGTGCCGGTGAATGAAGAGAAGGATCTACCCGTGCTGGAGTGTGTGGACGATATCCAGATTGCCGTAGCGAAAGACAACATCCACGCGGCATCGTTGTGGTATATCAAGTACCTTGGTTTCAAGCTGCTTATGGAGCATCATCAAGAGTTTTATTTGTTGAGTTTGTACAAAGAGCCTAATCTGCTTCTGCGCAGTACATCGTCGGAGAACGTAGCTGATCATTTGCTCCCTCCCGTTATTTTCAAAACAAAACGAGCTGTTGAGGGATTAATAGAACATTTAAAGGCCGCTGGTGCTGTTGTCAAAAAAGTAGAGGATGAGGGCTTTGCGCATTTCATCAGCTTCCAAGATCCTTTTGGGCACAACTGGGTTGTTATGCGGGAAAAGCGATAAATAAAGATACAGAAGGTACTTTGAGAAACAACTGGAACATGACTTGAAATAGTGCAAATGGACAGGTTTGGCTATATTAAAAATTTGAAGTGAAGTTTCTACTGTAAAAGTCCTTATTCTCTGTATTCAGCTGAGATGAGGACTTTATTCTTCGTCTTTACAACGTAACAATGTTATGTTACGTTAGTATCCAACAGGGGGTATGCCTGATGGAAGAAGAGCTGATATCCAAAAAAAGAACTGCTGGAGCTTACCGGTATATCTTATGGGCAGTTGTACAGGTGGAAGCGCAAAAGCCTCGTACCCGAAGAGTGGTTTATCCGAAAATCGGCGTTTACGGGGCAGGAGACTTATTTTCCAAAACAGCGGATGCTCGCCCGAATCGATAAAATCAAGAATATGAAGGATGATTTATCTTTAGACGAATTGGCCGATATGTTCTCGCCTATGCCCACGGACGTGCGGATTAATAAAAATGAACTTGTGAAACGAAACATTGTTACGAAAATTGCGGCGGATTATGCGGAACAGTACTTAGGCCAGTCGGAAAGCTATACTTTTGAGCAGGCGCTGTACGTCTTCATGCTGGATCATTGTTTGCAGACAGGTGAAATGAATCTGGATGAAGGTAAATTTCTGCTTAAAACGTTTACCGAGCATTATAAAAAATTTGATGGGAAAAATTGCGATTTGATTTTCAGCCGTAAAATGGGTGTTTCCGCTTTTATGCTCCTATCGGCAGGCAGTGATATTTATTTCGAGCCCGCTGTGAAAATGATTCTTCGAGTGAGTGTGGCCAAGAGCATCGAGGAACTGAAGCTGAAAATAACGACAATGTGAGGTGAATGGATGGATGGAGGCACATAAAAAAGGCAATCTCACCATATCCGGTGTAGGCTCTTCCAGCGGGGGCACCGTGCGCATTGCCAAAATTGACGGAATCGGGAAACTGGACGGTGATGTCATCTGCTCTGAATTCATCGTGAACGGCAAAGCGGAGGTTCATGGCAACGTTAAAGCCTCGACGGCCGAGATTAACGGAACGGCTGTCGTTCAAGGAAACCTGCACTCCGAGCGGCTAAGAACGCAGGGAAAAACGATTGTTAACGGAGACTTGATCGGTGATCGCATAGATATAACCGGCCTGCTCTCGGTCGCGGGCAAGTGTGAAGCGGAAAGATTCAACGCCAACGGCAAATTGCAGATGGAGATGCTTAACGCGGGAAATATCCAAATCACGCTGCACGGCAACAGCAGCATTACTGAAATCGGCGGGGAGCTTATCAAGATCCGCAGAGAACCCGGCATCGATTTTGCCAAGTGGCTGAAGGTGCTTCCGATTGCTCTCGGCAATAAGCTGACCGCCCAAACGATCGAAGGCGATGACGTGTATGTGGAGTGTATAACAGCCGAGGTCGTAAGGGGGACGAATGTGGCGATCGGCCCTGGATGCGAGATTGGCTTGGTTGAATATAAGGAGAAGTTCGATCAAGATAAGGCTTCGAAAGTAAAAAGAATAGAACAAATGTAACCGGAGCAAGAAGGGAGGCGAGAAAACGATGGGAAACTTATCGATTAGAGGCAGCTCGGCAGCGACTGGCGGTATATATGATAAGGTACGCATTATCGGAGAAGGTACGATTGACGGAGATGTGGAATGCAGCGAGCTGAAGTGCATCGGTACGCTGGATATGGTCGGCCGTTTGAAGGCGAATCGGGCAATGGTTGTGGGAACTTCCTCATTTTCCGGAGATGTTCAAGCGAATTCAATGAAAGTGTCGGGCACGGCAGCTATCGGCGGTGATGCCAGACTCAAAGAACTCCGCTGCTCGGGTACAGTTGAAGTAAAGGGCAGCGTTTACGGTGAACAACTGGAGCTGAAAGGGCAGTTGAATACGAAAGGTGACTGCGAGGCGGAAGTTTTTACGGTCCGGGGAATTTTTGAGATCGGCGGCCTGCTCAATGCAGTTCACTGGACATGAAGCTTTACCGGGATTGTCATGCAAAGGAAATCGGCGGCGGAAAAATCAACGTAAGAAAAGCAAGCACGCTGAATCCTTTTAATCTCTTTTTCAAGCCGTCTGCATACGCTCAATTATTCGCTTCAGTGATTGAAGGGGATGAGGTATATTTGGAGAACACGAAAGCCGATATTGTACGCGGCAACCGTGTTACAATCGGCAAGGGATGCGATATCGGGATCGTGGAATACAAAGAAGATTTTAAACAACTGAAGGGCGCCGCTGTCATCGATAGCTGCAAATTATAGAGAGGAATTAACATCACATGAAATCAAAACAAACCCATATAGGCATGGTTTTGGCCGGTCTATTACTTAGTATCTTGATGTCGTCCATGGACAACACCATCGTGACTACGGCCATGGGGACAATCGTCAACAAGCTTGGTGATTTCGATAAATTCGTCTGGGTCACTTCCGCTTACATGGTGGCTGAAATGGCGGGCATGCCGATTTTCGGCAAGCTGTCCGATATGTTCGGGCGCAAAAGGTTTTTATCTTCGGCATGATCGTCTTCTTGCTTGGATCCATCTTGTGCGGTACGGCGGAAAGCATTGTGCAGCTCAGCATTTACCGTGCGATTCAGGGTATCGGCGGCGGGGCGCTTATTCCGATTGCGTTCACCATCATGTTCGACACCGTTCCGGTTGAACAAAGGGGCAAATTGGGCGGATTGTTCGGCGCCGTATTCGGACTGTCCAGCATATTCGGTCCATTGCTTGGCGCGTACATTACGGATTATATCGGCTGGCAATGGGTGTTCTACGTGAATATTCCGCTCGGCATATTGGCGTTTATCTTTATTGCCGTTTACTATAAGGAATCACCGGTGCACACGAAGCAAAAGATCGACTGGTGGGGTGCGACTGCGCTCGTTGGCGCCATCGTCAGCGTCATGTTTGCACTCGAACTTGGTGGCAATGAATATGCTTGGGATTCCGATGTGATCTTAGGTCTGTTCGCCATTTTCGCCGTATTGTTCTTTGCATTTATTTTCATTGAAAGAAGAGTGGCTGAGCCGATCATATCGTTCCCGATGTTCAACGTCCGGCTGTTCTCGACAAGCAATGTATTAGGGCTGTTCAGCGGCATGGGGTTCATTACGGCTTCCCTCTATATTCCGATCTACATTCAGGGAGTGCTTGGCGGTACCGCGACCAATTCCGGTCTTGTGCTGCTGCCGATGATGCTCGGTTCCGTTGTGTCGGCTACCGGCGGCGGTTTCCTAATGAGCAAATGGAACTACCGTCAAATCATGATTCTCGCTACCTCGGTTCTCACATTGGGCATGGTGTTACTCACAACATTAACGCCGGACTCAGGCCGGTTCCTGGTTACTGTCTATATGATAATTACGGGGCTGGGCATCGGCGCGAGCTTCTCTGTACTAAGCAACTCGGCGATCCATCACTTTAGTCCGTCGCAGCGAGGTTCCGTTAACTCTACCGTTGCTTTTATCCGTTCGCTTGGGATGACGCTGGGCATTACCATTTCGGAATCATTCAGCGGAATGATTTTACGGCTAAATTGAAGGAAATGTTCGCAACGTTCGGCGGAGGACAGGGGCAGAGCAGCACCGTGTTCAACGATCCTCGAGTACTGCTTGCGCCCGAAACTCGTGAAAACATTCCCGCACCCGTCCTGGATGAGATCACAAAGGTACTGTCCTCGTCCATCACGCATACGTTCATGTGGGCGCTGATTCCTACAATTCTCGCTTTCGTCGCGGCAATATGGATGTCCAAGGAACGGCTGAGTTCGTCCGTCGAGCATCAACAGGCGATGGGCGCATAATATCGCAAAAGACAATGTAAAAGCGGCCGGTCAGGAGCAGAACTCCTGACCGGCCGCTTTTTGTTTTCGCTATGAATAAAAAGAAACCGCAGTAAACATAATACGAGTTAACTAATTTGGGTTTATCTCCCAATTCGGTAAATCGGAGGTATATATGCGGTTTCTGCGCAAGCGATCGAATGACGGCAAGAAGTCCCCCGCATTACCCGATCAGTTATCGCCGGATAAGGTGTTGGAACAATATAAAGACCGCACGATCAGTACCAACCTTGAAGAAAACATTAAATTAATCAATTCATTGCTGGAAGCAAACCCGGATCTTGTTACCCGCAGATTTCATGTGTTCGGCAAGTATCCGGCAGTGATGTTCTATTTCTCCAATATGGTTGATCAGACGATGATTAATTTTGATATATTAAAGCCTTTTATATACATGCCCCCTCACCTTGAAGGACGGAAGATCGGAGATGGTCAATTAAAGAACATATTGATAAATGAGACGATCATTCATTCCGGAGCAAGGCTGCAATCCAATATTGTAAGGGTAATTGACGCCATATTGGAAGCTGACTCCGTTGTACTGATAGAGGGAGTTGACGAAGCTTTTTTATTCAGTACCCGCAATGTGGAATCTAGGGCTGTAGGTCAGCCGCAAACAGAGCAAGTCATCCGGGGACCTCGAGAGGGGTTTGTTGAATCACTAAGTACGAATACAGCATTAATGCGCTATCGTTTAAAGACACCAAGTTTTCAGATTAGGAACATGGTAATAGGCAAGTACACAAAGTCAAACATTTCTATTTGTTACATTAAGGGGATCGCGAACCCGGATCTAGTTAAAGAAGTTGAGAATCGTCTTTCCAAAATTAAAATTGACGGTGTGCTGGACACCGGATACCTTGAACAGTTTATTGAAGACAACCATATTTCTCCCTTTCCTCAGGTGCTGTATACGGAACGGCCGGATAAGGCTGTAGCGCAATTATTGGAGGGCAGGGTGGCGATCTTGATGGATGGATCACCTTTTGCTCTAATCGTACCCACGGTATTTACCCAATTTTATCAAGTTACTGAGGATTATTACGAACGACCCGTTATGGGGAGTTTCATACGGCTTTCCCGACTGTTAGCTTTGATATTTGCGCTAATCGTCCCGTCGCTGTATGTTGCCGTCATATCGTTTAACCCGGAGTTGCTTCCTACCGAGTTCGCTGTGGCGGTGGCAGGCGGAAGAGCCAGCGTTCCCTATCCGACAGTCGTTGAAGTCTTTATGATGGAAACCGCGATGGAGGTGCTTCGCGAAGCCACAGTACGCTTGCCGAAACAAGTCGGCGGCGCATTGTCTATCGTCGGCGTACTTATCATCGGACAAGCCGCAGTCGCAGCAGGGTTTGCAAGCCCAATCACTGTGGTCGTCATTGCACTCACGACAATAGGTTCTTTTGCCACACCGGCTTACAATGCAGCGCTTGCCCTAAGGCTTCTGAGGTTTTTTCTCATCATTATGGCCGGGATCTTCGGCTTATACGGAGTAATGATCGGTTTGATACTCATCTCCAATCATTTGCTTTCGTTAAGATCATTCGGAATACCTTATATGAGCCCGATCGCTCCCGGCAACTTGCAGGGGGTTAAGGATACATTAATCCGCGCTCCGTTGTGGTGGATGAAGAAAAGGCCGGAATCTTCACAACCTGTGAATGAAGATCGTGTGTCCGGCCAGACGGTCCAAGCGACGAAGGAACCTCCCGATAATCCATTGGGACCAAAACGCAGCAATTGAAAGGCAGGTCATCTGAATGGACAATACCCGAAAAATTACTGTCATCCAAGCCACGGCTGTACTCATCAGCACCATTATCGGGGTTGGGATTCTGGCTCTGCCAAGGTTCGCCGTCCAAACTGCTGAAACGGGAGCGCCGTTAGTTACTTTATTAGGCATTCTCGTGGCGTCAGCAGGGCTTTGGTTGATCACGGTTCTCGGTGTACGTTTTCCGAGCAAAACTATAGTCCAGTACAGTGAAGAGATTATCGGTAAATGGCTCGCTCGATTCGGCAGTTTGCTGATTATAGGCTTCTTTGCGATATTAACATCGCTGGCCGCTCGAGAATTTGGAGAAGTGGTTGTAACTACGGTGTTAAGGAACACACCCTTAGAGGTGACGGTTATCGTTATGCTGCTTTTGGCTGCGGTCTCCTCGCGCCATGGGTTAGAAACGTTTGTTTACATTCACTATTTTTATTTACCACTGATCCTGGCACCTGCGTTGATGATTGTCGTCCTGTCACTGAAAAATGCTGAATTGCTGAATTTGCTGCCGGTGATGGGAAATGAACACAAAGAGCTGTTAGGCGGTGTGCTCACAATTGCAGCCCTGTTCCAAGGTTCTTTCATTATTTCTATCGTCATCCCGCATATGCGCCGACCAGGCCAGGCGTATAAGGCCAGTTTTATGGGGATGTCTGTCGCCGGAGTTCTCTATTTTTTGATCGTGGTGGCGACTGTTGCCGTGTTTGGTCCGGAAGAAATTAAGCGCCTGCTTTGGCCGACACTGGAGTTAGCCAAGACGACAAGTTTGCCTGCGAATATTCTTGAGCGCTTAGATGCGGCTTTTCTTGCCGTCTGGGTTACAGCGGTGTTTACAACCCTGTATTCGAGTTACTTTTTGACAATCCATTGCATGAGCAAACTGTTTCGGTTACGTGACCATAAGCTTTTTTCTTTTTTTGTGATGCCGTTCGTGTTTTTTTATTGCGATGGTGCCGCAAAACATTCTGGAACTTTACCAAATCATTCGGATTGTAGGACAGATAGGTCTGATTGTGACCATTGGTTATCCGTCTCTGCTGTTGGTGGTTTCCATCATACGAAAAAAAAGGGGTACACCTGATGGGCAACAAAAAGTGCACCAAAACGGGTAATAAGGCCAAGCTTCTTATCCTCCTGTTGCTGATGCCTCTAATCGCCGGATGTTGGGACAGAAGTGAGCTTGATGAACGAGCCCTTGTTCTCGGGATATCGATTGATAAGGCCGATCCGGAAACCGAAAAGGAAGAACCCGATGTTTCCCACCTGCCAGGACAGGAACCTTTGCCGGCGAAAGATATGATCCGTCTCACAGCCCAGCTTGCGGTACCCGGCCGTATACCTCTAGGCCCTGGAGGTCAAGGCGGTGGTGCGAGTCCTGGTGGATCTCAAACGATATGGCCTCTATCTGTGGTGGGCCATTCCATGTCTGATGCGATCGCTAATCTTCAGCAGCAGATCTCCTCCCCTTTATTTCTAGGCCATTTACGAACCATTGTTGTATCGGAAGAGATTGCAAGAAAAGAACTCAAGGATATTAACGATTACTTTCGGCGCAACCCGGAAGTACGAAGAACCACTTGGATGATGGTTTCAAGCGGAAAGGCTGAACCCTTAATGAGATCGGCTCCGGAAATAGAGAGAGTTCCAACGCTGTATTTAATGATGACGCTCGAACAAGCCGTTAAATTGGGTAAATTTCCACAAGATTTTATCGGTGTTTTTTGGAGCCGGTCGGTGAAGAAGGGCCAGGAAGGATTTCTCCCTTATGTTGAGGTTCAGAAAAAAGACAACATCCTGATTCAAGGTATGGCTTATTTTAAAGGAACGAAAATGGTCGGCAAACCATCACCGCTTGAAATCGCCGCTTATATGGGCATTAAAGGAGAAAGCCCCGGGGGATACCAACTTGTCAAAATACCGGGCACCAAGTCACAAGCTGTTTTTGCCGCTACGCAGCGAAAGTCAAAGATTGATTTTAAAATCGTACACGGGCGTCCGGATTTTTCGGTTAAAGTATGGATTGAAGGAAATATAAACGAAATAAATGCGGATGCACATTTAAATGATGACAACATAAAAGATATTGAAAGAGCGGAAGCAAAACGGGTCCAAAAAATATATGGAGATCTTGTAAGCAATACACAGAAAGATGGCTCCGACATTTTTGGTTTTGGGGAATATGTGCGGGCTAAAGCGCCGAAATATTGGAACAGGGAGATTCGAACGGTAGAACAATGGCAAAATATGTACAAAGATGTTTCTGTACATATTCAAACGATGGTTAGGGTAAGGCGTGTCGGCATGACAACATCATGATCAAGGGGTACGGAGGTTAACACGGATGATCTATGGAACGTTTAGCGGCTACCTGTATTACGTTGTGGCAATTTCGATAGCATCCGGAATTTTGTTATTGATCTTTGATAGAACCGAGTATGATATCCAGAATCTTACAAAGGAAAAAAAGGCAGCCATTTATTTAGGGCGGTTCAATATCGCGCTTGGGGTGGTCAGCGGGGTAGGTATGTGGATTTACTCACGGTGGTTTATTTAAAATTTATTATTTATAGGACCGGAGCTTACCCATTTAAAAAACAGCAGCATCAGAAAACTAAAGGCGATATAACCGAAAAAAGAATAAATATGCTGCCATTGTTCACTGTAAGTGATCCATTCGAGTTTGCCTAGAAGCTTCTCCGTAATGGTCATAACTGCGCTAACGATGGTGATAAACAGGAGCTTGTACACGAATCCCATACTTTTCGTTATGTATAAAATAAATAGAGCAAACAAAGGGATGCCTAAAAGCGTAAACCGAATATCAATGGTAAAAATATCGGCAAAAGGCCTTTTTTCAAACGTATACAATTGTTTACCTGTCAGGAATAGTTCCAAGTAAGTGCCCAGCCATGAAGAGAAAACCATAGTTATCAAAGAAGGCCGCAAAGATTTCTTAGCGGTTCGAATGATGAAGCGCTTTTTTTGCGAAAAAGGCAAGCTCGAGTTTTTCGATACTTTTACAATACTCATCCCTGATCTCTCCATTTACACTCGTATAAGAATTTTGAAAGTAGTCAATTATTCTCCAATCTTCAAACCAGTCGCCTGTTTCCGCCTCGTTATGCTCAACGTTTTTCCAGGCATTTTCTAAGACGGGACTGTACAAACGACGGCCGTTTTTCGTCAATGTGCAGTCCTTGATCTGAGGTATGTATAAGCTGCCCGGCAGTGATTCTCTGATATTGTTAAATAAATGAGGCCAAAAATCTTTGCGAGACCCCGTATGCGGCGTTGAACCGGCCCATGCGCACAGCTTTTGTTCATGATCTAGGAGGAGTGAGAATAGTCGTTTTCCGAGGTTGATCCGTTCCTCAAGCGAGGCAAAATGACGAAGGGTTTGTCCCAGAAGTTTCGTATGTCCACTGGTTGTCATCTCATACGGAAATAGAATATGGCTTAAGCCCAGCAGGTCTTGAAGCTTGAAATGAATCGTATCCAGCACCGTCTGTTGATAGTACTTGTTCCGGATCACTCTTTTTTCAAGATAGCTTTGTTCATTAATAATAAGAGCAATCGTTATAATCCGCTGGTCTCCCGTCATCCAATAACGGTTCCATAAGGTTTCCATAAAAGTGGACACATGCAGGAAGCGGAGAAGGTGGAATAGGGGGGTTTTGGTTCTTAAGCTCTCCTCGTAAAGAAGAAATTGAGGGTATGCATCTTGAAAGATAAGCCAATTTCCTCTCTCTAAAAAGGTAAAAAATTGTTGTTGTTCCGCCAAGGACAGCAGCTTCGAAAGAAATTCCCCTTGCAAATCCGTCATATTCCATCCGCCGTTGCGTGAAACCATATGACCAAGCAGAGCCCACTTGATATCCGGGTGTTTCCGGTAGAATGCATAGTAGGCTTGGGTGCGTGTCACATTGTTGCGGTTAAGTTCGTTAGTGCGTGTTTGTATTTTTTGGACGAGTTGTTTTTCCGCAAATGTTAAATTTGCCTTTGGCCAGGAACCTTGTGAGCTGCTTTTCTTTTTCAACTCTTTTTTGATTTCAAGCAAATCTTCGGGAAAGTCTCTGTCCAAATCGCCGGTCACTCCCTCCGGAATTTGCTGCTGATTTATCATTTTATTAAATCCATGGGCGGTTCATGATAAATTGCTATAACTCCTATTAAATGGTACAATTTGTATGATTTTATAGGGTTTATTGTTGAAAGGAGGAGAGAATTTGACACTTTCATGGAAGCCCGAAGGATATTCGAATGTCTCGCCTTACTTAATCGTCACCGGTGCACAGAGCGTAGTCGATTTTCTAAAGCAGACGTTCGATGCAGCCGAACTCCGCCGTTACGACAGGCCGGACGGCTCAATCATGCACGGTGAACTGCGGATCGGCGACTCGGTCGTCATGATTGCCGAGGCTAACGAGGGATGGCCTGCGGTTACTACGAACGTGCATGTCTATGTGGAAGACGTAAATGTCGTCTATAAGCGTGCGCTTGCAGCGGGCGGCGAATCGGTGCAGGAGCCTCAGGTTCAAGAAGGCGATCCGGATCGACGCGGCGGAGTCAAAGACCCGTCGGGAAATTACTGGTGGATTTCAACTCAGATTGGGTAACTACATATTGGATCATCACGATAAAACTCAGGCTGGTTAGGCTTGAGTTTTATTTGTGTGTATGTCAGAACCGGAAGCCGAATAGGGATTCCAACGCCGAGCATACAATGGTTATCGAGTGAGCAAAACAGTTTATAAGAATTATGTAAAGGGGGGTTGTCATGAAAAAGATTCGGATTGGAGCGGGACAGGGGTTCTACGGGGATTCCATTATGCCGGCAATAGAGACTGCGAAGCGGGGCGGCGTTCAATACATATGCTTCGATTGTCTCGCGGAATTAACGTTAGCCATCCTTCAGAAGGACCGGAACAAGGACCCGTCCAAAGGATATGCGAAAGACATTTCCACAACGATGAGAGAACTGCTGCCCTACGTGAAAGAGAAAGGGCTTAAGATCCTGACGAACGCCGGCGGTATGAACCCGCTTGGAGCGCAGCAGGAGACGCTTCGAATCGCCGCGGAGCTCGGCATTGAAGGGCTTAAGGTGGCGGTGGTCACCGGGGACGATGTGATAGACAAACTGCAAGACTGGGACCGGCAAGGAATACCGCTGAATCACATGGAAGACGGAAGAAGCATCGAATCTATTAGGGATCACATTGTTTTTGCAAACGCATATGTAGGAATGGGGCCAATTGTGAAAGCGCTTCAACAAGAGGCCGACATCGTCATCACGGGACGAACGACGGATTCGGCCTTGTTCCTTGCACCGCTGGTCTATGAATTCGGCTGGCAACCGGATGACTGGGGCCGGCTGGCTCAAGGCATACTGATGGGTCATCTGATGGAATGCTCGGGGCAGGCGGCCGGCGGCAACTTCAGCGGCGATTGGCAATCCGTCGAAGACTTGCACAACATCGGCTTTCCCGTGGCGGAGGTGCAGGAAGACGGAGAGTTTGTTCTGACCAAGACGGAAGGAACCGGCGGGCTTGTGTCCGTAGACACGGTAAAAGAGCAGCTGCTTTACGAGATTCACGATCCTTCATCATATACGACCCCTGATGTGGTATTGGACGTCAGCGAAGTTCAGCTTCAGGATGCAGGTGCCAACCAGGTACGCGTTACCGGTGCCCGAGGATCGCAGCGTCCCGATACGCTGAAAGTGGTTATGGGGTATTCGGACGGCTGGCTCGGGCAAGGGATATGCGGATATTCATGGCCCGACGCATTAGCCAAGGTGAAAGCCGCCGACCGCATCATACGCAAGCAAATAGAGCGGATCGGACTACAATATGAAGAGATCCGCACGGATTACCTCGGCTACAATTCATTGCACGGTCCGCTCGCGACAGAGCCGGCGGATGACTTGAATGAAGTGTATTTGCGTATCGCCGTGCGCACACGCAGCAAAACGCAGGCAGAGAAGCTTGGCCGGCTGTTCCCGCCGCTGATGCTGAGCGGTCCCCCTGCGCTGGGCGGGTTCCTCGGCATGATGAAGCCGCGCGAGCTGCTCGGCATGTGGTCCTGTCTCGTACCGCGGGAAATCGTTGAGGACGGCCTTCAAGTGACCGTCGCGGAGGTGTGATCTATGGCTCGAGTACAGCTTAGGCATATCGCGCAAGCACGTTCGGGAGACAAAGGAAACACGGTCAATATTGCTTTATTTGCGCCTACAACCGAGATCTATGACGTATTCCTGAAAGAAGTAACTGCAGAGCGCGTGAAAGAGCATTTTACCGGAATGGTAGAGGGTGAAGTGACCCGTTATTTAGTCCCTAATCTCAAAGCTATGAATTTTGTGTGCAGGGGGGCATTAGGCGGGGGAGGCTCTAGAACTCTGAGAGTGGATAATCTCGGGAAGTGCTATGGGTCTAATTTAATGCGGATGGAAATTGAACTAGGGCGACACGGTTAATCTCTCCAAAAATTAAGCAGAGAGGTTGTGGATTATGCATTTCGATTTAACGCAAGAACAAACGATGATCAGAGATTTGATCCATGATTTCGCAGACTTTGAGGTTGCCCCGGGGGCGATTGATAGAGACCGAACCGGCACATTTCCCACTGAAATATTCGATAAAATGGCAAAGCT
Organism: Cohnella kolymensis; assembly: GCF_000829465.1. Lineage (GTDB taxonomy): Bacteria > Bacillota > Bacilli > Paenibacillales > Paenibacillaceae > Cohnella > Cohnella kolymensis. The sequence goes on along the minus strand of NZ_JXAL01000001.1, from coordinate 268,012 downwards.
CGGACTGATGGGACTTCCTTTTTCGGAGCAATATGGCGGCGGTGGAGCGGATACGATCAGCTTCGCAATTGTTGTGGAAGAGTTGAGCCGGGTGTGCGCCTCTACAGGGATCACTTACTCTGCGCATATTTCGCTGGGCGGATCTCCTCTCGATCTATTCGGAACAGAGGAGCAGAAGCTGAAATACTTAGCCCCGCTGTGCAGAGGCGAATACTTGGGAGCTTTCGGGCTGACGGAACCGGACGCCGGCTCCGATGCGGGCGGAACCCGGACGACAGCTGTTCTGAACGGCGATCAATGGGTGATCAACGGCTCGAAATGTTTCATCACAAATGCGAGCTATGCGAAGAACCTCGTGCTGACGGCGGTAACGGATAAGGCCAAAGGAACGAACGGAATCAGCGCCTTTATCGTGCCAACGGATGCGCCGGGTTTTACCGTGCTCGACAACTACGAAAAAATGGGGCTGCACGCCTCCAACACGACAGAGCTTGTCATGGATCAGGTGGCCGTACCGAAAGAGAACCTCCTGGGCACGCAAGGCAACGGCTACAAACAGTTTCTGGCTGTGCTAGACGGCGGAAGAATCGGCATCGGCGCCATGGCTGTCGGAGTGGCTCATGGAGCATACGATAAGGCGCTCCAATATGCCAAGCAAAGAAAGCAGTTCGGCAATCCTCTCTCTACTTTTCAAGCGATTCAGTTCAAACTGGCCGACATGGCGATGAATATCGAACTGGCCCGGAACATGGTATATAAGGCGGCATGGCTGAAGGATCAAGGACGGAAGTTCAAGAAGGAAGCGGCTATGGCCAAGTTGTTCGCTTCGGAAATGTGCATGAAAGTATGCGACCAAGCGGTCCAGATTCACGGCGGCTACGGCTATATGAAAGAGTACGAGGTGGAGCGCTATATGCGTGACGCCAAGCTTTTGGAAATCGGGGAAGGGACCTCGGAGATTCAGCGGATGGTGATTGCAGGCCAAATCGGATGTTAGCCTTCAAAGGGGAGTACTAGAAGATGTCGAATGAATTCCAGCCGGAGCAAGATCTTCTCCAAGTACGGATTGACCAGATCAAAAGGGGAGGCGCCGCCAAATACCACGAGAAAAACGCGGAGCAGGAAAACTGTTCGTGCGTGATCGGTTAAAGCTGCTGTTCGATATCGGTTTCGAGCTGGAGGACGCCTTGTTCGCCAACAGTGCAGAGCCCGATCTGCCTGCGGATGGAGTCGTAACGGCCATAGGCAAAATACACGGACAGACGGTGTGTGTCATCGCCAACGATTCGACGGTCAAAGCGGGCTCATGGGGTGCGAGGACGGTAGAGAAAATCATTCGCATGCAGGAAAGCGCGGATAAAATGAGGGTGCCGCTGCTGTATCTGGTAGATTCGGCGGGCGCCCGTATTACCGACCAGGTATTGATGTATCCGGGACGGCGGGGCGCAGGGAGAATTTTTTACAATGAGGTGAAGCTTTCGGGTAAAATCCCGCAAGTCTGTATTCTTTTCGGTCCGTCCGCGGCAGGAGGGGCTTATATTCCTGCGTTCTGCGACATCGTCATTATGGTCGAGGGCAATGGCTCCATGTATCTCGGCTCGCCGAGGATTGTAGAGATGGTTACAGGGGAAAAAGCAACGTTGGAGCAGCTGGGCGGCGCGAAAATGCACTGCTCCATATCCGGCTGCGGTGACGTATTGGCGGCGAACGAGGAAGAAGCGATTGAGATGGCCAGAGATTATCTCGCTTATTTTCCCGCTAATTATACGGAGAAGCCTCCGGTTCGGGATCCACTGCTCCCTAAGCTGGCGGAACTAACGCTGGAGGAAATTATCCCCGACAATCAGTACACGCCATTCGATATGTATGAGCTCATCGATCGGATTATCGATGAGGATTCCTTTTTTGAAATCAAGAAGCTGTTCGCGAAGGAGCTCATTACCGGATTGGCGCGGTTCGACGGGAAGCCGGTCGGGATCATCGCCAATCAGCCTCGCGTAAAGGGCGGCATTCTGTTCCACGATTCCGCCGACAAAGCGGCCAAATTTATTAGTCTATGCGACGCCTTTCATATTCCTCTTCTGTTTCTGGCCGATGTTCCGGGCTTTATGGTCGGCACAGCTGTCGAACAGGCGGGGATTATCCGGCATGGCGCGAAAATGATTGCCGCCGTCTCCGAAGCGACGGTGACCAAAATCTCCATTATCGTGCGCAAAGCGTACGGAGCAGGCTTATATGCAATGGCCGGACCCGCGTTCGAGCCTGACTGCTGCTTGGCTTTACCTTCCGCACAAATCGCGGTGATGGGACCTGAAGCGGCGGTGAATGCCGTATATGCGAACAAAATCGCGGATCTTCCGGAATCGGAAAGGGCCGAGTTCATCACGAACAAGCGGGAAGAGTACGGCAAAGATATCGATCTCTACCATCTCGCCTCAGACATGGTGATCGACGGAATAGTGCCTCCTCATTCTCTGCGCGATGAATTGGTCAAACGGTTTGAAGCTTATTCCTCGAAAAACGTTGTTTTCACAGATCGGAAGCATCCGGTTTATCCGGTGTAGGGGAGGAGGCCGAAGATGAGCAAGCCGGTGCATTGGGAACAGAGCGGACATATCGGATATATCAGGTTTAATCGTCCGGAGGCGATGAACGCTCTTAATTATGAGACACTCACGGCTTTGGGTGAAATAATCGAAACGATAGAGCAAAATCCGCGCGACATTCGTGCGGTCATCGTGACAGGTGAAGGCCGGGCGTTCTGCGCGGGTGCGGACTTGAAGGAGCGCGGCTTGCTGAGCGAACAGCAGGTGCGCCGGAGCGTGAAGAAGATTCAACAAGTGTTCTCCGCGTTGGAGCGGCTCCCTCAGCCCACGATTGCAGCTATCAATGGCTTTGCTTTCGGCGGAGGGTTGGAGCTGGCGCTCGCTTGTGATTTCCGTTACGCGATCCGTGATGCGAAGATGGGGCTGACGGAAGTGAGCCTCGGCATCATTCCCGGCGCAGGAGGCACACAGCGATTGCCGCGCCTTATCGGGCAGGCCAAGGCGAAGGAGCTCATTCTAACCGCCCGGAAGATCAATGCGGCGCAGGCGTATGAGCTCGGTATGCTGAACGGAGTTGCTGACTATCAGGAACAGCTTAAACAAATGACCGAAGGCTTGGCGGGCGAAATACTCGCCAACGCGCCTTTGGCCGTCTATCAAGCCAAGTTTGCGATCAGCAAAGGATTGAACACGGATCTCCAAACCGGCATGGACATCGAGTCCAAAGCCTATGAAGTGATTATACCTACCAAAGATCGGCTGGAGGCGCTCCAGGCGTTCCGCGAAAAGCGTCCTCCTCAGTTCACCGGGGAATAACCCATAATATGAAGATTTTCAGCTCTGCCCAGATCGAGGAACCTTCCGTTGACGCGAACCAGCGGTCTGAAAGGATCTGAGGGGTTGAGCGCTACGATAACTGCGGTTTTCCCGTTGCTCAGCACGACTTCAGTACCGATCAAGGTTTCCATCATCTTAGACAGGAACACGAGTGTGAAATCAGGGTCAAATTGCCCGAAGGCGCTCGCATGCATTTCCCGAATGACGTGGTAGAACGGTATCCGGTCTTTGTACGATCTGTTCGAAGACATGGCATGGAAAACGTCTGTCACCGCGATCAATCTGCTGAACTTGTCGATGGCGTCGCCGGTGAGCCGGTTGGGATAACCGGTGCCGTTCAAACGTTCGTGATGCCTGAGCGCCGGCAAGGCGCAAAGCTCCTTAATGTCCGGGCTGTTGCGCAGCATCTCATAACCGTATACGGTATGCTTTTTGATTTCTTCGTACTCCCCCACCGTGAGTTTGCCCGGCTTGTTAAGCAAGTGTCGCTCAATTCGCAGCTTCCCTATATCATGCAGGAGGGCTGCGACGGCCAAATCGGTCAACTCTTCCGAAGACAGGTTCAGCCACCGGCCGAGCATAATGGATAACGCGGCGACACCGATGCTGTGAGTCAACGTTATGTCGTCCTTACGCCGCAAATGGACCAGAAACTGGATAAGGGAGCCTGTCGACAATGTCTCGATTAACATGGGCAAGGCGGTCTGTCTTAGATCTTTAATCATTACGCTGCCGGTCTCGCCAGCTTCGCGAAAAACAGTGTCCAGCTCGTCGAATGTCGCGTCGGCAGCCATTATCAAGGTATCACCGGCCGATTCGCAATCTTCTTTGGTTAAGCGAATGCCAAGATTTGAGGCTTGCTCCAGCAGCTTGGGCGTCACAGGCGTGTAGGCGGGCCAGATCAAGAGATTACGGCGGTCGTAAATGTTTTTTGTCAGACATGACCGCCGCTAATCATTGTTGTGTCAGAGTCAACTAGCAACACTTCGCTTCACCCCACTGATAGATTGATTGAATCGACCGACAACCGGTTTTCTTTAATCTCGAAGCAAGCCTGCTCGATCGGCGCAAGAACTTCCTGAGCGAAGGGGCCGACCTGTACTTTGCCTTCATATATCAGAGCAGCCATGACTTTCTTGCCTGCCTTAAGGGAAGTGCATCCACCGGACACCCCGCCTACGATCATTACCGATATCGTGTTACCTGCCTCGAGCTCCGAACCCCTGCACACTGCGTCATCTTGATAAAAAATGATATTTTCTTTCGAATACAATTTGCTCTGGAGAACCCCTTGCTTGCGAACGAAGATGTTACCGTTGGACATAATCTCCGTCAGATGGCATTGCTGGATGTCGGTAACGACACCACTCTCCTCGCTGAGCCGTATATTTTCGATCGTCGTCACCAGTTCAGACTGTAAATTGTGAAGAAACGCCTTAATGTCTGTCTCTACAAGAAAGGCCTTGTTCAGCATCATCTGCAGTTTGCTTTTGAGACTGCTCATAAGATGATTCTCAATGCTCTGGATATTTGCTATACAGGCAAGACTAGCATGACATAGCGGCGGTATGTCACGAAATTTGCTCTCCAGCAGTAATTGGTAAAGTTGGCGATCGGTAACCGACTGTCCCCGATCGTCCGCCATATGCGTCAGTTGTTCTGCAACTTGACGCAACAAGGCCAGCTGTTCGTTCAGCTTGGTGGAATGAGTGTACAATCTGTTGAACAGAACGCCGAAATGCCCGGAGTATAGTTGGCTGCCGACGGTGTTGCCCTTTATGTAAATGCTTCCGGTAGCTGAAATGGTGGCCCTGTACACATTACCGCTCACATATACGTCTCCGAGTGCTTCCACGATCATGCCGTCCGTCACGTTCCCGTATATGTGGACATCGCCTGAAAAGACAATGTTGCCGGTCTTCAAATCCACATCGCCGGTAAGAATGTGGGTTGTCGAAATGTCGATCATTTTGATCACATCTCCGGTAATCCTCGGCCGTCCATCATTCAATGCGAATACTTCGTTTTGCGCGACACGTACACCTTTCCTCGGCAATATGATAATATCTTTCGGCCGTGGCGCCGCGACGGGGTGACCGAAGACATCGATTCCCTGTTCGCTCTCTTTTAGCGGAATTTTGCGGGCAATCATCTCACCCTTGCGGACAGATGGAATTTTTAAATGGTTGCGGTAGTCAATAACCCCATCGATTTCTTCATAGGTGCTCTGGATTTGCTCGCTAAAAAATAGTTGCAAAGATGCGTCTTTCCCGTATACAGGTTTCTTTCCACTAGCGATCACAACGGGATTGAACGTTGGCTGCGACAATTCGGCGGCGATAGCCCCGAGATCATAGTTCACCAAACCCAGACGGCGAATCTCTTCCAGTATCGTTTGAAGAGAAGGAAGCTCAAGCGGCGAACACTGATCCTCCACAGCCTGCAAAATAAGACGGCTTGTTTTCTCCTGAGCCGCCGGCTTCAATACAAATTTGCCATCTGGCAGCAATAGCAGATGAACTTTCATTTTGTCCGACGAAACATCGATTCTTAGTTTTTGTTGCTCGGCCTTCCAGCCAACAATGTCATTCGGCTTAATCCGGTGTGCGCCCTTAACTTCTTTGCCTTTTAAGACCAGTTGCAGCGGCGGCATTGCTTCTGCTGTCGGCCAATCGCCGGTTGCTTCGGAGTCCGAATCAACGAGCGATATTTGACCGTCCTTTACCTGGAGCCAACCTTTCGGTGAGGATTCCGCATTGGAAACCGGTTGAAGCGGATCATTGTTGTGGTGGTCCAATTCTTTCATAAAGTTCAACAGTTGATGGTCCGACACCCAAGCAGACATGTTCATTCTCCTTTCTAAACAAAATAAAAGCCGTCCCAAAAAACAAGGGACGGCTTGTTAGGCTGTAGCACCCCTGTCTTCGGTAACTCGGCCGCCGTGGAATGATACCTCATTCTTTAGGCCCGGAGCTTTGCGTCCCCGCTTTCGCCGGGTTTGCCTTTATCGAACAGTATATAATTGTAATTATATCGACAAAAAACGACGAATATCTAAATAAAACGACATATTAAACGTGATTTGATTATAGTCCTCAGGTCTTAAAATTGTCAAGAACAGGTAAAAAAGATGCGTCTATTAGACTGTATGCTGTATGAGTCTATTAGACTGTATATGAAAGGCGAGATTGCATAACGCCTTTTCAGCATGTCGGAAAGGGTTATTGTTGGTGCTCATACTGCCGATAAAAAGAAGTGTAACTTCAAACATCGGGGAGAAAACATCGAATGAAATACATAAAACGTTTAAAAAACCGCAAGTGGATCGTTATTTTCGTATTATTCATTTTAGTAGAGTTGATCATAGAAGCCGCCTATACGCTGTCCGCGCTTAGCACAATAGACCGTCTGTTCCTGCAGGTCACTACGGGGTTCGCTGGCTTGGTGACACTGCTCATCATGCAGCGGGGCATGACTAACACGCAGCAGGAACTCGCGAAGAACAGACAGAGGCTGCAAAATATTTTCGAAACGCTGGATGTCGCAATCTGGTCCCACGATATGCTGTCGGATACTCTATTAGTTACTCCAGGCATTGAAAAGCTCTACGGCTATTCATTGGAAGAGTTCTACAAGGATAAAACCCTATGGAAAAAAATGATTCTCCCCGAGGATCTGCACATTATCGCCGAGAGAATGCAGACATTAGCTTTAGGCCAGCCGGCTACAAGCATATACCGGATTATACGTCCTGACGGGGAAGTGCGCTGGATCCAGGACCGGGGCTTTCCGACGTATGATGAGAGCGGCATTTTCGTTGATTTCACGAGCGTATTGTTCGATATCACGGACCGCAAAGAAAGTGAAGACCGCTATCGCACGTTAGTGGAGATGTCGCCGGATATCATCGCAGTGATCAGTAAAGGCAAGATCGACTATATCAATAAAGCGGGCTGGGACCTTGTCGGAGCCGCGAATCCGGAACAATTGGTCGGCCGCCCGATTCAGGAATTTTACCCGAGCCATGCGCTTGAGGATATGAAAATTCTCGAAACGACGATCATGGAAGATGAAGATGCCCTGAGAACTTTCGAGATTCAAGTGCTGCGTGTGGACGGCAATATTATCGATGTGGAAATGTCCGCCGCGCCTATTCTGTATGAAGGCCGGGTCGCGCAGCAGGTGGTCGGCAGAGATATTACCCAGCGCAAGAAAGCGGAGAGAACGATCCAATATATGGCCTATAACGATACGCTGACGGAGCTTCCGAACCGCTATAAGTTCAGGCAGCATCTGAACAAAGTGTTAGCGCATAGAGAGCATCAGATGGCGGCCGTGCTGTTCCTGGACCTCGACAGGTTCAAGATCATCAATGATACGAAAGGGCACACTGTCGGTGATCTGATTCTGCAAAAGGTGGCCAAACGGCTGCAGCAAACCGTTCAGCATCATGGGCTGGTATCGCGGCAAGGCGGAGACGAGTTTATTATTTCCCTGCAGGATACAGACAAGGATAAAGCGGCTGTGATCGCACAACAATTGCTTGATGGATTTGCCGATCCGATCGACGTCAACGGCCAGGAGTATTTCGTTACGCCGAGCATCGGCATCAGTCTCTATCCTGCGGACGGATCGGATGAGGACACGCTGATCAAGAACGCCGACACCGCGATGTACCTGGCCAAAGACCGGGGCAAAAACAATTTTCAATTCTACACACCCCATCTCCTTGGCGTTTCATCCCGTAAGATGGAATTGGAGAACGGCCTGAGAAAAGCAATGGAACAGAATGAAATGACGATATACTATCAGCCGCAAGTGGAGCTGGCTACAGGAAAGCTTGTCGGAATCGAAGCCTTGATCCGCTGGAAGCATCCTTCGTACGGCTTCGTTAGTCCTTGCGAATTCATTCCGCTGGCCGAGGAGACAGGCCTGATCCTGCCGCTGGGCAAATGGGTGCTGAGAACGGCTTGCGAGCAGAACAAAGCATGGCAGGATGCCGGGTTCCCAGCCGTACAGATGGCGGTCAATATCTCGGTTCGCCAGATGGATGACGACCTTTTCGTCGAGTCGGTGACGGAAGCTCTGAATGCGGCGGGGCTGGATCCGCAATACCTCGAGCTGGAAATTACGGAAAGCATTATGCAGAACATAACAAGATCCACATCCATCCTGAAACAATTGAAAGAGTTGGGCGTGAAATTATCGATTGACGATTTCGGAACAGGCTACTCATCCTTAAGCTATCTGACGCATCTGCCGATTGACAAAATCAAGATCGACAAGTCTTTCATTGACGATATTATCCATCATTCCAATCAAGGCGCCATGGTGAAGACGATTATCGATATGGGACATAATTTGAACTTCACGGTTATTGCGGAAGGGATCGAAAAAGAGGAGCAAGTGAACTTCTTGATCCGGAATGCCTGCACGATCGGACAAGGTTATTTCTTCAGCCGGCCGTTGGAGGCGGACAACATGGGGGAGTTTCTTAGAAAAGGAAATATTTTACCGATTTTGGGCGATTGCCCCAGTATGCTATTGGGTAAAGAATAGTAATAATTACTAGGGAGGGCAGAAAAAATGAATTTATATACGGCTGATGGCCCCGAAAAATCAGAGTCGCTGTCGCTCGCTGAAAGACTGGTGCTGAATGCTGTATTGAAGCAAAAGGCGAACTTTGACGATGTTCCGAGTATCGCCAAAGCTTGCAGTATGTCGGAAACTCAGGCCGGCGTGGCTGTGCAGCTTCTCACGCACAAGAAACTCTTTCCCCAACAATAATAACGGTGAACCAGCCGTGTGCCAAGTATAATAGATCGTGCTCAGGCACACTTGTTTATCGACAATCCGTTCAGGATTGTCTTTTTATTTGGATTCTGGCGGTTGTGCCTTTATCGACTTCCGATTCAACAATGATGCTGCCATTGTGATTTTCGATGATTTGCTTGCAGATGGCGAGACCGAGCCCGGTGCCGGTGACTTTGGTTGTGAAGAACGGGTCGAAGATCTTATCCATAATATCCTTGGGCACTCCGGTTCCATTATCGATAAATTGAATGATAACCTGCTGCTCCGAAGGGTCGGCTGCTGCAGCAATCGTTAAAGTGCCGCCACTCTTCAGCGCATCCACGCTATTTTTGACAATGTTTAAAAAAACTTGCTCCAGCTGAGAGGCTACCCCGTAAACATATAGGTCAGCTTGCGGTACTTCCGTGCGAAGGGTGATATTGCTCTCGATCATCATCTGTCTGGTCAGGGCTGAAACTTTGTCGATAATCGCTTTGAGGTCGACCCTGGATTCGATGTTTGCGGAGTTTTCATTCTTGCGGGCGAGAAGGAGAAAGTCGGATACGAGTCCGTTAATGGAATCGATCTCGTCGATGCTTAATTCCAGATATTGAATCAATTCGTTCACATTGATCTCGCGATCGTTTGCTTGCAATTTATTCTTGATAAGCTGAGCGAAGCCTTTGACGGTTGAGAGCGGATTTCGGATTTCGTGTGCCATTCCGGCAGCCATTTGGCCCATTACGGATATTTTTTGCGCATGCAGGTAGTCGATTTTCTCGTCTTTATGGGCAATATAACCGCTTACAAATCCCACGAAACGCGTCCAATCACACTCAACCACACGCTCGAACAGCGCCAGGCGAAACGCTCGATTCTCCTCGGTTTCTTCAATAATCCTGAACATCGTTTGCTGCATGCTCAGGTGCAAATTCTTACTGAGCTCCATAACGAAATGCACGTTCTGTCCCAGCAGATCTGCGGTGATTATTCCTTGGTGATAACCGCTCTGCTCATTTGTCATCAGATACTGACGGTAGTCTGACGAATCCAAGAACAAGGATTCAACCAGCTCTTTCAGAATAACCTCGAAGCCGGTATGAAGCAGTAATTTATTTTTCCCGACAAATTCCTCGTACTCTTTGCTTTGCTTCGAAATGGAACTAAAATGGGTTTCCAGGATTACAGGAACCGATTCCAGCAACTTCACACGTGATCGATCTCGCGAAGCCGACATCGTTGACCGCCTTATTAACCAGATTTCCGAATAAATTCGCTAAAAAAGTCGAAATACCTGCTAATTTTCTTCCAATAATCTACTAAACCATTTGATATATGTTACATGTTACAATCTTTTATAGACTTGTAGATATACGGATTTGATATCCGTTGTATAAATACACGAGCGTACATTTTGAAGAATCACTTCATCATCTTCAGCATTCGCATCCAAAACCCGCTCTCCCCTGCGTGCCAAGGCCACAGGCCGGCCGGCATGTAGGCCGCGTACACGTTTTGGTAATACGAGCTCGTTGCTGCCTTGTCGCCCATGAGGATCGACACATAACCTGCGGCCGCCCAAGGAAAGGAATCGGACGTGTCGAGGCGAGTCCATCCGGAATGGTGCTTGTTGAACCCCGACCAGAGCCGCTTTGCACGTACAGAGTCAGGCGCGATCACACCATTCGCAATCGGGAACAGTTGTGCCGTCGCGTCGGGATAAAAAACGTCCCATTGCGGCGGGTGCCCTTTGTGAGGCTGGTACGCGCCCGCCGCCTCATCCCACAGGCTTTCAATGCCGTCGCGTACGCGTGCGGCTTTTTCTTTGAAGCTGCGGCTCTTGAGGTCGTCGCCGAACACGGTCTGCTCCAACTCGGCCATATCCTTAAGACCTTCGTACACTTCGCAATTATCCATCAGATAAGCGATCGGATAATTGGGTTTGGCGCGCGTGAGGCCGTCTTTCCCTTGCGTGGCGACAACGGAGGCGGCGACTATTTCCAGGTCGGCGCGAATGCTTCGCAGAAAAGCTTCGCTGCCTCCGGCCTTATAGTATTTGGCGGCGACCGACAGAAACGTCGCCCCGTAGGAGTCGGAAGAATCGTAATCGTCGAGAGACTTCTCCAGTCCGGAGGCGTCAACCTCGTGAACGTAGACGGTGCCGGGCAGTCCGAACTTGTCCGGCTTGTTCAGATGCGAGACGTACCAGGACATCCACTTCTCGGCAGCGGCTTTGGCTGACGGTTCGGGGCTTTCCAGCAATCCGATCACCGCCAGATTCGCGAAGTACGGTTCGATCCTGCGCAGGCCGTCGCCTGGCGTCATTGGGATCGCGCCGCTGTCAAGCTGCAGGGATATGATGCGCTCGCTTTCCGTCTGCAAGCCTGCTTGCGCATTTTTGACGGTCAGGGACCAGGGAAGTGTAAGGAACAATGCAGATAGAACCAGTTGTTTGAACATGGGGCACCGCCATATGAGGAAAGTTGAAGACATCGGTCTTAGGCAGTTTATCGGTATTGCGCCGGGGAAAATGGAGAGCCGAACCCATTCTTGTTCCACATTTTGACCGTTGAACGAAACATAGCCGGGGCGTAACCTTAACAAAAGTTAAAAATGAATTTTTGCAGGAGGAAATAATGGACACTGTAGTGGATTTATCGACAGACCTCGCGACAATAATATTGCAAGTCATGTTTGTTATCGTCCAAGTGATCTCGCTTGTACTCATAATCTACCCGACTGTGATCGGTTTTCTGGGAATGGGAAGAAAGAAAGCTTCCACCCTCGCGGCACCGCAAAAGAGATTTGCCGTTCTGGTATGTGCGCATAACGAAGAACAGGTGGTCGGACAAATCGTCAGAAATATTCTGAAGCTCGATTATCCGAAAGAGTTGTACGACCTTTATGTGATTTGCGATAACTGCACCGATCACACGGCGGACGTTGTTCGTGAGAACGGCGGCATCGCGATGGAGCGGCACGACGTGACCAAAAAAGGCAAGGGTCATGGTCTGGAATGGATGTTCAGACAGCTGTGGAAGTTTGAAAAAGAAGGAACAGTCTATGATGCGGTAGTTATGTTCGATGCCGACAATCTCGTAAGCAAAAATTTCCTTCAGGTGATGAATTCGAAGCTGCTGGAAGGACATGAAGTCGTTCAAGGGTACTTGGATTCCAAAAACCCGGCAGACTCATGGATCACCAAAAGCTACGCATTCGCTTACTGGTCTACCAACAGGGTGTACCAACTGGCTAGAGACAACATGAATCTCAGTGCGCAAATCGGAGGAACGGGCGTCGTCGTCACGACAGACGTGCTCAAGACGATCGGATGGGGTGCGACGTCGCTGACGGAAGATCTGGAATTCACCCAGCGCTACATCATCCAGACCGGCAAGCGCGTGGCATGGGCTCACGAAGCCAAAATCTATGATGAAAAGCCGCTGGACATGAAAGCTTCTTGGAAGCAGCGTGTCAGATGGATGCAGGGGCATGCGGCCTGTATGATGAAATACGGCCTCCCGCTGCTGAAAGAAACATTAAGAACGAGAAGCCTGCTTCACTTTGACGCGCTCGTGTATCTGATATCTCCTTCACGCATCATTTTGACGGTGCTGTTGGTCGTGTTCATGGCCGCGTCGCTGTCGGGCATCAAGATTGCCGATTACGGACTGAATAATATATGGGTGTACGCCGCAACCACTTTTATGTATGTTGCGCTTCCCTTCGCGGGATTGCTTTACGAGAAAAAGGCGGGCAAAATGTTGTGGTTCTTCCCGACTTTCATATATTCCCTAACCTGGTATCCGATTATTCTGCTTGGCTTTATCAAAAGAAATCAAAATGTCTGGAGCCACACGGAGCACACCAGAGCGATATCAGAGGTCGATGTGGAACGCTTGGAAAAAGAAGCGATGGCATAACAGTTAACCGATCCCTTGGCCGCCGTGCCAGGGGATATTCTATGATGGAGGGAGGTGAAAGAGATGAAACAACCAAAACAGCTTTGGTTTGAAGCCGCGGAAATCATCGGCCTCAATGTGCTGCTGACGATCAAGCTGCTTATATTCAATGCGATCAACGGGTTCACGTCCGGCATGCTGTTTCCGTTAACGGCAACGCTGCCGCTGTTTATCGTAATTACAGCGTGGTTTTCGGCTTTCTCACGTAAAATGAAATATACACTGTACGTGATATTCAATCTGCTCATCACATTCGTATTGGTTGCCGATTCTCTCTTCTACTCTTTCTTCCACACGATCATACCGCTGCCCATCCTGTCCCAGATTGGACAAGTGGGCGGCGTGAAGAGCAGTGTCGGCTCAGCATTGTCACCGGCTTTGGGACTGCTTTTGATCGACTTGATCCCGCTTGCCGTATATTTGATAGTGCGGAAGAAAAAAGCCGAACAAAGCACAATGACTTTTAAAAGCCGCCTTGCAGTAAGCTTTGCCGTTGCGTTCATCGGCGTGATCGCCGTCACCGGTCAATTTGCCGTTGTACGGGCTTCCGCCGGAAGTGAAGCATTCAGCAATCTTTACGAGAACAATACGGTGTTAAAGAAGCTTGGGGTATTTAACTATCATGTCGTCGATGCTTACAATGTGAAAATAAGAAACGCGTCTGCCGAAATGCCCGTATCGGATTTCAAGACGTGGATGGAAGTCCATCGCCAGAGCGGTACCGAGCTGAATGGCGCGGTGCAAGGCAAAAACCTGATTATGATCCAAATGGAAGCTTTACAGCAAGCTTTCGTAAATCGTTCCGTCGACGGTCAGGAGATTACGCCGAACCTGAACCGGTTCATTGAACGCAGCCGTTATTTCGATAACATCTCTTCCCCGATCGGGCAGGGAAACACGGTTGACGCCGAGTTCATGACCATGAACTCCATGTACCCGCTGCCAGCGGGCGCGGTGTACAATCTGAAAAACCAAAATCATTTTCATTCGCTGCCGACGATCCTGAAAGAACAAGGCTACACGACAGCCGCTTTCCATGGATATGTTCCAACCTACTATCAAAGAGACAAGATGTATGTGAGTGAAGGCTTTGACAGCTTTACGAGTGCCTCTGATTATACGCTTGATGAGAGCATCGGCTTGGGTCTCTCAGACGAGTCGTTCTATAAACAAACGATGCCCAAGTTGATCGAGCTTAACAAATCCGGCAAGCCGTTCCTCAGCTTCCTGGTTACTCTGTCCGGACATCATCCTTATCAGATCCCGGAGAACAAGCAGTCGATGAAGATTCCGGCTTCTTACAGTAAAACGCTAGGCGATTACATTCAAGCCCAGCATTATGCCGACCAAGCGTTAGGCGAATTCCTGCAGCAGTTAGAAAATGAAGGAATTATGGATAAATCGCTTGTCGTCATTTACGGGGACCACTTCGCGCCAGGTGTTCAATTGTCGGATCTTAAGACGTTCCTTGGCTTGGATCACGATTTATCCATCTATGAAAGTGCCGAGCTGATGAAAGTACCGTTGGTAATGCACTTCCCAGGAGACGAGAATGCCGGAACCGACCATGTTCACGGCAGTCAGATGGATACTTTCCCGACATTACTCAATCTGTTCGGCGTCGACAAGTCCAACCTGTTCTATTTCGGACAGGATTTAATCAATCCGAATGATCACATGACGATCTACCGTTACTACCTGCCGAGCGGTTCTTTCGGTACGCAAGATTACTTCTACGTTGCGAGCGACGACGGTGTGTTCGATCACGGACATGCATTCGATCGTAAGAGCGGTAAAGAAGTGGCGCTGAGTAAGGTCGCAGCATCGCATAAGCAAGCCCGTTGGCAGCTTCAAGTGTCGGATTCGATTCTTAATCAGGACGGACTGCCTTCTCTCATGAAAAAATAAGATTTACCCGGTCACCTGTTCTCTAGAACAGGTGACTTTTCTATATTCCCTGCGATATATCCAGAGAATAGTTTTACGGATATAATGGTTCACAGACTGTATTATGACAAAAAGGCGGATAGCTCTGTGAACGTGAAAAGTTGGCATTGGTTCGATTATGTACTGATCGGGATTCGGACGATTTGGTTCATCAGTCGTCTTGCAGATGTACAAACCCATACCGGGAATTTGAATGTGGAGAATCGGTTCGCTGTATTCGGAATCATATGGCTGGATGTATTCCTGCTGTCGGTTGCTTTTGCTGTGCCTCTTATGGTGTTTGCGTTTAAAAAGGTACCTCGTACCGTCATGATTCTCACGGAAATCATCGTAAGCGGCGGTGTATTGCTTTATTTCCTTTCCGATTTCGGTTTGGAAGCTGGGTTCGCTTTCTACGGTGTGCCGATGTTTATGATCGGTTATCTAAGCTTCGGATGGGCCTCTGCCTGGAGCCTGCCGGTCGCCTTACTCCCGCTTATCGGTAAATTAATGTGGGATCAATCCTTTCCGGAATTTCTGCCGGCGCTGTCGTCCGATCTCGTGCTGCTATTCTTTTTAGGCTTTTGTTTTGGGAAAATGAAGGATTCTTTCATCAAAGTTAAACAGATGAACAGCATCATACAGCGGCAAAATCAGACTTTGGAGAACTATGCAGAACAGATTGAAAGGCTGACACTGGTGGAGGAGCGGAACCGGCTGTCACGTGATTTGCATGACACAGTGGGTCACACGTTGACAACATCGATTATCGGGATGAATGCCGCTCGTATTCTGATCGACGTGTCTCCGGAGGAAGCAAAGAAAAACCTTAATGAACTGGTGGAAGTGACGCGAAACGGCTTGCAGGAAGTGAGAAACCATATTCATCAGATCGCTCCTGAGAAAGAGGAACGGCCGCTGTCTATCATTCTTTCGGACATAGCCGATGAATTTGCGCTGCATACGGGAACTGAAGTGAACATGCGAGTCGAGGGCAAGGAAACCCATGTTTCTGAAAATATAAGAATGGCGCTTGTGCGGTGTTTACAGGAGTCAATGACCAATGCCAAAAAAGCATGGAGCCGCCGACAAGGTCGAAATCCTGCTTTCTTGCTCGCAGAGCGCGGTGACGTTGAAGGTGTGGAACAACGGGGAAGTGACGGAAGGCATTGTCCAAGGATTCGGGCTTCACGCGATGACGGAAAGAATGGCCAACGTGAACGGCACCTTGCATGTGGAATCGGATCAAGCCTCGGGGACAACGATTATGTGTACGGTTCCTTTGTTGAAGCTCACCGTGAACGCACCGTCGGCATTTGCTTCAGGGGGATATTCCATATGAAAGAAATAAAGATATTAATTGCGGAGGATCAAGAGTTAATTCGCAAAAGTCTGCGTATCATTCTTAACCTGACACCGGACATTGAGGTCGTCGGTACGGCCGAGAACGGTGAGGATGCGGTGCAGCAAGCAGGTGAGCTTCAGCCTGACCTCGTCCTGATGGATATACATATGCCGGTCATGAACGGCGTCCGCGCAACGGCTCAGATCAAACAGCGTTGGCCGGCGGTCAAGGTGATGATTCTAACAACTTTTCAGGAAGTTGAGTATGTCGTAGAAGCCTTGAATTCGGGGGCCGAAGGATACATTCTTAAGGATATCGATCCGGATGATCTTGCCAGCGCCATCCGATTAGTGCACCGCGGTGAGACGATGATTACCCAGGAGATAGCCAAAACGTTGTTTTCACGTTCCTTTCAGGGCGGGATCGCTTCTTCGGGCAATCCCAAGGAGACGGATTACGGTTTAACCGAGAAAGAAATCAAGGTGCTGCAACTCATTGCGGAGGGCTTGGCCAACCGTCAAATCGCGGAGCGACTGTTTTTGTCGGAAGGTACGGTTAAGAACCATGTATCCACGATTTACTCCAAGTTAAACGTAAATAATCGGGCATCTGCGATGAAGAAAGCGTCGGATGAACGGTTGTTGTAAAGCGAGCAGGGAAATCTTTGCGTTGACACATGGGTTGTCCCAAGTCATGTTTATGACTTGCCGGACAGCCCTTTTTTTGTCCGAAAGTCATGGTCACGATTACCCGAACGCCACTGCGTCACCATGACCTTTGTTTGTTACCTTTATCCCATAGGAAATAGCGACCACCAAATTTGAAGATAAAAGAGGTATGGCAAAATGAAGAACAAACGTCTGATGAACTATGTGCACGTGGCAATGGTGTGTGTGATCAATGTGGTCATTCTTTTTCTGCTGTTTGTTCCGTTCGGTGTCAAAAAATATTTAGAGTCTACCGACCTGTACACTTACGGAGTCACTTCGATCGCCGGCAGTGTGCTGCTTATCCTGGGAACCATGTTGTACTACAAATTCGTGAATAAGAAGCCGCTTAAGGGCATGGGCTTTGGGTTCAATCGTCGTGACATCGGGTTCTCCGTTGCCGCTATTGTACTTTTGCCCTCCGCTTTGATTGCTTATATGGCTCTGTTGTCGTCGCAGGGGTTGGTATCGGCCGAATTTAACGCCAACTTATTCTCGGATTTCCAGCTTATTCCCTTGTTTCTGATGATCGTGGTTGCGTGGATTTTAGCGGCATTTAGTGAAGAACTGTTGTACCGGGGTTACATGGTAGCCATGCTGAAACATCTCACAATAGGGCGGTTATTTGTGGTAACGAGTCTGTTCTTTATGTTGTCTCACGTGTTTAAAGGGATGAGCCCGGTATACAGCTTTTTTCTAGTCATTGGTGCAGTCACGCTTCTTTATGTGTACCTCAAAAGCGGATCGCTGCTGACGGCCACGCTTGTTCATGCGGTCTACAACTTGACCACCACCCATTTAATCGGTAAAAGCGAAATCGCGATCGTACAGCTTCATCAGGATCCGGAGCTGCAATATGTATTCATCGCAGATCTGTTAGTTTATATCGTTCTATTCCTGCTCACGACTGTTTTCTATCGTAATAATAGGGCGCGTAAGTCTCATTCTCGAAGCTCTATCCATGTCTAAAATTTCTGTTCTCCGCTCAATATTGAAGAGTCACCTGTTCTTTGAGCAGGTGGCTTTACTTTATTTTTAGAGGTAATATGTTTTTACATATAGGGCGGCATCTTTGCACTCGGGGGAAAAAAGGCATGCACTTTATGAAAAAATATATTCGCAAGTTCGGCAAGCTGTTTAGTCTATCGGTGTTTCTGGTAACGGTCGAAGCGCTGTGCGATTTGCTGCAACCAACCATTATGGCCCGGATTATCGATACCGGTGTTGCCGCGAATCGCATGGATGTCGTGCTCCGGCTGGGCGGCCTGATGCTGCTCGTTACGGCATTCGGAGCCGCAGCCGCGGCCGCCCGGAATATCGTGTCCAGCCGGGTGTCGCAGCAATTCGGTACGGAGCTGAGATCCGATCTGTTCACGAAAATCCAAAGCCTTTCTTTTGAAAATATAGATTCCTTCGAAAGAGCCTCTCTCGTCACCAGGCTGACCAACGATGTTACACAGGTGCAGTTCTTCTCGCTCGGGCTGATGCGGATTTTTGTGAAAGCGCCTTTGCTGTGTATCGGGAGCTTCATCATGGCTGTCCGCCTGAATCCGCACTTGGCACTGGTGCTTGCTATCGTGGTGCCGATTGTCGCACTGCTAATCTTCATTAACATGAAGGTCGGGTTTCCGCGGTTTATGAAGCTGCAGCAGATGCTCGACCGGATCAACGGAGCGACGAGGGAGTATTTGTCGGGAGTCAGAGTCGTTAAGGCGTTCAACCGTTATGATTACGAGACGGAAAAATTCGATAAGGCGAATATGGAATATCAAGGCCACTCGATCAAGGTCATGCGGGTCATGTCCTTCTTCAATCCCGCGATCATGCTGGCGGTCAACTTCGGCATCGTGGGGGTCATCTGGCTCGGAGGACTAGGCGTGAGTGAAGGACGGACGCCGGTGGGGCACATTATTGCATTCATCAACTACATGACCCAGATTCTGTTCGCGTTAATGGTCATTTCCTGGGTGATGACGTTATTTGTCCGCGCCAAAGCTTCAACGACACGGATCGGTGAAGTATTCGCGCAGAACAGCACGATGGAATGGAAGGAAGACGCGCAATTTCATCCGGGTACGAAAGGCAGGATCGATTTCGAAGGGGTTTCTTTCAGCTATAAAGGCTCTTCAGGCACCCCCGTCATTCGGCAAGTGACATTCAGCTGTCTGCCCGGCCAAACCGTCGGAATCATCGGCTCTACCGGTTCGGGAAAAAGCAGCCTGGTCGGATTGATTCCCCGTTATTATGACGCGGATTCCGGTGTTATCCGTGTAGACGGTGTCGATGTCAGAGATGTGGATCCTCGGAAGCTGAGGGAGAAGATCGCAGTGGTGCCTCAGAAAACGGTGCTTTTCACAGGAACGATCCTGGAAAATATCCGGTGGGGGAAAGACGGAGCTGCTGAGGAAGAGGTGCGGGAGGCGGCGCAGATTGCTCAGGCTGACGGCTTTATTTCCGGCTTGCCGGAAGGTTATCTGAGCGAACTGGGCCAGCGGGGCGTTAATTTGTCCGGGGGACAAAAGCAGCGCATCGCCATCGCGCGGGCGCTGGTGAGAAAACCGGAAATTCTTATTCTGGACGATTGCACAAGCGCGTTGGATGTCGACACGGAGGCTCGGATCAAGCAAGGGTTGAAGGCCTATGCGGCTGATCTCACCTGCATTCTGATCGCACAGCGGGTTATCTCCGTGATGGACACGGATCAAATCGTGGTACTCGATCACGGTGAAGTGGCAGGCATCGGAGACCATGACACTCTCTTGCAGGATTGCCGCGTATATCGTGAGATCTATCAATCCCAGGTCGGAAAGGAGCTGCAGCCGAATGTCGAGGTCAACTGAACCCATCGGCCGCAGAGGCCGGGGAGGCCAGGTTCGCAAGCCGAAAAACGTCAAGGGAACACTCGCCAAGCTGTGGAGCTACGTAGGAAAAGAGAAGAAGCTGCTGCTCACGATTTTCCTCTTTATTTTGATTGATGCCGGTGTGATCCTGCTTGGCCCTTATCTCATTGGCGCAGCCATCGATGCGATGGCAGGCGATTCGTTCAATTCCAGCTTGTTTCACATCATGATCGGCGTTCTCGCGGCGGCTTATCTGGCAGGCGGGCTGCTGACTTTTCTGCAAAACTGGTTGATGGCCGGTGTCGCCCAAAGGATCGTCTCGAAGCTCCGCAGCACGCTGTTCGACAAGCTGCACAAGCTGCCGCTCGCGTATTTCGATTCCCGTCCGAATGGCGAAACGATGAGCCGGATGTCCAACGATATCGACAATATCAGCAATACGATTTCGCAATCGACGGTGCAGCTCATGACCGGTGTGATCGCGATCGTCGGCTCGCTCGTGATGATGATCATTCTGAGCCCGTTGTTGACGCTGGCCACTCTCATTACGGTACCGATGGTTTATTTCTTGGCCCGCACGATTACGCGAAGAACGCAGGCGCTGTTCAGGGAGCAGCAGGCGGAGCTCGGAAGGCTGAACGGACATATCGAGGAAACGATTTCGGGGCTTCAGGTCGTGAAGTCGTTCAATCGCGAGGAGCGCGCAATCCAGGAATTCGACGCGGTGAACGCCAGGCTGTACGAGGTCGGATTGAAGGCGCAAATCTGGTCGGGCTTTCTCATGCCGCTGCTCGGCGTCATCAACAACATCGGCTTCACAGCGGTCGCGCTTGTCGGTGGAATCCTTGCGGTGAAAGGCTCGATTACCGTCGGGGTGATCGCCAGCTTTTTGAGCTATTCGCGTCAGTTTGTCCGGCCGTTGAACGATTTGGCTAACATCTACAACGTCCTCCAGTCTGGCCTCGCAGGCGCCGAAAGAGCATTGGAGGTCATCGACGAACCGGAGGAGGCGGCCGACCGGCCAGGTGCCGTCGACCTTGTCAATCCCAGGGGAGACATTGTGTTCGATCGCGTCAGTTTCGGATACCGCCCAGACGTTCCTATTTTACAAGAGATCAGCTTTACCTCTCCGCAAGGCAGCAGCACGGCGCTCATTGGCCCGACCGGAGCGGGTAAGACGACGATCGTCAATCTGCTGACCCGATTCTATGACGTCACTTCCGGAACGATCTTCATCGATGGCCGGGATATCCGGGACTACACTAGAGAGAGCTTGCGGCAATGCTTCGGGATCGTGCTCCAGGACACTTATCTGTTCAACGGCACGATCGCGGACAATATCAAGTACGGCAAACCGGAAGCGACGGATGAAGAAGTGAAGGCCGCCGCCGATCTGGCGAACGCGGCTGAATTTATCCAAAGTCTCCCGGACGGCTATGATACAATGCTCGCTGAGAACGGCGGCAATCTGAGCCAAGGGCAGCGGCAGCTGTTGGAGATCGCGCGGGTTCTGTTGGCCGATCCGGCAATCCTCATCTTGGACGAGGCGACCAGCAGCATCGACACGCGTACCGAGCTGCACATTCAAGACGCCCTGCTGAGGATGATGAAGGGACGCACCACTTTTATCATCGCTCATAGACTTAACACCATAAGGGACGCCGACACCATCATGGTCATCGATGATGGGCGAATCGTCGAACAAGGTAGCCATCATGAGCTGATCGGGGCCAAGGGAAGTTATCATAAAATGTTCTATAGTCAGTTTAAAAATTTGCAGCCTGCGGGGGATTCCATCTGAAATTAGACTCTGAACTGTTTAATCCAGGTTCAGGAAGTCTATATTGCCTTTAACTCCACCGGAATAAGTGCTGGCCGATTCTTGTCTGTAAAAATGGTTTTTTGTTGATGTGGAAATCCAGTTGAATATGGCAGAGGACCTCGTACAAGTCGAAAGAAGGTGTATACTTTAAGTAACTGGGAGATAAAACCAGCAAAGGTGGTCGAAAGACATGTCTAACGCGAATGACAACGGCAAAATGGATAAAGAGAAAATGATTTCTGCCCTTTCAATGCTAAATGAAAAACTCGGGAACAGCGATGAGACCGGGGAGATTATCCTGTTCGGAGGAGCGGTAATGTGTCTTGTATTCGGCAGTCGGGGTTATACGCGGGATATCGAAGCAGTGTTTGAGCCGAAAGGCAGTATTTACGCTTATGCCCGAGAAATTGCCGAAGAGGCCGGCTTACCGCTGAATTGGTTGAATGATGGCGTAAAGGTTTGGCTTTATACTGAACCCGAGACCGAGTTGGTTATGCAGCTTAACAATCTCAGAGTGCTTGCGGCTAAGCCCGAATATATTTTAGCGATGAAGTGTTATGCTGCGAGACTTGACACCGATGATCTCAATGATGCTAGGGTATTGGCTAATCATTTAGGACTTAAAGACCGAAATCAGGTATTGGATATTGTTGAGAAGTATATCCCATCAAAGTTGTTAAGCGTCAAAACTGCAGCATTTGCGGAGGCGTTGTTTGTATGACAATAAATGAGATTTTTGAAGAAGAATTCTCTGGGGGACGCGATTTTAGCTTCGCATGGCGTATTTTTTTGGATCGCTTTTATGCCTCCACGAAGGAACAAAGGAGCGATCTAATCAGGACCGCTCCTGAATGTCTTGATGATCCTCGTCATTTATCTTACTGTGCTGCAGGGATTCATAAGTTATGCAGAGAGTATAGCTTGGACTTGCCAGAATGGGTGAGCGACAAATCATTGATATTGGACGAGCCCTATTTTCCTGGGGCTAGTACGGATCTGCTTAAACTAGTTTGCCTGGTCGAAAGCCCACCTGAGTTTAAAATGCGAAATATTTTCACGACTGATAATGTTCTAACTAGAACATAAACAAGGAAACGGGCTTTCCAGCGCAGCCAAGTTTCTGATGGACCCTTATTTTTCGGGGTTATTGTATGGTTTATTGGTCAACTGAGTAAAGTGCATATATAAGTGCCGACGCAGAGGTCGGTGCTTTTTTTGATTTTATAACTAAGCCGCATTTTCCATATTTTGCTCACAGAGGTGTTGAAATTATGTGGAGGTGAATAGCAGCTAAGGAAAGGAACGACAATAAGCGCAAAATGTTGGAGGTGACCACGATGCCGCCAAGCAGTCCATCCAGTACTCCCGTGCCGCCCAGACCGACGTCACTTGTGTCCGACAACCCGGACACTTACACAACAGGTGAGGCAGCGCTCAACGCGCTCTCGACTCCAACTGTGCTCATTGTGACGCTTGTGGCTCTTATTGCCATTGTGGCGGTCATTTATTATGTGACGCTTCGGAAGCCCAATTAATCGCAATCCTATTGTCCGACAGAATGGCCGGGCATCTGTTGAAAATAATCTACAATAAACTGCTGAAGCCGCTGAGCAGCGAGCGATAAGTAGCGGCGTTTGGACCAGGCCATACCGATCGTTCGCTGACATACGGGAGATGTTATGCGCAGCCGTTCCGGTGAAGGTGTAACTCCCGAAGCGGACAAGGCCGGGACAAAGGCGACACCCAGTCCTTGTCTGACCAGGCTGCCGATAATATCGGGCTGGTCACCTTCGAATGCAATGTTCGGCGTGAATCCGGCTTCCCGGCAGAATCCGTCCGTTAAGTTACGGAACCCGTATCCCGCGTTCATGGTGATGAAGGGTTCGTCTTTCACCTCGCGCAGAGGAATGCTCTGAGATCCAGATAACCGGTGCCCTGGAGGAATCAGCAGAAATATTTCCTCTGTGATCAGCGGCTTCCATTCGATATCGGGTCCTTCGGGAGCGGCCGAGGAAATGCATAAATCGATGTTTCCGCTCTCTAGCTGCCGCGTCATTGAAGAGGTGGATTCAATCCGCTGACGGATCCGCACATTCGGATACTGAGCTAAAAACGAACCTAGCAGCTCCGGCAGAATACGTGGAATGGTGACAGCCAGTGTGATCGTTCCTTCATGGAGCCCTGCCAAGTCCTTAATCTCTCTTCTACCTTCGTTCAGTTCAAGGAACGCGCGTTCCACTCGGGCAAGAAAGGTTTTACCGAACGGGTTCAAGCGGATTTGGCGGCCATGCCGGTCGAACAGGGGGACACCTAAATCCTCTTCCAGGCGTGCGATCGTTTTGCTTAATGAGGGCTGAGCGATCTGAAGCTCCTCGGCTGCTTTCGTCATATGCTGCAATCGGGCCACCGTCTGAAAATACTGAAGCTGGAGCAACTCCATGAGTTCATCATTCCTTTTTCATAGATCAAAAGCTATCTACTTATAGTTAATTATATATTATACATTATGACTCCTTGTCGATAAAATGGAGGTTATGACAATACAGACAAGGAAGTGAATTGAAGAGTTTATGAAGGGGATCGGACTTGTTTTTAAGGATTGGAAAGCTCTGCTGCATCATAAGCACGGGCGTATCGCACTCGGATTTTTGGTTCTCGTCCCTTTGATTTACGCGGGTTTCTTCTTAGCGGGTTACTGGGATCCGTATGACCGATTGGATCAATTGCCTGTCGCAGTCGTCAATATGGACAAAGGATCCGCGCTTGAAGGTAAAGCCATTCATGCGGGGGAGGACTTTGTAGGGGAGCTTCAGAAGAATAGGGACTTGGATTTTCATTTCGTATCCGCTCAAGAAGCGGAAGATGGCTTACAGAACGGACGATATTACATGACGATCATCGTGCCTGAATCGTTCTCGCGAGAGGTCGGTACGCTGATGGATGAACATCCGACGCCGGCACAGCTCATCTATAAGACGAACGCGGGCAAAAATTTCGTCGCCTCCCAAGTCGGTGCTACTGCCGTCAAAGAGATGAGGGCGAGAATCGATGCCGGTATTACGAAGTCTTACGCGGACGGCGTGTTCAGTAAGATGCAGGAGCTGGCCCAAGGGTTCAGCGCTGCAGGTGATGGTGCGAAATCTCTTAATGAAGGAACCGTCGCGGCAAAAGATGGACTTTCCCAGCTGGCGAACGGGATTCACCGGGTTACCGGAGGAGCCTCGGAGCTGGAGTCGGGCGGCAGGAAGCTTGCGGCAGGTGAACATAAGCTTCAGCAAGCAGCAGGCACTCTTGCGGATGGCACGGCAAAGTTTGCGGGCAGCATGCAGCAGTTTGCCGCAGGGCATCAAAAGATTGAAGCAGGCTCTTCCCGCGTAGCTGAAGGCATGAAAGCCTGGGTAGACGGAAGCAAGCGAACTGCACAGGGTGAAGAGCAGGCAGCGCTGGCCGCCAAGAGCCTGAGTAAGGAGCTGGCAGCTTATGTGAATGAGCATCCGGATGCCGCTAACGACGAGAAGCTGCGAAGTCTTATAAAAGAATCTGAAGGTCTGGCCTCGGCGGTTGATGAGCTTGCCGCAGGTCAATCGAAACTGACCGCTAGTGCAGAAGCATTGAGCGACGGACAGAAGCAGGCGGTCGAAGGCATGCAAACCTTCGGCAGCCAATTGAAGCTGGCAGCTAATGGCGCGAAGCAGTTGTCAAGCGGTTCCACTGCGTTGAAAGATGGATTTGCCAAGTGGGACAACGGATTTCAACAGTTTGCCGGGGGAGTGGGAACGCTGGCAAACGGGGGCCAGCGGCTCGATAGCGGAGCCGAAGAGCTGATGAACGGTCTCGTCCGGTTGTCGGACGGCAGCGGCGAGCTTTCCGGTAAATTGAACGATGCCGCCAAGAAAACATCCGGCATTCATTCAAACGACAGCTTGACGAGCATGTTCGCGGAGCCGGTACAGCTGGTCGAGTCGAAGGTCACCGACGTGCCGAATTACGGCAGCGGGATTGCTCCGTATTTCCTTTGCCTCGCGTTCTGGGTCGGGGGCATCATGGCAGCCAATATCCTTCCTCTCGGCCGTAAGCCGGAGCTGCAAATCGGCGGAACAACTCATTTTGTCAACAAGCTGGGTTTGTTCTATTCGGTCGGATTGATTCAGACGGCGATCGTGGACACGATTGTTCTCTGCGTGTTTAAACTGCACGTCACTAGTGTGCCGCGATTTTTGTTATTCACTTTGCTGGTATCTTTCACTTTCCTGACCCTGGTTCATATGCTCGTGAGCGTACTTGGAATGGTCGGCAAATTCGCCGCGGTTACGCTGCTTATACTGCAGCTTGCGACATGCGGCGGAACATTCCCGATGGAGCTGAACGCACCGATCATGAGAGCCATCGGCGAATGCTTGCCTATGACTTACGCATTGCGAGGCCTTCAGCACGTGATTGCTCTGGGCAACGGCAGCGAAATTGGAGTCCATGCACTGATTCTGCTCGGATATCTGGCCGGTGCAGCAATGCTCGGACTGATCGCGAATTTGGTGCAAAGCCAGAAGCATGGAGTTGCGGCTGCTGCGCATTAAGCATTAAGCATTATGGAGGAAGGGACTATTGCCGAGGCAATAGTCCTTTTTGCATGTCGAACGTCCTTGTTTCGACGTAATTAATGTATCGATTAACTCATGCACAATAACTAACTGCGATGGTATTATTTAGTGGGCATTTTTGCAGCTTGTACATAACCGTATATGGGGGAATGGGAAAGTGAACTGGACAAAACGTTTGATGCTTACCGGAGGATTACTGTGCGTTATTTTACTCTTAACCGCGACTTTTGCAGCAGCAGAAGATCCGGGAAAAAGCATCGCACAGCGAGTATTGAAATTGGAGCAATTTGTGACGGATATTCAAGGAGTTTTCACAGGACAGCAGCAAGACATAGACTCTATCCATACCACAAACCAGCAGCAAACAGCTGAAATCACCGAAATAAAACGATTGTTAGCCGAGCAACAGGAATTGACGGCATCACTTCAATCTAAGGTTAATAATGACGTGGCTGCCCTGCAACAACAATTAGCCGAACAACAGGGCATCACGGGTGGTTTGCAAGCCCAAATAAGCGAACTGCAGGCGAGGATCAGCCAGCTGGAAAAGCCCAACGTTCCAGTAGAGAAGCACCGTGTATCGGGCACCATGGTGGACGTTAACGGGAAAACGTTTTTCTCGGGCTTTGAGTTAATTAGCAGCAACGGTACTCATTATCCCCGCACCACAGGCAATACCGAGACAGGCGCGTTTACATTTGAGCAGATACCGAACGGTACCTATGATGTGCACTTTTATTACAACGGTTACAAGGTAGATTCGCCTAAACAGATTACGATTAACGGTTCGGATATCACCGACTTACAAGTAAAATTATCTGTCCCGACATTCACTGTATCCGGGAAAGCGACCTTTGCCGATGGCACTGCGATGGCTCACCAAGGGATTTCGCTAATAGATCCGCATAATATCGGCGGTTACTGGCAGGGTACCAATGAGCAGGGCGAATTCACGATCTCCGGCATTGCTCCTGGGGAATATACACTGCAAATCGGCCAGTCTAATGGCGCAGTCGCTCAGACGACAATCAGAGTCACAGATAGCGATTTAACCGGAGTGGAACTGAAGTCCGATTCCAATAAACCGCAGTTGAACGTTCAAGGGGAAGTGACTCTCGAAAATGAGCTCATAGCGAATGCAACGGTTAGGCTGATGGATCGCGGCGGCTATTATGGCGATATGACCAACGCACAAGGCGCTTATAATATTGCCGTTAGAGAAGCTGGTTCGTATCCGTTAGTCGTAGCCGAACAAGGCTATAAATTTGGTTATAAGTCCAACTTAACCGTAACTAACGGAACGCCAACCATTGCCGACATCGTGATGGCAGAAGGCGGAATAATAGACGGCAGAATTCAGCGAGCAGACGGATCCGGTATACCTAATGTTTCCGCTAAAGTGCTGGATGGCAGCGGGAATATGATCAATCGGATTTATACCAATAACAATGGTACGTACCAACTCAATGCGCCTGCAGGTTCCTATACTCTATTGATAGAAGCCGACGGCAGGCAGCCAATTGACGAGACACTGAACGTCACGCCGGGACAGACGATAACGCGAGATTTTACTTTGTGATTACTTAAAAGGACGGTCCACCGACAACAGTCGGTCAGATCGTCTTTTTTTGAGCGCTGTTGTCGGAGCACGATGGCGGAACAAAGAGGAAATTGACGTTTTTCGTAGAATACCTTGTCGAACACTAGTCTCAGCTGACGAAGCCTGTCCCTCCAGGAGAAACGCTTGAGCCGGGTGTCTTTTTTGCTGGAGGGAAAAAACGATGTTAAACAGCAACCAAAGACGGTTCCGCAAAGAAATGATGAAAGCCCAAAAGGAAGCAAACAGGAAAAAGGCAAATCCGTATTATAGCTATGTGGAGGACCGGGTCATAACGGATTATTATTCGGTTCCTAATAAGAAGAAAGCAAGAGGATTTGTCCGAGCCACAATGCGGTGGCTGTTCACACTTGTGGTGTGCGGACTCATTGTAATCGGAGCAGTGACATACTTTTCGTCTCAGCCGACGAACTTGGATTTAAAGCAGGTTTCACCCAAGCAAAAAGCTGTCTTTGACTACCTATCCAGCTTTGACAGCAGCGACGCTGAGCTCCAAAAAATGATGAACTACGCGGTTACCTCCTTTCCCAAGAAGATGAAAAGGGATCCTAAGTATGAAGCCAATCTAAAACAATACCTCAACCGATTACACGAAATGGTGAAGGAGTTAAGCGGTCGTGACGTTCCGGAAGCCGTGGCAAAACTGCATGATATCAAGATTCAGGCTTTAACCGTTTATCATGAACAGCTCACGTACCTGCTATCAAGCGTAGAAAACAAGAATCCTGCACTCGTAGATAACTTTAATGTCCTGAATCAGAAGGTTAATCTGTTGAACACACAAAGCCGCGCCGAAATGATTCGTGCCATTACATCAGTAGGCATGCAATACAGTCTCTTGGAAGACGGCACGATACAATACCAAACGACCAAATAAAATTCCGCCTAATGACATTTGTCATGTCCTCGATGTGACGCTTATGACTACATTGAACAGTACGCTTCTTCTATAGTTAAGTTAGAAAGCTGCGTCTAAGTTCGACAACGTAGTCTGCGCGTCATTTTGAGGAGGAAACATCCAATGACCCACGCCAACAACATCTCAGAACTGAAAAAGAATGTCTCCCCTTATGAAAAAACCGACACCAAAGCGAGTATCAGACAGATTATCAACACTGTCGTACCGTTATTCGTATTATGGTATGCCGCCTATTTGAGCCTTGACGTATCCTACTGGCTGACAATCCCCATCTCGATCGTAACCGCAGGGTTTGTCGTGCGGACTTTTATCCTTTTCCATGACTGCTGTCATCAATCGTTCTTCCGAAGCCGCTTGGCTAACGATATACTGGGCACCATAACCGGCGTCCTGACACTCGTTCCTTACCGGCAGTGGAAATATAGCCATTCGGTTCATCATGCAACAAGCAGCAACCTCGACAAACGGGGCGTAGGAGATATGTGGGTTCTGACGGTGGACGAATACGCCGAGGCTTCCGTGTGGCGCCGACTCGCTTACCGCATTTACCGCAATCCGCTCATGATGTTCGGAGTGGGACCGATATTCGTATTTCTTTTCCAATACCGGTTCAACCGCAAAGGGGCGAAGCGCAAAGAGCGCATCAACACTTACATCACCAATGTCTCCATCGTCGCTCTGTATGCGGTAATGATTTGGGCAATCGGCTGGCAGGCTTTTCTGATGGTTCAAGGTCCGATCTTCTTCGTGTCCGGTCTGATGGGCATTTGGCTGTTCTATGTACAGCATCAGTTTGAGGATTCCTATTTTGAAAATGAAGACGAGTGGAGTTACGTAAAAGCGGCGGTCGACGGAAGTTCGTACTATAAGCTTCCCAAGCTGCTGCAGTGGATCACCGGCAATATCGGATTCCATCATGTGCATCACTTAAGCCCGAAGGTTCCGAATTATAACCTGGAGAAGGCGCACAACGCGACGCCGCCACTCCATCAAGCAACGACGATCACGATTCGCGGCAGCCTGAAGTCGCTTCGTTTCCGTCTGTGGGACGAGCGCAACAAAGCGTTTGTCGGCTTTAGAGACATCGAGCGTGTACCAGGCAAAGTAGAATCCAATATATAACGCACGCCGGCAGGGGGAAGAAACCCTGCCTTTTTCAATTATTTTCATATACAATGAAGGGTATCAGCGAGAAGGGTGGGCGGCTATGCAGAAGTGGTATCAGATTTTTCACAGAAGCACGGGCCTAAGCCCGTATGTATGGGTGGTTTTCTACATCCTTCCGTTCTATTTTATATTCCGGTCGTCGTCCACTAACGAGGTGGTTGTCGGCATTGTCATGATCATTACTTTCTTTATTTGCTATGTGCTGTCCTTTGTCTCCAAAGGGTGGCTGATCTACTTCTGGACGAGTCTGCAAATCGTGATCTCGATCGCCATGACCCTAATGTTCGGCTATGTGTACTTCGCTCTGTTCTTGGCGTTCTTCATCGGGAACATTCAGCATAAAGCCGGATTTATCACGTTGTATACCATTCATATTGTCGGCACGGTTGTGACGATTAACTGGGGCTTTATTTCCAAGAACCCGGTGTTCGTGTCGCAGCTGCCTTTTGTGCTGGTCAGCCTGATTGCGGTTATTCTCCTTCCCGTCACGACCTATAACCGGAACAAGAGAGAAAAGCTGCAGGGCCAGCTGGAGGATGCCAACAAAAAAAATTTCCGAGCTCGTCAAGCTCGAAGAACGCCAAAGAATTGCCCGGGATCTGCACGACACCCTCGGTCAGAAGCTGTCTTTAATCGGTTTAAAAAGCGATCTCGCCGGGAAATTAATCGGTAAAGATCCGGCACAAGCCAGATCGAGATAGACGAAGTCCGCCAGACCGCCAGAACCGCACTGAAGGAAGTTCGTGAACTGGTCACTGAAATGCGTGGCACGAGGCTGGAAGATGAAATGTTCCGTATCTCGCAGATCCTGAAAGCCGCTCAGATCGATTTCACCTTGGAAGGGGACCCTAAGCTGGCGGACACCTCCCTGATGACGGAAAATGTGCTGAGTATGTGCGTGAAGGAAGCTGTTACGAACATCGTCAAACACAGCAGCGCTACCGCCTGTTCGATTGTGATCGAGCCTTCTTCGACTGATCTTATTGTGACTGTGAAGGACAATGGGATCGGGATGGGCGGAGAATCCATGTACTCGAGAGGCCATGGGCTGAGGGGAATTAGAGAGCGTCTGGAATTCGTGAACGGGAGTATGCAAATTATTTCGGAGATTGGGACGATAATTAGGATGAAGGTACCGAACGTCTTCAGATCACAGGAAAAGGAGGCAGGGATATGATTCGAATCGTGATTGCAGAGGACCAGCGGATGCTGCTCGGCGCTCTTGCGTCCCTGCTTGACCTTGAAGAGGATATGAAGGTCGTCGGCACAGCAAGCAACGGCGAGGATGCTGTGAAATTGGTACACTTGCATAAGCCGGACATCGTCATCATGGATATCGAGATGCCGCGGAAGAGCGGACTGGATGCAGCCGAGGCGTTAAAAGGTTTCGGGTGCAAGGTCATGATATTGACGACATTTGCTCGGACGGGGTATTTTGAGCGGGCTGTGAAGGCAGGAGCACACGGATATTTGTTAAAAGACAGCCCGAGTGAGGAGCTAGCCGGGGCGATCCGCAGCATCATGGACGGCCGGCGCATCT
Organism: Cohnella kolymensis; assembly: GCF_000829465.1. Lineage (GTDB taxonomy): Bacteria > Bacillota > Bacilli > Paenibacillales > Paenibacillaceae > Cohnella > Cohnella kolymensis. The sequence continues at coordinate 236,392 of NZ_JXAL01000001.1, read as the reverse complement.
ATGCGTCGGAGCTGGTGGATGGCGCATACGGTGACGAAAATCCTCTGACGGAGCGGGAGACGGAAGTATTGGGACTCATCGCCGACGGCAAGAATACAAAGGAAATCGCCGGGCAATTGTATCTTACAACGGGCACAGTGAGGAATTATATCTCTGTTATCCTTGATAAGTTGGGTGTCAGCAACCGGATCGAAGCCATTACCCGTTTCAAAGACAAGGGATGGTTCAAGTAAAATTTTGGGGTGATTCATGATGGAAGATAACAATAAACCGGGCACCGAGGAACAACCAGTGCTCAAGAAAGTAAGCCTGGCGGATGCCATGAAAGCGATGCTGGAGAAGAAGAAGCAGGCGCAGAAGCAAGGTGGGGCAAGACAGGACCACTTCAGCACAGACACGAAAAAGATGAAAAGCCAGATCAAGAAGAAGCCGAACAATCAGAAGAAGCGGACTGGGGTTTGATCACTTCCTTTGTAAACCTGATGAAAATCGATTCTATCGATCACTTTGGACAGGGGTTCGACGCTCCTCGCCTCTACCATGAGAGACCATAACCACGTGAGGTTGTGGTTTTTCTTTATCTCCTGGAGCAGTGCTTTAAAAATTTAAGATGACTTCAATATGTTTGGAGTAAACAAGAATTTTTTCAACATAACTGCCAGTAACGCTTTTTACTCTAGTACGCTGTCGCGATGTCCGGATTGTAATAGTATAGCGGACCGTTGGTCCGATCCGAACCATGTATCAGCTAACCGTCCGTCGCCAGAAAAATTTATTTCAGCAGCCGGCCTAATAAAACATAGAATGAATCAGCAGCGCAGCGTAAATGCTTACCATAATATTGAAAACGGCGAAGCCGATATTCCAGCTTGATATTTTATAAGGATTTATCTTCAGCTCGTCGGAAAGTAAAGATACGGACAGATTAAAGGGGCTGTACATAACGGTCGACAAACTGCAAGTAATCAGCACAATCGTAAAGGGTACGATCGCTATTTCATTCAGCATGGAATAAATAATTTCGGAAAAAAGGGAAATGGCGATTAAAGGATGAAACCCGATTAAAGACATCAATAGAAAAAAGGCTGCCGTTAAAAGATAAAAAACCGAGGGCGCATTTATGTATTCACGGAAAAAGCTTTCCAGCATGAGGAGCCAGCCGGTTTCGGACAGCATATTCACAAAAAGTCCGGCGCTTAGAAACATAAAGAAGTAATTGGAAAGCCCCGATGTATGTTTTTTCCAACTTTTTGTCAATAACATAAAATATCGTTTTCTTTTTTTAAGTAATTGCGACCAGACGGCTGCGTAAAAGGGCAGAACCAGCACAACGGAAAGAAGAAAGCTTAAATGAAGCGCCATTTGCACCGCGGATAAAATCCCTATAAAAAACAACAAAAAAAAGAGCGAGCAGCATAATTTTCAGTTAGTGTTTTTCGCGTCGGACTCCTGCAGTTCAAATTTCGGCAAATAAGCAATCGTCCTATAACGAAAAGAAGATAGTTTAACGTCAACAAAAACCACAATCACCGTTAACCCGAGCATAATCGGGAAAATGACCAGAAACTTGGCGCCCGTGATATCAATGCTTTTGCTGACCATAACCTCCATCGGGCTCCAGGTCAGAGCGAGCGCATAGGACCGCAGCAAGCAGCGACTCAGGAACGGATGGATTTGCGGTTCCGAGAGCCCGTTGAGCGAAGCACGCAAAGCTTTGGCCAATAATGGTATTGTCGCGATGTTCAAAAAGTTGCCGAGCAGCTGCGATGCGGCCGTGCCCCGTCCATATAGTTGATCCCAACGGCTTACTTTCTTTTGGAACAATTGCTTGACGGTTTTATCGAAGCGTCCGATATAAATAAGCCAATTGATAGAAGGCAACACCATAAACAAACCCAGCAGTCCCAGCATCGATTGAAACTGAACCAAAAATTGAACCGGCGGCAGTCCGTTATATAAAAAAAGGACAACCCCGACTATTAAAAAAACAAGGCCCGTGTAAAAATACAAGCCCCTCGCCCGCAGCGAGGAAATAAGCAGCGCTGCAACCGCTAGCGTTCCCGATGCATAACTCAGAGGTTGTGCTGGCATAAAAACACTCAATAAATACAATACGGTCAGAGAGGTATAGACCACAGCGTACAGCATAGACTCTCACTCATTCTTTTAAGTTTTTGTCTTTTTTATTGTCATAGAAAAAAGCACCCCCAAAATAGATTAGAATTCCTATATCTATTTAAAGGGTGCATTCAATTTAGCGGCTTCTCAGCGCAAACAGCCCGTTTTTAAGCTTTTTATAAATAGGGGTTTGCGTAATGACGGATCACAATCACGAGAAGGGATAAGATAAGACTGATCGGATGCGTAAATAGGCTGGTAAAGAAGCCCGGTAAGCTTCCTTCCTCCGAAATAATCGCCCTTCTTAAATTCACGTCTATCTGCGGCCCCAAAATAATGCCCAGCACCATCGGGCCAAGCGGAAATTTATACAGCTTCAGGAAGTACCCGACCACCCCGAAGGCGATCATCCAATATACATCCGTCACGCTGTTGCTGGTTCCGTAAGAGCCTATAACGGTAAAGAAAATAATAATCGGCAGCAAAATGTGCTTCGGAATCGCGATCACCTTTGCAAAAAAGGAAAGCGCGGACAAGCCCCACAAGGCAACAAACAACAAGGAAACCATTCCTGTCCCGACAATGATCCAGAACAATTCGGGCGTTTCGACGAGCAGCATCGGGCCCGGAGTCAACCCGTGAATGGTCAACGCTCCGATAATGACCGCGGTAACCGCGTCTCCCGGTATGCCCAAGGTCAGCATAGGGATCATATCGCCGCCGATGGAGGACATAACCGCAGTTTCCGGAGCGACCAATCCTTCATAGGCCCCTTTGCCGAACGGACGCGTCGGTTTTTTCACCGTCCGTTTCGCATGATCGTAGGCCAGCAAGGAGCCCACCTCGCCGCCGGCTCCTGGAAGGGCACCGACGACGACGCCGATGATCGCGGTCCGGATGGTCAGCGGAAGAAATCTTATATAATAGTTTAATGGCGGCAACAGTTTTCCGATGACGACATCCACTTTTCTTTTCCCCAGATTATGCATTTGAATTAAAACTTCAGACAGCCCGAACAAACCCAATAAACAGGAAATGTAGTTTATTCCGCTCTTAAGCTCAAGATTTCCAAATGTAAACCGCTCTGCCGCAGTTAAGGTGTCAATTCCTACCAATCCGAGGATAATGCCCACTCCCGCGACAAAAAATCGATTTCGGCATATAATCGGTGCTCAAACTTCCCACCAGCAGAAGACCCAGAAACATGATCAGGAAGTAATCCCGCGGCGCGAAGCCTAGCGCAAGCGACGCCAAGTAAGGCGCGGTTGTCGACAATACCAACAGCCCAATGAGCCCGCCGATGATCGCATAAATCGTCGAGATCCCGATGGCCATTCCCGCCTCGCCTCTTTTGGTCAGCGGGTATCCGTCAAAAGTCGCCGCCAGGGAAGACGCAGAGCCCGGAATATTGAGCAAAATAGCGGATCGGGCTCCGCCGTAAACGCCGCCGAAATAAACGCTGATCATCAGTACAATGGCGGGAATAGTATCCCACGTGTAAGTAAAAGAAACGAGCAGTGTAACGGCCATGGTGACCGAAAGGCCGGGCAGCGCTCCTTTCAGTACACCGAAAAGCGTGCCGACGGCGACAAGCAGAAGCAGCTTTATGTCTAATAAGGGGGTTAAAATTTCATTTAACATTTTATTCTCTCCTTACGAAGGAAACACAATATGGAACACATGAGCAAAAACGTAGTAAAAAATTACGGAGAAAATGACCGATACGATCAGGCTCACGATCATTTTTTGCCTGCTCAGCAAAATCATCGAAACAAGCAAAAACAAAAAAGAAACGATCAAAAAATTCAGATAATTCATCAGAATGGCGAACAGCAAGACCGCCCCGATAAAAAGCATAATTCGTTGATTGATCTGCTTCTTTGAAATGATTTCCTTCTCCAGAACGTTGTCGTCGTCGGAATCAATTTCTGCTTCAGCGTGTTCGGCTGCAGGGCCCTTCCCATCGGCAGAGGCGTCATGAAGCCCTCTTATGGCGATTAAAATCGAGCAAATGATCATAATCACCGCAATGACTCCGGGAAAAAACGCTGCCGATGTAGGGTCCGTAACCTTCTGGTCCTTTATGTTAAGGGATAAGTAGAATACGGCAAGGCTTATCAAACAAGTGTTGGAGGTATGATTCTACCTAAAAGCATCTCGTTCACCTATTTCTTAATTAATAGCCCGAAAGAGAGGAAGAAACCTCTCTTTCGGCTTTGAAACTATACGTTTACTTCTTCCTCGGAATGTTTAACTGTTCAGGACTAGCTTTGGCAACACCGGCATCCTGGAGTAGCCAGGCGCTGGTTGATTGCCAGTCGCGCCAAAACTTATCGGCCTCATCGCCTGAAATTCCCAAGGATACCGCGCCCATTCTCGTTAAGAAGTCTTGGAATTCCGGCTCTTTTTGGGCTTCCGCGAACGCTTTGACCAAGGTTTTCTTGACATCGTCCGGCGCATCTTTTTTAACCCAGACGCCATAGAACGGTCCCCACGGAAGGAATTTTTTCACTTCAGGCAGTGCTTCCGTAATTGCAGGCACATCCGGAAAATCTTTTAACTTCTCGTCGTTGACTACGGCAAGAATACGGACTTTCCCGGCTTTCGCGTTTTCTGCGGCTGCCGTCAAACCGACAACAAGCACATCAACATGTTTTCCTAGCAAAGCTGTCATGCCCGGGCCTTCGCCGTCAAACGGCACCATGTTGAATTTGGTTTTGGCAACCGATTCGATCATCGTGGTCACCATGAACGGAAGGCCGCCGGGACCGGTGGAGCCCATCTTGATTTTACCCTGATTCGCTTGCGTATCCTTAATCAGATCGCTCATTGTTTGATATTTCGAGTCATTAGGAACAACGACCGTGGCAACGCCGCGGGCCATAATGTTAATCGGATAAAAATCCTCGAAGGATTGATTGGAAATTTGCAGCACACCGTACAACGCAGGATTCTCCGCCGAGAACAGCAGATTGTATCCATCCGCCTTTTTTTCATGGACATACTGCATGGCTATAGAACCGGTTGCACCAGGCTTGTTCGTGATAACGATTGACTGCCCTAAACTTTTTTCGGCAAGTGGAGCTATCGCTCTCGATACGTTATCCATCGCACCGCCCGCTCCCCACTGGACTACGCCTGTGATGGATTGCTCCGGATATTTTTTCTTGGAACCGCTTTCACCACAGGCGGCAAGCAAGACCAAACTTGCTGTAAGAGCAGCCGTAACGCCCCATTTCAAAAATTTCCCCTTGCTTCTCAACTTCATGCTTACAAGCCTCCCTTGAAATTACAATAGGTGGAATAAAAAAACTATTGTATGGAATATGATTACGATTTTAGAGTTGAAAAAATAGGTTGTCAACAATAATTTCCAAAGTGTTTCTTATTAGCGTTGCTCTAGATTACTCGTGGATTTATTTGAACTCGTTTAAAAATAGCTCTTGAAAACGCCGGAGGCCAAATGTAAGATAAAACCAAAATAAATACCATTAAACAAATACCAATTCCATTGAATGGAACTTATAGAGAGGTGGATCAAAGAATGCCGGGCACAAGTCATAAAGAAAATGAATCGTTACGTACAGTTCAGCGAGCTTTGGATATTTTGAACTGCTTTTCTCTTGAACAGCCCGAACTATCTCTTACCGAAATTTCCAATCAGATTAATTTAGCAAAATCCACGACAACGAGACTGCTCGCAACCCTGGAGCATAATCAGATGATTTCCAAAAATTCCAGCACCCTGAAGTATAAACTTGGACAGCGGCTTTATTATCTTGGCTATATTACCGGAAAATCGACCAAAATTCGGGAAGCGGCAAAACCTGTTATGGATCAATTGCGCGATCTGATAAAGGAAACGGTAAATCTCTATGTTTTGGAAAATGATTATCGCGTTTGCTTTGAACAAAGCGAAGGCTTGGAGTCCATTCGCCATTCGGCAAAAATAGGGGAGCCGATTCCATTATGGGACGGAGCCAGCGGCCATGTCTTGTTGGCTTACCAAGACGACGAGTTTAAAGACACCATATTCAAAAAAAATCGACGATAGCTTGAAATCCATGAGATTGATGAGCGAATTAACAGCGATTCGCGCGGAAGCGTTTGCAAGTACGCATGACGAGAAAGGAGTCGGCTGCGTCGCGTCGCCGATATTCGACGTTAACGGGGAAGTGAGAGCCGCCTTGTCCGTTTCCGGTCCTTCCATCCGGTTTACCGAGGAGAAAATTTCGCTGCTGAAGGACCACATCAAACGCGCAGCGTTGGAAATATCGTCATTGGTAGGATACATAAGACAGGCGAAATAAAGGGCCCGAACAAGGGGAGGATGCTTAAGTGAAATACATCACGATATCTAATCTTGACAAACCTTTATCCAACCTAATCTTTGGAACCTCAAGGCGAGACCAAAATGTGATGGATATGATCCCGCTGCTGGACGAATACGTTCGCCTTGGCGGCAATGTTCTGGACACAGCCATGTTTTACGGAAACGGAGAAAGCGAAAAGGCTGTAGGGATCTGGATGCAACAGCGTCGCAATCGCGATCAGGTTATTGTGCTGACGAAGGGCTGCCACCATACCGAACAGGAAAGCAGGCGGGTAAGCCCCGAGCATATCACCCGCGATTTTCTGGGCAGCTGGAACGGCTTGGCACCGATTATGTAGACATTTACATGCTGCACAGGGACGATCCTTCCCAGCCTGTCGGTCCGCTTATGGAAAAACTGAATGAATATATTGCCTCCGGCCACATCAAAACGATCGGAACTTCCAATTGGTCCTGGCAAAGAATTGAAGAGGCTAACGAATATGCGGACAAGCACGGGCTGCAAGGATTTGCCGCGAGCAGCATAAATTTAAGCCTGGCCAAGCCGCTTGAACCGTTATGGCCGGGCTGCGTCTCCGCAGACGAAAGCATTTCTTCTTGGCACCAGGGAACCGGCCATCCTCTCCTGTCCTGGTCTGCGCTGGCCCGCGGTTTTTTATCCGGCAGCTTCACGCAGGAGGATCGTTCCGATTCCTATATGGTAAAGGTTTATTACAGTGAAGAAAACTGGGATAGACTGCGCCGGGCCAAGTCGCTGTCCGCGAAGAAGGGCGTTACGCTTCCCCAGATCGCCCTGGCATATGTGTTAAATCAGCCGTTTCCCGCCTGCTGCGTTGTCGGTTCATTCGACGCGGAGGAGCTTAGAAGCAATATGGAAGCTGCGTCTATCCGGCTTACACCAGGTGAAATCAGCTGGCTTGACCTCAAGGACGACAAACCAACTACTTAGAAATGGCCAGGCTATCGATGGACAAGACACCATGCAGACCGGAATAGGATTCCCTATCGGACATTCCCTCTCTGCGCTCATTTAGATCAACTGGTGCCTGGGACGGCCCAAATTGGTTGACTAAATACATTCATAGTCGGACAAAGGAGGATCCAGTTGTGAAAACAAGCATATGCACATCCGGTTTTAAAGAGTGGTCCTTAGAGGAAGTATTCGACTGGGTGAAGCCGCTGGAATTAGACGGAATCGAGTTGTGGATGGGTCATATCGAAAGATTCCAGGAGGAACATGGCCCTTTAGACAAATTAAAAGCAAAACTGCAGGAATATGGGCTGGAAGTTCCCGCTATTAGCGGATATACAACATTTTCAGGCGGTTTTTCCGGTGAGCGGGATTTGCAGCAGGAATTCAAATCCTTGAACCACTTGCTGGATGTGGCCAGACAGCTCAATTGCCCTCTTATACGCACATTTGTAGGCCATAAATCCTCGAGACTCGCATCCCCCGAGCAGTGGGGGCAAGTCGTCAGCGACATGATGAAGGTTATGAGCAAGGCCGATCAATACGAAATCAACATTGCGATCGAAATTCATTACGATACATTTGTCGACAACACGGAATCGTTACAGGATCTTGTTCGTGAAGTGAATCATCCCCGTGTAAAGGTTGTTTTTGACGGAGCGAACCTGAATGTGGAGCGAATCGATCAGATGGAGGCATTGCCCACAGTCTATTCTTTGGTTGAGCATGTGCATCTTAAAAACTACAAATGGGACCACGACAATTTTTATAAAACTATACCGGTTCCCGTGTTCGATGGCGACATTGATAATCGGGCTCTGCTCCACGAGCTGCAAAAACGCAATTACAAGGGCTACATTTCCGTTGAATATTTCGGCGAAAAGAAGGAAGCGAATATTCTTCAATCCCTCAAAAGCTTGAAAGAGTTAATAAAGTAAGCGAGCTTTAACCTTAGCGGCAATCAAAAAATCCTCACTGTTTAGAAACCAGTGACTTTTTTCGGTTTCCACATCAGAAATAGATAATCGGCGAATTGTGGATTTGCTACACCCCGGTTCGCCTCCACCATGTAAATCCACAATCGCATGAGGTTGTGGATGTTTGCTTTCAAACTATAAAGTGATGTCTAATAGCCCAGTATGCCATAACACTACTGTAGCCAAGTTGCCGTCAAGGACAACTGGAACTTCGCTTGCACCTACAACAATCGGCAATTATGATACAAGTAGTAGATTTAGCAGGGGGACCATATGAAAAAAAACATCCATGTTGTCGGTGCTGTAATCGAGAAAAATGGGAAAATCCTATGCGCGCAAAGGGGCGAAAGTAAGTCCTTGCCCCTGAAGTGGGAGTTTCCTGGCGGGAAAATCGAATCAGGTGAAACGCCGCAAGAAGCGCTATATCGGGAAATAAAAGAGGAAATGCATTGTGAAATCGAAATTGGTGAATGGGTAGAGACTACCATACACGAATACGATTTCGGGATTGTTCACTTGACGACCTATTACTGCAACCTAATGGGGGGTAGTCCTTTGTTAACAGAACATGTTGCTATTCAATGGCTGCCCAGATCCGAATTAGGTTTACTGGACTGGGCACCTGCCGATATTCCGGCGGTTGAGAAGATTATTAAGTCAGTCCTATAATTCTAGACTAAAGAACTTCTTGCTTCGATTGCGGGCAGTTCTTTTTTTCTTGTCAAATGTTATTTTCTGCTTTTAATATTAAATAATCCTAGTCAATTGGAGTGAGTTCCTCACGTGTCCAACTCAGTGACTCATATTAACGAGACCTTTAACCTCACGGCTGTACCTCAGATTAACTCTGTTCTTGAGAAGTATTCTCCTAAATTATTAATCAATAATCCAATTACAAAGGAGAACGTATTATCTTCAGTGGTAGAAGGGTTAACATCCTGTCAAGCTTTTAGGTTTGTCGTCGCTTTTGTTACAGAAAGTGGATTAGCCATGTTGAAATCTCACTTGATCGATTTAAAGCGCAAAGGAATAGCAGGTAAATTGTTAACTTCTACGTATTTATTTTTTAATAATCCAAAAGTATTCCGTGAGTTGCTCAAAATTGACAATTTAGAAGTACGATTGACGGATCTCGAAGGGTTCCACTCCAAAGGTTATATTTTTGATTACAACGATGATTTCTTTTTAATCATTGGTAGTGCCAACCTTACAGCTCAAGCATTAAAAATAAACTATGAGTGGAATGTTAGCCTCACAGTAAATGCAAACACTAAGTTCATTCTAGAAGTCAATGATCAGTTTGAAGAGATATGGAATCGTTCCGAGTCATTAACGGAAACATGGATAAAGAACTACGAGATATTATATGTGCAACATACTGCTAAGCAAATTATGAAAGAAGAATTAACTAAAGTAGAGCCAATTGACTTGCCTAACCAGAGTGCTGGTAATTCAATTACCCCGAATAAAATGCAAAATTATGCTTTAGCTGGGATTCAAGAAGTAAGGGATGCAGGTCATCAGAGAGCGTTAATTGTTTCGGCTACAGGTACGGGAAAAACTTATCTATCTGCCTTTGACGTAAAAAATTTCAATCCTAAGAGAATGCTATTTATCGCACATAGGGAACAAATTCTCCTGAAAGCGAAATCGGACTTCGAAGGGCTGGTTAGCGGGAGTCCAGATGAATACGGATTGTTGTCGGGAACGGGCAAACACATAGGCGCCAAATATTTGTTTGCGACCGTACAAACGATATCCAAGCCTGAAGTACTATCTCAGTTTGATCCTCGTGATTTCGATTATATACTCATCGATGAGGTACATAAGGCAGGGGCGGCTTCATATCGCAGAGTCATCGATTACTTTGCCCCCGAATTTATGATGGGTATGACAGCGACCCCCGAACGTACGGACGACTTTAATATTTATGAATTATTCAATTATAATGTCGCCTACGAGATCCGACTGCAGGAAGCGCTGGAAGAGGATATGCTTTGTCCATTCCATTACTTTGGCGTTACGGATCTTGAATTGAATGGCGAAACTATAGATGATACAACGATCTTATCAAAGCTCGTGACGGAAGAACGGGTAAGCCATTTAATCGAAAAAATTGAATATTACGGGTACTCCGGGCAGAAGGTAAAGGGCTTAATTTTCTGCAGCCGTAAAGACGAGGCCATTGAGTTATCCGTGAAGATGAATGGAAGAGGCTACGAGACGGTTGCACTCACGGGGGAAGACTCCATCGAACAAAGAGAGTTGCAAGTGCAAAAACTTGAGCATGGCGATTTAGATTACATTATTACGGTCGACATCTTTAACGAAGGCATTGATATTCCGACGGTAAACCAAGTAGTCATGTTAAGACAAACGCAGTCGAGCATTGTTTTTATTCAACAGTTAGGTCGCGGATTACGAAAGCATAAGGCTAAAGAATTCGTCACGATTATCGACTTCATCGGGAATTATAAAAACAACTATTTAATTCCCATAGCCTTATCCGGGGATAGATCATTAAACAAAGATAATATTAGAAGAAAAATGAAGGATACAAGTTACATCAATGGCCTCTCATCCATTAACTTCGAAGAAGTGGCGAAAGAGCAAATCTATAAATCTATTAACAATACTAATTTGACAGAGCTAAAGAAGTTAAAAGAGGCGTATCAAGAATTAAAAAACAGAATCGGCCGGATGCCCTTCTTGATCGATTTCATTCAACATAATTTAATTGATCCTGGTGTAATTACTGATACACATAAGAGCTATCATCATTTTCTGCTTAGGATAAGAGAAGATGTACCTTCTTTGACGAATTACGAAGCACAAGTCATGGAGATGATATCAAAAGAGATTCTGAACGGCAAAAGAAGACACGAGATCGTATTACTTGATTTATTAATTAACCAAGGCGTTGTTTCTCATGACCGATACGTAACGAAGTTAATGGAATTGAATTGCCCAACGGACGAAAGAACAATCAGTTCGATAAGGAGAATAATGGATTTGTCCTTCTTCGTCGCGTCTGATCGGGAGAAATATGGTAATGTTCCAATTTGTACATTGGACGAGGACAACTACTATAGATTAAATGAAACAATGAAACACAGTTTGGCGACAAACCATTTTTTCAAAAAGCTATTTCGAGATGTTGTTGACAGCGCTGCTGAAAAATCGAGAATGTATGATCCTAAGCTGCCTTTGACTGTGTATCAAAAATATACACGAAAAGATTTCTGTAGGCTTCTTGGTTGGGAAAACGACGAAAAGGGGACAATATTCGGTTATGCGATAAAGAATGATATGTGTCCGATCTTTGTTACTTATCATAAAAAGGAAAGTGTTGCCTCAAGTACTAATTATGGGGACGAGTTTTTATCCCCGACGACATTGAAATGGTTTACCAGAAGTAAACGGACATTACGTTCTGAAGAAGTTCGAAAAATTGTTGAAGCAAATGAAAATGATTTACACATTCAAATCTTTGTTAAGAAGGACGATGATGAAGGTGGTAGTGATTTCTATTATTTAGGAAAGGCAAAACCTGATCCGAGTTCAGTACAGCAAACAACGATGTCGGACGATGGTTCCCCCGTTGTCTGCATGAACTTGATCTTGGAGCATGCAGTAGATCCAAAGCTGTACCGCTATATTATTACGGATTATAAGAATTAGTTTGTTGAGAATTGGTTTGCACAAAAAGTGGCTTGGGGATTGACCGCTTGATGCCTAGGAAATCCACAACTCGCCGCTATGGAGAAATTTATGAATGACGCTCCGTCAATACCGACGCTTCAACGGTGCCGTAAGCATAGTATTGTAATTATATGGAAATTAGTTTATGGAGGATTTCTGTCGATTGATAGCGAATCAACACACTTACTGAAAAAAAATTTTTACTTCTCTACTTTTATAAGTTCCTGGATCTTTCCATCCAGGAACTTTTTTGTGCTATAATTGTGTTAATAGGCGAATGTATATTCTCATTGTTACATGGAGGGCTGAATATGAAATATGGACAGCACGAGACATTTCATTTGCGATTGAATTGGCTTCGTAAGGGCATTAAGATGATACAACAAAATCCTCGTTTTTTCTTTGAAAAAGATGCCGCTGAAAAAATAGGCTCGGAAAAAACATGGTTCAGTCTTTACGTTTTTGGATCACTGCCACTAACATCGCTAAGGAAGAGAAAGATCAAACAAACAAAAGTGTACATATATTGACAAAAATCGGGGAGATAATTAACACCTACGATCCCTATCTCGATTTACCGGACTCGTTATCTTTGCTGCATTATTCACTAGTGAATATGGATGGCTCCAAAGAACGCTTAATAGTGTGGCATGGTTTCTTTAATATCATTACAAGGGGAGCAATTACAAAAGAGGAGATTGTTTCTGAAACCTCAGTTTGGGCTGCGAAGGAGGGACAGCTAACTTCAGACAAGTCCCTAAAACGTGATGTCGACTGCTTGTGCCGCCTTTACCTAAAAGATAACAGCATAAAGGACCCTGAAGACGTAACTCAAAGTCCCCTTGGAAAACTCGGTCTATTATCTACATCAAGCGAAAACTCAAACATTGTAATGAAAAATCAGCTGGCATATCAAACTGTAGGGCTTACATCCTTGTTGTACATTTTGCTGAAGTATGGGGAGCAGCATGAAACAGATAATGTTTCTGTAGAAGAGATAACGCTGAAGGCAGATTTATGGGGGAAACTTTTTTAATATGCAGCGTTCGGAAGTCGTAAATGCCCTAGAGAAACTTTCTGAACATCAGTTTTATCCTATTCATTTCAATAGAACGAATAGGTTAGACACTGTTCTGCTTCCTAAGGTAGCAGCGGATGATTTTCTTCAGGAAGAATATCACAGAAGGTTGGGAGAGAATCATTTTGAGCAAACAGTCGTCAGCTAATTTCCAGCCGAGCATAAATCTTCGTTTTGACTTTGGCAAAGCAGACTTTGTGGATAGGTTTATTCCTACTGCTGCTCACGTCAACCCATTTCAAGAGATTCTTAAAGGATTTATTGAGGACGGCCCAAAATCTCATATTATTTCAGGTCCTTATGGATCTGGGAAATCCCTGATGGGTGTTGTTATCGCTAGTCTCTTATCTAAAAAATTAGATCAATCTACGATAGATAAACTCTCTGCTAAATTTAATTTGGTTGATGCTAAGGTTAGTAATTTGATCAATAAAGTTGCTAATTCTAAAATCTCTTATATTCCTGTAATACTAGAAGGTAACGTGCATAATCTGCATCGTGCATTAATCTCATCAATATATAAAGCGTTGAAGAGCGACGGCACGAATATAATTATGCCAAATTTAATTTCGGAGATTTTAGGTACCATAAAGACGTGGGAGCTCAACTACCCAGCTACATATTCTCTTTTTGAAAAGAAACTGAGTGAGAATAAGCAGCATTTAAAGACTTGGATTAACCAAGTTGAAAGTTATGATGATCAGGCAATTACATGGTTTACGAATATATATCCAGAATTAACTTCAGGGGCACATTTTGTACCCAAGTATTCAGGAGAATTAGTTACACAAATACTGTACCTATTGAATGAGCTCAATAAACTCGGTAAGGGTTTATTTGTTGTGCATGACGAATTTGGTCGATTCCTTCAGTCAATGAATCCAAATGAAATTAATGAAGCTATGCAGGATTTACAGGACTTAGCGGAGTTAGCGAGTCATAATGATTATCACAATTTTAACTATTTATTGATCAGTCATAAAAACATGAGGCAGTATGCTTACCGCCTAAGTGAAGATATGCAGAAAGAGTTTCAACGAATTGAGAAAAGATTCGCGATACATCATATAGAAAGCGATCAATCAACCTTTGTTCGCATAGCTAATATAGTTACCGAAGACATGCGTGCCCAATGGAATCCAAATCAATTTCGCAACCATATACAAGATGGATTGCTTAAATACAATCTTTTTCCAGAGCTGTCGCACGCTGAACAGAGATCCTTGATCATAGAACAGGGGTATCCATTACATCCAAGTAGTCTATTTTCCATGCCAAAATTGGCCAATCTCGTAGCTCAGAACGAACGAACGCTATTTACTTTCTTAGAGAGTAATGATGCGGGTGGTTTAAGATATCATTTTGATAAGTTCAATGACTGGTACACTCCAGATAAATTGTTTGACTACTTCGAGCCTTCTTTTGATGAATTTGAGCATGAATCCAACGTTAAAAGAAGCTATCTACTCTATAAGAGACTTCAAAAACGTTTAGTTCCATCAGAGGATTTAGAGGATCAGTTAAAAATTTTAAAATTAATTACTTTATGGGATATAACAAATTTAAATACTAAGATAATTTTAAGCAGAGATTTCTTGGCATTTTCTTTGATGTTTACCGAAGAGAAAGTTCAGGGTTTGCTAGATCAATTGTATGAAACAAAAATCATTCGGTACCTTAACGATGAAGATAGGTTTATCTTATACGAAGGCAGTATAGTTGATGTCAACAAAGAGATAGAGCATCTATTGGTGACATCAAGTTTTTCGGTAAAACAAAAATTAGATCTAGCTGAACAGTTACTGGAGGTTAAGAGCTACTTACCTAAGTTATATAACGATGAAAAAAGTATAACTAGGTTTGCTCAAGTTAAGTTTATTGACGAATCTGAGATAGGCGAGGAAACATTATCAATTCAATCAAACAAGAACTTAGATTTTCAGATTGTATTTGTCATCTCAGATGATGCTTCAAAACATGGTGCGTTGACGGCACGGATAGATTCATATTCGAGGAGGCACGAGAAGGTTATATTTGTAGTCTATAACCAAACCTTCAACCACTTTTATAAAGATCTTGAAACACTGCTCGTAATTGAGAAACTACAACAAGACAAGGTATTTCTGATCCAGGACCGTTTTTTAATCGATGAACTGAACTTTATGAAACGATCCTTACATTACCGTGTTAAAGATGAGATAAGTCCCTTTATTAACTTCTCACCAGATGCTTCTTGGCTATACAAAGGCGAACAGTTAGTCGTAAGTGACGAACGAACATTAAGTAATAACTTGTCAAATATCATGTTTGATTTATATCCGGATACACCAGAAATCCGTAACGAGGCTTTTAACAGAAGATTCATAGCCAAAGTACAAGAAAAAAATGCTTATAAAGTGATTGATAAAATACTTGAAAAAATAAAAACTAACAGTGAGGAAATCAGCATTTCCGGCTTTGGGCCAGATTACTTGATCTACGCTACTGTTCTTAAAAACCATGAACTTGATCCGATAAGGCCACATCTCTTGAAGGATAAATCACTTCTTAATTTACGCAAATCTTTATTGAACGTACTAAAAAAAGAAAATGCCCCCTTGGCAGACTTAGTAGCCGTTTTCCGTGAGAGTCCTTTTGCTGTGAGATTGCCTGTAATACCAGTCCTATTACCAGCATTATTGGGCAAGGAATGGAAATACCTGCTTTTTTATAACAATGGGATGTTTATGCAATCTGTAGATGGCGCAACTCTTTGGAAAATGGTACATGATCCTGAGAACTACTCGTTCGCGTTTCAGTCTATAGAGGATAGATATGGACCATTGATAACGCTGATTGAGGAATGCTTCGCTTCCTACATTTACGACGAAGACAGAGGTCTACAAACGGCGGTTTACTTAAGTAAAGTGTTATTGCGTTGGTATAACTCTCTACCACGTTTGGCACGCGTAACCCACAAACAATCTGCTGCATCGAATATGTTTAGACAAATCGTTAGATCGAGTGAGATGAGACCTCTAGAGGCTATTCAACAGCTGTACAGTTTCACGAACATGGGTGAAGACAAATTGAAACTTGAAGCTGCCAAAAATGAAAGTGAAGATTATTTAGAGAAGCATAATGAATACCTAGAGTCAGTGGTTCTTTCTACTATGAACCTAGCTGCTTACTCTGATATTCAAAGCTGGACCGAGAGCCAAAGCAGCCTTCTTAAAAAGACATCTAAATTATTATCAAGTATTTTAGTATCAAATGACGATAATTATGTTGATAGCATCAGCCAAGCTATAGTTGGCGTAAGCAGAAATGATTGGTCTGATGCTACCGATGAAGTTTTTCAAACTGAGCTATGGAACGAACTTAGTCACCTGCAAAATCCTGATAATAACATGAATTACATTGAAATTAACGACGGAGGCGCTTCCTTAGTTTTGCCTAAAGTAGACCTCTCGTCGAAATCGAAGATAATTTATGATGATATAAGTAGAAAGCTCAAGTATACAGGGCGAACCGTCACTAAAGATGAGTTACTTATGGTGTTATGGAACTTAATACAAGACATTTCCGATACAAACAGTGCTAACGAAAATCAACAGACTCTAAGTAAAGAGGGATAATCTTATGACTAGAAAAACTGTACATGTATCGATGTTTAGTGGTGGCGCTGCTAGCGCTTATGTTGCATACCAAATGGTACAAACCTATGGTAAAGAGAATTGCTATCTATTCTTTACTAATACATTGTGGGAAGACGAAGACAATTATCGTTTTATGTATGAAATAGCCGACTATATAGGGGTTCCTATAACAGAGTACGTAGATGGTAGAACTCCGGAAGAAGTTTTTGAGCAAACACGCTTTTTGGGTAATTCGAGGCTTGCTAAGTGCTCGTCGGAGTTAAAGGTACGACAAACTGTAATTTTTATCGAAGATCTAAGAGATCAGGGGCTAGAGCCTATCTTATATTTTGGTATCGGAGCTCATGAAAAGCAACGTGCAGATAATCTTAAGGAATTTTACGGACATCAGGCTTTAGAGCCAGTAGAAACAAGATTTCCTCTGTTCGAATCAAATATTAAAGATGTCAATGCCAAGGAAATCATTGAGAAGCAATGGGGTATTAAACTTCCCCGAATGTATGAGTTAGGGTTTGCACACGCAAATTGCGGGGGGCGATGTGTAAGAGGTGGATTCAATCATTACAAGGATTTATATCGAATTTGGCCGGACAGATACATGGAGCAAGAAGAAATGGAAGAAAAAATGAGAGCAATGCTGGGCGATGTGAGTATTTTAAAGTTAAGAGATGACGGCAGCCCGTATACATTAAAAGAATATAGGAATTACCTCGATAGTTTAAATGATCAGATTTCAGAAGTGGCTGCTTCACTAGAAATACCTGCAGAAGATGACACCGTGCCATGTGTCTGTGTGTTTTGATCAAAAACTACAAGTATAATAAGCGCACCTGTTTGCTTGGTGCGCTTTTATTATCCCAGATAGATTTTATATACACGGGGTTATGGAGGAAATAGAGGCCACTTGTCGAATTTGTAGCTTAAGGTATATAACAATGTCAACATTTGTATTTATAATAGTACTTATGTCTCAGTTACTTTTGCTTTAGAATAGTGTGTAGATAACGCAATGCTGCGAGGAAGTGAAGCTGTGAGTTTTAAAGATCTTAGTATAAATAAAGAATATCGCTCATTTTCAGATGACATTGTTAACACTTTTTATTTACCATTATTAAAAAAATGCGGTGATTTATCAGAGGGCAGTAGGGTTTTTCTCTTCTTCTGCATTAATTGAGATCTCATACGGTATAACCGAATTATTGAAGAATGGGGGTAAGATTCAATTAATTGCCTCTCCCCGTCTTCAAAAAGAGGATATTGACGCTATTGAAAAAGGGTATGAAGAACGAAGCGCCATCATAGAACGAGCAATAATTCAATCATTTAGCGAACCTAAAAACTATTTTGAAGAACAACGACTTAATTTACTAGCTACTCTTGTTGCCCAAGGCCGTTTAGATATAAAGATTGCTTTTATTGAAGACAAGTCCGGTATAGGAATGTACCACGAAAAAGTCGGGCTGATACACGACGCAGATGGTAATGTAGTTGCCTTTACTGGCTCTATGAACGAAACAAGCACTGCTTTTTCCCATAACTATGAGACAATCGATGTCTTCTGTTCTTGGACAGAAGATTCCGAGCGAGTAAGTACAAAGCAGTCAGCATTTAATGCCTTATGGAATGACTATGAACCAAGAATGAAGACAATCGAGTTTCCTCGTTTGGCTCGTGAAAAGCTTCAATCATACAAAAACGATCAGTTGGACTTAAATATCGATATTCAAGAACGTAGGACAGAGTATGTCATAGCGACATCCCCTTCTGGGCCGCAAGTCCCGGAAGGTGTCGATCTACACTCTTATCAACTTGAAGCCATTGACCAATGGGCAAAGCAAGACTTTCGAGGGATTTTTGATATGGCAACAGGAACCGGTAAAACTTTTACTGGACTAGGTGCTATCTGCCGGTTGTTCAAAGCTTGTAAGAATGAGCTGGCTGTTATTATCGTCTGTCCTTACCAACATCTTGTTGAGCAATGGGTAGAAGACATAGTCAAGTTTAACATGAAGCCCATTATCGGTTATTCTGCTTCTACTCAAAAAGATTGGAAAAAAAGATTAAAAGAAACTACTATCGCTTTTAACCTTGGTGTGAAAAAACATTTCTGTTTTATAACAACAAATGCCACTTTCAGTTCCGAATATGTACGCCAACAAATAAATATGATGGATGGAAATGTTGTACTTGTTGTAGATGAAGCTCACAATTTTGGAGCTGCTAATCTTAGTAAAACAATGAACCCTAAAATACCTTATCGGCTAGCCTTGTCAGCTACATTAGAAAGGCATGGTGATGAAGACGGCACTGAAAAGCTGTTTCAGTATTTTGGTGAAAAATGCATTGAATATACATTGGAAATGGCCATCAAAGAGGAGAAACTTACCCCATACTATTATCATCCAGTGGTTGTTTACCTTTGTGACGAAGAGTTAGAAGAATATAAGAAGTTATCTAGAGAGCTGATCAAACATTGTAGCAAAAGTGCTAGCGGAAAACTAGTTATTGATGAATACGGGAAGATGATACTTATTAAGCGCGCAAGAATTGTAGCGGCAGCTCGTTATAAAATCTCTAAACTTGAAGAGTTTATTGAACCATACAAAGAAGACAAACATATATTAGTATATTGCGGGGCAGCTACAATTCGAGATCTAGGCTACGAAGAAGGAGTTGCTGACGAAGCCGAAATACGACAAATTGACGCAGTGTCTGATTTGTTAGGAAATAAAATGAATATTCGTATCTCGCAGTTTACCTCCGCAGAATCTGCTCAGGTAAGAGAGCAATTAAAGGAAGAGTTTTCCGAAGGAAAACATATCCAGGCCTTAGTCGCAATCCGATGCCTGGACGAAGGTGTAAACATTCCAAGTATAAAATTGGCTTTTATTCTTGCTAGTAGTACTAACCCGAAGGAATATGTGCAACGAAGGGGTAGGGTTTTACGAAAATCAATTGGAAAAACGCACGCTGTCATCTATGATTTCATTACATTGCCGAGACCATTAGATCAGGTGAAAAACCTGCCAACTGATGAGACAAGAATAGACATATCCCTCGTTAAAAAGGAAATAACGAGAATGAAAGATTTTGCCTCAATTGCTGAAAACCCTTCCGAAGCCGATAAATTAATAAACATGATTGAAGAGAGCTATGATCTTTTGACTATTGGAGGAGACGAATATGTCTAAAAATCTTGAGGATATTGATATCGATAAAAAAAAGCTGGATAGATTAAAATTTTATATATTAAAAGCCGAGAGAGAAAACTTACGAACTAGACAAGACACAAACGAACAAATGGTGGAAAAGGTTAGAAAGTTAATCGAGGAGGAAGTTAAGAAATGCTATTAAGGTCTATTAAACTTAAGAATTTTAGACAGTATAAGGGTATCCAAAATATGACCTTTTCTAGTGATAATCAACAGAATGTCACAGTAATCTTAGGAGATAATACAAGCGGCAAAACTACCTTAGTGCAAGCATTTAATTGGACTTTATATGGAACGTCGACATTTACTACAAAAGATTTCTTGTTAAATATGGACGTATCGAGAGAAATGGATATAGGTGACAATGAAACTGTTGAAGTTGAAATATGCCTTAATCACGACAATACGGAATATATAATCACTAGAACTCAGGAATATACGTGCGATTATAAAGGTGTCCGGCCTAACAAGTCTGATATAAAGGTTTCCTATAAGGAAAGCGATGGTCAAATAGAAACAATACGAAAATCAGTCATTGATAGTACGATAAATAAGATACTACCTAGTGATTTGTCTAACTATTTCTTCTTTGATGGTGAGCGAATAGGGAATATTAGTAGCAAACAGGATGTTGCAGAGTCGGTAAAAGGCTTATTAGGATTAGCGGCACTTGATAATACCATGAAACATTTAGATCCAAGCAAAAAAAAGCTCTGTTATCGGAAAATTTAATAGCAGCTTGGATACTGTAGGGAACAGAAAGGCTGCTGAGGCCGCTCAACGCATTCAAAGCGAACAGGATCGTCTCCAAGTTATTATTAGGGATTTGGAAAATGTTAGGAATGAGATTAGTCACTACGAGCAGCGTAAGGAGCAACTCGAAGATGTACTAAGAGATAATCAACCTACAGCTGAGTTGCAGAAGAATAAAGAACATTTAGAAAACTCTATCAAAGCAGAAGAAAAAGCAATGGAATTAGCTTACAGCAGATTAATGTCGGACTTTAACACAAACACCTCAGCTTTTTTTGCAAAGCCTCTCATGAACAGAGCAATTAGTTTTTTAAAGTCTGCAAAAATAGACGATAAAGGCGTACCCAACATGAACTCAACTTCTATTGATTTCATAATTGAGAGAGGTCATTGTATTTGCGGCGCAACAATATGTGAGGGTAATGAAGTTCATTTGAACCTTATTAAAGAACGGAATTATCTCCCCCCTCAATCAATTGGAACAATGATAAGAACTTTCATTGATCAGATAAACACATATAACAGCACAAATGAGAATTACTATACGAATATCAAAATGAGTTATGAAGATATCTATCGTTATAAAACTCGTATACAGGATTGGGCTGAAGAAGTTGATGAGATTAGTCAAAAGATAAAAGGTAAAGGTGACGTTAAGAAGTACGAAGAAGAGTTGGTCGATGTAAAGAAAAGACTAAAAGACTTCAATGTAAAAAAAAGATAAGCTAATAGCAGACGAAGGGGCATGTAGGAACGATCTTGATAGATTGCAGAAAGTCTATAGTGGCTCTATTACAGCGTCAGAAAAAAATAAACAAATTATGCTATACAACAAATATGCTGAGGCAATCTATTATTGGGTCAAAGATACCTACGAAGTGAAGGAAATTGAAATTAAAGACCAGCTCGAAAAAAAGGTTAACGATATTTTTTCAAGGATGTATCACGGTAAGAGACAAGTTGTGATCGACAGTAAATACAGGGTATCTTTACTTACCGCTTATGGGGATTCTTCTGTACAGACTGATGAATCTCGAGGTCTCGAAACAGTCAAGAATTTCGCGTTTATTGCTGGTTTAGTGGATCTTGCTCGGGGGAAAATCAACAGTAATACCGGCGATGAGGATCTAGCGTTGAGCTCTGAGCCTTATCCATTGGTTATGGATGCTCCCTTTTCTAATGCTGATGAAAAACACGTAAGTACAATTTCCAAAATTTTGCCTGAAATTGCTGAACAAGTAATTATGGTAGTTATGGCAAAAGATTGGGGTTATGCAGAAACAGTGATGGGTGGCAAAGTGGGGAAAAAGTACATGTTGGTAAAAGAGTCGGAAACTTTGACATACATCAAGGAGGTTGGCTAATGTTTGAAAGAGATTACGACTTAAAGGGTAAACACGCATCTTACGTTAAGTACCTTGTGAATAATGCGAAGGTTTTTAAACGATATATAGATGTTTATATGGTTGGTTCAGTCATGGGAATATTGCACGGAAGAAAAGCTACAAAGGATTCCTCAGTATCAGATGAAGCTAGCATCTTCGCAGGCGCTTTTAACACTGAAAGACTTAAATGCGAGTTTTTGTATCGTCTTATAATGCTATTAGATGAAACACCAGGATTGACTGAGGAACAAAGAGTAGATCGAGCTTTCAGAGTAGATGATTCAATGCCTGATGCTTTAAAAGAGAATATGGATTTATTTCATTCTTATGTGTTTGGCGGTATCGAAGTATTGTACGAGAAGTATGAGGATTGTACAACAACTGATGATATATAAATCGAATTTATGACATAGTTGCATCCTTTAACAATGATACTGAAGGTTCATCTTATGATGACCTAATTAAAGCTATTATATAGACGATAAAATCTCTACTAAGGATAAGAATAATGGAAAATGCGTTAAACATATTTGTTGATATTGATGATGCTCTGCAAACATTCAACCATCAAGATTTATATATGGCTGGCGTTACCTTGTTCAAATCATTGCGCTTTCCTGTTGAAGTAATTAAAGAAACTTTAAAAACAACAAATGTTGATGCCTGGAAGTTCATTAACGAATTTACTCCTAACCGTATACATCTCACAAATAACGAAGTTAATTATCTCCAACATGTACAGGGTATTTCATATTTGTTTAATCTCAGTAATGAATGTAAGGGACTTGATGCAATCAGGTCTTGCAAAATCAAAGGTAAAAGGATTAGCTCCTTAGTTTTTCTGGCAGTAGAATTAAACGGTTTCTTGAATGAACGAAGTTATTATGTACACTTTCTTACGCAAATATTAAGCAAGTGTTATACCTCGCCGGTGGTTTTACTTTGGAAATTTGATAACGATATAGCGATATCAGCCCTTGATAACTACCATGATGGACCAATGAGTGAAAATGTATTTTTATCTGATTGGCACTCTTGTGCAAGAACAGATATTGCTGTTATACAAAAACTATCAGAGTTGCGTTTTGATAACCTCAACGCACGTAATATACTTGATCTTTTTTACGACATTTTGTGGGCTTCTTCAAGAGATTATTATATCTACCCTGAATCGCAAGAATATTTAAAATTCGGTTTGTTATTGAACAGGTACATTAGTTACGATAAGTCGAAATATGGAACACCTATATATCTACTTGACGATAGGCTGGAGGAAGAGGTCAGTCAAAGGAGATCGTACTATCCAGATTTATATGGGGATGACTATATTGTAGAATATCAGCAACTAGAAATTAAAATTGATGAAGATATCGACGATATTTCAATAGATGAACTACTCATAATGGAGCAATACTATGATGATGTTTCCGATGAGGAGGACATTGAGGACAACTTTTATGATGATGAAGAGCATCAAAATGAAGAAGTTGACGAAATTGATGAGGTGTTTTTTGATGATCCTATTAAATTGCTAGAATTATTAAACCAAAAATAATATTCACGTTCATGCATCGTAAAACATTGCTTGAAAGTTCAAGTGGAGTGTATCTAATCTAAATGGGGTTGTTGTTATGAAATTAAGGGAATTATTTGAGAAGAATGATACAGATAAGCTGGTGCTTCCGGATTTCCAGAGAGAGTTTGAGTGGAAAGTTGATAAACAAAAAAAGTTTGATCGCTTCTTTTTTTAACATCGCTACCAATAGGCAGCATCCTCATTTTGCAGGGAACTAAGGATGATTTTGCAGCAAAGAAAATCGGGTTTCCAAGTGGTAATGTGGAGCCTAAGGACGAATGCCTATACTTATTGGATGGCCAACAAAGAATTTCGAGTCTAAAGGGTATTTTCTCAGACTTCTTTACTGACTCGGCCAAATGGGAAGAAACGTGGGGCAACTTGTACAGTGGACTAAGGCACAGATGGTTCTTACGGATTAAACCAAGTTCCGGTGACGAAGATGTCTTTGGTTATCTCGATATGCAGTTTAGGAATTTTAAGGAATTTGAGCCAAGCCAGGTTATAGAATTTATAGAGAGAAAACAAATTTTTAAGAAGAATATTAATGAATGGTACAATCCTGGGTTTTCTCCTAAAGATGATAACACCGGGAAAGTTTTTACAGGCTCCAAATTGCGGAATCATATCGCAAAAATGGCCTCTGATGACGGCCTTGTTCCTTTATACTCTATTTATAGAAGGTCAACAAATGCTAATGAAAAACAACTTCATGAGTATGTCATTAGAAGAATTGCTAATGAGCGAGTTGCCGATCTTAAGGCTGAGGTGGAAGATGGTACCAGAGATATTGTAGCTCTCCTAGCGCCTATTGAGCCGGATATCGTAGAGATTATAGACAGTGATGATGAAGACAGGTTAAGAGATGCTTGGTCTCAGTTAGCAGCTACTTGGAGTGAAAAGGTTATAAAATTTTTAAGTGACATCCTTGAACAAGATATCTCGATCATAGAACTTCCGGCAAGCGAGATCAACCGTGCCATCGCAATTTTTGAAAATATTAACTCAAATCCCACCGATCTTGATACTTTCGACTTAATTGTTGCCAAAGCAGCTAGAAACAGAGATGCGGGCTCACTTTCTCAGAGATTGATAAGCGAATTACAAACATCAATGGTATTACCTCCCTCATTGCAACATGGAATATTGGGAAATTGCCCTAGTACCTGGTGCGCAACGCAATTCGATGTTTTAGATGAAAACAAATTATCTAAACCAATCAAAGATCAATACTTAAGTATCTTATCAATGTTCTCTCATATTACATATGGGGCTGTTGATCACATTAAAGTTGATCATACCAAAAGAGCTAAATTTTTACACTTAACACACGCTCAGATAAATCATAATACAAATGCTGCGATAAATGCTTTGAAACGTGCATGTGCTTTCTTGCAATTTAGGTGTGGGTTAATAAATGTAAAATCATTACCTTATGATCTTATGCTTTTGCCTATAGCCTACGTACTTCACGATGAGGAAATTTGGAACAGTAAGGAGGCATTAAACAAGGTAGAGTATTGGTATTGGAGCGCATTATTTGGTGGTGCATATAGAGAAGGTCAAAACAACCAATGTGTCAGTGATGTTCAACACTTGTATACATGGATCAAGACAGGTAATAACCCATTTTTAAAGTGGTATGATAATATACTCAAAGAGGGCGGTTATTCCGACGAAGAAGTGTTACTTTTGAAAGACGACAAGTATGATATCCCTGGAGCTATACACAAAGCCTTATTGCAGTTTGTCCTAAGTAAGCAACCATTAGATTTTTTGGCTGCAGATGGAGAACAGGTTCGATTAAATACATGGGATATAAGTGATAAAAAGCAATTTACGTATAAGGGATCGACTTATGCACTCTCAATACAAGATCACCACATTGTGCCACTAGCTAGCGCAGCGACTATAGGCGATTCAACAAAAGATATCAGAAGGGACAAAAGACATATATTGAATAGTCCGTTAAATAGAACCTATATCTCTTCTTTGTCAAATTCAAAAATTAGTGACAAAAAACCAGTGGATTATTTACACTTTGTTGAAGAATCATCGCAATGGGGTCACTGTATACCGTCTCCTTTTAAAGATGTCTACACTAAAGGCGATAGTGAGAATATGGATGACTACTATGAAAGACTCCAAAAACGGCGATTTCAAGAGCTATATAAAGAAATAAAAAACGAGTTGATTAGTTTATTAAATTGAATATCTTAGCTGACACGATCTGATTATAAAAAAGAGATCGTGTCTTATTATTTGGAAACTATGAGTAGTACACTAGAGGTTTAAGGGGAGTATGGAAGGTATTGCAAACGCGAGACAGAGTGTAAGACTGTTCCGTTTTTATTTAACTTATTGATGATAAGTCTCAGGGGGTGATGAACTTGATCACGCAAGCGGAAGCAATTATCGAGGCTTTTGAGAGTCTGGGAAGAGAGATACCTAGAAGCATAAAAGAAGTCGAAGACTGGGTAGCTGAGAAATATCCTGGACGGTGGAAGGACTTCGGTACTCGAATGGCTGATATGGTACCCAGCTCTGAAGGTGGTAATCAATCATCTACGGTTCCTGAACATATGAAGGTATTCATTAGGACAGAAAAAGGCATTTATCGAATGAGGTAAAGGCCTAGGGGGGACCAGAGCATGTTGAAAAAATTGCTAGGCATATTCAGTTCCAACCAAAGCACCGTTACAACGAGCAAGAGTGCCAAAAAGGGAGAACATAAGAAACCCAAAATCGAGACTACCAGAATAGGGGAACTAGGAGAATACAAAATCAACATCCAGCTAGATCAACTTCCCAAGGGCTGCAAATACTTATCCGATATAATGGTGCGAAATGCAAAGTCGCGCTCAGGTTACTCACAAATAGATCACATCGTCATTTCTCCCTATGGCCTGTTTGTTATTGAGACAAAGAATTACAACGGTGAAATTAAGGGTGGCCGGAAGGATAGGAAGTGGCGGGTAAGTAATCGTTTTAATATGTATAACCCTTTGATGCAAAATTATGGTCATATTAAGGCAATCCAGAGTGTTCTAAATGGATTTCCTACATTGTCCTACATATCTATGGTTTCATTCACAATGCGCTGCCGATTCAGTATTGATCCTGACCTGCGAAAAATTGATTCAGATGAGTTGGTCGTATACGACACAGAGCTTTCTGAATTCATACAACGCAAAATCAACCGAATAAAAGCGACATCAGACAAGCCTTTACTTGGCGAAACAGAAATAAATCAGATCTACAATGTCATTGATTCCGCGAATATCAAAGACGTTGTCATACGAGCCGAACACAATAGAAATGCCAAAACAAAATAAGCACAATTAAGTGACCTGAAAAGAAGGGTTCTCATATGCCAATTTACAATAAATTAGTTCGTGATCGAATACCTGAGATCATCGCTCAATCAGGCAAATCCTCGAGCCTACGTACTTTGGAGCAAGATGAATACGTCCTAGAATTACAACGAAAACTCGGGGAAGAAACAACTGAGTATCTTGCGGCAGCCAACGACCAGGCGGCATTGGAGGAGTTGGCGGACATTCTAGAGGTGCTTCACTCGCTGACGGAGTCGCATGGCTTTACCGTTGAAGAACTTGAACGTGTACGAGCAGCAAAAGCGGAGCAACGAGGAAGATTTAATGATCGTATGTATTTAGTCGAAGTTCATGATGCATAAGATATTACATATTGAAGTGAGCCCTGGCCGTGCAAGGGCTTTTTGTTGTTCCTACCCGAACATAGCGCTATACTTAAGTTAGTATGTAACGAAAGCCCATTAGAAACAAAGGGGTCTTGGGAGTGGAACAAATCGGTCTAGTACTTGAGGGCGGAGGCATGCGCGGGATTTACACCGGGGGCGTGCTGGAGTATTTTGCTGAGCAGAATTTGTATTTCCCCTACAACATCGGTGTGTCGGCGGGGGCTTGTATGTCGGTGAGTTACTTGTCTAGGCAGAATGGCCGGAACAAGGTCGTCAATATCGATTATGTCAAAGATCCTCGCTATATATCGTGGAGGAATCTCATCCGCAAACGCGAAATGTTTGGGATGGACTTTATCTTCGATGAAATCCCGAATACCCTTGTTCCATTTGACTATAAAGCGTTCCAAGCAAGTCCGGAGGAGCTTGTGGTAGGCACAACGGACTTGCAAACCGGCGAGCCTTTATACTATTACAAGAGCGAGTCGGATTTTGATATGTTAAAAGTGTTGCGGGCGTCCAGTTCGCTGCCGGTCATTGCTCCGGTTATGGAGTATAAGGACAGGCTGCTGATGGACGGGGGCATCTCGGATCCGATCCCGCTGCGGAAAGCGGAGCAGGACGGGAATCAACGCAATGTCCTGATCCTGACGAGAAACCAAGAGTACAGAAAATCCCCAACCTCATTCTCTTGGCTCATCCGGCGTTCTTATCGCCGTTTTCCCGAGTTCGTGAACACGCTTCTGCGCCGGCACGAGGTCTACAATGAAACGATGAGCTATATCGACCGGCAGGAGAGTAACGGATCGGCATTTGTCATCCGGCCTCAAATCCCTTTAACGGTGGGACGGATGGAGCGGGACCCCAAAAAACTTGAAGCGTTGTACCGGCAAGGCTACGAGGATGCGCAACGGTTATACCCCGCATTAAAGGAATGGATTGGCAAATCATCAAAGTAGGAACAACCACGGATGGGACGAGAGGGAAGAAGGATTAGCCATGTTCTTTTATGTCATTGCTATATTCGTAGTAATTATCGATCAAATCTCTAAAAACCTGATCCGCGCCTACGTTGATATCGGCGAGACAACATCGTTTTGGGGAATACCCATCACCCACTACGAAAACAGCGGAATGGCCAGCAGCTTATTTCAAGGCTATGGACGACTTTTTGGTGTTGTTGCCGTCGTGTTTGTTATAGTTATCCATCATTACCGCAGAAAAGGCGACATCAAGGGACCCTTACTGGACATCAGCTTCGGCTTTCTTGTTGGCGGGGCGGTGGGAAACGGCATCGACAGGCTGTTATTTGGACAAGTGACGGACTTTCTCATTTCTTTTCCGAGTAAGGGCATTCTCAATTTATCAGATCACGCGATTCAGATCGGCGTATTACTCCTAATCCTCCATGGCGCCATCCGCCTATTAAAATCCCTAAACAACAAAGCAAAAGCGATCAAGGACGAGAGCCCTTGACCGCTTTTTTTATCACTGTACAGTATCTAACAAATGATGTTTCACATACTCTTGGATTACGTTGACAAAGGACGAGATAGCCGCATTCGTGTGTTTACGGCGTTTGTAAACCAGGAATGTCTCGCGGGTAAATTGGTGCTGTTCGCAAAAGGGTATTTCCACCAACTCCCCGGTTTTTATTTCACTCATCACCGCCATCTGCGGAAGAAATGTAACACCGACTTTCTTTGAGGCCAGCCGCTTCATTGCTTCAATATTATCCACCGAAATGTACTGTTTAGGGACGACCTGCTGATTCCGCAGCCATTCAGCTAAAGGACGGAAGTAGGCGGAGGGATTTTTGGCATTGATGATGGACACGCCATGCAGGGAGTCAATAGAAAATTGTTGATTACGGCAATATTGCCATATAGAGGATGATCGGGAGAAGATATAAGTAAGATGCGATCCCGAAACAGCAGGAGCTTGTCCCAGCGTTCGTCTTCTGGAGGATCATTAATCAAAGCAATATGAATGGTGTAATCGTGCAGCATTTCCAACACCTCTTCCGACAAACCCGTTTGAATGGAAATATCGACCTGAGGCATTACGTTTTGAAATTGTTCCAGAAGACTTGGCAGCAAATAAGTTGCGATTCGACTGGTCGTACCGATGTGTAAATGTAGTTTTTCTTCGTTCATTGCTTGATGGAGCATCATCTTCGATTCCTGCGTGAGCGCAAGAATGCGTTGAACAAAGGGTAGGTACAATTCCCCGTATTTAGACAATCGGATGGTGCGTCCGTCTCTTATGAATAGGTCGGTTTCGATTTCCGCTTCCAGCTTCGATATTCGGATGCTTAATGCGGATTGGGTCAAATGCATCATTTCCGCAGCTTTACTGAAGCTTTTCTCACGTACGATTACCGAAAACGCTTCCAATTGATCTAAGTTCAAGCCGCTCACGCTCCCCCTTAATCCATCCGACAATCAATGCATGTATAAAACTTATTTATGATTCGATTGATAACATGAATTTATTATACAGGAAACTTGAAATACAATGTCCCTATAATCCAAAAATACTGGAGGGGAAGCAGATGAGCCGCTACAGAGTAACAGTCGATACCGGTGGAACATTCTCAGATTTTGTGTACTACAACGAAGATTCCAAAGAAATCGCGATAACCAAAATCCCTTCCACGCCTGAAGATCCATCTGAGGCAATTATGAAGGGAATAGAAGTGTTGTTCTCACAAGGTGCTTCGTCTGCGGATATCAACTATTTCTGCCACGGCACGACTGTCGGCACCAACGCGCTCTTGGAAGGGAAGGGAGCCGTTACCGGTTTGCTGGTGACCAAAGGCTTCCGCGGTGTTTATGAAGTGATGGAGCAGGCAAGACCTTATGGTGCGGCGTTATTCGATGTCATGTATGACAAGCCTGCCATGCTCGTACCGCAAAGCCGTACCGGCGAAATACAAGAGCGTATCGATTTTCAAGGCCAAATTCTATTGCCTATGGATGAAAGCGCTCTCCGATCGACGTTAAGTGAATGGCGTGGAAAAGGGATCGAGTCGGTGGCCGTCTGTCTCCTTTTCTCCTTTCTGCATCCTGAACATGAACAGCGGGTCAAGCAAATCATTGAGGAAGAACTGCCGAACTGCAGCGTTTCCTTGTCATCGGAAGTTCTGCCGCAAATTCGCGAGTACTACCGCCTTAGCACCACAGTGATCAATGCTTATTTGCAGCCCATATTGGAGCACTACATTCGCAACCTGAAAGAAAGGTTTGAGCAATCCGAAATCACAACACGCCAAACCTATATCATGCAGTCGAACGGAGGAACTTCTACTTTTGAAGCCACCGCGAAAAAGGCCGTCACCACAGTACTTTCGGGTCCAGCCGGCGGAGTGACCGCTGGAGCCTGCCTCAGTCAAACGACGGGTTACAGCAACCTGATTACGTTTGATATGGGTGGCACTTCCTGCGATGTCGCTTTAATTAAGGATGGAAAGCCCGCCTTGTTCAACCGCAGCAAAATCGGAAACCGTGATATCGCCGTGCCGATGATGGATATTAACACGGTCAGCGCGGGTGGGGGTACGATTGCCCGGGTAGACGAGATGGGTATTTTGGAGGTTGGTCCGGATAGTGCAGGTGCGGTGCCAGGACCGGTAAGCTACCGGAAGGGTGGGACGCTTCCGACGGTCACGGACGCCAATTTAGTACTCAGATATCTAAGCGAGTCCAACTTTTTAGGGGGCAGGATGCTTCTTGACAGGGATCAAGCCGTGCAATCGATTAAGAGCAAAGTGGCTGAGCCTCTAGGTTTGGACCCGGTGGATGCTGCAGAGGGGATTATCAGCATCGTCAACGTCAAAATGGAAGAAGCGATCAAAGCGATTTCCACGGCAAGAGGCTACGACCTCCGTGATTTTATGCTGGTGGCGTTCGGCGGCGCGGGTCCTTTGCATGGAGCCAAGATGGCGCGCGATCTCGGAATGGCAGGTGTGATTGTCCCGTTTCACCCCGGTGTTTACTCGGCGATTGGCTTGCTGATGTCCAATGTTAAACACGATTATGTCCAATCGAAGCTGAGTCCATTGCACTTGCTTAGAGCAGATGAAGTCAACCATATCCTGTCCAAAATGGGCGTTCAGGCGAAACAGGAGCTACTGCACGAAGGGTTCAGCGAAGACGAAATCGTTTTGGAATATTCTTTGGATATGCGTTACGCCGGACAGGGGTACGAGATTAATATTCCTGCGGGGGAACGGCTGACATCGGATGATTTAACCGCAATTCGTGAAAAGTTTGATCAGACGCATCACCAGTTGTTTGCACATATGGCTCCTGAGGAGCCAGTGGAGGTCGTGTCTTACCGGGTAAGCGGCATCGGTTTAGTGCCCAAGGTTGAAGTGCCCTCATACGAACCGTCCGGAGGAACTCTGGAGGACGCTTTTCGGGAACAACGAGAAGCACGTTTCGACGGTAAGGATCTCTCTTGTCCCGTCTATCAAAGAGAGAAGTTGGATGTCGGGCTGGTCATACATGGTCCGGCTATTATCGAACAGTTGGATTCCACCACGATCGTCAATCCGGGGCAGCAGGCCCGAATTGACGGTTGGAAAAACATCATTATTACATAGAAAGGAGAGTGGAAGGGATGATTGCCAATCATCGCACGTTAACGCGTGAGTTGGATGCAGTTCTTTTTCAAGTAATCAAGGCCAGTCTCAGCGGAATCGTACAGGAAATGCAGAATTCGCTTTTCCGTACCGGTTTTTCTACCATCATTCGTGAATCGCAAGATGCCTCTTGCGCGATCATGAACGCAGGCGGCGATGTCGTTGCTCAACATGTTGTGCTTCCGCTGCACATCGGCTGCTTTCCGGCTTGCTGTAATGCCGTAATGAAAGCCTATGGCGGAAGCATCCGGGAAGGGGATGCGTTCCTCATCAATCATCCCTATGAAGGCGGCAGTCCGCATGCCCCGGATATTGCCGTCATCACCCCCATTTTTGCGGAACAGGAGCTGGTAGGCTTCTGTGGAAGTATCGCCCACAAAAGTGATATCGGCGGCCCGGTTCCGGGAAGCTGCTCCGGTCAAGCCAAGGAGATTTTCAATGAAGGCCTGCATTTGCCGGCAGTCCGCTATCAGCAAGGATTCGTAACCAATGAAGAAGTGGAAAAAATCATCGCTTCCAACAGCCGTACCCCGGAACTGGTTCTTGGCGATATACGTGGACAGCTGGGGGCCGATCGTCTGGGGGAAAACAGGTTGAAAAACCTCATCGTTAAATACGGCAAAGATGCGGTTTTGGCCTGTTACAGTCAATTGATGGACGTCGCAGAGAATCGCGTCAGACAAGCCATTTCCCAATGGAGAGACGGCACATATACAGCGGAACGTTTCGTGGATGACGACGGCATCGAATTGAACAAACCGGTGCGCATCTTCGTTACGGTGGAGAAAAAAGGAGAAATGCTGCACATTGATTTCACGGAATCGGCGGATCAAACGAAAGGTCCGGCGAATATCCGTTTTCCGCTCGTGCAAGCGGCATGCGCGTACTGCCTGATCTCCCTGATCGATCCGCAAATGTATGTGTGCAGCGGGCTGTTCCGGACTTTTGATCTTGCAGTCCGCGACGGAAGTGTATTGAGCCCCCGCTTTCCGGCTCCCGTCAATACCTACAACCCGACAGTACATGCCGTCATCGACGCTTTGTTTGATGCGCTGAGCCACATCGTGCCTGACAAAGTTCGGGCCGACGGCTGTGGAAGCCGTTCCATTGTGATCGGCGGGCGTAATACCCATACCGGCAAAAGCTATGTGCAGTATGAGATTGTCGGCGGAGGTACGGGTGCGCGATCCAACAAAGACGGCTTGTCCGGATCGACGAACAACCAGGGCAATGCCCGAATCGCACCGGTGGAGATCATCGAGAGCGAATTTCCGACGCGGATTCTTCGTATGGAGCTGATTAAGGACTCCGGAGGTGCCGGCCGATATCAGGGTGGACTGGGAATTTGCCGGGAGTATGTGAACTTGAAAGATGCTCGTTTCTCGTTAAGATCGGCCAAACATAACATTCCGGCGAATGGCATGCATGGCGGACTCCCTGGACGAACAGGAGCCTGATCATCAATCCGGGCACAGACGGGGAAGTACGATTGCCGAACCGATATGCCGATTATCCGCTGAAAGAGGGGGATGTTTTCCGTTTTGAGACACCCGGAGGAGGCGGTTATGGGGATCCATTAACCCGCGAACCACAGTCAGTGCTGCGTGACGTGCTGGAAGGGTATGTGTCGGTGGAAAGAGCAGAGTCGTGCTACGGTGTTGTTATTGACCGGTTTGAAGGAAAGTATCGGATCCATGAGATGCAAACGGACGAGAAGCGTAAAGAAATGAGGGAAACCAATGGAGACACAGCAATTGCAAAAAGTTGAAAGTGTCGTGGTTATCGGTTTAGGAGCGATGGGGCTGCCCATGGCCGGTCATTTGGTCAACGGCGGATTGAAAGTGTGGGGTTACGATGTCAATCCGGAAGCTTTGTCCAAGGCGGCTGACTTGGGTGTGTACGGATGCACGTCATTACAAGAAATCGCCGGGCAGGTTGATGGGGTACTCATTATGGTGCAGTCGGATCAGCAGGTGGACAACATCATCCGCCACAGCGGCCTCGTTCAGGCCATGAAGCCCGAATCGGTCATCTGCGTGGCCAGCTCAACTTCACCGTATACCTGCCGCGAATTGGCGGAATTCACGGATGCTCACGGCATCGGATTGCTGGACACTCCCGTTGTTTTGGGGCAGGAAGCCTGCAATAACGGGACACTGACGGTTTTCGTCGGCGGCGAGGAACGATGGCTGGAAAAAGCGATGCCCATGTTAACAGCCTTCGGCAAGCATGTCATCCATGTTGGTGATGTAGGAGCCGGGCAGATTGCCAAGACTGCTAACAATATGCTGCTGTGGGCTTGCATGACTGCGAATTTCGAGGTGCTGACATTAGCAAAAAGCCTCGGAATGGACGTGCAGCGTCTGGTTGACGCCCTGGCGTACAGCAGCGGGGCCAACTGGTCTCTATCGCGATGGGGTAAAAGCACGGGCAAGTGGTCCGAAAAAGATATGGACGTCGCGCTGGATCTCGCCCAACAGGTGAAGACGCCTGTACCGCTTTCCGGCTTGGTGGATCAACTTGTGAAAAACATCAACCAAGAAAAAAATGCGTGCACTTTTATCCTAATAAATACTTAACAAAATGGTATGACGCGTTGAAATCTAAATTCATGGAGGTGTCGATTTAGATGAAAACATCGGTGTTTCAAATGCAGACGAAAGTCGTACACGGCTTGGGAAGCCTGCAACAGCTGCCCAAGGAACTGAAAGCGCTCGCAGGTACTAGGCCGTGGATCGTCACTGACCCCGGGATCGCCGGCTCGGCATTCTGGATGAAGTGAGGGAAGTTTTGGAGGCTGCAGGCATGCCGACAGGCGTCTTTACTGACGTGACGCATATTGCCAAAGTGTCAGCCATTGACGAAAGCTGGCGTCAAGCCCAGGAGCATGGAGCCGACTGCATCGTGGCGTTGGGCGGCGGATCGGCGCTGGTGGTGGGAAAAGCGACAGGCGTGTTGGGTGGAGCGGCTAAGGAGGCGAAACTTACAGGCCAACGAACCCCTTCGATCCGCGAGTTTGCATTTAATCCGCCGGTGTATGTCATGCCTGTCGTGGCGATACCGACGACTGCCGGTTCCGGCGCGGAGGTTAGTCCCCACCAGCCGATGGTAGACGAAGAGAACAACCGCAAAATCACGGTCAGCAGCGCTGTGTGCTATCCGCGAGTAGCCATTCTAGACGCTAATTTGATGCGGACGCTGCCGTTCGTTCAGGCAACGCGTTCCGGGGTCGATGCGCTGACCCATGCGATTGAGGCTTGCCTGACGGACCAATCGACAGAGATCACGAACAGCCTTGCTTTACATGCCATGCAGATGCTGATACAGAACCTTCGTAAATCCTGCATGACGGATGATCTTCAAGCGAAGCAGGCTTGCCTTGAAGCCAGTTGTATTGCCAATATGGCATGCGGCAACGCTAAGCTGGGTTACGTACACGGGCTTGCACGCAACGTGCAGACGCTTTTCCCTGTGCCGTACGGAGAGACGATCGGTGTGTTTCTGCCACCCGTCATGGAGTTCAATATGCCGGCGGCACTGGACCGTTATGTAATGATGGCGCCTTACCTGGGTGTAGATTCGGCCGGAAAAAATAGTATTGAGATTGGTGAGGCGGTTATTTATCAAGTGAAAAAATTGCTCGCCGATCTGAATTTCCCCCGTAAATTCTCAGAAGAGGTCGTAGACCGCAAATCTATTCCAATTATGGCAAAGATGGTTTTCGTCCGGAAGCTGGAAAAAAATCTATCACTCGAAGAACTGGATAAAATGGAGCTGCCGCTGTATGGTCCCAATCCCAACATCCGTAAAGCGACTTACGATGACTTTGTCAAGCTATATGAGAAGTCATTCGAGGGGTGGGAACTATGATGAGCTATCGCCTGTTCCTGCGCTTAGGCTGCCTCATGGCTGCTTCCTTGATGCTCTGGGGATGCTCGTCTCAAGGTACAAGCACTTCTGCAGCCGAACCCTCTCAGGGAGCGACGACCATTGCCGAATTAGCCGCTAATGAAGGGAAAGATCGACTGCAAATTCTGACGGACGGAGCCCAGAAAGAAAAGACTCTCATTGTGTACACCTCCCGGACAAATGAAGATATTGAGCGGATAAAAGCCGGATTTGAAAAGAAATACGGCATCACAGTGACCGTCTGGCGTGCCGGATCCGATGTCGTGCTTCAGAAAGTGATCACGGAAGCGAAAGCCGGACGAAATGAGTTTGATATGGTGGATATCAGCGGAACGGAATTGGAAGCGCTTCATCAAGAGGGACTGCTACAGGCAGTCAAATCACCCTATCACGCCGATCTCATACCCCAAGCGCTTCCAGAGCATCGGGAATGGGTAACGACCAGTCTTAATCTGTTTGTTCAGACATACAACACGAATCTAGTAAAAAAAGAAGATTTGCCGAAGAAGTATGAGGACTTGCTGGATCCCAAATGGAAAGGCCGCCTGGGGATTGAGCTTGAAGACTCCGATTATTTTTCCATCATTGTCAAGAAGATGGGAGAAGAAAAGGGGCTCAAGTTCTGGCGGGACTTGGTGGCTGCCAACGGTTTGGACGTGCGCAAAGGACACACTTTGATAACGAATCTGGTTCGTTCCGGTGAAATTCCACTTGGGCTCACCGTCTACAATTTCACGGCCGAGCAGTATAAAAAGGAAGGTTCGCCGCTCGATTGGTTCGTAATCGATCCAGCGGTGGCTCGTCCAAACGGCATCGGTGTTTCCAAAAAAGCTCCTCATCCGTACGCCTCGCTGTTGTTTTACGATTACATGCTAAACGAAGGTCAGCAGGAAATGGCCAATCTAAGCTTTATACCGTCCAGCACAAAAGTGGAATCCCCCTACAGCAAGATCAAGATAGAAGTCATTGATCCGGCTGTCCTTTTAAAAGAGAGGAACAAGTGGGCCGACTTATACGATGAAATCATTATTAAGAGAGAGAAATGAGGAATTTGGGTGATACGAAAACTTTGGTTTCTCTTATTAATCGTAGCCTGCGCCTCCATGACAGCATGCGGAGCGACGGAAACTTCCGGCAGTCAGCAGACTGACAAAAATCCCGCCTTGACGAAGGTCAAGGTGGGGTATGACGGTTATTCGATGACCACGGCTCCGTTGTACTATGCCTATGAAAAAGGAATTTTCAAAAAGTATGGGCTGGATGTGGAATTGGTCTTCGTTAGCGGGGGATCCACACTAAGCCAGGCGGCTATTGGAGGAAGCGTCGATATCGCACAAAATGGCTACACACCTTCAATGGAGTCCATCGTATCCGGTGCTGATCTGGTATTGGTCGGCGGCATCTCGAACAAGCTGCCGTTTCAGTTGGTCGTGAAAGACAACATTACCACTGCGGAGCAGTTGAAAGGGAAATCAATCGCGATCAGCAAGTTTGGTTCTTCTTCCGCGAAAGCAGCTGACATGGCTTTACAGTCTTTAGGGATGACAACAACCGATGTCTCGCTCCTTCAGCTTGGAGGATCAAATGACCGAATCGCAGCTGCGTTAAGCGGCAATATCGACGGTACTATTGAGCAGTATCCGTCTACCGGACAACTTCTGAAGCAAGGATTCCGGGTTATGGTTGACTTGACGGATATTGCCGGTGAATATCCGAATACGGCTTATGCCGTCAAACGAGATTACGCCAAGAATAATGCCGAGGTGTTGAAAAATTTCTTCAGGGGAATTTCAGAAGGCGTTAAAGAATACAAGAAAAACAAAGATGAGGCTATCAAAATCACAGCGCAGTTTTTAAAAATGGATAATCCGGCCGAATTGACGGAAGCTTACGAATTTTATTCCACTAAAATTTTTCCGGACATTCCAAAACCGTCTATGACCGGTATCGATCTGGTACTCAAGGAAATTGCCAAGCAAAAACCGAAGGCAGCGCAGATGACGGCGGAGCAGATCGTCGACGTATCGGCCATCGAAGCGCTCGAGAAAGAGGGATTTTTCAAAAACCTCAAATAGGGGGCGGTGAAGATGAACGACAGACGTAAAGTGAAGCTGCAGGTTCAAAAGGTTTATATGGAGTATTACAACGAACGTCGGAGACAATATTTGCTGGCGCTAAGCGACATTAACCTGAACATATACGAAGGCGAACTCGTGTCCATTGTCGGTCCGAGCGGATGCGGTAAATCTACCTTTTTGAACGCGGTGGATGGCCTGCTCTCTATTAATTCGGGACGTATTTTATTGGACAATAAAGAAATTAAAAAACCCGGACCGGAAAGATCCATGGTATTTCAACACGATTCCTTATTTCCCTGGCGCACGGTGGAGCAGAATGTGATGTACGGAATGGAAATTCAGAAACGTTTTTCAAATAAGGAAATGAAAGAGCGGGCAGAACACTTCATACACTTGGTCGGATTAAAGGGGTTTGAACAACAATTTCCGAATGAATTGTCGGGGGGGATGAGGCAGCGGGTGAATATCGCCCGAGCACTTGTAACCGAGCCGGAGCTGCTGCTGCTGGATGAACCGTTTGCCGCTCTTGACGCCCAGACCCGGGAATTTATGCAAGTTGAATTGATGAAAATTTTAGAAAAAGCTCAAAAAACCGCACTGTTCATCACTCATCAAATTAACGAGGCCGTTTTTCTGTCTAATCGTGTAGTTGTATTTACAGCGCGACCTGGTTCGATTAAAGCGGATATTCCGATTGATCTGCCGGACGCCCGTACACTCAAGCTGAAGCATCATCCGCGTTTTATCGAATTGGAAGAACAAATTTGGAGATTGATTGAGGAAGAATCGGCCAATACGGGAATGGTTACCCTGGGAGGACAGTAACATGGAGACCATATACACGAACGTTTCCCGATTGGAACGTAAAGAGCAATCTAAGCTGAAGTTAGCTTACCTGAAAAACGAGAAATGGCTTCTCGGCACCATCGCCGTCATCATTTTTTTGGCTATCTTGGGAAATGGTGATCCGTTTAGGATATATAAACCCGCTGTTCACCAGTTCACCTACCCGGATTATATCGACGGGTATAGATCTATTCTCATCGGGCGCCATTTACAAAGATTTAAGAGTCAGTGGGATCGAATTCATATGGGGCTTTGGACTGGCCATCTTTGTTGGAGTACCCTTAGGCATTTTGATGGGATGGTATTATCGGGTAAACGCCATATTGGAACCTTTTGTATCCGCTTTGTATGCGACTCCTCGAATCGCGCTGCTTCCGTTGATTATCATTTGGTTCGGAATAGGGGTATTCAGTAAAATTGCGATTATCTTTTTAGGAGCGGTCTTTCCGATCTTGGTCAATACGATAACCGGGATGCGTACGGTGGATGCACATTTTATTAAAACCGCTCGTTCCTTCGGGGCGAGCGATCTGCAAATCTTCAGAACCGTTGCGCTCCCCGCCTCCGTTCCCTTAATCTTGACAGGTTTAAGACTTGGATTGGGTCATGCGCTCATTGGTATTGTGGTGGGTGAACTTTATGCGGCGACGGCGGGTATCGGCTTTTTCATCACCGTAGCCGGTGCCACTTTCCAGACCGATAAAGTGATGGTGGGT
Organism: Cohnella kolymensis; assembly: GCF_000829465.1. GTDB lineage: Bacteria > Bacillota > Bacilli > Paenibacillales > Paenibacillaceae > Cohnella > Cohnella kolymensis. Next base: position 196,735 of record NZ_JXAL01000001.1, on the reverse strand, counting down.
ATCATTATTATCGCGGCAGGCGGGGTGCTGTTGGCGGAATGCATCCGCTTGATTGAAAGACGGTTTGAAAGTTGGCGGCCCAATATAAAGGAATAGCCGGTAAACAACAAAGCAAAAGCGATCAAGGACGAGAGCCCTTGACCGCTTTTTTATTACTGTACCACTTCCTCATCACTTGTATAATGCCCCTGATACGTCTCGCGCAGTGCGCGCTTCAGGAACTTGCCGACTGAAGTCTTCGGAATCTCGGTTAAGAAAATCACGTCGTCGGGAACCCACCATTTTGCAAACCTTCGGCCGACGAATTCGAGCAGCTCTTCCTTGCTCACCGGTTGATTGACGGCATCCTTGAGCACGACGCAGGCGAGCGGGCGCTCGGACCATTTGGCATGCGGAATGCCTACGACACAAGCCTCGAAAACAGCGTGATGCGCCATGAACTCATTTTCCAAATCCACGGAAGAAATCCACTCGCCGCCGCTCTTGACGACATCCTTCGAGCGGTCCACCAGCTTCACATAGCCTTCCGAATCGACGACGGCAATATCGCCGGTGTGGAACCAGCCGTCCTTGAAAGAGTCCTGCGTGCGCTCGTCTTTGTAATACTCATCGACAATCCAAGGACCCCGCAGCAGCAGCTCGCCCATCTCTTTACCGTCCCAAGCGGCCGGGCCGTTGGCGCCGACAACCTTCATTTCCAGGCCGGGAACGAGCAGCCCTTGCGTAGCGCGAATGTCCAATAATTCATCTTTCGTTAAGGTCTCCAGATCGCTCTTGACGCGCGAACAGGTAACAAGCGGACTCGTTTCGGTCAAGCCGTAAGCATGGTAGAAAGGTATCCCGTGATGATATTCGAATTTCTCGATGATGCTTCGCGGTGCCGCAGATCCACCGCAGATGAGTGCCCTGACGTGGGACAGGTCGAACGTTTTCTGCTCCATGATCTTCAATGCGGCGATCCATACGGTCGGCACACCTGCCGAGATGGTAACCTTCTCTTCTGCAATCAGATTGAGCAGCAGCTCCGGTGTAGGCATCGGTCCGGGAAGAACCTGCTTGCTGCCGAACCAGACGGAGGCAAACGGCAATCCCCACGCATTCACATGGAACATCGGCACAATCGGCATGACCGTATCCTTTTCCGATAATCCAAGGGTATCCGCAAGCCCCAAAGTCATGCAATGCAGATAGATCGCCCGATGCGAATAGACGACGCCTTTCGGATTGCCGGTCGTTGCTGACGTATAGCACATACCTGCGGGAGCGCTTTCATCAATGTCCAGCGGATAATCATAAGAAGGATCTGCGTCCGCCACCAGCTGCTCATAGGAATACACAGGGTACAAGTCGGTGGAGGGGAGGGCATCCCGGTCAGTCATTATAATAAAGCCTTCGATGGTTGTCAGCTTTGTCTGAATTCTTTGGATGATGGGCAGCAGTGTTTCGTCGATGAGGAGGAAGCGGTCTTCGGCGTGATTGAGGATGTGGATGATATGTTCGTCGGGAAGGCGGATGTTGACCGTGTGCAGAACTGCGCCCATACAAGGGATGGCGAAGTAAGCTTCGAGATGCCGGTGGTCATTCCATGCGAATGTGGCTACGCGATCCCCGCGCTGCACGCCGAGTGCCTGCAAGCTGGAGGAGAGCCGTCTCGTTCTTCGGGCGAAATCCCCGTAAGTATAGCGAACGTACTTGGTGGCGGTTCGGGAGAGAATTTCTTTCTTCGGAAACAACATTTCGGCTCTTTCCAGAATGGATCGCAACGTCAGCTGATACTCTTTCATCGTACATTCCCCCTTCATCCCATCAACGGTAATGGCCGTACTATTATTAATATAGAATATTTCGCCCGGTTAAGGGTACTGAAATCGTTCGACAAAAAAAGCGCTCCAGGACGCGAATCCCGGAACGCTTCTCTATGTAGTTACTGATGCTGATGATTGATGACCTTGAGCAAACTATTAATGATTGCTGAATGCATGCTTTCATGGATTACTGCAAAGCCGACGACATCACCGACGGTTGCCAGATTAAAAGGGCCGAATACTAGGGGTTCAGCAAGCCTTTCATCCGCTCTGGGCGCGACAAGTTCATTCAGATCGTTAAGCTGCTTCTTTAGAAGGTCGAGCAACTCGGCTTTGCTGGGAGGGGTTGTCGTCCATTCGGATGGTCTCGTGCCGCTTTTGAACATCGCAACGAAGTTCTCGTTAAGCTTTGGCGTTCCTGTAACTTTCTTCATGACCAATCCATCTTGAACCGTGACGATATGCCCGATGTTCCATCTAATGGTGTTATTGAACTGCGGCGGCTGAACATCGAAGAGAGCTTCATCCATCGCTTCAATTCTGCCAATGATCATTCGGCGAAGCGTGTTGAGGGTGCTGATCATCGCGTTTTCGCTCATTTTTCCAACCTCCATTACAATAATGGCGTACTTCCAAATTGTACCTGTTCGGAGTGGAAAAACAAAGCTGATCGCTGAAATCAAATGAAGGCGCACGGGTTACCCATGCGCCTCTCATTTGATTCATCAAAGCTTCAGTCCTGCTTATTCTGTTCGCTCTCGTTGGCTTGCTTGTCGCCACCTTCGGCGGCATCACCCATCGCATTACCCAACGCGCCGCCTGCCACGGCTCCTGCGACTGTGCCAAGCGGCCCGGCAACGGAGCCCAGGGCGCCACCTACAACAGCGCCGCCGGCTGTTCCTGCAGCTTCGCCCGCGTCAACGCCGGCACCGTTGTTGCCTCCTGCGTTCCGATTGCGATTGTTGTTGTTATTGTCGACCATTCAATCCACTCCCTCGCTTAAATTGGGAAATTGTATCTCGTTTGTCGAGAAGCCCCAAAGACTATCTTGCCCGACCCGCAGGATTCCATGTGGATTATTTTCCCGCAAAAAAATACAGCCCTGGACTTATGCCCATATGTATCGCTGCCGACAACCCTTAACAATTTGTCGGCAGTTCGCAATAATAGGATTGATTAAGTTACAATAAACTCAACTAAAATTGGGGTTGCTGGATCAAGAACGTCACCACCTGGGATGGTAATTTCCGTGGTGGTAACTGTTGAAGTATCGGAAGTCTGAAGCATAGCGTTAATGTAAAGATTGTAATATGCGGGGGAAGCTGGGAATACTGTCGCTGCCGCACCGGTGTCAGTTGTGAATGCTGTAGCTGCAATCGCAAACGCGGCACCTGTACCTGTCCCGACTCCTATTGTGGAAGCAAACCTTCTACTAGCAATAAAGGGCTTCGTTATTGGCATCTTCTATCACCTCTCTTATTTTATTTATTAGATGCTCAAGATATAAAAAGGGGAAGGGTGAATCCATTGAATCAGTTAACACATTTTTAAGAGACCTGAGCAATGAACTGTATGGTCTCAAGAGTAATCGGCGTGCCAGAATAAATAGTGCTGCCTTCGAGGTTCAAGGTCAATGTATCAGGGCTTACGCTATATGCGTTTCCCTGTTGCAATATCCCGTTAATGAAAAGATTATTTAAACCATTTGGACCCAGGCCTGAAAAGACGGAAATTATATTTCCCGAATCGTCTATAAACAGATTGGCCGGTAAAGATACAGAGGACGTCGAGACTAAGTCTGAGCTAGGAATATAAGAATATCTAGTAACCGCTGGTATAATGGTGACGTCAGGGAGGGGGCCTGGTGGGCCTTGCTCCCCTTGAGGACCTGGAGAACCTTGTAATCCTGGTAATCCCTGTATCCCCTGAGGACCCGGAATACCTTGCTCTCCACGAAGACCTGCAGGTCCTTGATCTCCTTGAGGACCTGGTGGCCCTTGTAATCCTGGAAGTCCTTGTTCCCCTTGTGGACCAGAACGGCCTTGTTTTCCTGGTAATCCATGTGATCCCTTAGGACCCGGAATTCCTTGCTCTCCACAATGACCAGCAGGTCCCTGTTCTCCGCTCGGACCAGGAATATAAACACAATAAACGGCTTTCTTACCTAGACATATCCTTCTGATGACCTTAAGCTTTTTACGTTTATGTTTCCTGCTGAGAGCAGAAATTTTCCTGACGCACGCCACTTTTTTTTCCTTTTAGCAGGAGAATTTTGGATTGTCTTTTTTTTCCGCGTTTTACGGTTCCTCAAATAAGTTCCCCCCTGAACGTCAGAAATCTGCGGTAATACCTTCGTTTACTCTCCATTTTTATCCTAAGCGTATTGTATGTCATCAAACACTTTTAGAATGGTCATAAAACTAATAGGTTAGTAGACTGAAGTCTATTTTTCCGAAAATAGGCATTCAGATATACGTATAACATTTTGCTAATTGGCTCGTATAGTCCGTGGCTGTCACGGATTCAGGATATAATTTCATGCAAAAAAAACCCCGGACTAATCGTCCAGGGCTTTGACACGATCTATTAAACTCCTTGCGGTACAGGCAGTCCCAGTCCTTCGGCGATGCGCTGTCCGAGCTCGAGATCCGCTTTGAACCAGTGGCCGATCTGACGGACTTTGATCTCGTCCTTCTCGACCGGCATCATGGCGCCGACGATGTTCTCGACGAGACGGGTGCGCTCATCCGGTGTCAGCAAGCGGTATAAGTCACCCGGCTGCGTGTAATGATCATTATGATCATATGCCGCCGAGTCTGCGAGGCCGGATACGACGAACGGGCTGGGCTTGTCCTGCGGAGATTCGGTTGGACCGCCGTAGCTGTTCGGCTCATAATAGACGGAGCCGCCGCCGTTGCCGTCTGCGCGCATGGAGCCGTCACGCTGGTTGTTGTTCACTTCCGCAACCGGACGGTTGACGGGCAGCGTATTGTGGTTCGCGCCTACGCGGTAGCGATGGGCGTCGGAGTATGCGAACAGGCGTCCTTGGAGCATTTTGTCCGGTGATGCTTCGATACCCGGTACGAAGGATCCTGGAGAGAAAGTCGCTTGCTCAACCTCCGCAAAATAGTTCTCCGGATTCCGGTTCAGCACCATCCGGCCGACTTCGATCAGCGGATAATCTTTTTGCGACCAGACCTTCGTAACATCGAAAGGATCGAACCGGTACGTATTTGCGTCCTCGATCGGCATGATCTGTACGCACAGCTTCCAGGCGGGGAAGTCTCCATTTTCGATGGCATTGAACAGATCTTCGGTATGATAGTCGGGGTTTTCCCCTGCAAGCTTCGTTGCCAGGTCAACATCCAGGTTCTTGACGCCTTGCTCTGTCTTGAAATGATATTTCACCCACACAGCGTCACCTTGAGCGTTAACCCATTTGAAAGTGTGGCTGCCGAATCCGTGCATGTGACGGAATGTAGCAGGAATTCCCCGGTCCGACATCAAAATAGTTACTTGATGCAAAGACTCGGGAGACAAAGACCAGAAATCCCAAATGGCGTTCGGATTTTTCAGGTGCGTCTGGGGATGGCGTTTCTGCGTATGAATGAAGTCCGGGAACTTGATGGCATCGCGTATGAAAAATACTGGGGTGTTGTTACCGACGAGGTCGTAATTGCCTTCTTCAGTGTAGAACTTGACTGCGAATCCGCGGGGATCACGTACCGTATCGGCTGAACCGCTCTCACCGGCGACGGTCGAGAAACGGATGAACATAGGAGTCTCTTTGCCTGCTGCCGATAAGAACGCCGCTTTCGTGTACTTGGCGATTTCCGGGTTGGTTACCGTGAATACACCATGCGCTCCGGCGCCTTTGGCATGAACGACACGCTCGGGAACGCGTTCCCTGTTGAAGTGTGCGAGCTTCTCCAGGAGGTGCACGTCCTGGATCAATGTCGGCCCGCGATGGCCCGCTGTCATGGAGTTCTGGTTGTCTCCAACCGGAGCTCCCCAACTCGTAGTAAGTTTCTTGTTACTCATGAAATGTAATCACCCCATAGATTAGAATTTGTACGATATCTTAATGATAATGATTTTCAATATAAAATCAATAGTTTTTTAGAATAACTATAAACAAGGAAGATTTTGTCGAAAGGAGTCACAGAACAGCTATGAAAATAAACCGGTTAGGTTCTTCGGATCTCAGAGTCAGTGAAGTCGGTCTTGGCTGCATGTCGGTCGGTACGGAGGAAAAGAAGGCGGTATCTCTCATTCAAGAGGCGCTGGATCGGGGCATTAATTATCTCGATACCTCGGATCTCTATGACGCGGGGCGAAATGAAGAGCTGGTGGGAAAAGCGATTCAGGGGCGAAGAGCGCAGGTCGTGCTGGCGACAAAAGTGGGCAATCGGCGCATTCCCGGGCAGGAAGGGTGGACGTGGGATCCATCGAAAAAGTACATCCTGTCTGCGGTCAAGGACAGCTTGCGCCGGCTGGGGACCGACTACATCGACCTGTACCAGCTGCATGGGGGGACGACAGGCGACCCGATCGACGAGACGATTGAAGCGTTCGAGCAGCTCAAAAAGGAAGGGATTATCCGGCATTACGGAATCTCTTCGATCCGGCCCAATGTGATACGGGAGTATGCGGCCCGGTCATCGATCGTCAGCGTGATGAACCAATACAGTATTCTGGATCGCCGTGCGGAAGAGGAAGTGCTGCCGTTGCTCGCGGATCATGGGATCAGTCTCATTGCTCGGGGACCGGTGGCGAGCGGGGCGTTGGCGGAGAACAAGACTGTGCAAAAAGGATACCTGGATCATAGCGTGGAGGAAATCAATGCGCTTCGGCGGCAGCTGCAGTCGATGGTGACGGATGAGCGAAGCATGTCGCAGCTGGCGATACGCTACTCGCTCAGCCACCCGGCGGTGGCGGTCGTTGTCCCGGGAGCAAGCTCGCGCGAGCAGCTGCTGCAGAACATCGCGGCGGCGAACGTGCCTCCGTTGACGCAGGACGAGGTGGACGCGATTCGCCGCATGAGCAAAGCCAATCGGTATGAGATACACAGGTGAGCCTCACTACGGGAGGTAGAATCCATAAGCGGCTTGGATTTCTTCCCGGATGTATGCGCCGCTCTGCTGGAGATCGTGGTCGCCGAACAGGATTTCCGCCACCCTCAGAATCAAGGACAACTGGAACGGTGTGAACGCACTGTAATTTTGCTGAGAGATTCTGCACAAAATGCTGATATCTTTGAAATTTACGGCTCCTGTCATAAGCCTTCGGTGTATGTCGAGAACGATTTGTTTGTGGCCGTCCATTAACTTGTCTATGGGTGCTTCCTTCAAAGTCTCCACCGCTGACACCGCCTTTTGCTGTTTTTAAAATTTATATGCGGAAGGCGGTATCTCTCATTCTGGAGGCCATGAGAAAAGCTCAAGCCGAAAAGCGGCCTGAGCTTTCTTTAATGCAGCTGTGTAAAGTAATTTACAGCCTCAGCTTGATCACAAATGTATAGTAGGGGTGGGAAGCTTAAGAGATATCATGCTCGATATATTCTGTTAACTTCACCATATCCTCGATGATATAGATGCCATTAGCTTTAGAGATCACACCTGCATTTTGCAGCAAGTTAATGGTATTGGCTACGGTCACCCTCGATGTTCCGACGAGATTAGCCATCTCTTGGTGGGTGAATTGGAGCTGGACAAAGAATCTATCGCCCTGTTGTTCCCCGTAGGTGAGAGCTAGCTGCATCAAACTCAATGAAATACGCTGCATGGCGGAGGTGAAGCTAAGCTGCAAGATATGCATAGCCATAATGCGGAATTTGATTGCGCCAATCGATAAAACCTGTTCGGTCATCTCCGCATTCTTGCTTAACAGGTTGTGAAATTGCCGTGAAGGTACTTTAATCAACTTAGATGCACTGGAAGCGGTAGCGCTGCAGCTATACGTATTATCCGAAGGAAGCCGCGACTCGCCAATGAGACCGTTCTTTCCGATGATCGCAATATGCTTTTCCTCTCCTAAAGGGGAGCTGAGAAATAATCGGATCCGTCCTTCGACAATGATATAAACATAGTCATTAGAATGCTCTTGTAGAAAGATAGGTTGATCTTTGGCAACACTGATTTGCGATCCTATGGTCGAGAATGGCTCCCAATCGAAGGACAAATTTTCAACCCAAGGGGAGACTGATTTATAGTAAGCGGCATCGATGTTCATAGACTCACCTTTCTGCCATTCCATCAATGAGAGGATGATTAATCATGGAGTTCCCGTTTATCAGAGAAAGAGAGAATTTCCCCCTCTTAAAGGAAAAAAATTCAGCTGTCGAGCTGCTCCCAAAGTGCCCTCAGCCATCAAGTCAGCGGCGCCATTCAAAGCTATCTTACTACGCTGCGGTTTGGCGGCATGGACTGGCAGCAATGGATGAGCCGCGTGGGGGAGGCGAAAGCCGCTTTTGCCAAGCTGATCAACGCTTCGCCGCATGAAATTGCGGTTCTGGGATCGGTGTCGGATGCGGCTTCGAGCGTTGCCTCAGCCATGGATTTCTCGGGTAAACGCAATAAAGTGGTGACGACGGAAATTGATTTTCCAACGATAGGTCATGTCTGGCTGGCACAGCAAAAACGGGGGGCTCGAGTGGAGTTTATTCCGACCGAGAACCATATCGTGCCGATCGACTACTACGATCGTTATGTAGATGAAACAACACGTATCACATCGATACCGCACGTCTCTTATTATAATGGATTTAAGCAGGATTTGAATACGATTTCAGCCATCGTTCATGCCAAAGGGTCTTATCTGTTTATTGATGCCTATCAATCTGCAGGCAACGTCGCTATTGATGTTAAGGCCATGGATATCGATTTTCTGGCGGCAGGTACACAGAAATATTTGATCGGCATTCCGGGCATATCGTTTTTATATGTACGTGGAGATCTTGCGCAGCAGCTGGAGCCGGCAACCACAGGGTGGTTCGGCCGGGTGAATCCATTTGAGTTTGACGTGAAAAAGCTCGATTTCGCTGCGGGCGCGAGGCGATTTGATACGGGCACCCCCGCTATCGTCAATGCATACGCCGCGCACGCCGCCATTGGGATGATCAATGAGATCGGGGTTCCGCGAATCGAAGGCTATTTGAATCAGCTCTCTTCTGCCGCCGTCTCGTATGCCAAGTCAAAGGGCCTAAAAGTAATGAGTCCCGAGGATCTCACGATCAAGGCATCCAACACGGCGATTCAAGTTCCTAATGCTTCAGAGATGGAACGGCTGATGAAGGAACAGGACATCATTGTGTCCGCGCGTAATGACGTCATCCGTATCGCTCCTCATTTTTACAATACGGAGGAGGAGGTAGTCAAAGCGATTGACACCTTGGTCTACCTTCAGAATAACAAGTAAAGGCTGGCTATGAGGATGAAAATAAAGAGTCTACGATTGCTGGAGATTTTCGTTATCGTATGTGGCACTGCAATCACTGCCCTCACTTATTACCTGTTCTTACAGCCGAATGAAATCATGGCGCCCGGACTTGGCGGAGTGGTCATTCTAATCGGTCATTTTCTGCCGATCTCGTTAGGAATCATTTATTTTGTGTTAAATATCCCGCTGTTCGGGATTGGTTTTTACTACGTAGGGTCGCGATTCATCTTATACAGCTTTCTAGGAATGGCGTCACTATCGTTTTTTCTTTGGCTATTTGCTCAAGTACCGGGGATTCACCAGCCGCTCGTCGGCTGCTTGTTAGGCGGTTTGATCAGCGGTGCGGCGATTTCATTTGTGCTGTTCGTGGGTGGCTCGACAGGCGGGATGGATATCGTGTGTGTCATTGTTAACAGGAGATGGCCGCAATTTACACTGGGAAAAGTGATGTTTGTCATGAACGCCGCAGTTGTTTTATTTACAGGTTTTATTTTTGGTGTGGAGAAGCTTGTTTTAACAACCCTGTCCATATATTTGGCGGGAAAATCGCTTGATCTGTGCTACGGCTACCTGCAAAACAAAAAACAGCCAAAGGAGATTTACGGATGATTATCGGTGTGCCGAAGGAAATCAAAAATAACGAAAACCGCGTTGCCATTACCCCGGCAGGTGTGGAAACCTTACAGCTTGGCGGGCATGAGATTTATATTGAAACCTCAGCCGGCCTCGGGAGCGGTTTTACGGATGAAGACTATGGGCAAAAAGGTGCTGTGATTCTGGGTAGTGCCGCAGAAGTGTGGAATAAAGCGGATATGATCATGAAAGTGAAAGAGCCCCTGCCGCAGGAACACCGCCATTTTCGTCCGGGATTAGTCTTGTTTACCTATCTGCATCTGGCGCCGGAACCGGAATTGACGAAGGCTCTGGTGGAAAATGAAGTGACTGCAATAGCTTATGAAACGATACAACTGGAAAACGGATCTCTGCCGCTGTTGACTCCCATGAGCGAAGTGGCGGGACGGATGGCTGTTCAAATTGGTGCTCAGTTTCTGGAAAACCCATACGGCGGGAAAGGAATCCTGCTGGGCGGCGTTCCGGGAGTCAAACCGGCAGAAGTGGTGATTATCGGCGGTGGAATTGTGGGTACGAATGCTGCGAAAATGGCGCTGGGGTCAGGAGCTCACGTTACTATCGTGGATGTGAATCCGGATCGCCTTCGTTATTTGGATGATATTTTTGACGGCAGGCTTACTACGATTATGTCCAACTCCTATAATATCGAGCAAGCTGTATGCAAGGCGGATCTCGTGATCGGTGCGGTCTTAATTCCGGGAGCAAGAGCGCCGAAGCTTGTAAAGGAATACATGATTCGAAAAATGTCCAAAGGTTCCGTTGTTGTGGATGTTGCAATTGACCAGGGCGGTTCTATCGAAACTATTGATCGCATTACAACTCATTCGGAACCTACATATGAGAAACATGGAGTTGTTCATTATGCCGTTGCTAACATGCCGGGAGCCGTTGCAAGAACCTCAACACTGGCTTTGACGAATGTAACGATTCAATATGCTCTGCAGATCGCTAACAAAGGGGTGCTGGGAGCCATACTGGATAACAAAGCCTTGTACCGGGGAGTGAATGTGGCAGGCGGCTCTGTGACATACGAAGTGATCGCCAATGAACTAGGTTACGCTCATGTACCGGTTGAAGAAGCCCTTCATCTTCCTACTCCCGCATAACAAAAACGGATGAGAAAATTTACAGTGTAAAATAGTTTACACCCTTTTCTCAGAGACCAATTGTATAATCTCCTTAGTATTATTCGAAAACGCTTTCACATTATCCCAAAGGAGAGCCTGATGAATGAAACACGATGAACTGATGGAAAGGGAAGCCGGCCTGCATAGAGGGTTGACCCAAAGACAGCTGACTATGATTGGTCTTGGAGGAGCGATCGGAACCGGGCTGTTCATGGGCAGTGCCATTGCGATCAGTTATGCGGGTCCGGCAGTTATATTAAGCTATGTCATCGCGGCTTTCATTGCAGTCATCATGATGTTCAGCCTTTCGGAAATGGCTGTTGCGCATCCTACAGCAGGCTCGTTCGGCGTATATGCCGAGAAGTATGTGAGCGGTTGGGCAGGATTTACGTCACGATGGACCTATTGGGCTGCCCAGGTCGTAGCGGTAGGGGGCGAGTCGGTTGCAGTCGGGATCTACATGACCTACTGGTTTCCGGGTATACCTGTATGGGTGTGGACATTGGCCTTTGGAGCTGTGCTCATCTATGTCAACTCAAGATCGATCGAAAACTTCGGAACGTTCGAATATTGGTTTGCTCTTATTAAAGTGGTGGCAATCGTCGCGTTCATTATATTTGGTATAGCTGCTGTTATGGGGGTCGGTACGCCTGCTGTCGGATTTGAGAATTATACGAAGCACGGCGGATTCATGCCGAACGGTTTCGGCGGCATGTGGATGGCTGTGTTGATGGCAATCTTCAGCTTCGTCGGTGTAGAAGTCATAGCCGTTACCGCCGGAGAAGCACAGGAACCTAGGAAAGCCGTTCCGCGTGCGATGAAGACCATGGTATTTCGTTTAGTGGCATTCTACTTCTTGGCAATGGGAATTATGCTGGCTGTAGTTCCTTGGATCAATGCGGGAGCCAAGGAGGTTACACAAAGTCCTTTCGTTCAGGTATTCGACCATGTGGGCATTGTCTACGCTGCCGGTATTATGAACTTTGTCGTGATGACCGCAGCATTATCAAGTATGAATACAAATTTATATTTAACTTCCCGGATGATCTTCTCGCTGTCTCGTGGTAATTATGCACCGCAAGCGCTGGGTAAATTAAGCAAAAAAGGCACACCGGTAAACGCGTTGCTGTTGTCGAGCTTAGGTGTTGTCATTGCCGGCTTGATCGCCAAGCTGAGTCCATTGGCGTACAACTACCTCTTCGGTATCGCTTTATTCGGCGCGTTATATGTGTGGGTCCTTATATTGATTAGCCATATGCGGTTCAGAAGCATATGGAAGGCGAGCGGAGGAGAAGAATTACCTGTTAGAGCTCCCCTTTTCCCTTATCTGCAAATCATCGGGATCGGTTTGTTAGCTGCTATTTTAATCACCATGGGATTGGACCAAGATTTTTGGAATATTTCATGGAAGGTAGGCGTTCCTTGGTTAATTTTCCTCACAGTTATTTACTACGCCGTTTATAAAAGGAAGTTAGTTGCTGCCAAAGCTGAAATCGAAACCAACGTATAAGGTCACTATAAGTTTGAAACACCTCCCTTCGGGGAGTTCAGACTGTCGAGAAAGTCTCGGCAGTCTTATTTTTGTCATGCTTCCCGGATCCTGAGTAATAGAAAATTGATTAAGCGTCTTTAGAATACTTGCTGTATTTCGCTTTATAACCGAGCAATATCCCAATAGGTCTCAACACAGAAAACATAAATCTTTGTACCGGTATAGGGGGTTTTGCGAGCCATGCATGCTCTTTCAGCTCAGTGGCGATCACAGCTAATCGAACAAGATTGGGCAAACCCTTTGAGAAAGCTGCTGTAAGGGGAAAGACCGAATTGATAAAGAAATTGATGAGCTGAATGAATGAGGTATATGGGGGAGTTTACAAAGTGAAAGGGAATTGACGGGTGCTGCTCAATAGTGCTAAATTAAATATGCTGAAAGCGTTTACAAGTGTATCTGCGCGGACAGCAGACACGCTTGATATGAATATGATGGAATTACAGGTGGTGACGCGATTGCTCAGTCCGTCCGGCGCACCCATGCCGATCGGCAAGCTGTCCATTCTTCTTGCGGTGCTTCAGGATCATGAGTGGAGACAGGTTGTGGAACAGGAGCTTACTGCGAAAGGATTTCGTTTTACTATCGGCCGTGTGGGCGCCATGGACATGAACAAAGTGGTGGCGGCGATCGAGACGGCTGCAAAGAACAACCGGATCATCGACGGTGACAAATATCGCGAGGTTCACGCACTGTACCATGCCATTATAGAGGCGATTCAGAGTGTAGGGCGGGGTGGTGGTGCAGTTCGGCGAGATTTTGCGGACTGTGGGGTTGACCTTTTCGATCGTGCGGGGCCGCATGACCGGCACAGTGGAGCATGAAGGCGAATGGATCGCGGTGTGCGTATACGGTACGATCGCGCGCCGAAAAAAGGCTTCGAGCATGAAACGATAGGCTTCGGTTTTAACCATATTTAAAGCTTTTGTTGTCGGTTGGTTTGGTGCATAGGCCCTTTAGCGACTAGTGATTAGACAGCCGGTACCCTTCATTTGGTATGGGCTTTTTGTCATTCTCGGGAAAGCGGGTGGGATTATGCAGCAAACGATGGAACGGACGGTAACGGTGAACGGGAGTTCATTGACGATCGAAGATGTGGTTCAGGTGGCGCGATTCGGACTGAAGGTGGACATTAGCGGGGAAAGCCTTGAAAAGGTGAAGCGTACGCGTGAGTATGTGGAAAAGCTGCTGCTAGAGAAAAAAGCGGTCTACGGACTGACAACCGGGTTCGGAAAATTCAGTGATACCTATATCTCCAGCGAGGACGCCAAATCGCTGCAGCTCAATCTGATACGCAGTCACTCCTGCGGGATCGGGGATCCTTTTCCGGAAGAAGTCGTGCGAGCGATTTTGCTGCTTCGGATCAATGCTTTGTCGCTCGGCTATTCCGGCATTCGTCCGGAAACGTTGGAGACGATGGTCGACATGCTCAACGAGAGAGTCGTGCCGGTCATTCCGGAGAAAGGCTCGCTCGGAGCAAGCGGAGACTTGGCTCCGCTGTCGCATTTGGCGCTCGTTCTGATCGGCGAAGGCGAGGCTTATTATGAAGGAGTAAGGATGACGGGCGCTGAAGCGATGGCTGCTGCGGGCATTCAGCCGATCACGCTGGAGGCCAAAGAGGGGCTGGCGCTGATCAACGGCACGCAGGTCATGACCGCGGTAGGCACGCTCGCCTGCTGGGACGCTCAGCAGCTTGCCCGATGGGCCGATTGTGCGGCGGCTTTGACATGCGAAGCGCTACTGGCTGTGCGGGATGCGTTCGATCCCTTGACGCATCGTATCCGTCCCCATCAGGGACAGCTGCAGGTTGCCGATAACATCAGTCGACTCACTCTCGGCAGCAGGCTCATGACGCGTCAGGGAGAGCTTCGGGTGCAGGACGCGTATTCTCTCCGCTGCATCCCGCAAGTGCATGGCGCGAGCCGGGACGCACTGGGCTATATCGCGGATAAGCTGGAAATCGAGATCAACTCGGCGACTGACAACCCGCTTATTTTTGCAGAGGAAGGGCGTGTCATCTCGGGCGGCAATTTCCACGGGCAGCCGATTGCGCTGGCGATGGACCATCTGTCCGTCTGTGCGTCAGAGCTTGCTAACATTTCGGAGCGGCGCATCGAGCGGCTGGTGAATCCCCATTTGAACGAGAAGCTGCCCGCTTTTCTCACGAAAAAAGGGGGGCTGCAATCCGGGCTGATGATCGCTCAATATGCGGCTGCGGCCGTTGTGTCCGAGAATAAATCGCTGGCCCATCCGGCGAGCGTCGATTCGATTCCGTCTTCCGGGAATCAAGAGGATCATGTGAGCATGGGGACAATCGCGGCGCGTAAAGCGAAGCAAATCGTAGACAACGCATACTCGGTGCTGGCGATCGAGCTCATTTGCGCCGCCCAGGCGATCGACTTCCGCGATCCGCGGCAGCTCGGCAAAGGAACGAAACTGCTGTACAACCGCTGCCGGGAAAAGGTGGCGTTCGTGGATGACGACCGGGTGCTCTCGAATGATTTTCACAATGTTGCGGAATGGATGAAAAGCGCGGAAATGCTGGATCAATTGCATGCGCTCGTTACTCTTCAATAAATTTTCCTGTAGGAGGTCGTTCCGATGATCGATAGAACGGACACCAAGATCCGCGCACCTAGAGGCACCGCACTGAACACGAAAGGCTGGATTCAGGAAGCCGCGCTGCGTATGCTGATGAACAATCTGGATCCGGAAGTCGCCGAGCACCCGGATAAGCTGGTCGTGTACGGCGGGATCGGCAAAGCCGCACGCAACTGGGAAAGCTTCGATGCGATTGTGAGCTCACTCAAGGATTTGGAGAATAACGAAACGCTGTTGATCCAGTCCGGCAAACCCGTTGCGGTATTCCGCACGCACAAGGACGCGCCGCGTATCCTGCTGGCCAATTCCAATCTGGTTCCCGCTTGGGCCAATTGGGAGCATTTTCGCGAGCTGGACCGTAAAGGGCTGATCATGTACGGGCAAATGACCGCCGGCAGCTGGATTTACATCGGCAGCCAAGGGATCGTTCAGGCACGTACGAGACGTTCGCCGAATGTGCGCGACAGCATTTTGGCGGTAGCTTGCAAGGCACGATTACGGTTACTTCAGGGCTTGGCGGAATGGGCGGCGCGCAGCCGCTGGCGGTGACGATGAACGAAGGTGTGCTGATCGGCATCGAGGTGGACCGCAGCCGCATCGAGAAGCGGCTGGAATCCCGCTATTGCGACACGTTGGTGGAGTCGCTTGACGACGCGATTGCGCTGGCCGCTGAAGCCAAGGCGGAAGGCCGGGCGCTGTCGATCGGCCTGCTCGGCAATGCTGCGGAAGTGCTTCCGGCAATGATACGGCAAGGCTTTATTCCGGATATCATCACGGATCAGACTTCCTCCCACGATCCGCTTAACGGCTATTTGCCGATCGGTTATTCGCTGGAGGCCGGCGCGAAGCTGAGGGAGGAAGATTCGGAAGCGTACATCAGGCTCGCCAAGGCGAGCATCGTCCGTCACGTGGAGGCGATGCTCGAGATGAAGCGTCAGGGCGCGGTGGCTTTCGACTATGGCAACAACATCCGGCAGGTGGCGTTCGATGAGGGCGTGGCGGATGCATTTGATTTCCCCGGCTTTGTGCGGCGTACATTCGTCCGCAGTTTTGCACAGGCAAAGGGCCGTTCCGCTGGGCGGCGTTGTCCGGCGATCCGGAAGATATTTATAAAACCGATGAAGTGATCCTGCGTGAGTTCGCGGACAACGAGAGCTTATGCAAGTGGATCCGAATGGCACGTGACAAAATCGCGTTCCAAGGCCTGCCTGCCCGGATCTGCTGGCTCGGCTACGGCGACCGGGCGAAATTCGGACGGATCATTAATGATATGGTCGCTTCAGGCGAGCTTTCGGCTCCGATCGTCATCGGCCGAGATCATTTGGACGCGGGCTCCGTCGCATCGCCTAACCGGGAGACCGAAGCGATGAAGGACGGCAGCGATGCCGTCGCGGATTGGCCGATCTTGAACGCGCTGCTCAACACGGCTTCCGGTGCAAGCTGGGTGTCGTTTCATCATGGCGGCGGCGTCGGCATGGGATATTCGCTGCACGCCGGCATGGTCGTTGTCGCCGACGGGACCGAGGATGCGGCGCAGCGGCTGGAGCGTGTATTGACGACTGATCCGGGGCTGGGCGTTGTGCGGCACGCGGATGCGGGCTATGAGCTGGCCGTCGAGACGGCGCGCGGCCAAGGAATCCGGATGCCGATGCTCGGCTGACCGGGGAAAGGAAGTTGCGCATGATCCACATTCGAAATGCGTCCCAAGTCGTGACCGTCAGCGGAGCGAGCGCCGCCCCCAAACGGGGTAAGGAAATGGAGCAGCTGGATATCATCGAGGGCGGCGGAGTTGTCATTGAAGAAGGTGTAATCGTATTCGTCGGCGAAGAAGAAGAAGCCGGAAAATATGTTGAGCTCCACGGGGGCAATGGCAAGGAAGTGACCGTCATTCCCGCCGAAGGGAAAATCGTCACGCCGGGATTGATCGATCCGCACACCCATCTCGTATTCGCAGGTTCGAGGGAATTCGAGCTCAACCTTCGCTTGCAGGGTGCGAGCTACATGGATATTTTGAACGCGGGCGGCGGGATTTTGCATTCCACCTTGCAAACACGCGAGGCGGATGAAGAACAGCTGCTGATGGAGGCCGGAAAACGGCTGGACCGTTTTCTTACGCATGGTGTAACGACGATTGAAGCCAAGAGCGGCTACGGG
Source organism: Cohnella kolymensis (assembly GCF_000829465.1). Taxonomy (GTDB): domain Bacteria; phylum Bacillota; class Bacilli; order Paenibacillales; family Paenibacillaceae; genus Cohnella; species Cohnella kolymensis. The sequence goes on along the minus strand of NZ_JXAL01000001.1, from coordinate 179,429 downwards.
CTGCGGCTGGAAGACGAATTGAAGCAGCTTCGAGTTGCCCGCACGCTGGACAGTACGCATCCGGTCGATGTCGTGTCCACGTTTATGGGAGCGCATGCCGTACCCGCAGAGTATAAGCACGACCCGGAAGCTTACGTGCGATCAGTCATTGAAGACATGATCCCTGTTGTCGCGCAGGCGGGATTGGCGGAGTTCTGCGACGTGTTCTGCGAGGAAGGCGTGTTTACGGTCGAGCAGTCACGGCGTATTTTGCAAGCGGGGCGTGAGCAGGGTCTGAAGCCGAAAATCCACGCGGATGAAATTGTTCCGTTCGGGGGCGCGGAGCTGGCCGCTGAGGTCGGCGCTGTATCTGCGGATCATCTGCTTCACGCATCCGAAGCCGGCATTCGGGCGATGGCGCGGAGCGGCGTCATTGCCGTTCTCCTTCCCGGCACGGCGTTCTTCCTCATGGCCAAGCCGGCCGATGCGCGGGCCATGATCGCAGCCGGGGTGCCCGTCGCCTTATCGACGGACCGCAATCCGGGCTCTTCTCCCACGGAGTCGCTGCCTTTTATGATGAATCTGGCTTGTCTCACGATGAGAATGACGCCAGCAGAGGTGCTCACCGCCTGCACCATCAATGCCGCGCACGCCATTGGCCGGGGCGATCGGATCGGCAGCATCGAAGTCGGCAAACAAGCCGATCTTGTCCTGTTTGACGCTCCTAACTATATGTATTTACAGTACCATTACGCCGTGAATCTGGTGGACACTGTAATCAAGAAGGGAAGACCCGTCTATGAACAATCTGCGCATCAATTCCGCCCGACTCAATCTTAATATTCGTCTGCTGAGTCAATTCGGCATGAATACCGCCGGCGGGTTGGATCGCACCACATTCACTCCCGCCGAACTGGCGCCCGCGAATGGCTGAAGCACCGGCTGTATGAGCAGCGGCTCCAAGTACGGGTGGACGAAGCGGCTAACATTTGGGCGGTACGCAGCGGGCAGGACGACAAGCTGCCGTCGATCGTGTTCGGTTCCCACATCGACACCGTTCCGAACGGCGGCAAATACGATGGAGCGCTAGGGGTGCTGCTTGCCCTTGAAGTGATGACCGTTTTCAAAGAGAACGGAGTGTCCACCCGGCATCCGCTAGAACTTGTATCGTTCAGCGCCGAAGAGCCGAACCCGTTCGGATTATCGACATTCGGAAGCAGGGCCGTATCGGGAAAAATCGGCTGGGAACAGTTGAAAGGTGTGCGGGACGACAAAGGACAGCTGTTAACGGAAGCGCTTCGGCTGGCAGGAGGAGATCCGGAACGTTTCGAACACGCCCGTCGTAAGCCGCAGGATTTTGCCGCGTTTCTGGAGGTTCACATCGAGCAGGGGAAACGCTTGTTGACAAGAGATATACCTATAGGCATCGTTACCGCGATTAAAGGCATTTATCGTGAAGAGGTGACGGTGAAAGGAGAAGCCAACCACGCCGGAACGACGCTCATGCACGATCGCAAAGACGCTCTGATGGCGGCCTCCGAGATGATGCTGGCTTTGGAATCGGTGTGCATGAACCAGCCTGCCGATGAGACGGTCGGCACCGTCGGCAAGATAACGAATTATCCCAATGCCGCGAATATCATCCCCGGTAAAGTCCAATTCAGTTTGGAAATCAGGGGGAGTTCAACGGAAGAGATTCAGCAAATGATCGGCGAGTGGGAGAAACGTGCGGCTGAAGTGGCGGAGCGAAGAGGGATTCATCTCGAGAGACGGCTGGTTCTCGATCAGGCGCCGGTGCAGATGAACCCGCTTGTAAGGAGTGTTTGCACTGCGCAAGCGGAGCAGTTGGGGTATGCGACCTACGGGCTCGGCAGCATGGCCGGCCACGATGCCGCACACATGGCGGCGCTGACCCGCGCAGGTATGCTGTTCGTGCCCAGTCTCGACGGGAAGAGTCATTGTCCTGAAGAGGAAAGCCGATTGGAAGATATCGAAAAGGCCGGCAACGTGCTGCTCCATTCTATTTTAGCGTTGGACTCAGAACTGGACGGTTAGGGGGCGCAAAGATGCGTCAGCTGTATTCGGCGGATTATGTATACGCAAAAAATGGATTTCAACGAGACAGTGGGCTGTTGATCGAAGACGGGATGATCCTCGATGTGGGCGAAACGGAGGATCTCCTTCGCCGGTATCCGGATGCCGAACATGTAAGGTGGCAAGGGAAAGCGATCGTACCGGGAACGGTGAACGCCCACAACCATTCTTTTCAAAGTCTGCTGCGCGGCATTGCCATCGACAAGCCGTTCCTGGAGTGGCGGGATCAAGCGTTGTACCGGTATACCCCTCTGCTCGATGAGGAGGCCATCTATACCGGGGCGTTGCTGGCTTTTGGCGAAATGCTCCGTTACGGTGTGACGACTGTGAGTGATTTCTTCTATGTACATAACGGGGGAACCGCCTTCGACGAAGCCGTCATTCGGGCAGCGCGGGATCTGGGCATTCGGCTTGTGTTCGCACGCACGATGTACGACTGGTCTGGCGCGCCCTTCGCCTACCGCGAAACGGTTGATGAGGCCACGGAGAGAACCCGTACGCTTGCGATGAAATACCAGGGCAACCCGATGGTGACCGTTCACCCCGCCCCTCACAGTCCGCATGCCGCATCGCCTGAAATGATCCGAGCCGGGCATCGGCTGGCTTTGGATCTGGATACGCCTTTTCACATTCATGTGGCTGAGGAAATGTTCGAGGTGGAGGAAACGCTGAGGGATTACGGGCTGCGACCGATCCACTACCTCGATTCGCTTGGCGTACTCGACGAACGGATGATTGCCATCCATCTCGTGTGGCTGGATGATACCGAGGTCGAGCTGATCGGAAGAAGGCAGGGGTCGCTGGCGTACTGCCCATCCAGCAACATGTTTTTGGCCGACGGTGTCACGCGGATTCCTGATCTGGTCAAATCGGGCGTCAAGGTGGCGTTTGGAACGGACGGGGCATGCAGCAACAACCGGACCAGCGTGTTCGAGGAAATGCGGATGTGTGCGCTTTTGCAAAAGGTGAGCCGCCTGGACGGCACCTGTATCACGGCCGAGCAGGTGTACCGCATGGGCACCGCCAATGCCGGCGAGATACTGAGATTGCCGATAGGCTCTCTAGAGCCCGGCAAACATGCCGATTTTGTCTCGCTCGACATTCACGATTTATCGTTGGCTCCGGCGAATCAGCTGTTCGCAAATATGGTCTACGCCATGCAGCCCGGAGCGGTGACCCACACTGTTGTGGGAGGCAGAATCGTTTACGAGAAAGGCAGCATTCAGACAGTATCCGAGACAGACATCGGCAAGCGGGTGAATGAGCTGTTCGCTAAATGGTCTGGGATGCTGTGACTTTTGCAGACTGCCGGTACCACACCAGCATCACCAAAGAACAAAGACCGATCACGAATAAAATCATATATACATGCCGGTAAGCATTCACGAGCGGAACATTGTCCTGCAAAGCCAACATAATGCCGCACGCCGCAACCGAAATGGAACCGCCGAAAAATTGAATCAACTGGATGAGTCCCATACCGGAGCCGATCAATTCTTTTGGAAGAATGCGCGACGTCTCGTTGTTAATTGAAGCAATCGATGCGGAGATGGCCGGCGAGAAAAAGAGATACCCGCCAAGGATGATAACCGGCGATACGGAGAGCTCAAGCGAATAAACAGCAACCACCGTGATTAGAATGGCATGCCCGATCAGCAATAGTGGCACATTCCCATAACGGTCGATCCACCGGCCTATGAAACGTGTCATCACCGCAGAGACGATGGCGCCGGGCGCGATCATGAGGCCGACGTGAAGTGCGGACAGATGAAAAAGATTCGCGAGTACCAGCGGCATCATGAACAGATTGGCCAGGTTGAGGACCAAGACACAGAAGCCGATCACGGCTAGCTTTCGATAAGCAGACTTCTTGAGCAGCGTTGGATTGATAAACGATTCCTTCTTAACTCTCATATGCCACGCGTGAGCGATGAAAGACAGGATGCTGAACGCGAGCCACAGCGCTGAGCGATGGGTGACGGCCGTCAGCAATGTCGCTGCATTGACTACCGTCAAGATGGCCCCGACAATGTCGAAGCGAAATGGCTTCGGCTCCTCAACCGGTATAAGGCGGTACAGCACAGGCAGGAGCAGCAGCACGAGGCAAGTGACTGCGAACAGCCCGTTCCAGCCGAAGTAGTCGCTGATTACGCCTCCGACAATCGGTCCAAGCCCGAAGGCTATGGCGCTTCCCGCTGCGATCATCGCAATCGCCCGGCCTCTTCTTTCATACGGGATGTAACGGCTGGCGAGCACGAGTCCGAGACCCGCCATTGCTCCGGCGCCTGCAGATTGCAGAATCCGTGCCGTCAGCAAAGACTGAAAATCCCGCGCAAAAATGCCGAACACAGACGACAGCCCCAGCACCGTCAGACCGACTGCCAGCAGTCTCCGAATGGGCAGGGTGTCCGAAAGCCTGCTGTAAATCACCGTCGACAGCGCATAACCGATCGAGTAACTCGAAATAACCAATGAGGCCAAATCTGCCGAAATCCCAAGATCCGAGATGATGCTCGGAATTGAAACGTTAAACATCGTCGTGTTCATCAGCACGATGAAGAGGCCGATCATCCAGACCGGCATAACAACCTTGTCATTCATATGTCTGACCATCCTATCCGTCCGTGTTCAATAGTCTCATTATTATACTTTCCATCCGTTTTGACAAATTTGACTGGTGACGTTTTGTGGTAATACTTATATGGAGTTTAATGAAAGGCGGGATTATCGGATGAAAAAAAGAGTTCTAGGCGGAAAGCTGGAAGTGTCGGCGCTCGGGCTTGGTTGTATGGGAATGTCCGACTTCTACGCGGGACGCGACGAAGATGAATCCGTTCGCACGATTCATCGGGCGATTGAGCTTGGTGTTACGCTGTTCGACACGGCAGATATGTATGGCGTAGGCAAAAATGAGGAACTTCTCGGCCGGGCGCTCCAAGGACGGCGCAATGAAGTGGTCGTAGCCACCAAGTTCGGCAATGTTCGGGGTGAGGACGGCGCTTTTCTTGGTGTGAAAGGGGACCGTGGGTACGTAAAATCCGCATGCGAAGCCAGTCTGCGGCGGCTTGGCATGGATCACATCGACTTGTACTATCAACACCGGGTTGATCCGAACATCCCGATTGAAGAGACGGTCGGCGCGATGGCCGATCTCGTGCGGGAGGGCAAGGTTCGCTACATAGCGTTGTCCGAGGCGGCGCCGCAAACGATTCGACGCGCTCACGCCGTACACCCCATTACCGCGCTGCAGACGGAATATTCGCTATGGAGCCGCGATGTGGAAGACGAGATATTGCCGGCCTGCCGCGAGCTCGGTATCGGCTTCGTCCCATACAGCCCGCTTGGCCGCGGCTTTCTCACCGGTCACATTAAGAAGTTTGAGGACTTGGCGGAGGATGATTACCGCCGTTCCTCGCCCCGGTTCCAAGGGGACAATTTTCAGAAAAACCTCGACCTCGTACAGCGCATAGAAGAAATTGCGAAGGAAAAAGGCTGCAAGCCCTCACAGCTCGCCTTGGCCTGGCTGCTTGCGCAGGGCGACGACATCGTGCCGATTCCCGGTACGAAACGGCGCGTTTACCTTGAGGAAAACGTTGACGCCCTCAACATCGAGCTGACCAAACAAGATCTGGCACACATCGACGAAGCCGCCCCGAAAGGCGCCGCCTCAGGTGACCGCTATGCGGCTGCCGCAATGAAGAATGTCAATTTGTAGAAACTGACCATTAGGCTTTCAACCCTTTTGTCGGTATACCTTCCGCTCAGGCTGAACGAGCATTAGGCTTTTAAGCATCGGATTGCCTAGGCTCTGGGAACGTGCTCCAACTGCTCTAATGCTTAAGCGATTCTTGAACCTTGAATCTGCGCCTGATCCCTCAACTGTTGCTGGCCCGCTCCTGAACCGAGGGGATATCGACAAAAGGACCGTGAGCACCACATATTCTCCTGAACGGAGGGGATACCGTCAAAAGGAAATGCAAAACACCATAGCTCCCAAAGCTCAAGCCGTCAACCGGTTTGGGCTTTTTTCTTTCCAATAAAATCTTAACGGCGTTAAGATTCTTTTGCTGTCTAACTGTTTATTTATTTACATAACACTTTAGACAGACAAGAGGGTCGATCGCATTGCACTCGAAAGTGAATAAATCAGTTTACGGTTATTACTTCATCGCGCCGTTCTTTGTCGGATTTCTCGTATTCGGCCTGGCGCCGATCCTTTATACGTTCTACCTCAGCCTTACAAAATGGGAGGGGTTCAGCGATCCGACCTATGTTGGTTGGGCCAACTATTCGCATGTGCTGCATGACAGCTTTTTTTATGAGTCGGTGCTTAATACGCTGATCATATGGATTTTCTCGATTATTCCGCAGCTGACACTCGCGTTGGTCCTTGCCATTATCCTCAATGAGAAATTTATCCGCGGCAAACATTTTTTCAGGGCGGTGTAATATTTTCCTCACATCGTCACTCCGATTACACTGGGTGTCCTGTTCAGCCTCATGTTCGACTGGCAAACGGGAAGCGTCAACAAAATTCTGATGTCTCTAGGCGTCGTGTCTGAGCCGGTCAACTGGTTCAACAGCCCCTGGACAGGGAGTCAACGACAACGCGGACTACGAGAAGGTACTGAACGACTTCAAAAAAGAAGTGAAAGCCGCCTTCCCCGACATCCAGGTAGATTGAATTTAGCTGCATCGAAAGAGCCTCGTTCCCAAGTGGAACGAGGTTTTTTTGTTTGCGCCGTCTATCCTCTCAGAAGGGATTCACACTGCCGATATAGAAAGAAATGTAATTCACAATTCTAAGGAGCGGACAACGATGAGGCTGTTGCCTGGCAAAAGAGACTTTACAATTCCCGCAGGCGGTATTGATTCAGTAGAAAAGATAACATTGGGCGGTGTCGAGCAGACCGTTCTGATACAGGCTGAAGTTCCGACGAACCCTGTTCTGCTTTTTGTTCATGGCGGACCGTGCATGCCGGTTCCGGGAGTCGTGTCACGCGGACAGGATTACGCGGTATCGATTGCGACCAAAGAGCTTGTGAAACATTTCGTCGTTGTATTTTATGACCAACGCGGAGCAGGTAAATCCTACAACAAGCACGTTCCGGCGGAATCTATGCGGGTTGAGCAATATATTTCGGATTGCCGTGAGTTGATAGATATATTGAGGGCTCGTTTCACACAGGAGAAAGTTTTTCTAGCCGCTCATTCTTGGGGCTCTGTTATCGGCTTGTCCGTTGCAGCGAGATTTCCTGAGAAACTGCATGCATATGTCGGAATCTCGCAGATCTTAAGTTGGACCAACAACGACACGCTTGCTTACGAATGGGTAAAGGGTAAAGCTGAGCAAGCTGATGACCGTAAAACGCTGACAAAGCTGGAGCAGCTCGGGCGGCCGCCTTACGTCAAAAATGTTAAGCAGTGGACGGATTTTCGCCAGCCGTTAGTCAAATACAAATCAATGGTTTACTCGAGTGACACCGTGAAACTGAGTATGATGACAGGCATTAAACTGTTTTTTACAAGTAGTGAGTATTCGCTGAAAGATGTGTTCCACTGTTTTGTCAGCTCCTATAAACTGACGTATACACAGGACTTGATTGAAGATTTTGCGAAAATCAACCTGGAAGCGATAAATAAACTCGATACTCCGGTGTACTTTCTACATGGGCGGCAAGACTTTCATGTGAACGGAACGCCGGTACAGAAGTTCTATGAAGAATTAGACGCGCCTTTCGGCAAAGAAATGGTCTGGTACGGGCACTCCTCTCATATGTTCCATCCCGACGATGCGAGAGCGATTGAGAAGTATTTCATCGAAACGGTCAGAACAAGAAGCCTCGTAACAACCAGATAACCTCAAGAGCTCTGTTCCCTAGAGGGACGGGGCTCTTTTTGTTTTGTCCGCGCCGCCATGGAGCGATTCTTGCTTGTTATTTTAGCAATTTTCCTATAGGAGGAATGCGTATGGCTCGTACCCCCATTTTCCAACGGCTGAAAGATGCCGCTTCCGTCGCAGCCGAATCGCTTGAAAGAGACGTTGCAGTCGAACAGGTCATTCAGGAACGCGCCCAAAAACCGATTTCGCGCAAGGAATTCATTCAGAAAGCTGCATTGGCAACCGCTGCTGCTGCGGTTCCGAGTTTTCTCTGGAAGCTCGATACCGCTTTAGCCGCGGCGGCCACGGGCTCGGGCTCGGGCCGGATTGTCATCATCGGTGCCGGTCTTGCCGGCCTGTCATGTGCCTATGAACTGAAAAAGGCGGGTTATAATGCAGAAATATACGAGGCTTCCGAAAGGGTCGGCGGCCGGTGCTGGACGAGAAGAGGCGACTTCGAGAACGGGCAGCTGGCGGAGCATGGGGGAGAATTTATAGATTCGAATCACACGCATATGTTACAGCTGGCGCAGGAATTCAATCTGGTCGTAGAGATGTGATCCAGGCGCAGAAGGCGGGAACGGAAGACCTTTATTATTTTGACGGCACACCTTATACCTTCACTGAAGCCTCCAATGATTTCAGAAGCATCTGGAACGTTTTGCACAATGAAGTTGCGGCGGCCAAGTATCCGACTTTATACAATAAATACACGCAGCGCGGCAAAGAGCTGGACAATATGTCGATCATCGATTGGATCAATCAGAATGTTCCCGGCGGTATGAACTCGAAACTCGGGAAGCTGCTTGATGTGGCCTACAACATTGAATTCGGGGCGGAATCAAGCGAACAAAGCGCGTTGAATATGATCTACATGCTCGGTTATTCGAAGCAGAACGAGTTTCAGATCTTCGGTCCGTCCGATGAAAAATACCATGTGCGAGGCGGCAACGATCAAATCGTATCCGGTCTGGCGGAAGCTTTAGCAGGGCAGATTACCCTTCGCACCAGTCTCACCGCAATCAAGCTGAATAAGAACGGCAGCTATACGCTTACGCTCAAAACCGGTTCCGCTTCGAGGGATATTACCGCTGACAGAGTCGTTATGACGATTCCTTTTTCTATCCTGCGATCCTCTGTAAATTATCAAGATGCGGGCTTCAGGCCGTTGAAAGTGACTGCCATTCAAGAGCAGGGAATAGGAACAAATTCCAAGCTTCACGTTCAATTCAACACCCGGCATTGGGAAGGGCTCGGCAGTAACGGCGCCACAAATGCGGACACAGGTTATCAGAACACCTGGGATGTAAGCCGCGCGCAGTCGGGCACAACGGGGATACTGGTCAATTATACCGGAGGAACGATCGGTGCGAGCTTTGGTACGGGAACTCCGGCTCAAAGAGCGCAGCAATTCCTGTCGCAGCTCGAGCCCGTGCTGCCAGGCATATCGGCCGAGTGGAACGGCCTCGCGACCGTCGATTATTGGACCGGTTACCGGTGGACGAAAGGCTCTTATTCCTATTGGAAGGTTGGTCAATACACCAAATTTGCCGGGATCGAACGGGAGAAGGAAGGTAATTGTTACTTCGCCGGCGAACACACTTCGCTCGATTTTCAGGGATTCCTGAACGGTGCCGTGGAAACGGGCCAGCGGGCGGCGAACGAAATTTTAGCGGATTTGAAGGCAGCCGGCTTAATGGACGCTCCATTGCAATCGATGGCATAAGGACTTCGGCGCGCGTTTGCTTTCGTATGATTCTCTAAAATGAGAACTCATTCTATATTTTAAGAACCCAAGCGAAGCGGCATGCATCGCCTGGGTTCTTTTTTTTAGACAAATAGTCATCGATTGAATGACAGCTTCACAGTTTTGGATTTATTTTCCTATAATCCTCTCGAATCCATTATAATTAATTTATATGCTTTCTCGAATAGCCAACATTGCCGAAGATGAGGTGGGGGACTTGCTCAAAGCGTACCAGCAAATCGCGCAGGAAGTGTCGGAAGCGATCTCGTCGGCGCTGCAGATTGAAACGGAAATCGTGGACGATACGATGACTATCATTGCGGGTACCGGCAAGTATAAAACGCTGATCAACATGAAAGAGGAGAACGGCGAGATTGAAGCGGGATATTTGTACGGCCGCGTGCTGCAGACAGACCAGTCTTATTTTATCGAAGACGCTCGAAGCGACCTGTCGTACGATCCTTCCGTGTCGGCCGGCGAAACCGAGGAGATGGCGGAATTATGCACGCCGATTCATTACAACGGCAATGTGATCGGAGTCATCGGGCTTATCGCATTCAACGAAACGCAGAAAAAAAATGCTGGTTGATAACCGATTCAGCTATTTAACGTTTTTGCAGCAAATGTCCGAGTTGTTAGCGGGCAAAATTGCCGAGCAGCAGGCGCTGAATAACTGGGAAAAGACTTATTCGCAGCTGGAGACAATCATTGAATCGATACATGAAGGAATTATCGCCATCGACGAGAACGGCATCATTACCACTTGCAATCAGACGGCACAGCAGTTGATTAAATTGGATAAGCAGTCGATGATCGGCTCGTCCATCAACCGGATTTGGGCGGATACACCGATGCTCCAGACGTTGCAGACCGGTAAAGGCTACATCGAGCAAGAAGAATTATATAAGCTTGGCGAACACGAAATGCACTTTATCGTCACGTCGCGTCCGATCCATATTAACGGCCGGGTGATTGGCGTTGTTGCTTCTTTTCGCCGGATGGCGGATATGCGCAGGCTGGCTTACATACTGACGAATGAACACCAGGATCTGAAATTTTCGCAAATCCTCGGGAAAAGCCGTTCCCTTGGCTTGATTATCAGACAGGCGCAGCAAGTGGCAAGAGGCACCTCGAACATCCTGGTTACAGGCGAAAGCGGAACGGGGAAAGGCATGCTCGCCGCCGCCATTCATTCTGCGAGCAACCGGAGTAACGGGCCGCTTATTATCGTTAATTGCGGAGCGATACCGGAAGCTCTGCTGGAGAGCGAGCTGTTCGGCTATGCGGGCGGCGCTTTTACGGGTGCGAAAAAGGAAGGCAAAGCCGGAAAGTTCGAGCTCGCGGACGGCGGGACGATCTTTTTGGACGAGATCGGGGATCTGCCCCTGCACCTGCAGGTAAAGCTTCTGCACGTGCTGCAGAGTAAACAGGTGGAGCGGGTCGGTTCCAATAAATTAGTTAATGTGAACATCCGCGTAATTTCAGCTACGAACAAAAACCTCGAAGAAATGGTGCAGAGCCGGGAGTTTCGGGAAGACCTTTACTTTAGGCTGAATGTTATTCCTTTGCATATGCCCGCGTTGCGCGAACGCGCAGAAGATATACCTCTGCTGATGGATTATTTTCTGGCCAAGTACCGCGAAACGTTTAACCACCTTGTACTCGACTTTACCCCTGAAGTACGGCAGCTATTTATCAACTATCCGTGGCCGGGAAATGTGCGCGAACTGGAAAATGCCATCGAGTATGCGGTCAACATGGAGACCTCCGAATATATCGGGCCGGAGAGCGTGCCGATTCGAATCCGTAATGCGGTCTCCCCACAGCCAACGGTCGTTGACGCTAAAGTACGGGATCAATCGCTTAAAGAACAAATGAAGGATTACGAAAAGCATATTTTGCTCGACATGCTGCATCGATTCGGGCATACGCTTGAGGCCAAACGCGCGATCGCCGACATTCTCGGAATCGGACTCGCCACACTATATCGCAAATTGGAAGAATATGAGCTTCACTCCATGAGCCGCCACGGGTAGGTTTGGCATTATTTTTGCTTGGTACATAATGACCAGATTTCGCAGAAGGGGGTTATAATGTCCGCCTATGATCAACTTACAGAACATTGTGAAACGGTACGATCAAAATACTGTCGTCAATAACCTCTCCCTGGATATCCAACAAGGAGAATTCATTACGCTTCTCGGTCCCAGCGGCTGCGGTAAAACGACGACACTGCGCATGATCGCCGGATTCGAACACCCGACCTCCGGGCGGATTGTATTGGACGGAGAGCCGATCAACGATGCTCCTCCGTACGAACGAAGCGTGAACACTGTATTCCAAAGCTATGCCCTGTTTCCACACTTGAACGCCTTTGACAATGTGGCCTTCGGGCTTCGCGTGAAGAAAGTTTCGAGATCGGAAGTTGCCCGGCGGGTTACGCAAGCGCTGAAAATGGTGCAGTTGGACTCGTTCGCCAAACGCAAGCCCGATCAGCTCAGCGGCGGACAAAAGCAACGGGTCGCGATTGCCCGGGCTTTGGTGAACAACCCCAAAGTGCTGCTTCTCGACGAGCCGCTCGGCGCGCTGGACCAGAAGCTGAGGAAGCAGATGCAGGTTGAACTGAAGCATTTGCAGAAGCAGCTTGGAATTACGTTTCTTTTTGTAACGCACGATCAGGAAGAAGCGCTGACGATGTCGGACCGGATCGCGGTCATGAACCAAGGCGTGCTTGAACAGGTCGGCACACCGAATGACGTTTACGAGAATCCGGAATCGCCGTTCGTGGCTGAATTTATCGGGGAAACGAACATGATTCCCGGCGTTGTGAAGGAAAGACGCGGACCTATGGTCACGTTAGACTACCAAGGCCTGCGAATCAGTGGTGTAGCCAAGAGGGAAGTATCGGAGCAAGAAGATATCCTTCTGGCCATTCGGCCCGAGCGCTCGCGGCTCTCTCTTCAACCGGCGGAAGACTCGCAGTCGGTTAACATTCCTGCAAGATTTACGGAACGCATCTATATCGGGAGCACGACCAGAACGGTTGTCACACTCCCGGACGGGACCCTGTTTACAGCGATGGAAACCGCGGACCGGATTTCACCAATGGCTTCGGGCGATGAGCTTTTTGTGAGCTGGAAGCCTGAGCACGCGGTGGTGCTGAAGCGATGAAGCCGGAAGTATCGCCAGCCGCCCAAGTCGAAAGCTCCAGATCTCCGAGAGCCTCGCGGGATCTGACCCGTTGGTGGACTCTCACACCCGTCACGCTTTGGATGTGCGTTCTCTTCGTATTGCCTTTGATTCTCGTGCTCGCCGTCAGCTTTATGTCCAGAACCTCTTTCGGCGGAATCGAGTACTCTTTCTCGCTAGACAACTACAGCCGGTTTTTTGACTCTCTGTACATCAAAATACTATGGGTATCCTGTCAATTAGCGTTTCTGACTACCGTATTGTGCTTATTCATCGGCTACCCATTTGCCTACATAATCGCTCGTTCCCCCGCCAAATACCGCAACTTGCTGCTATTGCTCGTGATCGTACCTTTTTGGACGAACTCGTTGATCCGTACTTACGCTTGGATCGTGCTGCTGCGCACGGAGGGCGTGATTAACGCCATTCTGCTGCAGCTCGGACTGATCGGCAGCCCGCTTACCCTCCTTTACAACGATATGGCTGTGCTGATCGGCCTGGTTTACACGATGCTCCCATTTATGATACTTCCTCTATACGCTTCGATAGAGAAGCTGGACAGATCTTTGTTAGAAGCGGCTTCCGACCTCGGCGCCAGACCGCTGCAGACGTTCTGGAAGGTTACGCTGCCGCTGACGGCTCCTGGAATTATGGCGGGAACGCTGCTTGTGTTTATCCCTTCGCTGGGACTGTTCTTCATTCCTGACTTAATGGGTGGCAGCAAGTCGATCCTCATCGGCAACTTGATCAAAAATCAATTTTTGAGCGCGAGGGATTGGCCGTTCGGCTCTGCCATCTCGATTATTCTTATGGCCTTGACGCTGCTCTTTATCGCGGCCTATGTGAGAATCAGCAAAGACAAAGCAGGAAAGGGGCTGATGTGATGCGCCTTTCCCTCGGCCGAAGGTTCTCCGTTTTCTATGCGGCGCTTGTCTATTTGTTTCTGTATTTGCCGATCTCCATCCTGATCATGTATTCCTTTAACCAGTCGAAGCTGAATGCGGTTTGGACCGGATTCACATTCGATTGGTACGGGAAGCTGTTTCAGAATACCGCCGTATTGGAAGCGATGAAAACCTCTCTGACAGTAGCTTTCATCAACACGATTGCGGCGACAATGATCGGAACGCTGGCTGCGGTTGGGATGTATCGTTATCATTTTCGGGGGAAAATGGCTTTGGAGGGATTGGTGTTTCTTCCGATCGTCATCCCGGAAATCGTGATGGGAATATCTCTGCTCGCGTTATTTTCTCAATTGCACGTGCCTCTCGGTTTTTTCACCTTGGTCGCCGCTCATATCACCTTTTCCGTTCCGTTCGTCATGGTGGTGGTCAGGGCAAGGTTAGCCGGCTTTGACAAACATATCGAGGAAGCGGCGATGGATTTGGGGGCAACGCCGTGGCAGACATTTGTGAAAGTAACTTTGCCGGTCATCGCGCCGGGTGTGATCGCCGGTGCCCTTCTCACATTTACACTGTCGATCGACGACGTGGTTATCAGCTTTTTCGTAGCGGGTCCCGGAAGTGAGACGCTTCCTTTGAAAATATTTTCAATGGTGAAGTTCGGCGTCACTCCTGAGATCAATGCTCTTTCGACCCTAATGCTTATAGTGACGCTGTGCATCGTCTTCATTGCCGAGAGGATTCAGCAAAAAAATAAATAGGAGGGTTTGTCATGAAGAGAAAAATGCCTCGTCAAGTATTGCGTCAGATAATTGTCTGCACGGCTATTATTGCGCTAGTGGTTCTTGCAGGCTGCGGATCCAAAGGCGGAGATACGGACGGAGAGGGATTGGGGAATGAGCTCAATGTCTTTAACTGGTCCGAATACTTACCGGAGTCGGTGCTGAAGAAATTCGAGGAAAAGACCGGAGTGAAAGTGAATTACAGCACTTTTTCCTCTAATGAAGAGATGCTTGCCAAAGTGGCTGCCGGCGGCGGGATCTATGACCTGACCGTCACCAGTGATTACTACATTCAGCCGATGGTAGCGCAGGACCTGATTCAACCCCTCGATCTGAACAACATTCCCAACTTTAAGAATTTGATGTCCGAGTATGTGAATAAGGACTTCGACCCCGGCAACAAGTACAGCGTACCGTATATGGGGAATACGCAGTCTCTGGGGATTAACCCGGATAAAATAAAGACGGAGATAACCGGCTATGCGGATCTGTGGAAGCCCGAGTTCAAGGGCCAGATTGTGCTCCTCGACGATCCGCGGATGGTCGTAGGCATGGCTTTGAAGTCGTTAGGCTACTCCGCCAACGAGACGGATCCGGCACATTTGGAGGAAGCGAAGGCTAAGCTGTTAGAGCTGATGCCAAACGTCAAAGCGTTCGACAGCGACAGCCCCAAAACGCTGATGATCAGCGGGGAAGTCGGCGCCATGCTGAGCTGGGGGCCGGAAATCGCGCTGTCCCAACGCGAAAAACCGCAGGTCACAACGATCATTCCGAAAGAAGGATTGATCATGACATTCGACCATTTCGTCATCCCGAAGGGCGCCAAAAACAAAAAAGCGGCTGAAGCGTTCATCAACTTCATCTTGGACGGCGATATCAGCGCGGAAATTGCCGAGTCCTTCCCGTACATTAATCCGAACTCCGAAGCAAGGAAAAAAAATCGATAAAGCGACACTTGAGAACATAGCTATCTATCCCCCGGCAGAAGCGCAGAAGAATATAGAAGTTCTTAACGATCTAGGAGAAGCCACGCAATTATACGACCGTATCTGGTCAGAGGTAAAGAGCTCGCAATAAAGGCAATCATAATCCACCTCCAGTTCACTCTAACGCGCGTTCGCCGCAGAGGATCTGGAGGTTTTTCATATTGTGTATGTGTTTTATCTTCCTTTTGACGATATCCCATCGACTCAGGGGAGCAGGGAGGTCAGTTTGCGCCCCTTTTGACGATATCCCATCGGCTCAGGGAAGAAGGGAGGGCAGTTTTCGCCTTTTTGACGATATCCCATCGGCTCAGGGGTCAAGGCAGCAGCATCCGGCAGGCGAATTACGCAGATAAGAACAGACCTCAATAGGGACGAGGTGTGAAGGGACTAACCGACCAGGGTTGATGCCACGCCATAGTGTCGTTTAGGCCGGGAGGAACGTACAGGGGTAGAGCCTGTTAACTTGGGGTAGGTAATCTTTCGTGTAATGGCGCAAAACTGTAATAATTCCAAGAACGCAGCTTGTTTGCGACGGTTCCAAATATAACAGTATTGATCCAGATATACCTGTAAGTGTTTCGGCCCAATACCATGGAAAGTCTGTCCTAGATAACTCGCAGCTTCAAGGCAAAGTCGGACTAACGCAAGGTCACGGTGCCGGCCGATTCTTCGCTTCACTATTCTCCGTACTAGCGCGGTCGGCTCAACATTTTCACGGATAAAGATCTCTTGATCTGGGCTATCATATCGGCTTGTTAACGGGACTTTGTTCTGTTTCTTTATTTTAATGCGGACGACCTTCCCTGTTTCTTCACTCGAAGCTCCGATGATTAATGGCTGTTCCTGTTTGTGCCATTCGAGGGAAGCTACAGGACGATCACTATATACAGCGTCAGAGAGAGAAACGATACCACTCAATAGCTGGTCACGTTCTGCCAAGCTCATAGCATGACGAATTTTATGACAGATCAACCATGCTGTCTTATAAGTCACACCGATAATTCGTGAAAGTTGCAGCGCATTGATGCCAACCGGCCGCGCATGTAGATAGATCGCTTGAAACCAAAGACGCAAAGGCGTGCGGCTGCCCTCCATCACAGTGCCCGAGATGAGCGAGGTTTGCGACCGACAAGCTTGACACTCATAGAGCGGCAGCCTGCGAGTGGAGATGACATATGCGTACGGGTGCCGGCAGCGCGGGCAGCAAAAACCGTTAGGCCATTTAGCCTGATACAACGCTTGAACACAGTCTTTTTCCGTTGCAAACCTGCTGCAAAACGACTCAAAACTTACCTCATCCATCGACATGATAATGCACCTCACACCCGAATGTATGTTCTCCTTATTTTACCAAACATATGTTCCTATTTCAATCTAAAATTAGTTAAAATGTTTTGATTGGTGGATGACAGCGACAGGTTTCCTGAATGGAGGGGATATCGTCAAAAGGCGTTGTGGGAGACAGATTCCTGAATGGAGGGGATATCGTCAAAAGGCGATGAAAATGGTGAAGCCCTTGCAAGAGCGTCTCTTGAAGGGCTTCGGCACATGTGCTGCAACTTTAGCTTGCTGTTTTCGGTTCTTTTGCGAGGTGGGCGATGCCTTCTTCGATGCAGGCCATTACGTAATCGATCTGGTCGTAGCTGATGATGGCGGGCGGCTCGATGCGGATGACGGTGGCGTTGTTGATGGTTCCGCCTACTAGAATTTTTTTGCCGAATAATTGCTTTGCCAATGAGTAGCCGAGCGGGTTGGAGGCGAACTCCATGCCGATCAGCAATCCTTTGCCGCGGACATCGACGAGAATTTCCGGGTGCTGCAGCTGAATTTCCCGCAATTGCTTGAGGATGTAATCGCCCTTTTCTTTGGCCATTTGCGGGATGTTATCTTCCAATATTGTGTGAATGCCGGCAATTGCCCCTGCGCAGCAGAGCGGATTTCCTCCGAACGTCGATGAGCCTAGCAGAAACGGATTTTCCTCCATTTTATCCCACCATTTACGTTTGGCTACCATGGCCGCGATCGGCATGACGCCGCCTCCAAAAGCTTTGCCCAAAGTCATAATGTCTGGAACGACATTCCAGTGATCCATGCCGAACATTGTGCCGGTACGGCCCATTCCGGTCTGGACTTCGTCGACAATTAACAAACATTCGTATTGATCGCAGATCTCGCGGAGTCTCGGGTGATAGTCATCCGGCGGAACGTTCACGCCTCCTTCGCCTTGGATCGGTTCTACGATTACGCCCGCGACCGTCTCGCCTGTACGAATCAGCATGCGTATCGCCTGTTCCACCGCGTCAGCATCCCCATATGGCACGTGCTGAAAACCGGGAACAAGCGGCAGATACGGCTCCCGGAACATAGCTTTGCCGGAGGCGGAAAGGGAACCGAGGGTTTTGCCGTGGAATCCGCCTTCCATGGTTATGAAGTATTTCTTGCCGGTAGCAAGACGAGCAAGTTTGAGAGCCATTTCGTTCGCTTCGGTACCGCAGTTAACGAGGTAGGAATGCTGCAGATCCCCCGGTGTAATATAGGCAACCAATTGCGACAAATACCCCCGCAGCGGATCCACCATCTCTTGGCTGTGCAAAGCGTAACGATTCAATTGGGCTTTTACGGCTGTCAGGACCTTCGGATGCCGGTGGCCCAGCAGATACACACCATATCCGCCCAGGCAATCGATGTACTCGTCACCCAGCGTATCACGGAAGACGGCGGCTTCATCCTCCCACTCCACGACCGAGAAATCGGTTGACACCGACTTCCGGTGCGCGAGAATCGCTTTCGTGACATAGTTGGTAAAATTGTCGACCGACTCCGCCACGATACTCTTCTTTTGGTCCAAGGTCAGCGTTTCGCTTTCGATGTAACCTAATATTTTTTTGGCAAGCTGCAATGATTCTTCGGTTGATTTGCGTTCCAAACCAATCATCCTCTCCCCGTATGGTCTTATGAAATTAATCAAGCAAAAAGGATGCCACATCGAAGAATGATCGTTTTTGCGGCTGGTCAGGGGGGGAATTCTCAATCCGTGGAAAAAATTCCGCAGTTACAGGCAGCTGATGAGAACAATTTCTGAGAAATGAGAATGACTGATGGCTGAAAACCGCCAAAAGGCACGATTAAGGTCGGCAGGAACGAAGTACTTGGAATTCGCTCAGTTGGCATGCAAATTGCTTGGATTTATAGCAGTAATCAATCGAAGGAGGAGAAATATGAAAAGAGGATCGGTTAGATTTCTGCTTCTTGCCCTAGTAATCGGGGCGTTCGCCGTAATGACAGCTTGCGGCGGTAATTCGGACTCAACAGCTGCAACAGGAAGTTCCGGCGGGGATGCGGGGGGCAAGACGCTTAACTTGCTTACGTGGGAAGGATACGCGGATCCGGCATTCGTCAAAGGGTTCGAGGATAAGTTCGGGGTGAAGGTGACCGCAACTTACTTCGGTTCCAGCGATGAGCTCGTGTCCAAGCTGAAGGGAGGCGGCGGCAACGTATATGACGTCATTTCTCCCTCCTCTGACGTAGCGGCTTTGCTGATCCGGGACGGCCTCGTTGCGCCGGTTAACCTGGATAATGTGCCGAACTACGCAAATCTCGCCTCCAAATTGAAAGATATGGACGATGTCAAAAAAGACGGAAAAGTCTACGGAATCCCTTTCACTTGGGGACCGGACTCCTTGATCTACGATGCGGATGTCATCAAAACTCCGCCAGATAGCTGGAATATCTTCTGGGATCCGCAATATAAAGGTAAGGTATCGATCTGGGACGACATTTCGAATATTTATTTGATCGGGCAAATGATGGGACTCGATAAAAACGATCAAAGCGCCGTTTACAACATGACTGAGGAACAGCTGCAGGAAGCGAAGAAAAAGCTGATTGAACTGAAGCCGCAAATCCGCAAGTATTGGGCTTCCGCAGGCGAGCTTAACGACCTTTTCGCTAACAATGAGGTTGTATTGGCGGTCGGCTGGCCGTTAACTCCGACCACCGTGAACGCTACCGGGCGCAATCTGAAAGAAACGATTCCGAAAGAAGGAATCACCGGCTGGATTGACCGCCTGATGATCGTTGACGCCTCGAAGAATAAGGAATTGGCCGAGAAATATATCAATTATGTCGTCGACGAACAAGTGCAAAAGCTGGTGGCGGATGTGACCGGTTATGGTGTGGCGAATAGTAACGCGGCTAAGCATATGGAGCCTGCACAAGCTCAAGCCATTCACATCGACGATATGGATAATTACATGACAAAGATTAACTTCTGGCAGGAAGTGAAACAGCGCGACCTCTACAACGAGATATGGAATGAAGTAAAGGCACAGTAACCTTATATGCCTGGCGGCATCCTGCCGCCAGGTATGTTCCTACATGAGGAGAGGAAAACATGCGGAACGATGCGCCATTGCCCGTTAACAAAACCGATTACACCAGGGTGCGGCGGAATTGGAACCCGCGCCTTTTAATCCTGCTGATTCCTCCGATTGTCTGGCTGTCCGTGTTTTTATTTATCCCGTACATGGTGCTCCTGATCAACAGCTTCTGGAAAGTCGATTTCGGCACGATCGTTCATGATTTTTCCTTTGATAACTATAAAAAGTTTTTTACGAATGCGCTGTATTACGGCACTTTTCTCAAAACACTCCGAATAGCCGCATGGGTAACGGTGTTCAGCATTTTACTGAGCTACCCGCTGGCCTACTTCATCCATTTTAAAATCAAAAAAAAATAAGCAGCTGTGGTATACGCTTGTCATTATTCCGCTGTGGGTCAGTTATCTGGTCAGGGCTTACGCGTGGAAAATCGTACTCGGACAGGAAGGGATTCTGAACAATCTATTACTGTCAGTCGGCTTGATCGACAAGCCGCTGGAGATTTTTCTATACAGCCCCTATGCGGTAGTGCTCGCTCTAACTCACATTTACACGCCTTGGGTGCTCATGTCCATTTACACTTCATTGGAGCATATTCCGCGGGATATTCTGGAGGCTTCCAAGGATTTGGGGGCCGGGCGCTGGCGGACATTCTTCCATATTGTGCTGCCGTTAAGTCTGCCTGGCGTCATTGCAGGAGCCACTTTCGCTTTCGTGCTGACGATGGGTGATTTTCTGGCACCGCAGCTTCTTGGCGGAACGAGCAGCATGATGGTGTCCAACGTGGTTTACAGCCTGTTCGGTGTCGCCAACAACTGGCCGCTCGGGTCGACGATCGGTATCATTACTTTGTTCGTGGTGCTTGGCATTCTGCAGCTCACCCACCGGTTGGAAAAGAAAACCGCGAGCTTCTAACACCGCGCTAGAGGAGGCAGTATCCCGTGGGCAGACGGTTCAGAATCGATTGGATTTACACCGCGCTGACGATATCGGCGGTACTCATTTTTGCATTTATTTATTTGCCGATGATTGTCGTGGTCTTCTATTCGTTCAGCGAAAATGCCGTCAATTCCTTCCCGATTGAATCCTGGTCGACGAAATGGTACGGGGTTTTGATGCGCGACACCGCGCTGATCGCTTCCTTCAAAAACAGCCTGATCGTTGCGGCAGCCGGCACTTTAATCGGTCTTCTGCTGGGAATCCCGGCCGCTTTCGCAGTAGATCGGTTTCATTTTCCGGGGAAGGCTTTGTTTGAGAGACTTGTTCTGCTCCCTATGATATTGCCTGGAATTATTACCGGGGTGGCGATGATGAGCGTATTCGTTCTAGCCGGAATGAATCTCTCGCTCATCAGCATATTGTTGGGCCATGGCACCTTTCTGATCGCGATTGTAATGACGCAGGTCTATGCCCGATTAAAGAGATTCAACCGCGTGATCGAAGAGGCTTCCATGGATCTGGGGGCCACCCGGCTGAAAACATTTTTTTTCATCACCCTTCCCAATATCCGAACAGCCATTATCGGCGCATCCCTGCTTTCGTTCACTTTGTCTCTGGATGAGATTGCAGTGAGCTACTTTTTGACGGGAAGAGATCTCACGCTGCCGGTGCAAATCTGGGCGATGCTGCGCAGGGGGATCACGCCGGAAGTGAATGCCATTTCGACGCTCATTTTCATTTTTTCAGTGGTCATGATTGTCATCGTCACCCGCTTGACGCGAGACAAAGCCGAGGCGTAGAAAGCCGGAAGGAGGCCGGGCATGAACCCGATCATTCAATTGCAGAACGTGGAAAAAAGGTTCGGTTCCGAGCTGGTCGTGAAAGGAATCAATCTCGAAGTGGAAAAGGGAGAGTTTCTCACCATTCTGGGCCCGAGCGGCTGCGGCAAAACGACAACCCTGCGAATGATCGCGGGATCGAGAGGCCGACGGAGGGACAAATATTATTGGAAGGCCGTAATGTGGTAGACATCCCGCCTTACAAAAGGGACGTCAACACCGTCTTTCAAAGCTATGCGCTCTTTCCGCACATGACGGTTTACGAGAATATCGCATACGGCTTAAGGATGAAGGGTGTACCCAAGTCCGCGCAGGCGGAGAGAGTGCAGGAAGTTTTGCGCATGGTGCAGCTGGAGCCGCTCGGCAATCGGAAGCCGATGCAGCTCAGCGGCGGGCAGCAGCAGAGAGTAGCCGTGGCCAGGGCGCTGATCAACAAGCCCAAAGTACTGCTGCTCGACGAGCCGTTAGGCGCACTGGATCTGAAGCTGCGCAAACAGATGCAGATTGAGCTCAAGCATCTGCAGCAAAAGTTGGAGATTACGTTTATTTACATCACGCACGACCAGGAAGAAGCATTAACGATGTCGGATCGCATCGCCGTTATGAATCAAGGCAGAATCGAGCAGGTGGCAGCGCCCAAGGAAATCTACGATTCCCCGCAATCGAAGTACGTGGCGGATTTTATCGGTGAGACCAATTTGATGGAAGTGAAGGTTCTTTCACACAAGGGCAACGGCGTTGTGCTCGATTTTTCAGGGAGTCGGCTTGGGGGCAGGCTGGGCAAAAACCAACAGATGGCGGAAACGATGATATTGTCCGTGCGCCCTGAGAGAATCCGTCTGGATAAAGAGGAGCGACTGGAGCAGTCGTTTGCTTTGCCGGGGATCGTGGAGGAGACGATCTTTGTCGGGTCCTTTGTTCGTACGATTGTGCGTCTCGCCGACGGAACGCAGATTTTTACGATGAGCCCGAGCATGGGCAAGGCCGGCTTTGTTGCCGGGGAGAACGTCTGGGTGAGCTGGGATGAAGAAGATGGCATTGTAATCGGCGCATAGAACGGATCACAGAGATTGTGACAGATTCCGACTCGCACTTTGTTATATAATAGAATTATCTGTGTAATCGCTTTCAATGTGGAGGTGGTGCGTTTGCGACAAGGCTTACAACTTACTCAGCAGTTGAACATGAAATTGATGTTAAAGCCTGAACTACAGCAATCACTCCATATTTTACAATTATCCAACTATGACTTGATACAATACCTGAATGAAGAGGCCATGGAAAACCCAGTATTGGAAATCGAGGCGCCGCCTATATCGCTCACAGCGATGGGCAAATCCAGCCAGTATATAAAAAGGGGTGCGGATACGCTGTGGGGAGTACAGGCGAGAAAAGAGACGCTTGAACATATCCTGCTCAGTCAACTGAGAATGGCCAATAATCCTGCTCATCTATATAAAATTGCGGCTTTTCTGGCAGGGAACCTGGATGACGCAGGCTATTTGCGGATTTCAGCCGCCGACACCGCAGCCTGCTTGGCACAGCCGGAAGAGGCTGTAGAGCAGGCTCTCGCGATACTGCAATCATTAGAACCTGCAGGTGTCGGGGCCCGAGACCTGAGAGAATGCTTGCTGCTCCAAATCGCGAGAGACCCGCTTGCAGTATCGGGGGCGGATAAGGTTGTCGGCGAATATTTGCAGCTCCTCGCGCAAGCCAAGCTGGACAAAATCGCGCTGCAGACAAAGCTCCCCTTGAGTGAAGTGAACCGGATCGCGGCATACATACGCGGATTGCAGCCCCGGCCGTGGTCAGCTTCCGGCAGTGAAGAGGTAGTGTATACGGTGCCGGATGCTTTTATCTATCAAGAAGATGGCAAGACGGTTATACGGATGAATCAAGGCGCACTCCCGCAGCTCACGTTGAACAGGCAGTGGGACAGCGTGCCATTCATGAAGGAGAAGCTCAAATCGGCAATGTCGATTGTTCATGGGCTTAAGCAGCGGCAAGTCACCTTGTATCGGGTGATCCTCGCCATCTTCGATGAGCAGGCGTCGTTTCTGAGCCAAGGTGAAAAGGCATTGAAGCCGCTCACGTTAAGAGTCGTTTCCGAGAGGCTGCAAGTGCACGAATCTACCGTAAGCAGGGCGGTGCAGGGCAAATTTGTGAGGACGCAGTTTGGGGTATTTGAACTGAAGCAATTCTTTTGCTCCGCTCTTGCAACCGATTCGGGGGAGCATGCCTCAGCCAAGCGAGTCAAGATCAGGCTGAAGGAGCTGATTGCCCGGGAGAACAAGCAGTCGCCGCTGTCTGACCAGAAACTTGTAGACATTTTAAACCGGGAAGGAGTGCGGATTTCCCGCAGAACGGTAACCAAGTACCGCGAGGAGCTGAATGTGCTGTCTTCTTCCCTGCGAAAAAGAATGGAAGGGTGAAATAAAATGTCGTCATACTATCACAGTTATATTGATGGCAGCTGGGTGAATTCGGAAGAGAAGTTTATCGTGATGAACCCCGCAACGGGGACAGTGATCGCAAGCGTTGACCAATGTGGAGCCGATCATATCGATCAAGCGGTAGCCGCAGCGAAACGCGCTTTTTCGGAGTGGGCCGCGCTTGGTCCTGCCGGCCGGTCGGAGTTATTGCTCAAGTGGTCGCAGATTCTTATCGAACGAGCCGATCACTTTGCGCAGCTGGAGACCGCACAGACCGGGAAACCGATCATTATGACGGAAACGTTCGATATTCCGTTTTCCATTGATAACCTGCGGTTTTTTGCCGGCGCTGCGAGAGTTGTTCCGGGCATGGCGGTAACCGAGTATGTCCCGGGTCACCAAAGCTCCATTCGGCGCGAACCGCTTGGTGTTGTCGGCCTAATTGCTCCTTGGAACTACCCAATGAATATGGCTGTATGGAAGCTCGGACCTTCGCTGGCCGCAGGTAACACGGTCCGTGATCAAACCGGCAAGCTTGACTCCGCTGACGACGATCGAGATGGCGGCGGGCCTGCCCAGTGAGGCGGGCATACCTCCCGGCGTGCTGAATGTGGTGACGGGTCCCGGAGGGATCGTGGGTGAGGCGCTGGTGACACATCCCGATGTGCGCATGATTTCCGTGACGGGCGACACGCAGACCGGGAAAAGAATCATGCAGCAAGCGGCCGGCACGGTGAAGAAGCTTCATATGGAATTGGGCGGCAAAGCGCCTTTCGTCGTTTTTGCGGATGCGGATTTGGAGGCGGCAGTTCAAGGTGCGGTGATGGGTGCTTTCATTAATTCCGGCCAGGATTGCACGGCAGCAACGCGGGCTTATGTAGAAGCCTCTGTATATGATGAGTTTGTGGCTATGTTGGCGGAACGCGTACAACGCATTCGTGTCGGACTGCCGCTGGACCGCAGCACCGAAATGGGATCACTCATTTCATGGGAGCACCGCGACCGTGTGGCCGGCTTCGTGGAAAGGGCCGTGCAGGCTGGGGCAAAGCTGGCTGCAGGCGGGCAGCGGCCCGACGATCCCGCACTGTCGCAAGGCGCATATTATATGCCGACTGTGTTGTACGATGCCGAGCAAAATTCCGAGATCGTCCAGGAAGAAGTGTTCGGTCCGGTTCTGGTCGTGCTGCCCTTCCGCGACGAGGAAGAGGCGCTTGAATTGGCTAACGACACGATCTATGGCCTTGCCGCATCCGTCTGGACGCGGGATGTGTTTAAAGCCAACCGGATGTCAGCGGGTATTCAAGCCGGAACGGTATGGATCAACGATCACATCACGATTGTTTCGGAAATGCCGCATGGCGGATTGAAGCAGAGCGGATTCGGCAAAGATATGTCGGTTTATGCGTTGGAAGATTACACCCAGATCAAGCATGTCATGGCGGATGTTACAGGCCGGGTTTATAAAGACTGGCATTTCATGAAGTAAATCGGGTGGAGGTGAGCATGCAGATGTCCTTGAACAACGAGACGATCGATCTTATTGCAAAAGACAGGCAATACCTATGGCATGCGATGACGCCATACAACGAACAGGTTCCGCCTATGGTTGCAGTCTCCGGTAAAGGTTCGTGGATCACCGACATTGACGGCAAGCGCTACCTGGATGCGATGTCCGGGCTATGGTGCGTGAACGTCGGCTACGGAAGAGAAGAACTGGCTAAGGCCGCCTACGACCAATTGGTCACTCTGCCGTATTTCCCGCTGTCGCAAAGTCATATTCCAGCCATCCGTCTGGCGGAAAAATTAAATGAATGGCTTGAAGGCGACTATGTGATCTTTTTCTCCAACAGCGGCTCGGAAGCGAATGAAACCGCCTTTAAAATCGTAAGACAGTACCACCAGCAGAACGGCGAGCACAGCCGGTACAAATTCATTTCCCGCTACAGGGCTTATCACGGAAATTCGATGGGTGCGCTGGCTGCTACCGGGCAGGCACAACGGAAGTACAAATATGAGCCGCTCGGCCATGGCTTCCTCCACGTCCGTCCACCCGACAGCTACAGACGGCCGGAAGGGATGTCGGTGGAGGAATTCAACCTGCAATGTGCGCATGAAATTGAGGAAACGATCGTATGGGAAGGTGAAGAAACGATTGCGGCCGTCATCATGGAGCCTGTCATTACAGGCGGCGGCGTCATCGTTCCTCATCAGGTGTATATGGAGGAAGTCAGGAAAATTTGCACCCGGCGCAATGTGATTCTGATCATCGATGAAGTCATCTGCGGCGTCGGCCGTTCCGGCCAGAAATTCGGGCATATGAACTTCGGGATCAAACCTGATATTGTGACTATGGCCAAAGGCTTGACCAGCGGCTATCTGCCTCTTTCCGCGACTGCCGTCCGTAAAGATATCTATGAAGTATTCAAGAATAAAGCGGAATACAGCCACCTCCGGCACGTAAACACATTCGGAGGGACTCCTGCTTGCTGCGCGCTGGCGCTGAAAAATATCGAAATTCTGGAGCGGGAAAAGCTCGTTGAGCGAGCTTACATTTTAGGAGAGAGGCTGGCTGAAGAAATGGAGGAGCTGCGGGAGCATCCTTTGGTCGGCGATATCCGCAGCTTCGGCTTCCTGATGGGGATAGAAGTAGTGGAAAACAAGGAAACGAAGCAGCCGCTTCCTCTTCCTGCAGTCGGCAAAATCATCGCAGAATGCAAAGCCCGCGGGCTGATCATCGGCAAGAACGGGGATACGGTCGCAGGCTTCAACAACGTTCTCACTTTGTCGCCGCCGCTCTCGTCAACGGACGAAGACTTGGACTTTATCATTCATACTTTTAAAGATGTTATGAAAAATCAATAGCGTTTGTCAGGTGGCGCGGATTTCGGTCCGCGTCTTTGTTATGCGCTTTTGTCGATATCCCTCTCACTCAGGTGTAGTTGTTTTCCGCCCTTTTGTCGATATCCCTCTCGCTCAGGTGTAGTTGTTTTCCGCCTCTTTTGTCGATATCCCTACCACTCAGGAAAGGAGGCCAAAGCTCAAATTCTCGTTCCTGAACCGACGGGATATCGTCAAAAGACTGCGCCATAGCAAAGCTTCCTGAACCGACGGGATATCGTCAAAAGGCGGCGCTATACTAATCCTTCCTGAACCGACGGGATATCGACAAAAGCAGATTGTTATTGCTATCAGGCTTGAATTAATGGGTAAAAGGGAATAATGCTACGTGGACATGACAACAACTGGAGGAGTCGATCATGGAACTTACGCCGGAACAACGCATTACTTTACATGGCTTTAATAATCTTACCAAAACGCTAAGCTTTAATATGTACGACATCTGTTATACGAAGACGAAAGAGGAACGCGAGGCCTACTTAGAATATATCGATGAGCAGTACAATTCGGACAGATTAAAAATCATTCTTAGTCACGTAGCGGATATTATCGGCGCGCACGCTTTGAATATTGCGCAGCAAGATTATGTGCCGCAAGGCGCAAGTGTAACGGTGCTCGTATCCGAGGGTCCCATCGTGGAGGTGCCGACCGAATCGTACGAAGAATCGCCGGGACCGCTGCCGGACAACGTTGTCATACAGCTGGACAAAAGTCATATCACCGTTCATACTTACCCCGAATACCACCCGACAGAAGGGATCAGCACATTCAGGGCGGATATCGACGTGTCGACCTGCGGGGAAATTTCGCCGCTTAAAGCGCTGAATTACTTGATTCACTCTTTTGATACCGATATTATGACGATCGATTACCGCGTTCGCGGCTTTACAAGAGACGTGCACGGGCACAAGCTGTTTATTGATCATGAGATCAGCTCAATCCAGAATTACATCCCGGACGAAGCGATCGAATTATATCATATGATCGACGTTAACGTGTATCAGGAGCATATATTCCACACGAAATGCAAGCTGAGAGATTTTGACTTGAACAATTACTTGTTCGGGTATACGAAAGATAAGCTTACGCCGGATGAAGAGAAGGAAATTACCGAAAAATTAAATCAGGAAATGGATGAAATATTCTACGGAAAAAATATAGAGCGCGGGTCGATCGGCACAGTGTAATGAAAAACAAAAAATTGCGAGGATATCATCTATGTTCGACCCTACCGTCTTTGAAAATTTGAAGGTTGCATTTGAAAATCAGCTTTATGACTTGGATAATCTGAGCGGGAGAATCAAGATCATCAATCGGACGGATCAGCTGGTAATGTCGAACATGTCGAGGGAGTTCACCCTGCAGTTCGAATTGGCGGACCAATCGAAAGTGACGGGGGAAATTCATCTGCAAGCCTCGTTAGAAGATTTGGCGGTCGAGATACTGGAAATACCGGGTGAAACGCCGGGCTGTACGCTAACCTTGAGGTTTTACCTGCAAGTTGAGGACGCGCAGGAACAGTGTCCGCAAGTGGAGGAAGTGCTGCAGGCAATATGGAAACAGGAGCATCGGCCGACGCAAATTATAAGCTTTGTATATGGTGAGGAGCCTGCAGTCTACACGGATATCGTCGAAATGAAATTTCATCGCAAAGTGAACGAGGACCAGATGGGGGATATCCCGGACTTAATCCAGCATGTGCTGAAAACCATCACAGAATTAGGCAGTATCTAAATGCGGATAATATAAGGCAATGTGAACGTCAAAGGAGGGCCGGCATTGTACGAGGATCTTGAATTCGATTCCGACGCAAGAGAGGACCGTAATCAGGAGGCGCAGTTGGATCGGTCGTTCGAGGATTGGATGACAAGCAATATCGAAGCTCAAGCCAGACTGCAGCGGGACATAACGGATGTGCCTGATGAAAATGTCATAGACGCTGCGGATGCGATCGACGACACATAAAGTCCAAGAATAAGCAAGAAACCGCTCCTTCTCGGAAGGAGCGGTTTTCGTTATTAACGCTTCGAGTATTGTTCCTTGATTTTAAGAATTGCCGGCAGGTTGTTAAGGAAGATATCCACCAGCTGGGGGTCAAAGTGCCCGCCGCGCTCCGTCCTGAAGTAAACCAGGATCTCCTCCAGCGTCCACGCCTTCTTGTACACCCGCTCCGTCCCGAGCGCGTCGAATACGTCCGCAAGGGCGGTAATTCGGCCGTAAATATGAATCTGTTCGCCGGCCAGCCCGTTCGGATAACCTTGGCCGTTATATTTCTCGTGATGCTGGTGGGCAATGATGGACGCGGCTTTGATGATATCGCGGTTCGAGTGCTTCAGCATGGCGTGGCCGTAGTCCGTATGGTTTTTAATGATTTCGAATTCTTCC
Organism: Cohnella kolymensis; assembly: GCF_000829465.1. Lineage (GTDB taxonomy): Bacteria > Bacillota > Bacilli > Paenibacillales > Paenibacillaceae > Cohnella > Cohnella kolymensis. The sequence goes on along the minus strand of NZ_JXAL01000001.1, from coordinate 149,997 downwards.
TCGGACAATTTGCCCGGCTTATTCAAGATTTCGTCGGGAATGGCCACTTTGCCGACATCATGCATGGATGAGGCGAGCCTGATCAGCTCGGCTTCTTCTTCCGGCAGCCCGTATTGCAAAGCGAGAAGCTTGCAGTACTCGGCGACCCTTTTGACATGATAGCCCGTTTCTTTGGAACGGCTCTCGGCAATCTCGCCCAGCGTGAAGATGATTTCTTTTTGCGTATTCTCTACTTCCTCGTTCAGGTAAATATTTTCGAAGGCGATCGAGACATTCGAGCAATAAATTTCAATCAGGTAACGGTTCCACTCGTTCAGCTTGTTGGATCCTTCAAAATAGATGACGTTCTCCATGCCCGTTCTGCTCTGGAAATAGCAAGTGAAATGGTTGTCGTAGAAGCCGCTCCTCTTGTCGTGGAACGCAGTCTCGATACTTTTGAGCACATGCGGCTGAACGACGTCCTGAATCCTGTCATGTTCGTCGAACGCATAATCCCCGGAAGCCGCGAGAATATAAATTTCCTCGTTGCCTTTGGTGACGGCAAAGCTGTTGCAGTGCAGCGCGTTCTTATGCAAATTCAAGATCGAGGTCAGTTGGGTCAAGACGCCTGAGGCAAACTTCCTCATCGATTTGACCTCGAACAGGTCGGCCGACGCATTGATGATTTTCTCCAGACCGACTTTGTTATTCTCGATTACGATAATGTCCCTATACGACCTAAGAGCGGCCATGATCGTTGTAAAAAGCTTCTGGCTGGTCAGCTCTGGTTTTTTCTTTGTAGTCGTTAATATCGTAATTGGTGATCACCAGCTTTTCCGGCGCCTGTCCCGGCTGACCCGTACGCAGAATGATGCGCACCGACTGATATTTGAGAGTCTGACGTATGTATTTGACGATTTTCAGGCCGGAGTCGTCTTCGTCCATCACAACATCCAATAATATGATGGCCGTATCCGGATTGTCTGCAATTAAGCGCAGCGCTTCGGCTTCCGTGTACGCACTCAGGAACTCCAGACGTTTGCCGTCGAATTCGAAATCGTTCAAAACCATCTTGGTAACGTGATGAACCTCATGCTCATCGTCCACGATGACTATTTTCCATTTCTCCTCTTCAGGCGCAGCTTTCTGTATGTCGCTGAGCTCTTCATCAGCAAAGGTAAGGAGATCCTCTTGATGATCATTAAGCATGATGATGTCATCCCTCATTAATTGGAATTTGAATGATAAACGTCGTGCCGGCACCGACTTTGCTGACGCATCTGATCGTGCCGCCCAGTGACTGGGTGACGAGATGTATACGATGTGCATACCGAGGCCGGTTCCTCCTCCACCGCGATTCGTAGTGAAGAAAGGGTCGAAGATTTGTTCCACGACTTCCGGAGGCATTCCCTTTCCGTCATCGGAATATTGCATCGTCAGTTGTTTGCCATGCTTCGCGATGTCTATCGCAAGGCTTCCTTCGTCTTCCGGCTCGTAACCGTGGATGATCGAATTCATAATGAAGTTGGTCACAATCTGCGAGACTGCGCCCGGGTCACTCACGATTTCAATGTCCGCCTCGCCGTTGACGGTCACATGATGCTTTGTCTTCTTCAAGTTCGGCTGTAAGCTCACTAACACTTCCTGAACGTATTCCTTGATCTTGAAGTTCCTTTTGGTCTCCAAGGAGCGGTCGACGGCGACCTGCTTGAAGCTTCTGATCAGCTCCGACGCCCGCAGCAGGTTGCTCTGAATCATGCCTGTCGTATCCTTGACCGTCTTCAGATATTCCTCCAGATCGGAACGCTTCATGGTGTTCTGCTGAAACAAGGCGGTAAATTCTTTTGATTTCTCGTCAATGTAAGAGGCGGCCGTTACGCCGATGCCGATCGGGGTATTGATCTCGTGGGACACTCCTGCGACCAAATTACCCAGAGCTACCATTTTCTCGGACTCCACCAGCTGCCGCTGCGTCTTGCGGATGGTTTTCATCGCCAGCCTTAATTCCTCATAACGCCCTTCCAGGTTGCGCACCATGTCATTGAAAGCGGCGGCCACTTCATTGACTTCCTTGCTGTAGTCCAATGAAATTTCCCGGTATGCAACGCCGTGTTTGACGGTAAGCGCCGCTTCCCGTAATTTCATTAACGGTTTGATCAGCATTCTCCGGATGATGCCCGAGAGAGCAAACAATAAGAGAAGGGTGATGGAAATCCCGACGACGATGATGAGCAGAGTGCGGTTTTTGATCAACGCTGTGCTTTCTGAAGTGTTCAGCAGCAGTTCGATAGCGCCGATCGTTATTCCGTCTTCCTTCAGAGGGGCGGTAAGGCGGTCTACAGGAATATTGTCTTCGCCTCTATGAAGATGATCGACGAGCATCTCGTTCGCTGCCACCTGCGGGATCAATCCGGGAGGCGTCGGAAGCCCGATCCGTACCCGGTTTGTCGAAGCAAGTATTTTGTCTTCTCCATACAAGGTTAGCTGCAGCACATCTTTATTTTTAAATTGGATGTAGTCAAAAATTTGCTGTACGTCTTTCGTTTCATGAGATTCCTCATATCTTCCGTTAATCGCGGTGGTCATTCCGTTCAATTGGCTCACATAAGTTTCCTCTACCGATTTCTGCAAGCTGTATGAATCGAACCAGACGATGACGGACATCATGGATACGGTAACAATAGTGACGAGAATGAGGATTCTATTCTGCAGACTGAAATGTCGAAACACAGCGGTTCTCCTCTAAGGACGATTATTTGATTTCGAAATCAATGATTTCCGTCACATCGTAAGGAGTGTGATCGTTGTTATGTAATGAAACTTTTAGGTTATGTTTACCCGGCTCGAGATTCGGAAATGTTTTTTCCTCTTCTTTCACGCCTACCTTCTCGCCGTGGTCCAAATACATATGAATGTGTCCTTCACCGTCCGCACGCGCCTGGCCGTAATGCTCCGGAGAAATGTGCAGATCGGTGTCGACTTTGACGGTGATTTGATTTCCGGATACTTTCCACGTAACATTCATGGTGGGTTTGTGCGCATGCTGTTCGGCGGATCCTGAATCGGCTTTCGAGCTGCTGCATGCGGCCAGCAGTGCGGAGCAAAACACTAACATATACAATGATTTCATCGTTACACCCCGAATTTCGCATATGTATGTCTATGGGATAATTCGACGTCCGAATGGACAATCCTTCCTCTTGCAGAGAAGAATGTCGACTGAACGGGGAAAAAGGGGGCCGAAAGAAAGGGATGACGGCGTTTTGCGTCGAAGTCTCTGTGTACGGATGTTTATTTTAATCATTGAAGGAGAACCAGAATGAGACAGATTCCTTACATCGTACCGGACGCACAAGGCTGGCTGGAGAAATTCAATTTTTCGGTACCGATCAAGGTCCGGTACTTCGAGACGGATATGCTGGGGCATGTGAACAATGTCAGCTATTTTATCTATTTCGAGCAAGGGCGCGTGGATTACCTCGATCATCTGCAATTAGCCGAGGATTTGTTTAATGAAGAGAATGTTTGCGTAGTCGCAGATATGCACTGCCACTACTTGTCGCAGATTTTTATCAAGGAGCCTCTTAAGCTCGGGGTGAGAATCGCGAAGCTGGGGCGTTCATCCTTCGACCTGGAATATTCGCTAGTCGAGGCTGCTTCAGGACAGTTGAAAGCGGCGGCACGCGGGACGATGGTGTACATCAGCAAAAAGACCGGAGCAAGCATCCCGATCCCGGACGCTGTACGCGAACAGATCATTTCTGCCGAAGGCGCAAATTTAGCCTAGTAACCTACTTGAACTATTTCTCTATTAGAATTATCATAACAATACCGATTAGACGAAAAGACGCTTGTCGACTGTGGGCTGATGGCTTGCAGTCTTTTTTTTCATCCGGCAAACCCGATAAGGAGCCTACTTTATATATGAATATCAATGCCGATGTCCCGTGTCTCATTTTCTTTTGCAAAAGAGGGCGGTCATGAGGAAAATAGTTACTTTCAGTTCGCGAGAGCATTAGACCGCGTAAGGAAGCTTGTTGTCGAAAAGCTGCAGTCCGAGGTGGGGCTCTACTCCCAGAATGACGGAAACGACGTATGGGAGTGGGTTCAGGAGGATGTGCGCAGAGATTTCCGGGGGGCGCATCGCTTTGCGGTCATCTATGAGCTTCTTGAGCAGAAAACGATCGAATTCCAAGAGGCCAAAGGTGATTCCGCGTTCGAGATCTATCCTCTGCTGCACAATAACGTGATCGGCTACCCGGAGTATGGGGTTGCGTTTGCGCGGATTCCGATTCGGAATCAGTACGGGATCGGGAATGAGGATATTATTTTCGCGCGGAACGATGAGGCATTCCGTGTTTTTCTGGCCGATCTGCAGGAGCGGCAGCTGCGGGAACGGCGGATCACCGTGTTTACCGATACGAAGGAAGGCCTGGAGCGCAGCCGCGAGGAATTGAGCCGTGCGGTACAGCGCGACGATGTTGTGATGGAGGAAGCTTTAAAAACACAAATTTTCCGCTCGATCGATGAATTTTTCTTGAAGGACCGGGTGTTTTTCCAAACGTACGATATCCCTTATAAACGCGGGGTGCTCTTGTACGGCAAGCCCGGTAACGGTAAAACGACGCTGGTGAAATCGATCACGGGAAGTGTGGAAGCTCCGGTTGCCTACTGGCAGATTACGGAACATACGACCAGCGATTCGATACAGGAGGTGTTCTCGGCTGCAATCAAGATGGCTCCGATGATCCTGGTCATTGAAGATATCGATTCCATGCCGGACTCTGCACGCTCCTATTTCCTGAATACGCTGGACGGCGCGACTTCGCGGGAAGGGATTTTCCTCATCGGCACGACGAATTACCCGGAGAAAATCGACCCCGCGCTCATTAATCGTGCCGGACGATTCGACCGCGCATACGAGGTGAAGCAGCCGGATGAACGGCTTCGAGTCCACTATTTGACGCGGAAAGGCTTGCAGCGGATTGTCAGCCCGGAAGTTGTAGAAGAGGCCGCGCGCCGGACGGAAGGGTTCTCTTTCGCGCAGTTGAACGAATTGTTCGTGTCCGCTGCGCTGCAGAAGCATTACGAGGATCAGGTAGATTTGGAACGGCTCATCGACGACTTGAAAATCGACCTGAAAAAGGGAAGCAAGCGGGTGTGGTTGACGGACAAGAGTGATTCGCAGGTGGGATTTTTGGTGAGGTAACGGATAATGGCCGACTCCGGTTAAACGGTGTCGGCCATTTTAATTGTTTTCAGATGTAGCCCGCCCATTCGATGTGAACGTAATCTTGCTCCTCGTTGTCCGCTGCTTCTTCCACAGCGGATTCAGTAGGCGCTTCCGCTTGCTGCGGGGCCGTGTCCGGCTGCTGAATTTCTTCTGACGGCATTGTTGTAACCTCCCGACTGCAGGATAAGTAACGTTAGGTTACACAATTTGGAAACCGGTTATGCATCGCGCGGCGATTTAAGCCGCTGCGGGCGGCTTACAGCTTGCGTTGAGCAAGCTATTTACCCTTGCGGGTCATTTGCGCGAGCATGTCCCATTGCTCGTCGGTAACCTCGAGCAGGTCGTTGAATTGTCCGGCGCCCTGCAGCCATTCGCCGCCGTCGATGGTCACGACCTCGCCGTTGATATACCCCGCATAATCGGAAATTAAGTATGCCGCCAAGTTCGCAAGCTCGTCTTTGTCACCGACCCGGCGCAGGGGTACGCGGTTCAGCATTTTCTCCTCCAGTTCAGGTGTAGGGGAGAGGCGCGACCACGCTCCTTCCGTCGGGAACGGGCCCGGCGCAATGGCGACCTGGCGAATACCATATCTGGCCCACTCGACGGCGAGCGAACGGGTCAATGCCAGCACGCCTGCTTTGGCTGCGGCTGAAGGAGCGACAAAACCCGATCCTGTCGAGGCGTAAGTCGTTACAATATTGAGGATAGTACCCTGGTTTCCTTGTTCGATCCAGCGCTTGCCGACTTCCAACGTCGCATAAAAAGTGCCGTGCAGAACGATGTTCAATACAGCGTCGACGGCGCGCGGAGACAGGCGTTCGGTAGGACTTATGAAGTTGCCCGCGGCATTATTGATTAACACATCGATTCGGCCATATTTCTTCTCAACGGCGTCCATGAGCGATTGAATTTGTGCAGGGTCGCGAACGTCGCACGCATGATAGAACACTTCGTTGCCGTCGAGGCTCATTTCCTGCGCCGCCTGCAGTAAAACATCTTCGCGGCGTCCGGCGATGGCAAGCTTGGCCCCTAACGCCAGAAACTTTTCTCCCATCGCGCGCCCGAGTCCCGTACCCCCGCCTGTAATCAGCACGATTTTATCCTGCAGCAAATCACTGGAAAAAAGGCCCCACCGTAACACCCCGCCCCTCATATTAGCAAAACTTCTGACTCTATTATCGCAATATTACCGGAACAAAACCAGAGAGTAAGAGCATCGCTTGAGGCGAGGCTACAGAGAAACCTGCTTGCGAGTAACGGGTTCCGTTCTGAGGTGCAAATTGCACGCAGTTACTTATCTTTCCTATTCCAAATGGGAACAGTTTTGACGAAAAAATCAATCACAAATGCAGTCACAAAGAAAAACAAAGGGGCGCGCCAATCACTAATTTCATTGCCAAATGCCAAAGAGATAATGAGATATAGTACCGCTCCGATAACTGCACTGATTGAGGCGTTAAGCAATCTTGTACGGCAATTTGGCATGATTTGACCCCCCCATATAAAGCCTCATTCATTCCAATTTTAACCGCTCTGTTCGATATTGCAATATATTGGAGTAACTAAATAGCGACCAATTCGGTCGCCATTTTGGTTTGAAGAACGTAATAAATTTTTTTATCAAGGCTCCATGATATATGCGATCAGCAAGGCAGCTGTGCTGACGACCGCATCGGCATGCGTCCGCTCCATTCCGTGCGATGCGTGCACGCCCGGTCCGACCAGAGCGGCGCGGATATTGCTGCCGCCGCGTAGTGCAGCGGAAGCATCGGAGCCGTATTGCGGATAGATGTCAACGGCGAAAGGCAGATTCTCCCGTTTGGCCAAATCGATGAGCTTCGAGGTCATGTTGTAATCATAGGGTCCGGTGGAATCCTTGGCGCAAATCGAGACATCCCGCTCCGTCGCCGACAGATCGTCCCCTATAGCGCCCATGTCGACTGCGATGAATTCCGTAATATCAGCCGGGATATAGGAGCTGCCATGCCCTACTTCTTCGTAGGTCGACAAGATCAGCTTAACCGTTCGCACCGGGGTCTTGCCTTCCCGCTTCAGCCAATCCAACAGACCGAACAGAGCGGCAACGCTGGCTTTGTCGTCGAGATGCCGGGATTTGATCCAGCCATTGGGCAGGACACGGGTGCGGGGGTCCCAGGATACGATATCGCCTACGGCAATTCCAAGCTTCTCGACTTCTTCTTTTGTTCTCACCATTTCATCGATGCGAATTTCCATGTTCGCCTCGTCACGCTTCTGATCCCGCATATCCGGGTAAACATGCACAGAGGGCTTGGTGGACAATACGGTTCCCTCGTATTGCCGGCCGTCCCGCGTATGTATGAGGCAATATTCCCCTTCAACGGTTTGCATCGCATAGCCGCCGATCGGTGTAAAGCGAAGCATACCGTTCGGTTTGATCGAGCGCACCATCGCGCCGAGAGTATCGACATGTGCGGTCAACCCAAGCGCCTCGTTCGCCGACGACAGTCCCGGTATCGTAATGATTCCATTGCCTTTTGGCGTCAATTCGAACTTATATCCCAGATTTAAAGCTTCTTCCTGAATCCTTCGCATAATGTTCATGCAGAATCCGCTCGGACTCGGAATAAGGAGCAGTTCCTCCAATAGATTGACAATATACTCGCGGTTTAGCTTCGGTTGCAGCGATGAAGACATACGTTCCGTTTCTCCCTTCATTCCAGCTTCTTTAATTTACATTTAGTTTAACATGGAAAATGAAAAAATAACCGGCGCCGCAAGGCACCGGTTATATAAACAGTCGAGCATCATCGAAACTTAAGTTATATACCAGGGAACAAATGATCCGTTTTAGCAAACAGCCCCAGTTCAACCCATGTTCCTGAACGCATTTTGACATATAACTTCCGTCCGATTCGTTTGCCGTGTATGAACATAGCAGCCGCCTCCTTTTACTGTAAATAATTGTATTATTTATTACCCCGACGAATAGGGTGTTGAATCCTAGGCAGGCGGAATATAGAATGTTTGTTATGCACCTTTGTGCGAAGGAGAATGAATATGGAGCTAGACCGGAATTTGCCGATCGTTAATGCGATGGAGCCGATTGTGAAAAACTTTTTCCAGGATCAGTTCCTGAAGCCCGGTATTCTGAAATGTCACTGCAGCAAATGTCAGCTGGATATTCTGCTGCTGGCTTTAAACCAGCTCACACCCCGCTACACTTCCACCACACAAGGCGAAGCTTACATAAAGGCGATTTACATGAATGCCCAAATGCAATCGGACGTGTTAAAGGAGCTTACCAAGGCCGTGTCCGTTATCGAAGCCAATCCTAATCACTAGAAGCTTTTCTCGGTCTGCGTAAAAAGAAGGAGATAATGAGCCCCAGTATGGTGATGCCCGTGGCCACGACAAAAGCGTCGTTGATTCCGCTAATGGTCGCTTCTCTTAGTGCCAACCCGCCAATTAATGACGTGGCATAGGCGCCCGCGGCTTCCGGCGGCAGTCCGGCGGCAGCGGCGACACCCGCTTGAAACCGGGTAACCGATTCGACAAAGGTCGGATTGTATAAGGTGAGCGTATTGGCGTATGTCGCCAAATGTTCGGTTGTCCGTGTGGACATGACAGTGACCAGCAAGGCCGTGCCGAATGAGGCGGCCACCTGCCTCGCCGTATTGGCTGCGGCTGTGCCGTGGCTTTTGAGGCGCGGCGGCAGTTGATTCAGTCCCGCAGTCATGATGGTCATCATGATAAAGGACATGCCGAAGCTTCTCCAGGCGTAAAGCCAGAGCAAATGGGTATACGTCGTTTCCGCGGTCAAGCGTGTAAATTCGTACGTTGTGATTGCTGTGATCAACAAACCTATTAAAGCCAGAGGACGAATGCCCACACGATCGAACAAGGCACCGGCGATCGGTGACATCACTCCCATGATGAGAGCCCCCGGCAGAATGAGAAGCCCGGACTGCAGCGCCGTGTAACCGCGGATGTTCTGAATGTAGATCGGCAGCAGCAGGATCGCTCCGAACATCGCCATATTGACCACACAGCTGACGATTGTCGTGAGCGAGAACACGTTAAACCGGAATACGGACAAGTTCATCAACGGGTAATCGATTGAGAATTGCCTCCATACGAAGAACAGCAGAAACAAAATTCCGATAATGATGGATAACCTGACTATTGTGTCTCCCCAGCCTTGGCTGCCTGCCTCGCTCAAACCATAAAGCAATGCGCCGAACCCGATCGTGGAAAAAACGGCACCCGGCCAGTCGAACCTCGGATAGCTGAGTTTCAGCACATTGGACAATATGCGCATGGCCAATGCGATTTCCAACACTCCGAGCGGAATCATTAGAAAGAACAAAACCCGCCAAGAGTGCTCCGCCAACACCCATCCCGCGAACGTAGGGCCTACGGCCGGGGCGAACATCATTGCGATCCCCATTGTACCCATGGCGGCGCCCATTTTCTCAGGAGGAAATACTCTCAGAAAAATGTTGGTCACGAGCGGCATCATGATGCCGGCGCCGATCGCTTGAATGATCCGCCCGATGAGGATGATCGCAAATGAAGGGCCGACAGCGCAAATGAGGGAGCCGAGGGTGAAAAGGCCCATGGCTGAAATAAATAACACCCGCGTGGGGATGCTTTCCATTAAAAAAGCGCTGATCGGTATCATAACGGCATTGGCCAGCATGAACCCTGTGGCGAGCCATTGGACGGTCGTCGCCGATACGTTTAACTCGGTCATCATATGCGGAATGGCGACATTAATCATCGTCTGATTCAAAAAGGCCACGAACATGCCGAATACGAGAACGCCGATCGTGGATCCGAGTCTCTCGTTTGCCATGAGCGTCTCTCCCTTATTTATGTATTCGGACGGACACGCTCATCCCCGGGATAATGTTCAAACCGCGGTATCCGTCAACGGATATGTTGACCGGTACAACCTGGGTAACCGCAGTATAGTTAGCTGTTGTGTTCTGGGTTGGCAGCAGGGAAAATGTTCCGGCGGTCGCCAAACCGATTTGCGAGACTCTGCCTGTCAAAGTGGTGCCCGGAAAAGCCGCGATGTCAATGTCGACAGTCTGGTTCACCGAAACATCATCGATATCCGTTTCGTCGATGTTGGCCGTAACCCACAAGTTATCCAAATCGTAGGCGCGCGCAAGAGGAGCGCCTGCCGCGACCAACGTATTGACAACGGCGGTTTGCTGCACGATCGTTCCCCGGGCGGGCGCCGTAATGCCGACGGTTCCTGCAGCCGATGCCACTGCGCCGATGCGCTCGCCGCTCGTCAGCTCTTCTCCTACCCTGGCGCGCCATTCGGACAGCCGACCTGCTGCCGGTGCCGATATCGTGAGCGGTTGTCCCTCGATTCTTGCGTTATCCGTTGAGATGTAATTGACCGACTGCTGATAGTAGTAAAACGCAGCGGCACCCCCGACGAGAAGCAGTAAAATAACGACGAGATTCACAAGTACAATGCGGGAACTCTTCATGTTGAGGGGTTCCTTTCTTCAATTGGTGTTGTAGTGGATGTGGTGTAGGTTGTCTCGGGCGGGATGGTCTTATACCTGCGGAGGGCTCTCAATAACAATTCAGCAGGGGAATATTGCTTGTCTAATGGAGACAAAGTAAATTCATCCGTTAGCTGGAGGAGGTGTGGGCTTGAATATTTACGTTGTTTATGACAGCGAAAACAGACATACGGAAGTTTTGGCGGAGGCTGTAGCGGAAGGGGCCAGGCAGGTGGAAGGCGCGAATGTTCATCTGAACCGGGTCGATCGTGCCAATGTTCGCGACCTTGTGGATATGGATGCCATAATATGGGGATGTCCCGGTCATTTCGGTACGATAAGCGCAGGTTTGAAAACGTGGATCGACAAATTGGGCCATTTGTGGGCGGAAGGCAAGCTGATCGATAAAGTCGGTGCCGTATTTTGCACGACCGCCACGGAACACGGGGGGGTCGAGGCGACGATGCTCAATTTGATCACCCCGATGCTCCATCAAGGAATGATTATCGCCGGCCTGCCCGCCAACATACCTGAAAATGCGCTGTACGGCTCGTATTATGGAGTTGGAATCACCTGTCCGGTGGAAGCCTCTCCTGATGATCCCCCGAACTTGCCGAAGGAAGACGACCTCGCGCTCGGACGGGCTTTGGGAAAAAGGGTGGCTTTATTGACCTCCAAATTCAGCACGTCTCGAGGCGGCTGAGCGATGCTCCTCGGTTACGGTATTGCCGCCGTTGTTGTACTTGTATTGCTCATTGTTTTTAATGTAAGAGCCTCATCCCGGCGCTCGCCGCAAACTGGAAACGCACACGGGAATGAACCCGCGGAATCCGTTGAACCGGCGGAAAGCAGGGCGGCTCTAGAACCGGCTGCAGAACCGGCAAAAGCCGCGAATGAAACGCTTATGGAGGACAACAGCTATCGCAGTGCGCTGCGACAGTTTCAAAGCCGGCCGCCGATCAATGGCGGGCGGTCTTCTTCAACAAAACCGTCCATCTCGGATACGGATTATCGCGCGGCTCTCAGGAAACAGAAGTCCGGTCGTAAAGAAGACCATGAATAGCCGTAAAAAACGGACTGCCTTCCGGTTAAGAAGGCAATCCGTTTTTGTTTAATCCTTTTTTATAGCTTCGGCTAAAATTTCATAAGACCGCAGCCGGGCTTGGTGATCGTAGATCTGCCCTGCAGCAATCCACTCGTCCGCTCCCGTTTCGTCCAGCAAAGCTGACAAGCGGTCTCGAACCGTGGCTTTATTACCTACGGCCGAGTAAGCCAGCATTTTTTCCACATGAGACTTCTCGTAATCCGTCCAAATCGTCTCCATGCTCTCCGGCAGTACAGGACGGTTTAATTTACCCGTACGGCCGCGAATAAGGTTCAGAAACTGCTGCTGCTGAGACGTGTGCAGCTTGCGGGCTTCTTCATCCGTGTCGGCTGCGATCACGTTAATGCCTACCATGGCATAAGGTTCCTTCAGCACATCCGACGGACGGAAATTTTCGCGATACAGCTGCAGAGCCGGCAGTAAATAGTCCGGAGCGAAATGGCTGGCAAAAGCAAAAGGAAGCCCCAGCTCTGCGGCAAGCCGCGCGCTGAATCCACTCGAACCGAGCAGCCAGATCGGGATGTTCAGCCCCTCGCCGGGAATGGCCCTTACGCGTCCGGCTTTCGACTCGGAATAAGGCTCGAGATAAGAACGAAGCTCGTCGACCAGCTCCGGGAAATCCTCGCCGCCGCTTTGCAACCCGCGTCGGATCGCACGCGATGCCGCTTGGTCGGACCCCGGTGCTCGGCCCAGTCCAAGATCGATGCGGCCCGGATACAGCGACTCGAGTGTGCCGAACTGCTCCGCGATAACGAGAGGAGCGTGATTCGGCAGCATGATTCCGCCTGAGCCTACCCGGATCCGCTCGGTTCCTTGTGCGACATATCCGATGACCAGCGATGTCGCCGAACTCGCGATACCCGGCATATTGTGGTGCTCGGCCAGCCAGTAACGGTTGTAGCCCCATTTTTCCGCGTGCTGGGCGAGGTCCAGAGTATTTCGAAAGGAATCCGCGGCTGTCGCTTCCACGACAATGGGCGCCAGATCCAGTATGGATATCGGAACATCATAAATCGTCTTACGGCCTTGATTGCTAGCATTGCTTTCACTCATCGGTGCTTGAACCTCCTACTGAGGATTAGTTGTCCAGATGCCGGCGCTCTTAATGAACACCCTTGGCGGTAATTTCAGCGCGGCCATCACGAGCTCCGCCACATCTTCCGGCTGCATCATCCGATCCTTGGTTCCGACGTTTAAACCCGTGTTTCGGGCAAGCTCGGTATTGACGGTGCTCGGGTTAAGTGCGGTGACACGGATGTTGGATTTACGTACTTCTTGCATGAGCGCTTCGGTAAAACCCAACACGCCGGCCTTGGAAGCGCAGTAAGCGGAGCCCGTCGCAAATCCTCTTTCCCCGGCTGTCGATGCGATATTAATAATGTCCCCGCCATTTTGCTTTACCATCGTCGGCAGAACTGCGCGGGTCATGTAATATGTTCCCATCAGATTCACCCGGACAATGCGTTCCCACTCTTCCGGATCCATATCCAGCACGGTGCCGAACTGAGCGGTGCCCGCATTATTAAGCAGAATATCGACGGACTCGAAGTTCTCCGCGATCGTGCTCACTGCGCTGTCCACTTCCGTTTTGTTCGAAATATCCGCGGCGGCAATCTGCACCTTGACTCCGTAGGTGCCGGACAATGACGCCTTCAGAGCGGCCAAATCGATACCGCTTCTGGCGACGATGCCCAGGTTTACCCCTTCCTTCGCTAAAGCGATAGCGCAGGCTTTGCCGATCCCTTTGCCCGCGCCCGTAATAATTGCCGTTTTGTTGCGTAATTCCATTCTGATCTCTCCCGGTTGTGTTATTTTACGTCTCGATTCAGTATGTAAGTTACCCTAAACAGGCGGCAAACAAATCGATAATAAGAGCATAATACATTTATTATTGATCAAACGGTCGTTTGAAACAACTACACACTTTTGTGTAACATAGTACCCTGAAAGAAACTAAAGGAGCTTACTGGCCATGGGGGACCTACAATTTAAACGTTCAGTCGAGCTGACACTTAAAGTGATCGGCGGAAAATGGAAGCCGGTCGTCCTGTGTCATTTGACGGAAGGTGTGAAGCGGTTCGGCGAGTTAAAAAGGGATATGCCGGACATTACACAAAAGATGCTGACGCAGCAGCTGAGGGAATTGGAGCAAGACGGGATCATCGACCGCAAAATATATACGCAAGTGCCGCCTAAAGTCGAATACTCGCTGACGGAATACGGGCAAACGCTGCGGGGGGTACTTGACGTGATGGCGGATTGGGGATTCAAGCATGAGGAAAGAATCCGATAGTATCTTTTTGGATACTACGTCACTAATTAGTGCGTACTTCCTTTTTGGTAAACATAAATTTAATATTAATCATGTTTCAAACAAATGATAATGCATTATAACTAACAAACGACATCTTAGGAGTGAACTTGATGGAACTTCAATTGGCGCTGGATCTTGTGGATATTCCGGAAGGCATTAAACTGGTCAAAGAGGTTGAAGACTATATCGATATCGTAGAAATCGGAACGCCGGTAGTCATCAACGAAGGACTTAGAGCGGTCAAGGAAATGAAACAAGCCTTTCCGAATTTGAAAGTGCTGGCCGATCTTAAAGTCATGGACGCTGCGGGCTATGAAGTCATGAAGGCCTCGGAAGCCGGCGCGGATATCGTCACTATACTGGGTGCAGCGGAAGATGAGACGATCAAGGGTGCTGTGGAAGAGGCGAAAAAGCAAGGCAGAAAAATCCTCGTCGATATGATCGGCGTGAAGGATATCGAAACACGTGCCCGGGAGCTGGATGCTCTAGGCGTAGACTATATTTGCGTGCACACGGGGTATGATCTTCAGGTTGTAGGCAAAAATTCCTTCGAAGATTTGCAAACCATCAAAGGCGTCGTGAAAAACGCCAAAACAGCCGTAGCCGGCGGAATCAAGCTTGATTCGCTGCCCGGTGTCATCGAAGCCAAGCCGGATCTGGTTATTGTGGGCGGCGGCATTACCGGACAAGCCGACAAGCGTGCGGCGGCGGCCGAAATGCAAAGATTGATCAAGCAAGGTTAAGCGGCAATTATGCAGACTTTAACTTATTTGACTGAAATCCTTAAAGAATTACAACGGTCCCCGAACGAGATCTCCGCAGAAGAAGCAGAACAGCTGGCCGATCGAATCTTGCAATCCAGTCAAATATTTACTGCCGGCGCAGGCCGCTCGGGGCTCATGGCAAAATCGTTCGCGATGAGGCTGATGCAGATGGGCATCGACGCTTATGTGGTTGGTGAGACCGTAACTCCCAGCTTTACAGGCGAAGACCTGCTCATCGTCGTTTCCGGATCGGGCGAAACGAAAGGTCTGGTATCCATGGACCGCCAAAGCGAAAAGCTTGGGCGGTTCGGTGGCGGCCATCACCCTTGTGCCGGAGTCGACGATCGCAAAGTCTGCGGACATAAGCGTTAAGCTGCCCGGCTCGCCGAAAGACAAATCCGTCGCGGATGCCCGGTCGATACAGCCCATGGGTTCTCTGTTCGAGCAGACTGTATTGCTGTTCTGCGATGCACTGATCTTACGGCTCATGGAAAAAAAGGGTATGGACACGACGAAAATGTACGGCAGACACGCCAATCTCGAATAATTCGGTTGTGAGTATAAAAGAAGGGGCTGTCTCAAAAGTAAGTACGCTCGCTTGTGAGGCAGCTCACTTAACGAAAAAAGCATTGCAATGACAAAAACGGGATGGAGCAGAGGGCTACTTCTGCTCCGTCCCGTTTCTGTTTTGGTCGATTGCCGCTTTCTTGAGTAAATTATGCGCAAGAGAAAGCCATCCGACCTCTAAGCTTACCTTCGGCAAGCCTCGAAGCAGAAATCGCCGGAATCCCCGGTTACTTTTCATTTGTCCAAACACACTTTCCGGTTCAATCATCCTCCGAACCGATAACGCATAACCTTCTTCGCTTCGGAGCTTATCCCGCACCTGCTGCTTGTAGCGCATGTACCGCAGGCTGACCTTTATCTCCCGATTCCCTTGTGCTTTCGTACAGGAGGGCTTGAGTGGACAGTGTTCGCAACTCGTACTACGGTAATGGCGATGCCGGATTTCAAATCCACTCGGGGTCTCTTCCTTACTCTCATAACGGAAAACGAGCTTTCGTCCTACCGGGCACATCCAGGTATCTTCGGATTCGTCGTAGTGCCAGTTGTCGATTTTGCTGATGTCTTTCTGCCACTTCTTTGATTTTTCCTTATGATAAGTGCTGTACTTTACCAGCGCCTCAAGCTGCTCGGTTTCCAGGTAAGCATAGTTTTCTTCCCCGCCATATCCGGCGTCCGCTATGATGGTTCCAGGCAGTTTGCCAAGAGCGGCTTTCACCTTCTCTAAGTGTGGCTTTAGGCAGCGGGTATCCGTAGGGCGTTGGTGAAGACTGTATCCGACAATAAATTGATTTTCGGTGCCGATCTGTACATTGTAACCGGGCTTGAGCTGGCCGTTAAGCATGTGGTCTTCTTTCATCCGCATGAACGTTGCGTCTTTGTCGGTCTTACTAAAGCTATTCCGATCCCCTAGAATTTCTCGATGCTCTTCATACTTTCGAAGGCGAGGGAGTAAGTCTTTACGTAGGACGCGCACCGCCTTCTTAAGCGGCTTGTCCTTCGGTTTGGCTTGAAGTCTTTCTTCCAGTTGCTTCACTGCCATTTCCAGCTTTTCACTTGTGATTTTCGCGGTTTCTCCCAATTCGCTAAGATCCTGGCCGCCATGCTCCCGATCTTCTTGTTTCTCTGCTTCTTCTATGGTGGCGAACAGCGTTTGAACTTTCTCCTGCAGCTTCGCCTGTTTCTTAACGACGGCCTTGCCCCAGACAAACGTGTATTTGTTGGCGTTTGCTTCGATTTTCGTGCCGTCGACAAAGTAATGCTCGAGTTGCACGTAGTTCTCCTCGGCCAGAAATTGCAGAACCGCGGTAAACACCCTCTCGAGTACCTCTTTCATTCGCTCAGAACGAAACCGGTTGATGGTGCGGAAATCCGGACGTTGTCTGCCGGCAATCCACATGAACATGACGTTCTCGCGAACCGCTTTCGCGATCTGACGAGAGGAGTAGATCCGCTGAGTGTAGGCATAAACAATAACTTTAGTGAGCATTTTGGGATGATAGCTGTCCCGGCCGCCGCCCGGGTAAGCGGAAGCGAAGATATTGTCGCTGAGCCTGTTTACTGCTGCATTGACGACTCGCACGAGGTGGTTTTCGGGGATGTCTTCCTCAAGATCCATTGGCAGGGTAAGTTGGTCCATGGTATATTGAATGTACAAAGAAATCGCTCCTTTGGGGATGGTTGCTGGTACTTCCATTTTACCAAAATGCGGTTTCTTTTTGTTTTTCATGCGCAAAAAAAAGAAGGGCTATCTCTCAGGTCAGTTTATGACCTTTTGAGACAGCCCCTTTTTTGTATACTTGTACATAGCGGGTCCGGCACCTTGGTGAGCGGATGACCAGGGATCTATTTCTCGATGCCGCAAGCAAAGAAACCCAAGAGCTGGCTTAAGTGCCCAGCTTATTGACCGAGGGTTCTATGAGGACTTTATTTTAGTGGGCGGGCTGCTAAAGTGCAAAAGTACGATGTTTTATATCGTTATTGCGAAAAAGTGACTGCAGGTAAGTGGAATAACGATGTTTTTCATCATACTTGCTAGTTGAATAAACGAGTTTAGCTTGAGTTCCCCCAGATTAGCGATGTTTCACATCACTAATCAACGGTATCTTTGTGAATGCGGCGCATTAGTGATGTTTAATATCGTTGTTTACAGGCCGAATGTTTTGTCGCGGTGCAGCTTGTTAACGAGCGTTGCCGAACATTCTGCGGAAAAAACGGAAAGCGAAATAAAGAATAACCGCCCAAAAGATTATTCCAAGGATCGAGAAGCCGCCGTTGCCTCCCCAGCCGAATGGATTGAGCAGGCTGCCGATCAAACCTCCGGCAAGCAATCCTCCGAAAAAACCTCCGAACCGGCTCGCTGGAGCGGTGCCAGGGGCACGATTGCCGGGAGCGTTAGCACCCGGATTACGTCCGGGAGTGACTCCAGTCCGATCACCGCCTGTGTAACCACTTCTAGGTGATCGGTAGCCTCCTCGGCGCGCGCGTGTCCGGTAGGTATTGGATTGTGTATTATCGTTATCGTCGTCCACTATAACCGGGGGAACTACGGCTGATGTCATGACAGTGTGCCCCGGCAGTACAGGAGTCGCTTGAAAAAGAAAATAAAGCCCCAAAACGAGCCCCATGGTTATTCGCAAGCTATCCCTCCGAATCGATGTAAAGATTGAAAGGTAGTATTTGCAATTTAAGGGGGTTTATACGAACTAAAAAGGCTGCGGGATCATACCCCCGCAGCCTCACGTACCGTGAACGATTACTTTGTTTTTGTTTTTTTCGTGCTGTCTTTCATGACCACATCGTACTCGTAATTAACACTGCCGTTGGTGCCTGCTGGAGCCGCAAAGGTCGTCATCATGACGATTTTGGAATACTCCGAGCTGTGCACCATGTCGCGCAGGTCAATTCGATCTTGTTCAGACATGTTGAGGAGGTTAGGGAAGCGAAGTACCTTTGGCTTAGCTTCACCTTTCTTGTAACCGATAAAGGAAACTTGGTAATCGACATATTTGCCGGTTGCTTTCTCTAAGCTCATAAAGCCGTCGGTCGAGGTCATTGGATCGATCGTCACACCATTGAGCCTAAGGTCGGACAAATACCAGCCGGATCCATTCGCGCCCCAGTCAGTAATATACCGGAAGCCCAGCAGTACTTTTTGGCCGGCATATGTGCTTAAATCAAAGGTTTGCGTTGTCCATCCGTCGCTAGTTCCAGTAAATCCCGGTAAATTGGCTCTGATTTTAGGGTGTCCATCTTCTACTAGATCTTCACGGGTATTCGCGTTAGCCAGAGATTTCCAGGTTTGCCCATTGTCAGTGGACACTTGAACCACGCCAAAGTCCCACTGTTCCTCAATGTCGTATTTTGTATCGAAAGTGATGGACGGTGCGGTTACATTGGTAAGATCTAACGGCTTAATTAAGAAGTTGTCTGCAAGATCACCCATGTTACCCCACAGTACTTGACCCTTGTCGGCATCTGCTGCAGCAGTCCAGTTCGTTCTGAGGAAGTCGATCCCTTTGAAGTAGAGATTTTCAATTTTCTTGTCAGGTGTGATGACCTTGAAATCGGTACCCCAGGCCGGGGCAACATTGTCGCCGAGCTGAGAGCCCTGGACATTCGGCTTCAGATCAATGGAGTTAAAATTGAAGGCATTATCGCCTTTATATTTGCCGTCGACCATAATCGCGGTCATGAAGTCGGCGTAAGTGTCCGCAAATGTTTTGCCGGCACCGACTTGCGCCAATGTATCATTCACGCCGTCAATGCCTAGCTTCTGGTTGTGGAACTCTTTTTGGATAAAACTTTCGCCATACTGATCGTAAAGGTACAGTTGGAACAAGTAGGCGGCCCCGTAATCACCAAGGATCTGGAGATCCGTCTGGTCACCCCAGATGGTCAATGAATTGCGAAGGTTATTCATGAAGAAATCGACATGACCTTGGGAATGGCCGTATCCGACAAGGAATTGGGCGAAATCGGACAAACCCTCGTTAACGAAGTTCTCTTCCGCACCATCCGTATCGCTGTGCAGCAAGTGTTGGAACTCGTGAGCGAACACGCCTTCATACAGATACGGTTTGGCTGCGTTAGGACCTGTACGGTTAACCCAATCGAATGCGTCTATCGTCATGACGTTGCGATCGGTGAAATCGCTGACCGTAGGAGAAAAGTATCCGGCGACGTAGCTCGGATAATTCGAATCGCTATAGCCTTCATCTCTTATGTTATCTATCAGAATGACAACGCGTCCGCTGTCATCAAAATATTCCGGCAAATATCCGTGCTCTCCTTTGCGTTCCGCAGGGGGAGCAAAAAATTCCACTTCTTTTTCATACATCCGAGTATCGAACTCGTTTAACAAATAGTTAACTTGAGTATCGGTGATGGTAACCATCGAGTTCCGAGGATCGCCGGCTGGGAAGTTCAAGTTATTGGCTACCCAAACTTCACCGTAGGTGCCGATCGCACGCAGTGTGAAGTTTCTTAGTGTATAACCGCTGTTCATAAAGTCAGTTACTACCCAAGGCACCACTTTCGTTCCGACATCATCTGGTGTGACACTTTGGGCAGCTGCGGTTCCGCCGGCGGCGTCCGCTCCCTCGAGTGGGAAGTCCACGCGATGCTCCGCTTTCGCTGCGGCCACAGTATCCGCGCGCAGTTTGCTGCCCACATCCATTACGGACGGGTTAGCATTGAAGCTTTTAGTTGCCCCGAAAACGGAAGAGGGCACGATGATGCTGCTTGCGAGTAAAATGGATGTAGCTATGCTTAGTACTTTAGGTCTCCTCATTAAACAAAATCCTCCTCTGATTTTCTTACCGTTGCAGGCAACCCATGTAGATGCAGAGCCGTCTCCCGGTATTCAAATCATAGCAGGCTGGAATTTTTAGGGAAGTGCTTTTGTAACCGGATACAAAGTCCCGTCCAAATAGCTTATTCGACCTGTTATTACCCGATAAGCCAAAAAAAAAGCGGTCCAAAAGGACCGCTCACATAATTAGCCAATTACTTCCCTCTCTGCCGCCCTCTAATCCCGAACAATAGAAACTGCAAGGCCCCAAGGATCAAGGTGTCGACCACAGATGCCGTCAAAAACGACAAAAGAACCAGTTGGGAGTGCCTTGTGCATAATAGAGAAGCATATGAAAAGCGAGCAAAAAAGAAGAAGAACCAGAGTAAATTAACCCGCCTGACCCAATCGAACATTGTCTATTCAGACTCCTTTTTGGAAAGCCGCTTATCAAGCCTATATACATACGTTACCCATCAAGATATATATTATACATAAACGCGATTCCACCGACTAAAGTATAGGGGAGTACGAGAAATGGAGGGAGCTATGAAAATCGAACAATTGAAAAACACAATCATCGATATAGGGAAGAGAATGTATGATAAGGAATGGGTGGCTTCCAATGACGGCAACATCAGCGCCAGAATCGCCGACGATCGGGTTCTGATGACTCCGACCCGCCAAAGCAAAGGATTTTTGCAGCCGGACATGCTCACGATTATCGACCTGGAAGGAAATATCATCGAGGGTACATATCAACCGAGCTCCGAATCATTGATGCATCTGACGATTTACCGATCCCGTCCGGATGTAAGAGCCGTCGTGCATGCGCATCCCCCGATTTCAACGGCCTTTGCGGTAGCCGGCATTCCGCTCGATCGTTACATTTTGCCGGAAGCGATTCTGGAGCTCGGCAAAGTGCCGATCGCTCCATACGGGACACCCGGCACTCCCGAGCTGTCAGCCTCATTCAGCGGCATAATCGACAGCCATGACTGTTTCCTGCTCAAAAACCACGGGGCTGTAGCAGTCGGTGAAGATCTCATGACCGCGTACTACAAAATGGATTCGCTGGAGATGTTGGCAAAGGTCGTATTTCATGCGAAGCTCCTCGGCAATGTGGATGAAATACCGAAGGATAAGGTCGATATACTGGTAAACAGAAGAAGCGCATACGGCATTAAAGGGAGACAGCCGGAATTATAACTACAGCCGCGTAAGTAAAAGGGGACCCTGATTCAGGGCCCCCTTTTGAATGCAATTCTATTTAATTACCCGGGCAATTAAGCTTTCAAACGGGTCCTTAAGGCCTAATCGTTACGGGGGTATGAATCGGCACCGTATTCGCTAATTGCACGACATCTTCATTGTACATCCGAATGCAGCCGTGGCTAACTGCTCTTCCAATCGAAGATGGGTTATTCGTGCCATGAATGCCGTAATGCGGTTTGGACAAACCCATCCAATAGGCACCGAACGGACCGCCGGGGTTTGGCTGTTTGTTCATGATCGTATAGTGTCCAGTAGGAGTGCGAGTAAGCATTTTGCCTATAGCCACCGGATATGTGTTTACTACATTAGCTCCGTCCAGCAAATGTAATTTTCTCTCTGATAAATCCACAATAATTCCGTATTTCGGCATTCCACCACTCCTTTACCTCCATGCTATGTGCATTGCTTTGCAAAAGACTCTGATGAACCCCAATGGATTTTCCTGTAATAATGAGCGTCCGTTCATATTTTTATTATTTTTCTTAAAAATGGGTCGTTTTATTGTTTTAAAGACCCTTGACGTGGTGAAAAGAAGGAAGAATGACATATATTCCCGAATTGGGACAGGAGGAATGGGAGCATGAAAAAGTGGAGTTCAATCATCCTTTCGGCGGCGGTGGCTCTGTCAATTCCCGCAAGCGCATACGCAACGGGGGACACTGGGTCACACGTAGAGAGCGTACTAAGCATCGACGGTAAAATAGATGCGAAGTGGCAGGAAGTCGACAAAATCGCATTCAATGACGCCACCACCGGCGCAAAAGGCTTTTACCGTTTAATGTGGGACGACGGCCACTTGTACGTCTTGGTTGAACTCGAAGGGGCGGCAAAGTTGTGGGACAAAGAGAAAATCCCTACACTGCTGAGTCTTTGGTACAACTCGGACGGTAAAGTGGATGCGGACGGTTCCATATCACTCGTCTATCCGAACCTGATCGAGCGCCATGACAACGGGCTTCACCTTGGATGGTTCAAAGGGGATAACCTTGTGAAAGCCCAAGCTGTATCCGGAGACAATGTCGTAATCGAACTGGAACTTCCATGGGAACACAAGGAAGGCAAGAAGCTTGAAAAAGACGTGAAAATCGGTTTTGGAGCAGTGTTGAAAGCGCTTGGGAAAGTGAAAGCGGATGCGAAAGGCGAATTTATCATCGAACTTACGGCAGAAGAAGTTGCAAAAATCAAGCCGACGGTTCTTAATTTGTTAACATTGTTTGAAGGCTCGATGGAACTCGATGTGACCGGCAATGGTAACGGCAACGGCTCAGTTACTGTCGGCGGCAACACGAACATGAATGCTGGAAAGAAGCTGGGGACAGTGAAGGTGGAGCTCATCGGCGCGCTGAATGGAGGCAGAATCATCGGCTCCTTCGAGGATGGCGTTGACACCGGAACGAATCCGGGCACAACCACACCAACCGGCGGAACAAGCACCGGCGGAACAGTAGTCGTCACCGGCCCAGGCTCGGCGACGGGTGGAACGACCGGCGGATCCGGTACCGATACGGGCAGCGGTACGGGCAACACCGGCGGTGAGGTTCTAGGGGTAAGCACTGGCGCTATTCCATCCGCAATGCCGAAAACCGGTGGCGGCGGTGCCAGCGAGCAGGTCGATTGAGGTCAGCTATGAGAAGCTTTATTAATAGAGAGAAAGCCCTGCGGCTTTCTCTCCTTTCTTTCAAAGTGCCCGTATTTTTGCTGTTGATATGCGTTTTGTTCACTGGCTGCGGCTCGACGCAGAAACCTGCCGCGTCTGCTGCTGACGCACCAATGGCTTCTGTGGCAGCTGCGACTGTGTCTTCGGAATCTCCTGATCCGTCTAACGATGTCCCTGCGGTCAAAGAGCCGGCAAAGGGGATCAAGTCCGATACCGGCAAGGCGTCTGCCGCTTCACATGAAGGGATCGTTCCCAGTGCGATTTACATTCCATCCCTTAAAATAGAAGCCGATGTCATCTCGCTCGGTTTAACCAAAGACGGAGCCATGGACGTGCCGAAGAATGATGACGACGTCGCCTGGTTCGCGCCTGGATATCGCCCGGGCACACCGGGACACGCGGTATTAGCCGGACATGTGGACAGCAAAACCGGGCCGGCGGTATTTTATAAGCTTCGCGAGTTGAGCAAAGGCGATAAGATCGTCCTTACCGACAAACATAACAAGAAGCTTACGTTTAAAGTGATCGCCACGGCTAAATACCCGTACGACGATGCCCCGCTCGAGGAAATTTTCGGGCCTTCCAAATCGCCGCTCTTAAATGTAATAACCTGTACCGGTGCGTACAGCCGTTCCGAAGGCACGCATCAAGAACGGCTGGTGGTGACTGCCGAGCTTGTTTCTTAAAGAAGCACCGTTCCCTCCTTGTCCTCCCTGAATATAATGTAGAAAATTTTCTCTCTGGGGGGAGCGGACATGCATCTTTTTCTAGGCGTGGGAAGTATATTACTGGGATCTACGATGACTTTCGCATTTGGACAGTGGACGGAAACACTCACTCTGTTGTCGGTTCTGATCGCTATCGATTATATAACCGGCGTAACAGCCGCGATACGGGACGGAAGCGGGCTGGATAGCAAGGTCGGCTTCTGGGGTTTATTTAAAAAGGGCTTGATTCTGCTCGTTGTGCTGCTTGCTCACCGTGTGGACGTGCTGCTCGGCACCGAAATGGTCATGGGAGGCGCGGTGTATTTTTATATTGTGAACGAACTTCTCTCCGTCATTGAAAATTTCGGCCGCATTGGAGTCCCCCTGCCTCCCAGCTTACGTAAGGTCATCCAAATCCTTCGGGATCGAGTGGGAAAGGAATAATCTACCGGTGTTGTGTCGGTTATTTTTTTTTGGTTATAATAAGAACATAAGTTCGTATAATGCTTGGAGGGGTTCACAATGGACATTCATCCGTTATCCCGTCACACGGGCGATGTGGCTTTGATCATTTATCTTGATCGCACGGGCGCGATCAGTCAGAGGCGTATAAGGGTGGATTCCGTGAGCGGCGGCAATATACGGGCGTACTGCTATCTGCGGCGCGGCATTCGGCTGTTTCACAGCGACAGGGTGCTGGCTTTCCGCATTGTGGGCCGGGCACGCAGGTACGGTTAAATCGTTCATCATTTTGACAAAACTAAAAAAAGTTATCTCATCTCTCTCATATGCACTTGAGTTCAAACGCTTCTTTTAGGTAATATAGTAGGAGATAATTCGCAAGGGAAGCAGGGGAGCACACGATGCATAAATGGCTATTTTCTACTTTGATCGCGGTCGCTTGCGTTATGGGCGTGTTCTTGTTAGCGACGGGATTGCCCGACAAGCCGATTGACGAGTCTCGCGGATTGAAACCAGGCCAGGAATTGCTGAAAATCACCGCCACTAACTTTGAGTTTGACAAGAAAGAGTACAAGGTTAAAGCAGGCACCAACTATAAGATTTCATTCTCCAACAGCCTGGGCAATCATGGTGTCGAGTTCCAAGGTCTTGACGTCAAGCTGGATAAAGACAATCCGGTCGCGGAAGTCACTTTCGATAAGCCGGGTACTTATGAACTGAAATGTTCCATTATGTGCGGACCAGGGCACCCGAACATGAAATCGGTAATAATTGTAGAGTAATAACGACGAGGAGCCGTAAAGGCTCCTTTTTAATAATGAAAGAAAGGGAATAACTATGATTACACACATGGTCTTGTTTAAGTTGAAAGATCGCACTCCCGATAGCATTGCGCGTACGGCAGAAGTTCTGCGCAGTATGGAAGGGAAAATCGATGTGCTTCGGCACATAGAGGTCGGGACCGATTTCCTCCGCTCCGACCGCTCTTATGATATTGCCTTGATCACGAAATTCGATTCCATGGAAGCTCTGCAGGCTTATCAGGCCCATCCTGTACATCAACCGGTCATCGAGCATATGGCGTCTGTCCGTGAATCTTCGGTCAGCGTGGACTACGAGAGCTGAGAGGGAGATTCCCGTGGCAGAAGATACCGCAAGCATGCGTGACGTTTACGAGATGATGACTTATCTGCTGGTTATTGTGATTAGCGCGGTGGTCATGACGATCTGGTTAAAGCGAAGGAACAAGCGCAAACGAAAATAACAGGGGGCCGACCTCGATGTATTATGTCAATAGGGAAAGCATTCGCAGCCGGCTGGACTGCTTACCTGAAGTGGGCGAGGCGCTCTCCGGGGCGGCTGCCTCATGGAAAGGCACATTGATAGAAGGCTTGGCTCAGGAACGTGCTCTTCATTTGGCTGCGGAAATCGTAACCGATGTGGGCAATGCGTTGATTGACGGTTTTCTGATGAGAGATGCAAGCAGCTATGAGGATATCATTGAGATTATAGCGACCGAAAAGGTGATTTCCGGCGAGGTTGCTGAACCGCTTCGCCGGCTTGCCGCACTCCGAAAGAGACTCGTACAGGAATACGACAGCTGGCCGCGTCGTGAGCTGCATCCGTTGTCTGCGGAACTGCCTGCGGTTTTGAACGCTTTTTCGACACAGGTCAGCGACTATTTGCACCAAGAGCTGGACGCTTAGATTCGGTTTCTCCTTTGATTTGGCGATTTACGGACGGCTCCGTTTCCGCTACAATTAAGCCAAAACACCCTTTATTCCGATGGAACGGATACACAGGCCGTGTGAAAAGGAGGAGAATGCTCATGGCGGAGGAACAATATTCAACAAGACGCCAGCTGCTTCAGCTGCTTAAGACGCAAGGCAGCTGCGGAATCGGTGAATTATCCAAACCGCTCGGCATTACCGAGATGGCGGTGCGCCGCCATATTCACACTTTGGAACGGGATGGCCTTATTCGATCCACTCTGGTGAGGCAGGCAATGGGACGTCCGATGTATAGTTATAGCTTAACGCCCGAGGCGGACGATCTGTTTCCGAAAAACTATCCGCAGCTTACTTTGGATTTGTTAAGCGAACTGGAAGAACAGACGGGCGGTCCGGAAGTGATCGATCTGATGTTTCAAGGCCGACGCGACAAGCTGGAAGACCGCTATCGGCCTCAGATGCAGGATAAACCTTTGGAGGATCGCGTATCCGAGCTAACGTCCATTCAGAACGCAGGCGGCTATATGACGGAGTGGGAGAGAGCCGAAGACAGCGGAACGTTGCATCTACATGAATATAATTGTCCGATCGCTCAAGTCGCGAATCGGTATCGGCAGGCCTGCAGATGCGAACAGCAGCTTTTTGAAACATTGCTGGACGCCCAGGTAGAGCGGACGGAATGTCTGGCGGAAGGCGGAGGGCGCTGTACGTATGCAATTCGCCCCAAGAGCGCAGCTCAATAATGTTATTGTCAGGGTCTATCTGCTTCCGTAGCAGAGAAACCCTTTTTATTTTGTTGTCCCTTGTGTCAATACAAGCTGTGCCTTCTTATACTGTCATTAACCGCATGGGCATTCGCCCGGGTACCGTAAAACAGGAGGCGGCAACGGATGGCATGGGATGTGACGGCTTACGGAATAGCGTTTGCGGTTATCGCGATCGCCGCAGCGTGCGTATGGGGCATTGTTGAAGCTTGCAGGCTGTTGAAGCGCATTGCCGGGAACGTAGAGACGCTCTCCCGAGAGACGGAAGCCGCATTAACGGAGTGCCGGCAGTTGGCTGAAGAGGCAGCCGGTGCCGTGCGTGCAGGCCGCCGCAACATCGAAGGCTTTGCTGCACTTGCGGAGGGGGCGCGAGTGCTCGGCGAGGCGGCGCAGGCAGCCGCACATTCCGTGTCCCAGGTGGCAGGCATATGGAAACACCGAGCCGGATCCGGCATCGCCGCTGCTGAAGAGCGTGAAGATGACAACGGCCTCCAGGCTCAGGATTGGATTCAATTGGGCCGAAATATCCGGCAGCTTTGGAAGAAGCGGACCGGAGGACGCGGGCCGGCCGACTGTTTGCCGAATTCGGGGCCGAGTGCGGATCCATCACAAGGAGAGTGAATTTTCATGGCAGACAAAAAGGCGCTGAAATCCTTTTTCTGGGGCACAGTCACGGGAGTAGTTACCGGTGCGGTGACCGCTCTATTATTTGCTCCGAAACCAGGTCGTGAGCTGCGAAAAGATATTACCGACACCGCGCAGCTAGTCGGGGAGAAGACGGTGGATATAAGCCGCCAGGCCGGAAGCGCGGTGCAGACCTTAGCCAAAAGAACGACGGACTTCGCGGTGGACGCCAAAGCGGCTGCCGGACGATTCGTAACCGATATCCGGTCGCCCAAAAACGGCGCAGCCGCCGATGATGTGTCGGAAACACAAACGTTTGTCGACGACAATTCCGCGGCATTATAGCCGCCGTATCGTGCAACAACGCCGCCTGCTCCCGCCGCGCGGCGTTGTTGTTTGCTTGAAGCTTGTCCTTTTATAGGCTAAAATGTAGGTACATTTTTTATCTGTAGGTCATAATCTATCGAGAATCGACATCATTATATTTGCAGAAAGCGGTGTTCACGTGCAGCAGGCGATCGCAATCCTGGATTCCGGCGTTGGCGGACTAACAGTCGTCAGAGAAGTAATGCGTCAGCTTCCCAGGGAAAAAATACTATACTTCGGTGACACCGCACGAACCCCTTATGGCCCGAGGCCGGCGGAAGAAGTCATATCCTTTACCCGTGAAATTGTTGATTATCTCGTTCAATATCAACCGAAAATGGTTGTCATCGCTTGTAATACAGCAACGGCGGTGGCTCTTGAGGATATCCGCAGCCGCATCGATCTGCCTGTGGTAGGCGTCATTAATCCCGGCGCCCGTGCAGCAATCGGGCGGACCAAAAGCGGCATGGTAGGCGTCATCGGCACGGAAGGAACGATCAAAAGCCGAGCCTATGAAACGGCGCTGAAAACCTTGTCGCCGCGTGTTGCAGTCGTGAGCCGGGCATGTCCCGCGTTCGTTCCCCTCGTGGAGGACGGCAACTTCCTCTCGCCGGAAACTTATGAGACCGTATCGGCTTCGCTGGCATCACTCAGGAACAACGAGATGGATTGTCTCATTCTCGGATGCACTCATTACCCTTTCCTGTCCGACGCCATTTCGGAAGCGATGGGTTCCGACGTAACATTAATCAATTCCGCCGAGGAAACGGCGCGCGAAATCAGCACGATTTTGCATGAAAAACATCAATTGGCCGGCAGAGACGAAGTTCCCGTTCACCAATTTTTCTGCAGCGGGGATTCCCGCAAGTTTCAAGACATCGCACAGAACTGGCTGGGCGAGCAAATCCGTTTGACCCCTGTCATCTGGCAAGTCCCTCATATCAGTATGTAACGTTTAAACGAGCGCTTGCCATGGCATCCGTTAAAGGGTGGCCGCAGCAAGCGCTCTTTTTTTCGTGCGGTCATATTCGGGAGAATGCCCTCATACATCAAGTAAACGTAAAATGAGGGAGGAGACGTCTAAAGTGACAAAGGGACGTTATGTCGTACAACAGAGGGATACGCCGAGGAGGATTGCGCAGAATCTCGGTATCACCCGGATTTCGCTCATGTCTGCCAATCCGCAATGGGATCCCAAGACTCCGATTGTCCCGGGAGAAACCATTAACATTCCATTGCTTGCGCACAACCATGATCCGGATACGATCGTAATGACCGCGGCCGAATACGGTCCGGCGCAGTTAAGCGGCGACATACAAAGATTGTCGCAGGTTTACCCGTCTATCAAAGCAGGAGTAATCGGGCGGAGTGTGCTCAGTCAACCGCTCCACGCACTGAATATAGGCAGCGGTCCTTTCCTCTGGCATTTCAACGGTGCTTGTCATGCGAATGAATGGATCACCTCACTGCTGCTGATGAAATTTGCGGAGGATTATGCGAAGGCTTATGAGCGCGGTAAGACCATCGGGGGCAAACCGGCTGCCGATCTTTTCTCCCGTTGCAGTCTGTGGATCGTCCCCATGCTGAATCCCGATGGAGCGCAGCTGGCGCAAGAGGGGCTACACCCTGAACATCCGCTCTATGATGAATTGCTCCGGTGGAATCGGGGTTCCACGCGGTTTCATCGTTGGAAATCGAACGCAAGGGGGGTGGATTTGAACGACCAATTTCCCGCGCATTGGGATGAAGAGAGGCAGCGTCGGGGTGTGAGCGCGCCCGGCCCCCGTGATTACGGCGGACCTGCGCCGTTATCGGAGCCGGAAGCATCGGCGCTTGCGGAATGGACGGAGCGAATGGACTTCGATGCCGTTCTTGCGCTCCATACTCAGGGTGAGGAGATATATTGGAATTATCGCAGCTGTGAGCCGCCTGAGGCGGAACAGTGGGCGCACCGAATGGCGAAGGCTGCCGGTTATCGGGCCGTTTATTTGGAAGGCAGCGATGCCGGATACAAAGACTGGTTTATATCAAAGTTCGGCAGGCCCGGTTTTACGGTTGAAGCCGGCTGGGGGCACAACCCGCTCAGTTTGGACGATTTTGACGACATTTATGACGACATCGCAAAGCTGCTGGCTGAGGCGTTGGACTCGCGCCGAGGTGATTCGTTTCAGGCGGGGTGGGGTAAACTTGATGAAAGTTAGGTGAAAAGGAGGCCCGGTTATGCCCCGCCGATCTTTGTTCGCGTTATGGAGACATCTGCCCAGCCGCGTCTGGCGTATTCTGCGCTCCGATCGCATTGCCCTTAAGGATAAGCTGCTGTTCATCGTGCCGGTGGCGCTCTATTGGGTGCTTCCTGACTTTATGCCTTTTATGCCGATTGACGATGCCGCGGTCACGGCAATTGCGGCAACCTGGTTCGCGCGGGCGATGGAACGCAAGTACGGTTCGGAAAAAATATGATGCATGTTGCATGATACCGGGCGTTTCATTACAATAAAAGAGGATAAAGCAGACGGGAGTGGAACGCCAGATGAAATGCAAAATTACTCGCAATGCAGCGAATGTACTTCGCCGTGAATTGGACAAGCCGGAGAATGCGGGCAAAAAGCTGCGCGTATTCGTAACGCACAGTCACGGAGATCACGCACATTACGGAATGGATATGGGCGAGCAGACCGACAAGGATGAGCTCGTGTCGACGGATAAAGAAATCGATGTTCTGTTAGCCAAAGGGGATGAGTTCCTCGACGGTGTGAAAATCGATTATTTATATTTTCCGCAAGAAGGATTTGTCATTACGAATCCAAGCAAGGGTAACCATGGAGAGCATTGAAAGCACCTCTGCTGCGCTTAACGATATTCGGATCTGCGACAAATGCAAGCATATGCGCGTGAAATCCATGCTGTCG
Source organism: Cohnella kolymensis (assembly GCF_000829465.1). Taxonomy (GTDB): domain Bacteria; phylum Bacillota; class Bacilli; order Paenibacillales; family Paenibacillaceae; genus Cohnella; species Cohnella kolymensis. Next base: position 119,245 of record NZ_JXAL01000001.1, on the reverse strand, counting down.
AAGCTTGATAAAATGTCGCCGGGCACCGAAGTCAAAGTGGGCTGCAAGTCCTATTGCGGACCGTGCTCACGCTACGCATTCGTGTTTGTCAACGGCCGTTATGTGACGGCGCCTACGGAAGACGAAGCGATCGAGAAAGCGCGCAAATATTTGAAAATATGAAAAGCGGCCGAACGGCCGCTTTTTTGATGGATGGAAGAGTCCTGCAGGTGGTGTTTATTTCTCTTTGCCGCGAAACGTGGAAATCAAGTTATGCTCGATGACACGGTCGGAAACTTCGAGTTCCCGTTTGGCCGCTTCAGCCGGAGCGGTGCAGGAAGCCGGATCTGCGGCACTGCCGTCAGGCAGGGCATAGCATGATCCGTTGCCGGCAATGCCGTCTGCGCTCGGCACATAGTACACTCGGCCGTCCGTAAAGCCTCCATTGCGGAATACGACGGGTTTGGCCGCGCGCGAAAACATGCTCACACCCATCATATAACGGTCATCCATCGGAATTCCGAGCAGTTGCATTAACGTAGGAGCGGTGTCGATCTGACCGACGGCCTTGCCCACGATGCCGGCATGCTCATCTCGCGGCAGGTGAATGAGAAAAGGAACCTTTTTCACTATTGCGTCTTGGTCCAAAGCGGTCACCGGCTTGCCTAGCAACTTCTCATAGGGCTTCCAGTCATATATCGAATTGTCGTGATCTCCATAAAAAATGAGAATCGTATTATCCCAAAGATCCTGCTTCTTTAACAGATCGACCAGCTCGCCGACGGCGGAGTCCACATAGTGCGCCGACTGCAGGTAATCTCCGAACATCGTTCCGTCGAAAGCACCGCCGTTCAGCTCACGTTTGGAATAGGGCAGGTTGTACGGGTGGTGGCTCGACAAGGTGATCGTCAACGCGTAAAATGGCGAATGGTTTCTCTCCTTCAGCTGATCTATCGTTTGCCTGAAAAACGATTTGTCACCTAACGACCATCCCATCGGTTCGTCGATCTTGTAGTCTTTCACCGTGTAAAATCTGTCATATTGCATCCCGCTGTACATGTTATGCCGGTTCCAGAAGCTTCCGTCGTACGCATGATGCACGGTCGTATCATAGCCTTCGCCGTTCAGTATGGAGGGCATGCAGTCAAAAGTGTTGCCGGCAAAACGTATGAATACCGAGCCGGTGGGCAGCGGATGCATGGAGCAGCTTGTGGCGAAATCCGCATCCGAAGTGCGGCCCTGAGCCGTCTGATGATAAAAGTTAGGGAAATAGGCGCTTTTTTTGATCAGCTCGTTCAAGTTCGGCGTTATTTCTTTACCGTTCACCGATTGTCCGATGACGAACTCCTGGAATGCTTCCGCTTGCACGATCAGGACGTTCTTCCCTTTATATGCTCCGAATAACGGCTCGGACTCCGCTTGTTCCTGAAGCTTTCGACGTTCTTTGAACCATGCTTCCGCTTGCTGCGTTTGTTCTTCAGAGAGCCCGCCGCCGAACCAATGCTCCTTGGCATAACGGTAAGTGTCATAACCGTGAAAGCCGAGCAAGCCGGTTACATTATAAATCGGAACGTTCCACCAGTTGCCTGTGAATAAGCCTCGAGCCCAGCCGTTCTTTTGACTCTCGACCGGAAAATAGATAAGCGACCATCCCAATACGAGCGCAATGAAGGCGGCAACGGTTTTGTACAGCATCGGTCTGCGCGCGGTTGCATGAGAAACCCGGGCTCTGGACCGGCGTTCCGATTTGATCCTGAGCAAAGCCCAAACAGCCATGACCGCCGCAACGGGGATATCGGCGAAAAGCAGCCAGTCCTTCGTCTGTATGAGGCTCCAGATGCTGTCGCCCAGCTCTCCCACCTGGCCGGCTTGCAGGAGTACGGGAATGGAGATAAAATCCTTAAAATAGCGGAAATAAACCAAATCGGAGAATAATAGAAAACTGAGTACGGTATCCACCAACGCCACTGCAATCAGACGTCCGTGCCGTCCCAAAAAAACGATCCAAAACGTCGCGAAAAACATGGCACCGAGGTTAACCTTCCACTTCCAATGGTTCATGCCGCCGACGTTAAATTGATGATCGAGCCAGTTTAATTTATATAATATCGAGACGATTAACAGGGTTATAGACCAGTAGGGCCACAGCCGGAGACCATCCAGACTTAGTCGGAGGCCTTTGCGGGAAGCAGTGTGTAACTGCGCGAACATGTAACGATCACCATTCCTTGGATCTGAGCGCTGAACCGCTCGATCATGATTATTGTTAACGCAATGTAAATTCCAAATAAAATCAGTATAGCTTTTGTTGTATCGCTTTACAAAATCGGAGATGGAAGGTGTTATATATGGACATATCTGCTGAGTCTTACTTCGATTCCTTGTTTCCTGCCGATCCGGAATTGGAGAGAGTTAAGGATAACCTTCGCACACATGGGATGCCGGATATTTCCATCGCTCCCGGCTATGGCAGATTGCTCACCCTGCTGGTTAAAATGTCAAACGCCCACAGCGTGCTTGAAATCGGTGCGCTCGGCGGATACAGCGGCATTTGTCTGGGCCGGGGATTGACCGGCAGCGGGAGGCTCGTTTCCTTGGAGCTCCGTGAGGACTATGCCGCGATTGCGCAGTCGAATTTAGCGGATGCGGGACTCGGTGATCGCGTTCAATATATGGTTGGCGACGCAATGTTAAGCTTGCGGCAGTTAGAAGCGGAGGGGGCGCGGTTCGACTTCTTTTTTATTGACGCAGACAAGGAGAATTATCCTAATTACCTGGACCGGTGTATAACGCTTGCCAATGAGGGTGCGATGATCGCCGCGGATAATACTCTTCTAAGAGGCCGGACGGTAAATCCGGACAAGCAGGGGCCATCCGTGTCGGCGATGCGTGAATTCAATCGGAGAATCGCACAGGACCCGTATCTCATAGGCACCCATTTGCCGGCTTATGACGGCTTGGCTTTAGCGAGAGTGCATAAAAAAGCGTGAAAAGTGGTGTCAACCTCTAAAACCCGCTACGTATAAAGGGACTTCATTTACTTAAGGAATGCATATAAAGCGTTTTCATTTTTTCATTAAAAAATTTACTTAATATATTACAAATTTATTACCCAAAAATTACAATTTGTTGCTATTTAATAGAAAAAAATTGTAAAGGTGAGAAGTTTGATTGTACAGCTTTATCGCAGGTTTGAGAAATTTGGATAAATATGCACTGGGATAAATTATAATTCAGTAAAAGAAAACGTTTCCTGTTATGTGGATGTCAATTTTTATAACATAAGCGGTTTTAAAGCAGCTTTTTGTAATTAATTTATTGCGGATTCCGCAGGTTATATAGTAATATTTGAAATGTTCAAAGTAATTTCAGGAGTTGATTTTTGCAAAATAATACACCGAAACCAGGTGGGGGATTTGCAATTTGCACCAACTGAAAACGCTTCTAAGAACATTGAAGAAAAATGGGGAGGCAAAGGTATGAAGTTCAAGAAGTTTACGTCAACAGCACTCGTACTTACACTTGCAGGAAGCCTATTGGCTGCTTGCAGCGGCAACAACTCTGGCAGCAACGCTTCTGAGTCGGCTGGTAACAGCAGCGCACCTGCATCAGGCAGCGCATCCGCTAAACCTACCGGGCCGCAAGAATTGGTAATCAACTACCGTACGGATCCGCCGGCTCTGGACGTATCCATTGCCGAAAGCTCGTCTTCCTTCACCATCCTTGGAGCAATCAGCGAAGGATTGTACCGTTTGGATAAAGATTTGCAGCCGCAGCCGGCTCTTGCTGCAGAGCTGCCGCAAATTTCACCCGATGGACTTACTTACACAGTCAAATTGCGCGACGGAATCACATGGGCAGACGGTACTCCGGTAACCGCTCAAGATTTTGTATACTCTTTCCGCAGAACGTTGGATCCTGCCACTAAAGCGACTTACGCTTTCATGGTCGCATGGATCAAAGGCGGAGAGGCTGTAATGACGGCTAAAACTCCTGAAGACGTTAAAAAAGCTCAGGAAGCATTGGGCGCTAAAGCACTCGATGAAAAAACTTTGGAAATCAAGCTTGAGAGACCGGTCGCATTCTTTACCTCGACTCTCGCATTCTTGAACTTCTATCCGCAGAAGCAAGAATTCGTTGACAAGTGGGGCAACGAGAAAAGCGGCGCCGATGCCGACAAAGTATTGGGCGCAGGTCCTTTCGTTCTCAAAACTTGGGATCACGGCCAAAAGCTCGTTCTCGAGAAAAACCCTAAGTACTGGGATGCAGCCAATGTCAAATTAGATAAAGTTACTTTGAACGTCGTTAAAGACAACGCTACCGGATTGAACCTGTACGACACCGGCGCAGCCGACTATACGGTTCTTGATGGAACGCAATACATGCAGTTGAAAGATAATAAAGAATTGGTTCGTAAGAAAGAGCTTGTAACAGGTTACGTGAACTTCCAGCACACGAAAGTTCCAGCTTTCAAAAACGTGAAGATCCGCCAAGCGTATACAGCGGCAATCGATCGTCAAGGTCTTGTCGATACTGTACTGCAAGGAAATACAGCTGCAGTAGGTTATACACCTAGCGGTAACCTGGATGGAAACGGTCAGGAATTCCGTAAAGTTGCCGGCGATCTTGAGCAGCCTTTCGATGCGGCTAAAGCAAAAGAATTGCTTGCACAAGGACTGGCTGAAGCAGGACTGAAAGAAATGCCTGAATTAACAATCATCGGAGATGACAACGGCACAGGTCCTAAAGTGTTGGAATTCTTGGCAGGCCAGTGGGAACAAAACCTGGGCGTTAAGGTTAAAACTTCTCCAATGCCGCACGCCAACCGTCTTGAACTTGAATTGAACAAAAACTACGAAATCGTGTCCACATTGTGGGGCGCAGACTATAACGATCCGATGACATGGCTCGATATGTATCTGACTGGCGGTTCCTTCAATACTCAAGATTGGTCCAGCGCTGAGTATGACAAGTTGGTTAAGGGCGCACAATCAGACACAAACCTGGAAAACCGTGCAAAGAGCCTTGTCGAAGCAGAAAAAATCCTGATGAACGAAGCTGCGGTATCACCGCTTTACTATCGTACGCTGAACATCATGGTTAAGCCGAAAGTCAAAGGTTTGATCCAGCCTCCTTACGGCGTGGAATTCGAATTGAAATGGACTTCGATTGAAGAATAAATCGCTCTTTTCACAACTGCACAACTAGCAATTCATGAAAGAGGCCGTTTATAGGACGGCTTCTTTCATGTTCTTAATACTTTAAGGAAAAATTTTCATATCGTTACTGAAAGGGGGAATGGTTGTGCTAAAGTACGCTGTGCGCCGTATCATCTACATGATCATTACCTTGTGGGTTATTGTTACGGCCACTTTCTTTCTCATGAAATTGCTGCCCGGAAACCCCTTCGCCAACGCTTCGGCGAAATTGCCGCCGGAAGCTCTGGCAATCATCATTCAACAGTATGGGCTGGATCAGCCTGAATGGAAGCAGTATCTGAAGTACGTAGTCAACATCACTCAAGGGGATTTCGGCGTTTCGTATCAATATCCGACACGTACCGTAGCCGAAGTGATCAGCAAATCCTTTCAAGCCTCATTGGAGCTCGGACTTGAATCTCTGTTTCTTGCTATTATCGTCGGCTTGACTCTTGGCACCGTTGCCGCTCTGAAGCATAACAAATTGGGCGATTATTCCGCGATGTTCGTCGCTCTGGTCGGCATTTCAATTCCCTCATTTGTTGTCGGACCGCTGCTTTCGCTCTATGTAGGCGTTAAAGCCGGGTGGCTGCCACCGGGTCTCTGGGATGGTCCTGAGCATCGCATCATGCCGGCCATAGCGCTGTCTTTCGGTACGATTGCGATCCTGGCGCGTATGATGCGGGCTTCTATGCTGGAAGTGTCAAGTATGGACTATATCAAGACCGCTAAATCCAAAGGTCTGTCCACTACAGCTGTCGTAAGAAACCATATGGTCAGGAATGCCATTCTTCCGGTCGTTACCATTCTCGGCCCGATTGCGGTTAACGTAATAACGGGAACGCTGGTCGTAGAAAGAATATTCGCCGTACCGGGCTTAGGAGCCCAGTTTGTAGAATCCATATATTCCAATGATTATACGATGATCACCGGACTGACGCTTTTCTACGCATCCATATTGGTAGTGGTGATGTTCGTTACGGATATCGTTTATGGATTGGTAGATCCGCGTATCCGTGTCGCGGGGAGGAGGTAGACGATGGAAGCAATCTCGAAAGAAAAGTTTCAACCGGCAGAGAAAACTGCAAACGTCGAAGCGATCGTCCGCCCCTCTGTTACTTATTGGCAGGACGCATGGAGGCGTTTGAAAAAAAATAGAATGGCAATGGCAGGCTTGATCGTTCTCATTATTTTAGCTGGGTTTGCTATATTCGCACCTATGTTCAGCAGTCATGATTATAAGACCCAGGTGTTGAAAGATACGTTTCTGAAGCCTTCCTCCGCGCACTGGTTCGGTACCGATCAATTAGGCCGCGATCTTTGGGTGAGGGTTTGGTGGGGCGTTCGGATTTCATTGTTTATCGGTCTCGCCGCAGCGGCGATCGATTTGGTTGTCGGTGTCCTTTACGGCGGCATTTCCGCTTACTTCGGCGGCCGTGTCGATGACATCATGCAGCGTATTCTTGAAATCATTTACGCGATACCCCTTCTTTTGCTGGCGATCCTGTTCATTGTATTTATGGGTCCGGGTATCAGCTCGATTATTATCGCTTATGCCATCTCCGGTTGGGTAACGATGGCGCGGCTCGTACGAGGTCAAATGCTGCTTCTTAAGGAACAGGAATTCGTTCTCGCAGCCCGGACGCTTGGCGCCAGGCCGGCACGGATTATCTTGAGGCACCTTGTGCCGAACGTGCTCGGACTTATAATCGTACAACTCACATACGTTGTGCCGACAGCCATTTTCTTCGAAGCGTTCCTTAGCTTCGTCGGGGTTGGTATCAGGCCGCCTATGGCTTCTTTAGGTAAGCTGATCAGCGAAGGCGCCCAAGTGATGAGATACCAACCTCATCTTCTGCTTTACCCTACCATTCTTTTCAGTTTAATCTTGCTCAGCTTTAACTTATTGGGAGACGGTCTGCGTGACGCTCTCGATCCGAAAATGAGAAAATAAGGAGGCGTGTCGTATGGCCAAGCCTATACTTGAAGTGAACGATTTGCGAGTCTCCTTCAAGATGTATGCGGGAGAAGTGCAAGCGGTCCGCGGCGTCTCATTCACCTTGAATAAAGGGGAAGTTCTCGCAATCGTCGGAGAGTCCGGCTGCGGTAAATCCGTTACCGCCCAGACGATTATGAGATTGAATCCGACACCGCCCAGCATCATCAAAGAAGGATCGTCGATATTGTTTGACGGCAAGCATGAAATTACGAAGCTGACAAACTCTCAAATGGAACATGTGCGCGGGGAAGAGATGGGTATGATTTTCCAAGATCCGATGACCTCTCTCAATCCGACGATGACCATCGGAGCGCAAATTTCAGAAGGCATTCGCAAACATCAAAAGGTGAAGAAAGTAGAAGCGCTGCTGCGGGCGTCCGATCTGCTCGCACTTGTCGGCATTTCCAATCCGCATGAGCGGCTTCATCAATATCCGCATGAGCTGTCCGGCGGTATGCGCCAGCGGGTCATGATCGCAATCGCGCTCGCTTGTAATCCGAAGCTTCTCATTGCCGACGAACCTACGACGGCGCTCGACGTTACGATTCAGGCGCAAATCATCGATTTGCTGCGGGATATTCAGAAAAAGACGGAAACGTCGATCATTATCATCACGCACGATCTCGGGGTTGTCGCTGAAATCGCGCAGCGTGTCCTGGTCATGTACGCGGGAAGAGTTGTCGAACAGGGCTATTTGGACGAAATATTTTATAATCCTCAACATCCGTATACTTGGGGTCTTCTTCGCTCGGTTCCGCGATTGGACAGCGACACCAAGAGCGCGCTCGTATCCATTCCGGGAACGCCGCCCGACTTATTCGCACCGCCGAAAGGCTGTGCTTTTGCAGCACGTTGTCCCTATGCCATGAAGGTATGCACCGAGATCGACCCCGGACATTTCCGCGTTTCAGATACTCACAGTTCCGCTTGCTGGCTGCTCCACGAGGATGCGCCGAACGTAGAGCGGCCGATTGAAGCAGGAGGTCGCACCCATGGCTGAACAACCCATTTTGGAAGTAAGAAACCTAAGGAAACATTTTAACTTGGGCGACGGTAAAATATTAAAAGCGGTGGACGGGGTTAACTTTGCCATCAATAAAGGGGAAACCTTCGGACTTGTCGGAGAGTCCGGCTGCGGTAAGTCAACTGCCGGGCGTACCATCATTCGCCTGTATGAGGCGACTGACGGCGAAGTATTGTTCAATGGCAAAGACATTCGCAAGCTTGAGGGGAAACAAAGGCAGCAGTTGTACCGCAATATGCAGATGGTCTATCAAGACCCGTATGCTTCGCTTAACCCGCGTATGACCGTCGGTAATATTATCGCCGAAGGCCTTGATATTCATGGTCTGGCAAGCGGTAAAAAGCGCCGGGAGCGCGTCAGCGAGCTGCTGAACGATGTCGGATTGAACGAGGAACACGCGAGCCGATTCCCGCATGAGTTTTCGGGCGGCCAGCGCCAGCGGATCGGAATTGCCCGCGCATTGGCGATCGAGCCTCAGTTCATCATTGCCGACGAACCGATCTCCGCGCTTGACGTTTCGGTTCAGGCGCAGGTCGTGAACCTGTTCAAGAAGCTGCAAAGGGAACATGGCTTGACGTATCTGTTCATCGCCCATGACCTTGCAATGGTGAAACACATTTCCGACCGTATCGGCGTTATGTATTTGGGCAAGCTGGCGGAAGTTGCGCCTTCCGAGCAATTATATGCAAAGCCGCTGCACCCTTATACACAGTCGCTGTTATCCGCGATTCCGATTCCGGATCCTCAGCTGCAGCGGAAGAGGGAACGAATTATCCTTAAGGGAGAAATTCCGAGCCCGCTGAACCCGCCGAGCGGCTGTCCGTTCCGGACGCGCTGTCCATTCGCGATGGATGTGTGCGCGCAAGTGATGCCTGAGTTCAAGGAAGTTGAGCCTGGGCATTTCGTCGCTTGTCATTTGCACACCTAGACGAAAAAGGGTGGTCCAAGTTGTCTTGGGCCACCCTAATTTTTTGCTATGATCGGCTGATTTTACGGGGAAAGTATCTCCTTCCGGGTCCTGTTAAAATCGTGAAATTTGAATGGTTCTTAAGGTTATTTCACGATTTTAAAGGGACACGCTCTCGCTCCTCCAGGAGACACTTTCCCCTCTTTGCCTGTCAATACAATGCAATTACTACAAGCTCTTTTTCGTTAAGGGTTACAAGCTCTTTTTCGTTAAGGGGACTTGAAGGCTTCGGGATGCCCAGGCGCAGGTGATGAATAAGAGGGCCGCTGCGAGAAGGAACAGCCCTTCAATGCCGATGAGACCGGACAACGCGCCGCCCACCACCGGACCGGCCATGTTGCCGAGACTCATGGCGCTGCCGTTAAAGCCGAAGGCGCGGCTTTCCATTCCGTCGGGCGTATAGCGACGGATGAGCGCATTCACAGTGGGGATTAGGCCTCCCATAAAGCACCCAAGCAAAAAGCGCCAAACGAGCAGCTCGCCGACCGATCCGACGAATGCCTGGGGTATTAGCATCAACGCGGCTCCGGCAATGGAGTAAATCAGTATGCGGGACGCTCCGATGCGATCGCTGAGACGTCCCAGGATCGGAGGCGGAGACCATATTCGAGATGCCGGTTACAGACCCGACAAACCCGGCATAAAACGCCAGATTCTCGGTTGTGCCATGAAGATGCTGCACATAAAGCGGAATAAGAGCCATTGGGCTTAGCATCGCAAACTGGATGAGGAATGTCACAGACAGCAGCGCCGGGAGCTGAGGAATGACGATTAATTCACGCAGCCCTTTGAACACGCTGACCTGTACACGTTTGGAAGCCGCGGCGCGATCGAAGTTTTCCTTCACTAACAGCCATGAGAGCACGGAGGCTACGAATAAGAGCGAGCCCGTGATATAGAAGATCGGGCGAAACCCGAAGGTGTCCGCCAACAGACCTCCGATGAACGGCCCCAATATCGTTCCGGCAGTAGCGCCTGATTGAAGCGTCCCCATGGCGAAGCCCATTCTTTCCTTTGGCGTTGTGGCCGCAACCAGCGCGACCGCCGCAGGAGCGAAACCGGATATAATGCCGTTCAGCAGCCGCAGCACGAGGAGATGCCACGGCGCCGCCGCAAAGCCCATCAACAGCATGACGATCGCCATCCCGAACCCCGAACGCAGCAGCATCATTTTACGGCCGTAACGATCCGAAAGCTTTCCCCAAATCGGTTGAAAAAGAAACGCTGTGACGAAGTTCGCTGCAAAAATCAAACCGGCCCAAACGCCGACCGCGTGCTCATCCGTAACGCCCAGCTCCTGTATGTAGAGCGCCAAGAATGGCATAATCATGGTCATTCCGGCCATCACCAGGAAGTTGCCGCCGGACAAAACCACCAGATTAATTTTCCACCGCTGCATCTGTTTCTCCTTTCATTACAAGGCTCAATAACGACAGTATAGCACATGCCCGACACGGGGCATTGCGCCCATTGTCAAACTATTGTCATAGTCGGCGGGATGTTCGAGGTTGTTCGGGGACGGCAAAAAGGGCATAATGAAAGCAAAGATTAACCATTCCATCGAATAAATGAGGACGCTAAATGAGCTATAATGATCGTTTTTTACGAGCGTGCCGCAAGCTAGCCGTGGATCGGGTGCCTGTGTGGTACATGCGGCAAGCCGGCCGTTACGATCCCGATTATCGCAAAATAAAAGAGAAATATACGCTTCTGGAGATTTGCAGACAGCCGGAGCTCGCGGCAGAGGTTACTTTAATGCCTGTGCGCAAGCTGGGGGTGGATGCCGCCATTCTTTATTCCGATATTATGAATCCCGTCGCTTCCATTGGCATTGACTTCGATATCGTGAAGAATATCGGACCGGTCATTCAAAATCCGGTACGGCAGGCCAGCGATGTGGATCGGCTGAAGCCCATCGATGTGGAAGGCGACCTGGCTCACATTCTGGAGACGATCGCGATATTGGATCGGGAGCTGGAGGTGCCGCTCATTACGTTCGCGGGCGCACCGTTTACTTTGGCCAGCTATATTGTGGAAGGACGTCCGACCAAAACTTATTTGCAAACCAAGGCGCTGATGTACGGTGAACCGCAAGTGTGGCATCGCCTCATGAGCAAGCTGTCCGATATGGCAGCGGACTATTTGCGCGCCCATGTGAAGGCAGGTGCGAAAGCAGTGCAGCTGTTCGACAGCTGGGTAGGCTCGCTGGCGCCTCACGACTTCAAGGAATATGTGCTTCCTCATGTTGAGCATATTTTCGACAGATTGTCCGATCTGGACATTCCCAAAATCTATTTCCCAGGGGTGAGCTCCGGGGAACTGCTGCCTCACTTAACCGGTCTGAAAACGGAAGTCGTGGGACTGGATTGGCGCGTTTCGTTAACGGACGGTCGTCTTCGCACAGCAGGCAAGTTCGCTGTTCAGGGCAATCTCGACCCGTATGTATTGACCGCTCCGACCGAGATCATTCATCAGCATGCGCGTCGTTTGCTGGATGAAGGAATGAAGGAGCCCGGCTTTATTTTTAACCTTGGACACGGATTATACCCGGAAGCTTCGCTGGAGAAATTGCGTGAGTTGACGGAATTCGTTCATTCCTACTCGGAAAGCCGCATCGCCGCGGGGGTGAAGCCGTGAGTACGAAAGAGAGCAACGCAATTGGAGTTCTCGTGATGTCATACGGAACTCCCGAATCCTTAGAAGGCGTGGAAGCGTACTATACCCACATCCGGCGGGGCAATCCGCCCAGCGCTGAGCAATTGGCAGATTTGACGGCGCGTTATCGTGCGATTGTCGGCGGCGTTTTCCCTTTGCGGGAAAATACCGACCGGCAAGTGTCCGCATTGCAGCGGACGCTTGATGAGCTCGCCGGTGAAGGCGCATTCGTGTGCTATCAAGGGCTGAAGCATGCTTCTCCATTTATTGAAGACGGAGTAGCCGCGATGGCTGCAAATGGAATTAAGAAGGCCGTGGCGATCGTGCTGACGCCTCAGTACTCCGTTATGAGTGTGGGCGGGTATATGAAGCGCGCAGAGGAAGAAGCGGCAAAACACGGCATTAAGATGCAAACCGTGCGTGAATATCACCTGCATCCTCAGTTAATCGATGAGCTCAGCAGCCGTGTTCAAGAAGGATTGGATCGTTTTGGCGGATCGCGGGAAGACACGATGGTTCTGTTCAGCGCCCACAGTCTTCCGGCAAGAATTGTTGAGATGAAGGATCCTTATCCCGAGCAGCTGCTGGAAACCTCGCGTGCAGTCGCAGAGGAGGCAGGTGTCCGGAAATGGGAGTTCACATGGCAAAGCGCCGGCCAAACCGGGCAGCCTTGGCTCGGACCGGATATTCTGGAGACATTGGACCGGCTCAACGGCGAAGGCGTGAAATCGGTACTCGTCGCCCCTGTCGGCTTCGTGTCGGATCATCTGGAAGTATTGTATGATCTCGATATTGAAGCCCGAAAGTTCGCTGAGGAACGCGGTATGAGACTTGAGCGGATTCGAATGCTGAATGACGACGCTCAATATATGACTGCACTGGCTGAGTCGGTGCTGGCGGCGCTTAAGGAGAGTGAATGATGATAACGCAGCAAGTACGCCGGATGGCGGTTCTGGGCGGCGGCATCACCGGCCTTAGCGCCGCTTTTTATTTAATGAAATACGCCGCTGAGCGGGGAGAGCGCGCAGAGGTTACGGTTCTCGAAGCATCCGACAGACTAGGCGGTCGAGTGAATACGCTGCTCAGAGACGGGTTCGTCATCGAACGCGGCCCGGATTCCTTTCTCGGCCGCAAGCTCCCGATGATCCGGCTGGCTGAGGAGCTTGGGCTGACAGAGGAATTGACCGGCACGAACCCTGCCGCCAAGAAAACTTATATCGCGCGGAACGGGGTGCTGCATCCGATGCCTCAAGGGCTGACGTTAGGCATTCCAGCGGATATTGATAAGTTTATGGAGACCGGGCTGATTTCCGATGAGGGCAAACGGCGCGCGCTCGAAGAGATGGACATCCCACGCAGCAGCGATACGAGCGATGAATCCGTCGGCGCTTTTCTGGAGCGGCGGTTTGGGCGGGAAATGGTGACCGGAATATTCGAACCGCTGCTAGCGGGAATTCATGCCGGCGATTTGTACCGTTTAGGTTTGCAGGCGACTTTCCCGCAGTTCAAGGAGATGGAACAACAGTACGGCAGTCTCATCCGCGGAATGACTGAGAACCGCAAAACCGCACAGATAAATTCAGGAGCGGCTGTGCCAGCGGCCGGTGGTACTTTGCCTGCATCGGTGTTCCTTACTTTTCGCGGGGGATTGTCGACGATCGTCGAAGCGCTCGCACAGCGTCTGCGCTCGGAAGGCTGTGACATCCGTCTCGGTGCCCGCGTCGTTTCGCTCGCCAAAGCATCGGGTATAGACGGTAAGCAAGCGGTATATCGATTGGAATTATCGGATGGCAGCACGTTGGAGACGGACGGTGTCATTAGTACACTGCCTGCGTATGCGGCTGTAGATCTGCTCCAACCGCACATGGAGACGGCGGCGCTTACGAATATCCGTTACGTCTCGGTCGCCAATGTGGTGCTCGGCTATGATGCGGCAGATTTCGGCGCCGAGCTTGACGGCTCCGGCTTTCTTGTGCCCCGGTCCGAGAATCGGCAGATTACCGCAAGCACTTGGACTTCGGCCAAGTGGCTGCATACGGCGCCGGAAGGCAAGCGGCTCATCCGCTGTTATGTCGGGCGTGCAGGTGATGAACAAGGCGTGGAATTGCCGGATGAGGAGTTAACGGCGGCGGTGCGCCGGGACTTGCAGGATTTGATGGGCTTGTCCGCAGCGCCTGTATTTGTAGAGATTACCCGGCTGCGACATTCGATGCCGCAATATCCTGTGGGCCATGTGGACGCTATTGCTGCGCTGCGCGAGCTTCTTGCCCGCCGGCTTCCCGGCGTATTGGCAACGGGAGCCGCATTCGGCGGGGTGGGTTTGCCCGACTGCGTCGAGCAAGGAAGAGAAGCCGCGGCGGCTCTCATCCAATCTGTGCGTTAAGGGGGCGGCTCCATGGCGGTATCCGCTGTTATTTTGGCCGGCGGGCAAGGACGGCGTATGGGCGGCGTCAATAAAGCTTTGCTTCCTTGGGGCGACGGCACATTGATTGACCGGCAGATTCGGATTGCCGGCCGATGGGCCGATGAAATTATCGTCGTTTCCAATGACAAAGCCTTCGGAGATCGTATCTCTCCCGGCAAGCCTGTGCGGATTGCAGCCGACCGGTTCGTAGGAGAGGGTCCGCTCGCCGGTTTGCATGCCGGATTGAAGGCCGCAACTTACGACCCTGTCTGGTTAATGGCGTGCGATCAGCCTTTTATCAGTGTGGATGCCGCACTTCTTTTGTCCGAGCGGATGGAGGCAGGAAGCTTTCAAGCTGTAATCCCTGTCATCCGAGGACGGCTTCAACCTCTGCATGGACTGTACCGCAAAGCGCTTGCCGATTCTGTTGAGGCGCTAATTCTCAGTGGTGAAAGAAAGCTCGTTTCCCTGTTGCAAGGCATCAGTTGGTGCGGTATCGAGGAACAGGAGTTTAAGGATCGCGGTATACCGTTACATTTTGCCGATGATGTTGATACGCCTGAACAATACAATCAAGCGAAGCTTTTATATCGTGAGGAATAAAAGAAGGAGCGAGCGCTATGCAGCCTGATCCTAATCCTGAAAGGTTTCATCGCCATGCCCTGCAGCCGGAGGAAGCGCAGAGGCTGATCCTGGAACATGTTCGCCCATTGCCCGTTGAATCCGTCCCGCTGCTTGAGGCTTGGGGCAGGCGTTTGGCCGAGCCGGTTGCCGCGCCCCATCCGTTTCCTCCGTTCCGACGCTCGGGAATGGATGGTTATGCTGTTCGGACGGCAGATTTAATGAATGCTGCAGCGGATGGCCCGGCAGAATTGATCGTTGTGGAATCCCTTCCCGCAGGCAAGGCGCCTCGCTTTCCGCTCGGACCGGGGCAGGCGTGCCGCATCATGACGGGCGGAATGGTGCCGGAAGGCGCCGATGCCGTCGTTATGCTGGAAATGACCAAAACGGAACAGCGCGAAGGCAATTCATACGTCCTCATTTCCAAACGCGTGCCGGCAGGCAATAATATTTCAGAAATCGGCAGTGAGATGCAAACCGGAGCACGATTGCTGGAAGCGGGTCAGTTGATCGGTACAGGTGAAACCGCACTGCTCGCAGCGTGCGGCTGCGCGCCTGTATCCGTCACACGGCGTCCGCGGGTCGGTGTGCTGTCCACCGGTTCCGAGCTTCTTGAGGTGGATGAACCGCTGGAACCGGCCAAAATCCGCAACAGCAACGCTCCTATGCTCGCCGCTCTGCTGAAGGCAGCCCATGTGGAACCGGTGATGCTAGGCAAAGTGCCGGATGACATAGAGGCGGCGCGAACGCTTGTGGAGAAAGGATTGCGGGAATGTGACTTGCTGCTTACAACCGGCGGTGTCTCCGTTGGCGATTATGATGTGATGGTCGATGTGCTGGCGAACTGGGACGGACGAATGCTGTTCAACAAGGTGGCGATGAGGCCGGGAAGCCCCACAACGGCAGCCGTATTGGACGGCAAGCTGCTGATCGCACTGTCCGGCAATCCCGGCGCCTGTTTCGTCGGGTTTAACCTGTTTGTCTTACCGGCGCTGAAAGCGATGCAGAGAGTGAGCAATCCATATGGGAAATCATTCACAGCCCGGCTTGGCGCGGAATTCCCTAAAGTGAATGCGTTCCGCCGATATATTCGCGGCAGCAGCGAGGTGCGCGACGGGATGGTTTGGGTGACACCGACCGGAGAGGATAAATCGAGCCTCATGACCACCATTGTCGGCGCGGATTGTTTGATCGAAATTCCTCCTCTGAAAGAAACGTTGGAGCAGGGTGAACTGGTAACGGCATGGCGAATCGAATAGGGGGCGACAAGGTGAAGATCCTGCAGGTGGTCGGTTACAAAAACGCAGGAAAAACCACATTGACGGTGGAACTCATCCGATCTTTAACGGCCCGGGGTCTGAGAATCGGCACGGTTAAACATGACGGGCATGACTTCGAGCCCGATGCGCCAGGCAAAGATACTTGGCGTCATCGGCAAGCCGGAGCTCACGTTACGGCCATCTCGTCCGCTCATAGAACGGCCTGGTACGTCGAACGTCCGACCGAGATCGCTGAACTGCTGGGGTCCATGCGGGATCATGGTTTGGACGGCGTAATTGCAGAGGGCTTCAAAACAGCGCCTTATCCTAAAATCGTCCTGCTCCGAGACGAGGGGGATGCGGATCTGCTGCAGCTGCCCAATCTGGTCGCCGCAGCGGTCCGTGAGCAGAGTGAGTCCGTCAAGTTGCTGGCAGAGTCGTGCGGCTCCCCATTGTTCGTTTATGGCAGCGACAATAATGATGCGCTGCTGAAATATATCGTGCATTGGTTCAAAGTCTCCGAATAGTCGGAGGCTTCTTCTTCATGTATAATAACGGGCAGAGAGATTACGGAGGGGAAGCTTACAATATGTCTTATTCGCGCTCGCGCACGCAGCAGAAAAAGAAGACGGAACGCCGCAGCCGCACTCGTTTTTTACTATATTTGAACCTCATATTGCTGGTGCTTATTGTTGGAGCAGTAGGAGCGGTATGGTACGGATCCGGTGATCATTCGGGCAAGCCCGGAAACGCTTCCACATCTCCGGCAGCACAAGCGGCGTCGACTCCTCCTGCAGCCCTTCCATCAACGGTGACGCCAGAGCCATCTACTAGCCCCGGCGAACCGCCCGCTGCGAATGAGGGAAGTCCTAAGCCCGAGCAGCCGGCCGAACCGGTCACCATCTCTTTTGTCGGTGATGTGCTGCCTGCCGCCCGTGTGTTGGAGCTGATGAAAAAGAACGGCTACGATTACCCGTTCCGCCACGCGAACACCGCTATCCAAGCCGCCGATATCGCCGCAGGAAATTTGGAAAGCCCGATAACGGACCGGGGTACCGGTGCCGAGAACAAACAGTATGTATTCCGCGGGACGAAAGAGGCTTTGACCGCGATCAAGGAAGCGGGCTTTGATTTCATGTCGCTCGCCAACAATCATACGTTGGATTACGGCTGGGTTGGGCTGAGCGATACGATGGATGCTTTGGATGACATTGATTTGCTGCATGCAGGAGCGGGTTCTGACGACCGGCAGGCTTTTACACCGGCTTACATAGAAGTTAAAGGAGTTACCGTGGCTTTCGTCGCCGTGACCAGGGTTGTTCCTGAAGTGTCATGGAAAGCCGACCGGGCGCACCCGGGTGTGGCGGAGACGTACACGCCGACACGCGCGGCCGCAACCATTCGCGAAGCCGACAAAAACGCCGATATCGTTGTGGTTATGGTACATTGGGGCGAGGAAAGAAAAGAACAGCCGGTGAAGCATCAAACGTATTTGGCGCGCACCTTTGTGGATGCCGGGGCCGACCTGGTGATCGGCAGTCACCCCCATGTGCTGCAAGGTTTTGAGGCGTATAAAGGAAAATGGATCGCATACAGCTTGGGCAACTTTGTGTTCTCGACGACAAGCACCAAAAGTGCGCAGACCGGCATCCTTACCGCGGAGTGCGGCAAAGATGGAAACTGCTCGATGCAATTCCAGCCGATGTTCGCGAATGCATCACAGCCGGCACCCATGGCTCCTGCGGCCGCACAACAACTTCTCGCGAATCTGTCGAGGCTGTCATACGGTGCCTCGGTAGAGGAGGATGGCCGTATTGTGGCAAAGAATTAAAAGCTATTTGAATCCCGCAAATCGACTTTCCTCGAGAGGAATGATCAGAATGGATGAGCAGACCCGCGCTTCGCTGCATCCTTGTGTCGCACATCGCGGCTGGTCCGGCATGGCGCCCGAAAATACGATGGCCGCGTTTCGCCTGGCGATGACGCAGCCTTTCGTGCAATGGATGGAGCTGGACGTTCATCTTTCCCGGGATGATGTGCCGGTCGTCATACATGACGGTATATTGAAACGTACAACCAACGGTGAAGGGCGTGTGCGCGATTTGACGGCGGAGCAGCTGGGCCGGTTGGATGCGGGCAGCTGGGTTCATCCCTCTTTTTATACCGAAGGTGTTCCGACGCTTGCTGAGGTGCTCTCACTGACATCCGGCAGATGCCGATTGAATATCGAATTGAAAGGGGACGATGCGGATCGCACTCTGCTCGCTGCCAGAGCAGTTGACGTCATTCGTTCCCATCAATTCGAACAGCACGCCGTTATTACGTCCTTCCAACCGGATATTCTGATTGCGGTGAGAAATTATTTTCCATCGATCAGAACGGGACTCATTATAGATGCGTTTCCGCAGGATTTGGTTTCAACACTGCGATCTTTAGGAGCTTCTTATCTATCAATCGGGTTCCGGCACTTAAGCCCGCTGCTGCTGCAGCAGACGGCAGACGCCGGCATCGACGTGATGGCTTGGACTGTAAACTCGCCCGCTGATTTACGCCGATTGATGAACCGGCCCGAGCCTTTTCAGATTTGCACCAATTATCCGGACCGCTGGCTGGCAGCCGTCAAAGAGGAGAACAGACGATCATGATGGACATTCGCAATATTTATTGTGTCGGACGTAATTATCGGCTTCATGCGGCGGAACTTGGCAACGAAGTGCCGTCTTCCCCGATGCTGTTCACCAAACCTACACACGCCGCATGTGCTATGGATGGAGGCTTGCTGACGCTCTCCGGCTCTCAGGGTGCCCTGCATTACGAGGCTGAGCTGGTTGTTGCCGTGGGCCGTCCGTATGAAAAAGGCATTCGCTGCGATGAGCTTTTTTCTCGCTTTACAGTCGGATTGGATTTGACGCTGCGCGACGTTCAAGACCGCTTGAAGGCAAAGGGGCATCCATGGCTCGCCGCCAAAGGCTTCCGAAATTCCGCTCCGCTTGGTCATTGGATGGAGTTTCCGGGGCTGCAGGCATTGGCGAACCATGATTTTGCCATGCAAATTAACGGCAAAGAGGTTCAGCGAGGCAATATTAAGGATATGGTGTTCGATTTACAGCAGCTGGCCGACTTTGCCGGCAGCAATTACGGATTGTCGGCTGGCGATCTGTTGTTCACCGGAACACCGGCCGGTGTCGGTTCGCTTCATGATGGGGATGAGTTAGATCTATCGTGGAATGAACAAAGTGTAGGACGGTCAACAGTCAAACTGCAAGACTGAGCTTCAAGTAAAAGATACGAGGAAAAGGGGGATGGGGATGCGGATGCTCGTGCATTTCGTGTTTGCTGCCTTATATTTGCTCGTCGCTTTTTTTGGAATAGGTCCTGTGCTCATGGCGGATGGCTCACAGGTAGAACGGTTGTGGACGCTGATTGTCGTGTTGGCCGTTTTCGTCGTGTTGATCTCGGCACATACTTGGCTTACAAGAAGAACATCCCGCCAGCGGCCTAATTAGGCCGCTGGTTTATATTTGCCGCTATGCCGTCGAAATAATAATTGATCGCTTTCGTCAAGCTTGTCTTTGTATCTTCAGGCATTTGAAAGCCGCCCATTGCTTCTAAAGAAGCGAAACCGTGCACCAAGCTGCGCAGCCCGCGAACGACGTGGACCATTTCCTCTTCCGAGAGCGCCAGCGGCCGAAGAAGCCGCCCGAATATGCTCAGCAGATCGTCGGATGCTTTTGCAAAATCAGGTTCCGCTGAATCATCTACACGGTTGATGGCTTCGTAGAGACCGGGATGAGTGCGGACAAAATCAACATAAGCGATGGCGATTTTCCGAATGGCTTCTTTACCGGTTTCTCCTATGGCGGCGTCAAACATCACATCTCTCAGAAGCTGAACTCCGTGTACAGCCAGCTTGTGCCGCAGGTCGGCCAATCCCTTGACGTGATTGTATAAAGAAGGCGTCTTAATTTCCAGTTTCCCGGCGACGTTGGCCAATGTGGCATGGCTCCATCCGCTCTCATCGGCGATTTCTGCGGCAGCTGCGATCACAATTTCGGGTTTAATGCCTGCTCTGCCTGCTCTCAAGCGGGGTTCCTCCTGTTCCATCTTTGCTCAGCGTCGCGAACCGCCTGCTTCATCGCTGCGAGCGGCTGCTCCAGCACGGGACCGTGTCCGACCGCAAGCCGGACGGGGTTCAATTGAATTAATTTTTGCGCACTTGCAATGGAGGTAGGGGTGTGCCAGGTAGCCATAGCCGGAAATGGAAAAGAGAGCTTCATATGTCCCGACACCGCCAAGCCGCCTTTCGTTTGAAATGCATCGCCTGCAATCAGTGTTCCGCTCGTCGTCTCGAGAAAAGCCATATGTCCGGGTGAATGACCCGGTGAAGAGACGGTGAGCAACGACCCGATCCGATCGTTATCCTCGATGTAGAAGTCGGCCTTTAATGGCGAGTTTTTCGGCAATCCGCCGCGCAGAGGAGTTTGGGGCTCGTGAGCGAGCAGGGAGTGATCCCCTTTCAAAATGGCGGCTTCCCTGGCTGATATACCTATTTTAGCCTCCGGAAAATGTTGTTTTAAAAAGGGGACGGATCCCACATGATCCTCGTGAGCGTGAGTGAGCAGAATGCGGGCTAGAGGTTTATTCGCGTCGCGCACCGCCTGAAGAATCCCTTTGGCCGCGAACGGCATACACGCATCGATCAAGGTGAGTCCGTCTTCTTCCTCCACCAGATATGCGTTCATCGGAAACAACGCAGGATAGAACATGATTTGGGTCACGGCGCCCCATGTATTCTTTTTCATATAGACCCTCCATAAACTAATGATATTATTACTTTAACTAATATGATTAGTTTATGCAAGCGAATAAAATAGAGCTAGAGATTTTAAAGGAGATGGTTGCACTGATCGTCTACTCTTTTCCACCCGTCATTAATTCGGATTCCCGCCTCCTGCTCCTCGGCAGCATGCCGGGTGTCGTTTCCTTGCAGGCCGGTCAGTACTATGGGTATCCCCGCAATCATTTTTGGCCGATCTTGTACAAGCTGTTGGGAGACCGGGCACCGGACGAGGACTATGACAGCAGGCTTTCCTTTGCCCTGAAGCATGGGATCGCACTATGGGATTCTATTGCCGCATGTGTGAGAGATGGGAGCTTGGACGTTGATATTAAAGACGCGGTGCCGAACGATATTCCGGCGCTTCTGGCGAGTTACCCGAGCGTGATAGCGGTGGGGTGTAACGGGGCGAAGTCTTTTTCGGAGTTTAACAAAAATTTCGGAAAGGATGCGCAGGTAAAGCAGCGTGACGTGTTCCGGCTGCCTTCGACAAGCCCCATCCCCACACAGAAGTTTCGGGGCTTCGAGGATCGTCTTGAGGCTTGGAGAGTCATTCTGGAATACGTATGATTGAAAAAGGGGCGGTCCGAAAGTCTGGTAACAGACTTCCGGGACCGCCCCGACTTTTCTACCAGCCATCCGCTGCCTTAGCGATGTGATGTGAGCTGTATGGTGCCGCCCATGCCATGCGAAATAGGCGAGCAGCTTATCCAGGTTCATCTGCCCGTTGGCAGGGTGATGAAAAGTGAAAGCGAACGATTCTTCAGGAAGCTCACGCAGCACTGCGTCCATACGTGCATGGATACCTTCCAGCATCTGCAATGAAGGCTCAACCGCAAGCTCGGCAGAATCCGGCAGCTTGACCCACTCGTTCTCTTCGAACGGCTTGACGGTCGGCTGCTGTTCCGTCAACGTCAACTTAGCGCGCATGAACGCGTTCATAGAAGCATCTGCCACATGGTGCACCACTTGCCGGACAGTCCAGCCTTCCGGCCGGTAGGGCGTATCCAGCTGCGCGTCGGTTAATCCTTCGACTGCACGGCGAAGAATGATTGCAGTGGCCGCAATTTCGTCGATCCGCCGCTGTCTTTGTTCGGGGCTGCCGCCCTCCGCATACTCAAATTTTCCGATCGGATATCGTAACTCTTCCATTTTCCCCGCATCCTCTCCCATGCCTTTCGGACTGCTTATTGTTTAGCCGTAAGCTGCTCCATCTGCTCAATCAAGCCTTCGAACACACTCATCGCCTGACGGATCGGTTCCGGAGAGGACATATCGACGCCGGCCTTTTTCAGAATATTGATGGAATAGTCGCTTCCTCCGCTTTTGAGGAATCCGAGGTAGCGTTCCACGGCAGGCTGACCTTCATCGAGAATCTGCTTGGCAAAGCTGGTGGCCGCCGAAAAACCCGTTGCGTATTTGTACACATAGAAGCTCGTATAAAAGTGAG
The DNA here is from genome assembly GCF_000829465.1 of Cohnella kolymensis. Classification (GTDB taxonomy): domain Bacteria; phylum Bacillota; class Bacilli; order Paenibacillales; family Paenibacillaceae; genus Cohnella; species Cohnella kolymensis. The sequence continues at coordinate 96,852 of NZ_JXAL01000001.1, read as the reverse complement.
GGATGCGCGCCCATTCCATTTCGATATCTTTGTCTACGACCATCTCGTCGCCGTAGTATTGCTTGTTCAGATCGTAATAGATGCTGGAAAGCTCCTGCGGTGTGAGCGCTTCGCCGTCCTCGGCCTTTTTGTGAATGATTTTTTCGAACTCGGCGAACATCGTCTGACGGAATACAGTCGTCCGGAACTGGTCGGCGTAGTAGGTCAGCAGGTACATCTTTTCTTTCGGATCCTTCGAGTTCTCCAGCATATTATTCATGAGCAGCGCTTCATTGAGCGTGGAGGCAACCTCGGCTAGGAAAATGGTGTATTGAGCTTCCCGATAATCGTTGTTCTCATCCGAAAAATAAGAATGCAGCGCGTGGCCCATCTCATGCGCCAGCGTGAACATGCTATTGAGGTTGTCATTATGGTTCAGCAGCACATACGGATGCGTACCGTACGCTCCCCAGCTGTAAGCGCCGCTCCGTTTTCCTTCGTTCTCGTAAATGTCGATCCAATCGCCTTCAAAGCCTTCTTGAAGCGTTTTGCGATAGTTGTCGCCAAGAGGAGACAGGCTTTCGTATACTTTCTTCTTGGCTTCTTCATAAGTAATGTCCATGTCGAACTCGTCGACAAGCGGTGTGAAAAGGTCGTACATATGCAGCTCATCGAGCTTTAGCAACTTTTTGCGCAAATTCATATAGCGATGCATAAGCGGCAGATGCTCATGGATCGTAGCAATGAGATTGTCATACACCGACTGGGGAATGTTGTCGCCAAACAGCGCCATTTCCAAAGCGGAATCATAATGTCTGGCTTTGGAATAGAACAAGTTCTTCGTGACGTTCGCGTTCAAAGTGGCGGCCAGCGTATTGCGCCATTTGCCGTAAGTATCGTACATCGCTTTAAAAGCGTCGCGGCGCACTTCCTGTTTACGATTCTCGAGAAATTGTATGTAGCGGCCGTGGGTGAGCTCCACCTCTTCGCCTTGCTCGTTCTTCACTTTGGGGAACTTCATGTCCGCATTGTTCATCATCCCGAAAATGGTGCCCGGAGCCTGGGAGACGTTACCGACCTGAGCGAGCAGCGATTCTTCATCCTTGGAAAGGACATGCGGCTTCTGGCGCAGCATTTCTTCCAAGGTGCGTTTGTATTTGGCGAGAGAGGGCTCGGCGATCAGCTTTTTGAGTTGCTCCTCGGAGAGGCTCAAAATTTCCGGTGTAATGAAGGAGAGGGCTTCACTGACTTGGACGCTCAGCTTTTTGGATTTATCCGATAAAGCTTGATAAGTCGGTTCGGCCATATCTTCATGATGGCGCATATTCGCGTACACATAAAGACGTTCGGTTTGAAGTGAGATTTCATCTTCAAGCGCAAAACAGCGGGCGATCGTTTCTGCGTCTTTCAGCTTGCCTTGAAACTCGGTCACTTGGCCCAGCATTCCCTTTACTTGGCTGAACTCGGAATCCCAGGCTTTCTGATTCTCAACGATATGTTCGAGCTTCCAACGGTGATCCGACGGGACTTCTGTTCTTTTCGGCAATTGGCTCATAGGCGATGATAACCTCCTGGATATGGTTTCAGCTGATTCTTGGATGGGTTCGATTGGATTGACGCTCTGATACAGACAGATCACCGCCGACAGAACGGCGGCGAACGGCAGCACATACGGCTTCATTATACGCCCCCGGAACAGGAAATAGTTACCGGATTAGTATGTCCTTGCAGGATTGCATTATAAGAATGTCGGAGCTATGTACCCGCGCGAAAAAAAACTCCAGACGATGAGGAAAAAGGCGAACAGCACCAGGAGAATAGAGAGGAGGGCTAGCCCTCGGCGCAGGTTTGGAGGGATCCGCTCTCTGCTCATGATCAGTACGACCGCCAAGCTGAAGGCGGCGATAATAAAAATGACATTGGTACTCACATCCATACCGCGGATGCCTCCTCACAGTCGGATGGCGTTAAATGTTACGCAGTGTTTCCATAGTGCGATTGTATTCCTCTTCGCCTCCGGGAAAATCATCAGGACGGAACCGCTTTTGCGCCCAATCCATCATTTCTGGGCGGCTGATGAACTTATGGCTCTCTTCACCCCACTGATCCGATATTTCGCGGACGACAAGCGTTTTGCCTTGAACCTCGACAGTCAGCATATTGTAGTTGTCATGTTTGTAGACGGTATGTTTTGCGAACATTTATACTCTCCTGATTCTGGCAGCTCCTGCCGTTTTCCTCATCATAGAAGAGATGGGCGGAGAAATCAACGTGCCGCTGAACGACCCGGAATCATTCAGGCGCTGCGCCGTAAACCTCAACTAGAAGTCTATGCCGTTTTGTTTCAAGAAAATGAGATTTTCAGGCTGATTCGATAGTAAATTCTGCCTGCCGATTTTTCGGCTTGCCGGGACCGAATTTCCTTGCTGTGACTGGTTTATTTGCAATTTTCACAGGGGCTGAACATATTGCAACTTTAGGTCAATTCGGTTATAATTACCTCATTCGCCGATTAACGGCGAGATTTTAGGAGGTTGTTCATTTGAGAGGAACAGTTAAGTGGTTTAACGCAGAAAAAGGTTATGGTTTTATCTCCGTAGAGGACGGCAACGATGTATTCGTTCACTTCTCTGCAATCCAAGGCGACGGCTTCAAAACTTTGGAAGAAGGCCAAGCGGTTGAGTTCGACATCACTGAAGGCAACCGTGGTCCTCAAGCATCCAACGTGGTGAAACTGTAAGTCTCGCATACGCGAAGACTTATCTTCATAACACGACCGTAAACGAACGAAGCCCCTGGCCGCAGCCGGGGGCTTTGACATTTGTCCGCCTTTGACCATTCGGATGCCGAAGTGGTAAACTGTTGTCGACCTAATGGGTAATAACGTTTTAAACGGGGGTACGTCGTAATGCCAAAATTTAAGCTGTTTGCCGATCGTAAAGGCAAAGCCGATCAAGCCAAAAACAATCAATTCGTGAAGCTTGCTCGTGAAATATATGTACAGGCGCGAAGAGGCGGCACGAATCCGGAAGCGAATTACGGACTTAAGACCGCCATCGCCAGCGCGCGGGCTATTCAGATGCCGAATGACAATATTGAAAGAGCGATCAAGAAAGCAGCCGGCGGAGCGACAGCGTGGAATATGAAGAAATTATTTATGAAGGATATGGACCGGGCGGGGTCGCCATCATGGTGAAATGCCTCACCGATAACCGCAACCGTACAGCGGCGGATGTGCGCGCCATTTTCGGTAAACGGGGCGGCAATATGGGTGAATCGGGCTGTGTCGCTTATATGTTCGATGAAAAAGGCTTGTTTGTTATTCCTCGTGAGCACGGGCAGCCGGATGAAGATGCGGTGCTGATGCATGCGTTGGAAGCTGGAGCGGAAGATGTGGTCGTCAATGTGGACAGCTTTGAAGTGCTGACGGCACCGAGCGACTTCGAGACCGTCAAAACGGCGCTGGAAGCCGCCGGATATCAATTCGAGACCGCAGGCATTCGCTGGCTTCCGCAAAACACAGTGGCCGCTGAAGGCGAAAACGCCGAAAAGCTGCTCAAAATGATGGATGCCTTCGACGATAATGACGATGTGCAGGACGTGTATCACAATTTCGAGATCAGTGATGAAGAAGCCGAACGGCTGGGTTAACCGGTCACTCTGCTTTTCGTGGTTTTGCTATTCTTTTCTAATCAAAGGAGGAGGCCTGCAGGCCTCTTTTTTATGCCCAATTAGACGCAGTACCGGCGGTAATCAATTTTTCAAGTGCTTGTGTTCGATCCCTTTCATTGTCGCTGCGAAACCAAAACTCACTGAAATAACTATGTAGATTTTTTGGGGGCGACGCGGCGATAGTAGGAATAAATAAACTGATGTGCCCGCTTTCGCATCATCCGGTTAGCTCTTCTCACCATGCTGAAGCGCGCCGGTTTCCAAAATGCGAACATGTAGTTTCCATTCGCTGCGCTCATCGCTGATCTGACAGCATGAAGCATTCGCAGAGCCGTACGATAGTTGAGGTTTAGAGTAATGGAGAGTTTACGTGCGGAACAGCGTTCACCCGAGGCAATCCAGTAAAAGGTGAACAGCCAATAGCTCAGCGGCAGCTTTGTCCGATGCATAACAGTACCAGCGGTAACGGATGTTTGCGCCTTGCAAAAAGAACATTCATAGAGATTACGCGACCGAATAAGCGTGTATTTGTTTTCCGTACACTTAGGGCAAATGAAACCATGCGGCCAGCGCACCTTGTATATATACTGTCGGCATGACTCATCATCCGGAAAAAGCTCCATAAACCGCCGTATCGACAACATAACAACCGCCCCTTTTTTACGAACGTCTGTTCCTATTAATCACAATTTTACCAAACATATGTTCTTCTTTCAAGTAGTTAGTTGTATTTAGTCGAAGAGATGGGCTGCCGGGCAATTACCGGGTAACGTCCACGTAATTAACTCCTTTTCACCCCATGTGAATGATCTATTAATCTACGTGTATAACCCCTTTTCCGCCCATCTGAGTGATCTATAATTCCACGTGTATAACCCCTTTTCCACCGACCTGAGTGATCTACATATATGCCATAAGTCCTATAACGGAAAAGGGGCACTGAGATTTCCAAACGCTGCTCAAATATAGAGTTTCATGGAGATGGCCAAAGCTGCACCATAATCTGCACTTTACTCAGGAGCGAAAAAAAGACGGATATTGTGGGGTATGTGCAGTTTACTCAGGAGCGGAAAAAAGACGGATATTGTGGGGGTATGTGCAGTTTACTCAGGAGCGGAAAAAAGACGGATATGTGCAACTTTACTCAGGAGTGAGGAAAAACGAGGGATATTTGATGGGTATGTGTACTTTACTCAAGGTGGCGGGAGAACGAGGATATACTCAGGAGCGGAAAAAAGACGGATATGTGCACTTTCACTTTACTCAGGTGGCGGAAAACAAGGATATATCTGGTATGTGTACTTCACTCAGGAGCGGTGAAACGAGGATATTGATGGGTATGTTCGGTTTAGCAGGAATGGGAAAATAGCGGAGGATATTGTAAGGGATTTGGACAGGGAAATGGAGAGGTAAATGGAGAGGTAAATGGAAAGGTAAATGGAAAGGGAAATGGAGGTGGCGTCTGGGATCGAGTGAATAGGAAAAAGCCGCAAGCCCGAGATGGGTTGCGGCTTAGTCCAAGAAATTGCGGCTTAGTTCTCGACAACGAATGCGGCTTAATGACCGTTACGATGGGAGCTCGGCTGGTTGGAGCTTGTGAACCTTGTCGATGGTGCCGCCGCCGAGGCAGATGTCTCCGTCGTAGAATACGACGGCTTGGCCGGGGGTGATCGCTTTTTGCGGGTTGTCGAAATCGACGCGGCAGGTGCCGTCCGCAAGTGGAGTTATCGTTACTCCTTGGTCGGGCTGACGATATCTGAACTTGGCGGTGCACTTTATCGTGTCGGCAGGTGCTTCTGAGGCGATCCAGTTCACTTCAGTCGCGGTCAAGCCGAGCGAGTAGAGGCTGTGATGCGTATCGCCTTGTACGACATATAAGATGTTGTTGTCCAGGTCCTTATCGGCCACGAACCAAGGTTCTCCGCTGCCGGAACCGCCGATGCCCAAGCCTTGACGCTGACCAAGCGTATAATACATCAAGCCGTCATGGCGGCCTTTGATGTCGCCGGTGACCAGATCCACCATATCGCCGGGCTTAGCGGGCAAATATTGGCTGAGGAATTCCTTGAAATTGCGTTCCCCGATGAAACATACTCCGGTACTGTCTTTCTTTTTGGCGGTGGCCAGACCGGCTTCCTCGGCAATTCGGCGCACATCCGGTTTATTGAGATGGCCGATGGGAAACATGGCCCGCGCTAATTGAGACTGGTTAAGAGCATGCAAGAAGTATGACTGATCCTTGTTGTGATCAACGCCGCGGATCAACCGGTATTCCCCGTCCAACTTCTCAACGCGGGCATAGTGGCCGGTGGCAATGACGTCAGCGCCCAGCTCGAGCGCCTTTTGAAGAAATTCGCCGAATTTGATTTCCCGGTTGCACATGACGTCAGGATTCGGCGTTCTGCCGCGGCGATACTCCTCCAGAAAATACTCGAATACCTTATCGCGGTATTCGTCTTCAAAATTGACCGTATAGTAAGGGATTCCGATTTGATCGCACACGCGGCGCACATCTTCGGCGTCTTCCTCCGCCGTGCACACGCCGAACTCATCGGTATCATCCCAGTTTTTCATAAATACGCCGATTACGTCGTAGCCCTGCTGCTTCAACAATAGTGCCGTCACAGAAGAATCTACGCCGCCCGACATGCCGACGACAACGCGTACGGCAGAAGGATCGGCAAACCGATTGCTGTCCATAAAGCATCTCTCCTTGCACAATTGCAGTTCACTGCATTTTTTTATTTTATCATACCCGTGCCCGTTCTCCCACAATGTCAATCATTCGTGAATATGTCACGGTTTTATTGACCAAAAAGGAATTATATGTGATAACATAGATTTGTTATGGGGATACCCGTATTTACCGGATGGACAGACATACGGCGATAAAATCCGTGCTGCCGGCAAGAAAGCAGGTGTTCTTTTGAAAATTTCGACGAAAGGCCGCTACGGCTTAACGATCATGATGGAACTTGCGGCCAGATTCGGCGAAGGGCCCATTTCCCTTAAAAGCATTGCGGAGAAAAACGGACTGTCCGAGCATTATTTGGAACAGTTGATAGCTCCGCTGCGAAATGCGGGCCTGGTTAAAAGCGTAAGAGGAGCTTATGGCGGATACATTTTATCCAAGGAACCGGAGAGTATAACATCTGGTGATGTTATCCGGGTATTGGAAGGGCCGATCAGTCCCGTCGATTTCACTGAAGAGGACGATCCTGCGAAACGGGATTTGTGGCTGCGCATTCGCGACAGTATCGCGCAAGTTCTCGATTCCACGAACCTTGCGGATCTGATTCAGTTTAAAGGTGAGAACAAGACGGACAATTATATGTTTTACATCTAAAGAAGGTGCAAGGCGTGACCAGTATATATTTCGACCATGCGGCTACCACGCCGATGCGGGCCGAGGCGGTAGAAGCGTACGTCGAAGCTGCAGCCGGCGGTCCGCACAACCCGTCCAGCCTTCACGGCTACGGCCGTGCCGGCAGAGGACGGGTTACAGCTGCGCGGGACAGTCTCGCGCGTCTGCTTGGCTGCCAGGCCTCAGAGCTTGTGTTTACAGGAAGCGGCAGCGAAAGCGACAACTCCGCTTTATTCGGGGCGGCACGCGCCCAGCTTAAACGGGGCCGCGACGGGATCGTAACGACTGCGGTGGAGCATCATGCCGTGCTGAATACTTGCCTGGAGCTCGAGGCGCAGGGTTTTCGTTTAACGATCTTACCGGTTGATGAGCATGGACGCATTTCACCCTCGGCTGCCGAGGCTGCCATTAACGAGAAGACAGCGGTTGTGAGCGTCATGGCCGGCAACAACGAAACAGGCACATTACAGCCGGTTGCCGAAGTCGGCGAATTGGCGCGAAAACATAAGGCACTCATGCATGTAGATGCCGTGCAGGCTTTCGGTTACTTGCAGCTGGATCTGCGAGAGCTTCCCATCGATCTCCTCAGCATTTCCGCGCACAAAATCAACGGCCCCCAAGGTGTGGGTCTTCTGTATGTAAGAAAAGGGGTTCCGTTCCATCCGGTTATTTTCGGAGGGAGCCAAGAGCGCAATCGGCGCGCCGGTACCGAGAACGTGGCCGGCATTGCGGCATTCGCCAAAGCCGCTGAATTAGCATTAAACGAACGAGAATCCAGATGGAGTCATGCCGCAGGCATTCGCGATGAGCTACTGCGGGCATTAAGCGAGATGATAGGCCGCGAACACTTTACGGTGAACGGTCACCTCGAGCAGAGACTTCCGCACATCGTAAACTTAAGCTTTCCCGGCATATCGTCAGAGAGTATGCTGATGAATCTGGACCTGGAAGGTGTAGCGGCTTCAGGCGGATCCGCATGCACATCGGGCTCGCTTCAGCCGTCCCATGTGCTGACCGCCATGAAATTGTCACAGGATCGTATAGCGTCTGCCGTACGTTTCAGCTTCGGATTGGGTAATACTACAGAAGAAGCCGTCGAAACGGCTAAAATCGTTGCAACCATTTCAGCGCGATTACGTAATAGATAACAGGCACTTTAAACGCGAGGGCCACCGATGATTATCCAGGTTCAACACATACTCAATCTCCCTGTTATACTGGAAAATGGTAAGCGGGCAGGCAAAGTGAGAGACATTTGGTTCGATGAATTTTGGACAATGACCGCTATCGTGCTGGACGCCCGCGTCTGGTTCCGTAAAGCTGCGAAAGTAGTCAGCTGGGACGACGTCATTTCCTGCGAGCATGATGCCCTGTTAATTCGAAACGATGCGATCATAACGACGGTAGATAAGAAGCAGCTGCTGCGGACCTTTCATTCCGGAGTCGTAAGCATAAAGGACATGCCGGTATATACGAAGGAAGGTCAGTACCTCGGTGAAGTCGCTGACGTTTATTTTAAGAAGTCAAAGGGTACACAAGTAATAGGATATGAATTAACGGACGGTTTTCTTGCGGATTTGATGCAGGGCAGGCGCAGACTATTCCTGCCGGAGGGACCTGACGAAGTAACTCTTGGCGAGGATGCCATAATGGTGCCTGTCTCTTTTGAGCGGGTATTAGAGAAAGACCATACTTGGAAAGTGACAGGTGAAGACGGATGATGAGATGCCCGAATTGCAATTCCAAAGACATCGGGAAAATCGGTTCCCATCAATTTTATTGCTGGAGCTGTTTCATCGAGCTGACAGTAAACGGCGAAAAGATGTCTGTATATCAAGTAGAAGAAGACGGAACGCTCAGCTCGCTGGACGACTTGTTTTTCAGCGAGGCGATCGCGCCTCAGATTCACGCAAACGGTATATAAAAACTACGGCTTGACACCAAAAGCCCGGATTCTCCACTGGAGATCGGGGCTTTTTTGCTTTCCCCAAGGTTTAGCTCTCAGGACAAGTACATATACTGAAAAGAAGGCAAACCGACGGTCTGGGGCGAGTACAGGGGGTGGAGCGATGAACCGGTTTGTCCAAAGCCGTTTTTTCAGCGTGCTGATCTATACGATACTTCTTTTGCTGGTTCTGTATTTACTGTCATTGGTGCGCCCGATGATATGGTCCATATATGATTTTCTCAGAGCCGTATTTGCGCCTTTTCTTATCGCTATGATCATTTCCTACATGCTGAATCCGATAGTCAATCTTCTTCACAATCGAAAGGTGCCCCGCACTGCTGCAGTGCTGTTGATTTACGCCGTATTTATCGCTGCATGCGTCGTTATTCTGATGAACGTCATTCCGATGTTCATCGAGCAGGTGAAAGAGCTGAACGAGCATCTGCCCGAGATGATCATGAGAGCGCAGACGCTATTTGACCAGTTCAACAATAACAACGACCTGCCGGACTCCGTGCGGGACGGCGTTAATCGTTCTCTCGCCGGGCTTGAGCATCAAATAGAGGTCCGGATCGCCGGGTTCCTGAATAACATCGATGCGATCGTGAATGTATTGTTCATCGCCATGATCGTGCCGTTCCTTGCCTTCTACATGATGAAGGATATGGACGTATTTGAGCGTGCCGCTTTGAAATATGTGCCGCGGGCCCAGCGCAAGCATACGGTAAGGCTGCTGAAGGATATTGATCATGCGCTTGGCAGCTACATACGCGGGCAGCTGCTTGTGTCGATTTTCACGGGCGTTTTCGCTTATATCGGGTATCTTCTCATCGGGATGCCGTATCCGCTGCTCATGGCCGGTTTCGTCGCGTTGTTCGATATTATTCCCTATCTCGGCCCATTCTTCGGGGCTTTGCCTGCTCTCCTCATGGCGGCTACGATATCGTGGGAAATGGTTGTTTTGGTCATTGTCGTTAACATGATCTGCCAAAACCTCGAGAGCAATGTCGTCAGCCCGCAAGTGGTAGGCCGAACGATGAGAATGCATCCGCTCACGATCATACTGGTCCTGCTCGTGGGCGGGGAGCTGGCCGGTTTGGTGGGGATGATTTTGGCGGTTCCGTTCTATGCGGCGATGAAAGTGATCGTGCAGCATATCGCGGCATACTACATTCACAGAAAAACCGTTTGACAGTGTGGAAAACCGCCGTCTATAATTTAAATACTATGCATATTGAAATACGTTGAGGGAACATAAGTACTGTGCAGTCCGCAAGCCAGAGAGAAGATTACGCGCTTTTTCCCGAGCAGCCGATACAGCTGAATGAGGACGAGGCAAGGCTGGAATGATCTTCATTTGCGAAGGGCATGGGAAGCTGGTTTCTGAGTGCGGAGACAAGTCCGCCGGCGAAGGCCGTTATCCCTGCTGAGGAGATCGCATTCCTGACGGATGCGATAACCAGGGTGGTACCGCGAATACATTCGTCCCTGATTTTAGGGGGCGTTTTTTTTATTTTCTGCACGTATTTAAGAGGAGGATAATCCCATGAAACCGATGAAAGCGGCTGAGATCCGCGCCAAATGGCTGGAATTTTTCGCAAGCAAAGGACACAACATCGAACCGAGCGCTTCACTCGTACCGCACAACGATCCGTCGCTGCTTTGGATCAACGCAGGCATGGCGCCGCTGAAGCCTTATTTCGACGGCCGGGTAAAACCGGCTAATCCGAGAATCGCCAACTCGCAAAAATGCATCCGCACGAACGATATCGAGAACGTAGGCAAAACGCGCCGGCACCATACCTTTTTCGAGATGCTCGGCAACTTCTCAATCGGAGATTATTTCAAGGAAGAAGCGATTACCTGGGCTTGGGAATTTCTCACCGCGCCCCAGTGGATCGGGTTTGAGCCGGAGAAGCTGTCCGTCACGATCCATCCTGACGATGAGGAAGCGTTCCGTTATTGGAACCAGAAAATCGGACTGCCGGCGGAACGGATTTACCGGCTGGAGGAGAACTTCTGGGATATCGGCGAAGGCCCGTGCGGACCGTGTACCGAAATTTTCTACGACCGCGGCGAGAAGTATGGGGATCTGGCGGATCCTGAATGTGTTACGGGCGGGGAAAACGAGCGTTTCCTCGAAGTATGGAACCTGGTATTCACCCAGTTCAACCACAACAAAGACGGCAGCTACACGCCGCTCCCGGACAAAAATATCGACACCGGCGCCGGGCTGGAGCGTTTCGCTTCCATCGTGCAGGACGTCGACTCGAACTTTGACACGGATCTGTTCATGCCTCTGATCGAGCGTACGTGTGCCATTGCAGGTGTCAAGTATAAAGCCGGCGAAGACACGGATGTGGCGTTGAAAGTCATCGCCGACCATATCCGGACCGTGGCGTTCTCCGTGGGCGACGGCGTTCTGCCTTCCAACGAAGGCCGCGGTTATGTCATTCGACGGCTTCTGCGGCGTGCGGTCCGATACGGAAAAGTTCTCGGTGTCGACCGTCCGTTCCTATGGGAGTTGACCTCGACGGTTGGCGAAGTTATGGGCGGATTTTACCCGGAAGTGTAGACAAACGCGATTTTATCGAAAAAGTTATCCGTACGGAGGAAGAGCAGTTCCATAAGACTCTTTCGGACGGTTTGGCTATCCTGGCCGAGCTTTGCAAGAACGCAGCGGCGGAGGGCAAGAGACAGATCTCCGGTCCTGACGCTTTCAAGCTGTATGATACGTACGGGTTCCCGTTCGACTTGACGGAAGACTATGCGGCTGAACAAGGGATGACCGTCGATCGCGAAGGCTTCGACGCTTCCATGGAAGAGCAGCGTGAGCGCGCGCGTTCGGCGCGCCATGAAGGGGAAAGCATGAAGGTACAGGGCGGTCCTTTGGCGGATTACACCGAACGAAGCGAATTCGTCGGCTATGACAGTTTGAGCGCAGACGCCCGCGTGATTGCAATTGTCGCAGACAACCGGTTTGCAGATTCGGCAAGAGCAGGCGACAAGGTGCTGGTTCTGCTTGATCGCACCCCATTCTACGCGGAGAGCGGCGGTCAGGTCAGCGACCGCGGGGTACTGTCCGGCAACGGAGTGGAGGCGGAAGTGACCGGCCTGACGAAAGCTCCGCACGGCCAGCATGTTCATCAGGTAACGGTGACGGGAGGCGTTTTACAAGTCGGCGATACGGTTAAAGCCGCGGTTAACGCAGCCGAGCGCAGCGCTATTGTCCGTAACCACACGGCGACGCATCTACTTCATAAAGCGCTGAAAGAAGTGCTCGGAGAGCATGTAAACCAAGCGGGTTCCCTGGTGGAACCGGATCGTCTGCGCTTCGACTTTTCCCACTTTGGCGCAATTACCGCCGAAGAGCTGGCTGCCGTCGAGCGGCGCGTGAATGAACAAATCTGGCTCGGTACCGACGTGGATATTGCGTTCAAACCGATTGCTGAAGCTAAGGGAATGGGCGCGATGGCCCTGTTCGGAGAAAAATACGGCGATATCGTGCGCGTCGTGCGTGTCGGCGATTACAGCTTGGAGCTGTGCGGCGGCTGCCATGTCCGCAACACCGCGCAGATCGGCTTGTTCAAGCTTGTCAGCGAAAGCGGCATCGGCTCGGGCGTCCGCCGGATCGAGGCCGTCACCGGGCGCAACGCTTACGAATACTTGGATGAGCAGCTCGACGTACTAAAAAGCGCCGCCGCTCTTCTTAAATGCAGCGTGGTGGATGTATCCAAAAGAGTCGAGGCCGTGCAAGGCGACGTGCGTCAACTGCAGCGCGACAATGAATCGCTGCAAAGCAAGCTGAGCCGGCTGGAAGCCGCAGAGCTCGCCGGTCAAGCGAAAACCATCGGCGGAGTCACTCTGCTTGCAGCCCGGGTGAATGCAGGCGGCATGGAAGCTTTGCGCGGCGTTGCCGATGAGCTGAAAGCAAAGCTCGGCTCAGCCGTGCTCGCGCTCGGCGCGGTTGCCGACGACAAAGTGAATCTGGTCGTCGCCGTTACGCCTGACCTTGTCAGCCAAGGCTTGCATGCCGGCAAACTGATCAAGGAAATGGCCGCCATCTGCGGCGGGGGAGGCGGCGGCAAACCTGAGCTGGCACAAGCCGGCGGTAAAGATCCGTCGAAGCTGGACGAAGCGCTTCAAGCCGCTGAACATTTGGTGCTCGCACAGACTTCCGGAAAATAGATACGCCGCTGGCCGGATGATAGTTGAGCCACTAATTTCCTGTGTACAACAGAATGTGTTATGATGAGACAAAGAATTGCATGTTTGACAGTGAGAGCGAGGTGCTGACGGTGAAATCCGCGGACAAGAATCAAATGGACACAACGGTCAAGTTTGACGTGGTAGCGGATCCTGAGCAAGTTTCATCCCGGGAAATTTTATTTACGGTGCATGATGCCCTTGTAGAAAAAGAGTACCATCCCATCAATCAAATCGTCGGCTACCTGTTGTCGGGAGACCCGGCTTACATTCCGCGCCACAACAACGCTCGCAGCCTCATCCGGAAGAAGGAGCGTGACGAAATCATCGAAGAGCTCGTACGCTTCTATCTGCAGCAGAACCGTTAGTATGCGGATCATGGGGCTAGACTACGGAGAGCGGCGGATCGGCGTGGCGGTGAGCGACGCGTTCGGTTGGACCGCTCAAGGAATAGAAGTGATCGACCGCAAGTTCGTTAGCGACGAATTAGCCCGTGTAGCGGAGCTGGTCGAGCAATACGAGGTGGAGTCGCTTGTCGTAGGCCTCCCGAAGAACATGAACGGCAGCATCGGTCCGAGTGGGGAAATTTGCATGGCATTCGCAGAGCGATTGCGGCAGAAACTATCCATGCCTGTCCAGCTTTGGGATGAACGACTGACGACGGTCGCCGCTGAACGGACGCTTTTGGAAGCCGATGTGAGCCGCAAGAAACGGAAGCAAGTGGTGGATAAAATGGCCGCAGCCATTTTATTGCAAAACTATCTCGATTCAAGAGCGAAATGAGGGATAACCGTGACGGACGAAAACAACCTGACGGAAGATGCTGAGATCATTTATATTCCGGACGACGAGGGCAATGAAGAAGCGTTCGAGGTAATCATGCGGTTCGAGTTGGACGACGGCACCGACCGCAAATATTTGATGGTCGTTCCGGCTGAAGAAGATACGGAAGAGGAACAGGAAGTGTTCGCCTTCCGTTACGAAGAAGAGAATGAAGAGATCAAGCTGTTTCCTATTGAAGAGCAAGAAGAATGGGATATGGTGGAAGAGACTTTCAATACATTGATCGGGGAATTCGACGAAGCCGAAACCGACGGCGGCAGCAAAGGCCAATGAGCGCGCAGCAGCTTCCCAGTCTTAAGGAATTGTTCGGCGATACCGTTGAACTGAACGCGGAAGCGGAAGCGCCGGAATCCTTCCGGATTTTGGCGGAGCTCACTGTCGGCGGCAACCGTTATGCGGTGCTTCAGTCGGAAACGATGAAAATAGAAGAAGAGATCGAGGTTTTTCGCGTTCTTACAGAGCCCGACGGCGGCCTTCAGCTCGAGACGGTTGAAGACGACGAAGAGTGGGATAGAGTATCGGAAGCCTACGATGATTTGCAGTTCGGAAGTGACGACCAGCCCTGAGTACTTAGGGAACGAAGAGCGGGCAACCGCTCTTTTTCCAATACGTGAAGGGCTGCTGGAGGGGAAAATGTGGACAGAGACGAGGAGTCGTCGCAATCGCAAGGTTGGAAATCCATTTACTCGAATAACAAGGAAGATGGGGATAAATCCGGTTCCGTGACGGATGCGCACCATGAAAGCCCGGAGCAGGGTCACAATGTGACCGGCGAAGCCGCCGCTGCAGCCGAAGCCGCTCGGGCGCCTTCGCCGTTAGCCGTCCGCCGCCGCAAACCTCGCGTGCTGCTGTGGTCTTTTTTGATTGCGCTAGGTTTGGTGTTGGCCGTAGCCGGCGGAGTGGCGGTTTATCTTTGGAACGGATTGCGCCCGGTGCCTGCTGCCGACGCCCCGGTTCGTTTTACGATAGAAAAAGGAATGCGTGCTAAAGATGTAGCGGAAGCGCTTGAACAACACGGACTTATACGCGATGCTTTTCTTTTCAGCGGATGGATGAAAATCAAGAACGAGGGTTCCCGGTTTCAAGCCGGAGTATATGATTTGAAGCCGGGGATGACGCGCGACCAGATTGTCGCCAAGCTTAACGCAGGCGAGGCGGTTGCGGCAGAGGCTATTCATTTTACGATTCCCGAAGGTTTCACTGTGAAACAAATCGCGGAACGTATAGCGCAGCAAGGCAAAGTAAATAAAGATAACTTCCTCGAAGCGGCTGCTCAGCCGGATAAGTGGACCGGTTCCGTGTGGACCAAATCCCTGCCTGCAGACAGCAAGCTCAGGTACCCGCTTGAAGGATATTTGTTCCCGGAAACTTATGAGATGAAGCAGGGCAGCACGGAAACCGAAATCCTGAACAAGATGTTGTTCGAGCTGGACCGCAAGCTGGCTCAGCTTCCGGAGGACTGGCAGACGACGTTGCAGGAGCGCGGACTCACCGTTCATCAATTGCTGACAATCGCGTCTCTCGTAGAGCGCGAAGTCGTTATCGACGAAGAACGGCCTATCGTAGCAAGCGTCATCCATAACCGTCTCAAAATCAAAATGCCTCTTCAAATCGACGCCACGATCCAATACCTGCTGGATAAGCAAAAGGAACGGCTGATGGAATCCGACCTTAAGGTCGACAGCCCGTACAATACGTATCTGCATCCGGGTTTGCCTCCAGGGCCGATCGCAAGTCCAAGCTTCAAGTCGATTGAGGCGGCGCTTTACCCGAACGAGACGGACTACTTGTATTACGTGACGAAGAAAGACGGCACGAACAGCCACTTGTTCGCAGTCACTTACAGCCAGCATCAGAAGAACATTAAATTAAGCGAAAAGAATGCGAAACAATAATACGAAGCGCTGACCATTACGGCGCGACCCGACCCGGCCAAGCATCGTACCGAAGCATCTGATATCTTTGGATGCCGGTACGCCCGCCGGGTCGAAGACTTCCCGGAGGTGTATACCGATTAACCGATCGAAACCGGAGCTGCTCATTTCCGCCGGATCAATCGAGCAGATGCAGCGTTATATAGAGGCCGGAGCCTCGGCCGTCCTTATCGGCGAATCCAGGTTCGGGATGCGCCAGCCCGGCGATATTCCGGCGGATCGATTGCCGCAGGCCGTATCTCTTGCCCATAAATCAGGAGCGAAAGCTTATGTCAATATGAACAAATTGTTTCGCAATGACGAGCTTACGGCATTGCCGGACTATTTGATTCGCGTTCAACAGGCCGGCGCGGACGCAGTTGTGTTCGGTGATCCGGCGGTTCTCATGAACCTCAGGCAGCATACTCCCGATTTGCCTTGGCATTGGAACGCGGAAATGACCGGCACCAACTCGGCCACCGCTTCTTATTGGGGTCGGCGCGGAGCGGTACGGGCAGTTGCAGCCCGCGAGCTGAACGAAGAGGAAATTGTGGACCTGAAGGATAAGGCGCAAATGGAAGTGCAGATCCAGGTTCACGGTATGACGAATATCTATTACTCCCAGCGCAATTTGCTGCAAAGCTATTTGGAGCATTTGGGGCGGGAGGTCACATTAATTCGCAAAGGCCCGGACCAAGGCCTGTACCTCGTCGAAGTAGAGCGCCCTGAGGAGAAATTCCCCGTTTATGAAGATGATAACGGCACACACGTGATGAGCCCGGACGACATCTGTTTGCTCGAGGCGTTACCCGAGCTGTTGAACGCCGATATCGACAGCTTTTATATCGAAGCGCTGCTGAAGACCGATGAGTACAACGAAACGGTGCTGAGAAGTTATCGAAAAGCCGTTGACAAATGGCATGCGGATCCGGATGCTACCGGTTCGAACAGTCGTGGCTGACGGATATTCAGAAGCTTCAAAGTCCGGATCGCGAGCTCGGTTTCGGATTTTTATACAAAGAACAGGTTTATTAGGAGGTGCAACGATGGTTTCAACCGCGTTACAGGATAAGCCCCGGACAACCGGTAAAAGGCAGCGGCTGGCGAAGCCCGAGCTTCTGGCGCCGGCAGGCAGCTTGGAAAAGCTGAAATTTGCCGTGCACTACGGGGCTGATGCGGTCTATATCGGCGGACAAAAATACGGCTTACGCTCCAATGCCGACAATTTCAGCATCGAGGAAATGCGCCAGGGTGTGGAGTTTGCCGCGAAATATGGAGCAAAAGTATTTGTCGCGACCAATATTTATGCCCACCAAGAGGATCTGGCCGGCGTGGCCGATTACTTGCGTGAGCTTGAAGATGCCGGCATTTCCGCAATCATTGCGGCCGATCCGGCCATCGTAGAAATCGCGCAGAAGGCGGCGCCGAAGCTCGAAGTTCATCTAAGCACCCAGCAATCGACGATGAATTGGCAGGCCGTTCAGTTCTGGAAGGAAGAAGGTTTACCGCGTGTGGTGCTCGCCCGTGAAGCGACGATGGATGAAATCCGCGAAATGAAGGCACGTGTCGATATCGAGCTCGAGGTGTTCATTCACGGCGCCATGTGTTCCTCCGTATCTGGCCGCTGCGTGCTTTCGAACCATTTTACCGATCGCGACTCCAACAGGGGCGGCTGCTGCCAATCCTGCCGGTGGAAATACAACTTGCATGCGGACGAGACATCCATCGCCGAAGTGGATCAGAACCTGTTCACCATGAGTTCCAAAGACTTGTGCATGATTCAGCATATACCGGACCTGATCGATGCCGGAGTCGACAGCTTCAAAATCGAAGGCCGGATGAAAAGCATTCACTATGTAGCTTCCGTCGTGAACGCATACCGGCAGGCCATCGACTCTTATATGGCGGACCCCGAAGGCTATGTGCTTCGTCCCGAATGGGTGGCCGAGATCGGCAAAGCCGCGAATCGCCCGCTCAATACTGGGTTTTTCTATAGCGTGCCGGGTGCGGAAGAGCATATTTACGAAGCGGAAGAAAAGCCTGCTCCTTATGACTTCGCCGCGGTCGTAACCGATTACGACGCCGCCGAAGGCATTGCCACCGTGCAGCAGCGGAGCCCGTTTCGCCCCGGTATGGAAGTGGAATTCATAGGACCGGACGGCCGGCAGTTCGCTCAGCAGGTTGGAGAGATCACGGATGAAGACGGCAATGCCCTGTCCGTGGCGCGCCATCCGCTGCAAAAAATACGGCTGAAAACGGCGCAGCCGGTTATGCCTCTAGACCTAATGCGCAAACGGCTGCAATAAATATTTTCAAGGAAAGTAAAGGAATTTATCAAGACTTGTCGAATTTTATTTGACAAGTCTTTTTTTTGCTGCACGCACAACGTGATAGATGGGTCGGAGGTTGTATGAAACGGATGAAAAGATTGCTGCGGGATCGTGTAGGAAACATGAACTGGAAAGAATGGACGAGGATTGAGAACCCGATCCGGTCCGTGGGCATGAAGCTGTTTTTGCTTATTTTTTGCAGCATATTAGCCGTCGTTCTCTGCTTGGGATGGTTCTCTTATTCCAGGTCAAGCTCCATAATCAAGCAAAAGGTTGCGGATGCCAGCGAACAAACAGCTCAGCAGACAGCCGGAAAAATCAACTTGCTTCTTGACGGCTATGAGCGGCAGTCCATGCAGCTTTTTACCGACAATAATTTCAACACGGCGCTGAACACGATGAGGGTCGCCGGCAACGAGAACTTGATTGCGGGACTTGCCGCTCAACTTAACGAACGCTTGAATGCGATGGCCATGGCCGATAGAAGCATAGAATCGATTACCATGGTTCCTGACAATCCGAGCCGCCCATTCATTACGACGGGCAGTTCCATACAGAAGGATAAATTTGTGAAAGCTACATTCCTCAAGTCGATCTCCGAAGGAATCGGCAAACCGGTCTGGATTCCGACGATGACCAAAGGCATTGACGAGGCGCGCAGCCAGCCTACCTTTGCCCTCGGCCGGTTTTTGAATCAAGGGGAACCTTATTATCTCATCGTAGAAATCAGGGCTGCGGCGCTGGAAGAGCAGATGAAATCCGTAAATTTCGGCGAAGGCAGCAGCACGTTTATCGTATCGCCCGACAAGAAGATCGTATACAGCCAGCAGCCGGCAAAGTTAGGAACATCCTACGAGTATGAGATGCCTGACAAGGACAAATCATCGACGGTTACGATAGACGGGACCGATCATCTTTCGACGGCGGGTATGATCGATAAAAACCAATGGCAGCTCGTCGGCAATATCCCGGTATCGTCACTCGTCAAGGATGCCAAAGCCATCAGTACTCTTACCTGGATTATGACTGTAGTGGCCGCCTTAATAGCCGGGGCAATCGGGTTAGTCGTCGTATTGTCTGTGGGCCGTCCCCTCGGACAGCTTCGCACGCTGATGAACGAAGGCGAAAAAGGAAATCTCACCGTACGTTCCACCATTCGCAAAAAAGACGAGATCGGGCAAGTGTCCGACAGCTTTAACCGCATGATGGAGGAAATCACCGGGCTTGTCCGTCAAACCAACCTCTCGGCGCAGGAAGTGCTGGCAACGGCTGAAGCCTTAACCGAGTCCTCACATAAAACAGCCGGCGCTGCGAAGGAAATAGCCGTAGCGACGGAGGAGATAGCAACCGGTGCGACGAACCTGGCTACCGAGTCGGAAAGAGGTACCGATCTCACCGTACGCATCGGCACACAGGTTCAGTCGGTAATCGACTCGAACAACGAAATGGGCCAATCTGCGAACGAGGTCGAGCAGGCCAGCCGCAAAGGCTCCGATTACATGGGCACGCTCATACACAAAACCGGGCAAACCGAAGAAATGACCCGGTCGATGGTTGAAAAGGTAGATAAGCTGAAAGAAAGCACGCGCTCCATACGCAAGATCCTGGACGTTCTCGGCAACATGACCAAACAAACCAATATTCTTTCGTTGAACGCTACGATCGAAGCGGCTCGGGCAGGCGCGGCAGGCAAAGGCTTCATGGTCGTTGCCGACGAAATTCGTAAACTGGCCGATCAGTCCCGGCAGTCGATCGGTGTTGTCGGTGAAATTGTAGAAAACATTCAGCGGGAGATCGACGAGACGGTAGCGGTACTGTCCAAAGCGTACCCCATCTTCCGGGAGCAGATAGAATCCGTGCGCGAAGCTAACCACATCTTCCTCACGGTTCAGAACAATATGACGGGCTTCGTGAGCCGTTTGCAGTCAGCGACCGATTCCGTCAAGCAGCTGGAAAGCGCACAATCCACACTGTCCCTCGCCATGACGAATGTGAGCGCGGTCGCCCAACAATCATCGGCGACATCCGAGGAAGTCGCGTCCCTCAGCAACGAGCAGCTGAATATCAGCGATGGGCTGGTACAGCTGTCCAACCGCTTGGAAGCCGTCTCAGGCCAACTCCGCGAGTCTTTAAGCCGGTTTACCGTTTCATAAATCACCACTGAATATAGCAGACAAGGAGAGCAATACATGCCTTGTCTGTTTTTTTGCGTTTGAAGGCACTTACACCGCTTATTGACCTGCATGCTTGAGCTTCATGTACCGCTTTTTTACCTGTCTGAGTGAACTACATATACCCCTTATTTACTTGTCTGAGTGAACTACATATTCCGCTCACTTACCTGTCTGAGTGAACTACACATACCGCTCACTTACCTGCATGCCTGAGCTTCATATACCCCTTATTTACCTACCTGAATGAACTACATATATGCATTTCACTCAGGACCTCTGGAAAGGGGTGTAGCGGTTGTAGGCAGTTCACTCAGGTGCACTCAAGAAGAAGGGTAGAGCAGATATATGCACTTCACTCAGGTGTACTCAAAAAGGGGTGGAGAGCAGGTATATGCATTTCACTCAGGAATGCTCAAAAAGGGGCGGAGTGGGTTGTGGTCCTCTGACTACCAAAACGCAGTTTGGCAATAATAGAGAGAAAGAGAGGTCGGTTAGGAGGTTAGAGGCAAGATGAATGGGCAGTGGAGGATGCGGATTGTTCATATATTACTGGTAATCGCCATTATATTCGGAGTTGAAGGGGCACGGTTGGCGTGGGTTCAGCTTGGTTTTGGCGGTGCAACTACGGCAGGCGCGTCATTGGTCAAGCGTGCGGTAGAGCAGCGGTCGGATGCGCTGGTGCTGGATAGCGGGAGGGGGCAGTTCAGGGACCGCCATGGACGCTTGATCACAGGGGAGACCGTTCAAAGCCTGGCAGCCTTCCCGGACTACGGCATGCAGCGGGGGCCAGAGCAATCGCTAGATCAGCTCGCACAGTCGATAGGCGTGAAATCAGAACTGCTTGATGATTGGCTAACGAATCTGCGGACACCGGAAGTTTGGAGACCGACAGGCTCCCTTCGTGCGCTGGATTTAACGGATGCGCAAGCCAGGCAGGTGAAACAATCGCAGCTGCTGGGAGTTACGGTATTGCCGTACCGCAATCGTTACCCCGTCGGCGTATCGCCGATTCACGGGATTGGTTACATTTCGCAGCATCCGGAGCGGGTGCATGAAATCTATGAGCAGAAGCTTTCAGACCATCACATCCAGGAGACGAGTTCGATCGGCGGTTCCGGCTTGGAAAAGTCGATGGACCGTCTGCTGCAAGGTGTAGGGCCGACAACAGTCGCACAAGTCACCGATGCGTCGAGACGACCGCTGGAAGGATTGGGACTGCGTGTGATGACGCCGGACAATCCGCACTATCCGGTCCAGGTCATTACAACATTGGATCTAGAGCTGCAGCTGGAAGTGGAGAAAATCATGCACAAACACGGGGTTCGCAAGGGAGCCGCCGTTGTTCTTGATGCCGTCAATGCCGATATTGCCGCGATGGTATCTATGCCGGCATTGAATCCGTACCACATTGCCGCCGTGAACACCGATGAACGCAACCACGCGATCACAGCTGCCGCACCGGGCTCCGTTTTTAAAATCGTCACTTTGGCTGCCGCGCTGGAATCAGGCTTATAACCGGGAAAGAGAAATTCCGTTGTATCGGCCACTATCACAAGTATGGTTTAAAATGCTGGAAAGAAGGCGGGCACGGCGTTCTCACGGTGGAACAAGCTTTTGCGGAGTCGTGCAACGTCGTTTTTGCACAACTGGCAGATCGCATGGACCCGGCTTGGCTGCAGATTACAGGCGATAGAATGGGACTCGGAAGGCAAATCGCGTGGAGCACTTCGAAGTTTGTGGACGGTAAACCTCTGCGGCTGTTGGAAGAAGAAGAGCCGGGTGTCATATTCACCGGCCCCGAGCATGCGAAGGATGGAGGAGTGCGCACGGGGACCGGCATCGGACAGCGCGATGTGCGTGTAACGCCGCTGCAGGCTGCCAACATGGCTGTCACTTTGCTCCACAATGGGAACGTCTACTCACCCCGTCTCGTTCGCGAAGTGAGATATGCGGACGGCAGCCTCCTGGCCAAGCTGCCTGTCCACTCCGCGCCGTCGCAATATGGGCAAATCAAGTCGGAGACGGCTGCATTTTTGCGGGAAGGGATGAGGTCCGTCGTTGAGAATGGAACTGCGTACAACTCACTTAAAAATTCAGAATGGCCGCTGGCAGGGAAATCCGGAACCGCTGAACAGGCGGGTAAAGAAAAAGCCCGCAACGACCATTGGTTTGTCGGTTACGGGCCTGCCAAAGGAATACCCCAATATGCAGTTGCTGTACTGATCGAGGATCAACCGGCCGAACGGAGAAACCGGGCGGCGGCTCTATTCGGCGATATTATGGACGCGCTGCGCCGTCATCAGGACCTTCGGGAGCAGGCTGAGGCGCCAAAGGCGGGACGATAAACTCTTCGCGCGGATATCGGATCCATATGTTGAAATAACCTTGGTCGTATAAGGCTTTGAGCAGAATCATCAGAATCGGCGCCAAGATCAGTCCGGCCACTCCGAACAAGGAGAGGGAGATCATCATAAACGCCAGCATCGTGAATGCGGAAACGCCGACGGTCTGGCCGGTGATGCGCGGCTCCAGGAATTGTCTGGCCAGAGTGACGACGACGAGCAATCCGGTGAGCCACACGGCAAGATTCGTGTCACCGACAATGAACAGATAGACCACCCAAGGAATGAAAAGCGTATTCACTCCAAGCAAAGGGAGAATGTCGAATATACCTGCAAGCAGAGCGATAGAGAAAGCATTATTGACGCCTAGGGAAAGCAGGGTGATAAAGATGATGCCGAAGGTAATGCTGATCAGCATGCCTTGAGCTTTCAGGTAGGCGCCTATGCCTTTGAATACATTGTTGCGCAGAAATTCAGCGGCCACCTTCAGCGTTTTGGGAGAGCGTTCTTTGCCGAGACGTTTCCACGTATCGATCTCCACGCTTAAGAAGTAAGCCAAAATAATTGCAATTGAAAAATTGAGAATAAAAGAAGAGAATGAGGTGAGAAATCCGACCAGCCACCCAAGAAAGATACCGGCAAATTTAGCCCCCTGCGCGGTGATGAACCCCACAGCTGCGGTTATTTTATCCCTGATTTCGGCGGGGAGTAAAGACATCCGACCTTCCACATTGCCGGTCAGACCGGCAATTTGTTCCTCAAACATTTTCTGGTACTCAGGGAGATTGTCGATCAACTGGGAAATTTGCTGTGTAAAAATAAATCCGATGCCAATGAAAAACTGCAAGGATGAGCAACGTGAACAGAAGGACGCTGATGCCGGAGGCGATCGATTTGCGCACTCCCCATTTATTCAGTCTTTTGGCCAACGGTTCGATACACAGAAATACGATAAAAGAACAAAAACGGGTGTTGCGATGTTGTACAGGTAGCTGAACACATACATAACGAGCCACACGGTGAGCGCGATGATGCCGATATCGAACACGGTGCGCCAATATTTCTGATATAACGATAACATCCGATTATCCACCTTTGTCAGCATACAAGCTCCCGTGGCTTGTACCGAGTTATAGATATTGTACACGATAACAAAAAAGATGCCTATTATCATGCGTATTTTAAAGCCGCGTATGATAAAATAGAGGGAAGCGCAGAACCGCAGGCACTATATTATGCGATCAAGATGGTGGGGAAGGCATGGAGCTCATCCTTTGGATGATTTTTTATTTTTGGACTTTTTATGCATTTCTACCCGCGCTGATCAGCCGAATCTTTGGTTTTCGGGTGTTCTTGCGAGGGAAAACGGAACGGGAAATTGCGCTCACTTTTGATGACGGCCCGGATCCTATATATACGCCGCAGCTCCTTGATCTGCTGAAAAAAGAAGGAGCGAAAGCCACCTTTTTCGTGGTAGGAGAAAGTGCTGAACGTTATCCCGAGATCATCGCGCGTATTCATGACGAGGGACATATTATAGGAATTCATAATTACGTGCACCATACCAATTGGTTTATGCGTCCTAGAACGGTCAAGCGGCAAATTCACCGGACCTCCGATATTATCAAGCGGATCACCGGTACGAGGCCTATGTATTATCGCCCGCCTTGGGGCATTGTCAATGTTTTTGATTATGCGAATTTGGGCTATTTGCAGATTGTGTTATGGACTTCGATGTTCAGCGATTGGCGTATAAAGATAGGTGCCGACAAACTCTATAAGCGGATGAGGCGGCATCTTCGCCCGGGCGAAGTGTTGCTGCTGCATGACTGCGGCACGACGTTCGGGGCCGATCGCGACGCGCCCGCGCATACGATAACGGCATTGGAGCGGATTTTGGCAGACGGGCGGAACCTGGGTTACCGTTTTGTCGGTATCGACGAAATGATCACCTTGACAGAACAGCGCGGGCAACAACAGAAGGCCGGGAAATCGGTTGTAAGGAGATCAGCTGTGAAGACGCATCCATCTGATGGTGAGCAGGGAACATCGATAACCCCCTTGAAGAAAGTACTCGTCAGCGGCTGGATGTTGTGGGAAAAGCTATTTCATGTGATGTTCCGACTGCGTCCTCTCGGAGACGGCAAGTCCTTCAACTACCGCGTTCGCCGTTACGCCGGTCCGCCGCTCGATTTGCGGGGAGATACGACGCTTCATTCCGGGGATTATGTGATGGAGCTTCATTTTGAGAATCAGATGCTGTTCGACATGGGCAGGAATTCCCGCTCCAGTCTGCATACCGGAATCAAGCTGATTCGCGAGGTGGAGAGGGCGCTGCCGCATTTGGCACGCGAACTCAGCACCGCACCGCACGGCGATCAAGTTAAAGGACTATATGGCGTTTCCATGATACACAGAGGGTCGGAGTCATTAGGCTTTGAGACGTTTGATCTGCCGCGCGGCCTTTTCTCCTGGATGACCAACTTCTATTTAAAGGTTCTCATGCGTGTCATCCATCCCGAAGGCAACGAAAGAGTACGCCACCAGGGAGAGAAGCTGTCTCCTCGTATGCTGCTGATGCCTCGCGATATTTTGCTGTCTTGGGCGGAGTCCAAAGTTCGGCTGAAGCCGAACAGAACTGCGAAAAAAGAGGCGGAAACAAAGGCAGCCGCCCCGGCGAAAGAGCAGGAAAGCCCGCCTTTTGAAGACACGCGATCGATCAATTTATCCAAGTAGAAGGTATTTTCTCATAATGAAAAAAAAAGCTGTCCCTAGCACAACTTGTGCTTGTGGGACAGCTTTTTGTTATAGCTACGCGTAAGTTACATCTTCATTACGCCGCCGGTGCTGGCCGACGTGACCAGTGCGGAGTAGCGGGCAAGGTAGCCGCGTTTGATTTTCTGTTCGAAGCCTTTCCATTCCGAACGGCGGCGGTCCATTTCATCATCTGTGATCTGCAGCGTGATGGAGCGGTTGTTCAGATCGAGCTCGATCATATCACCGTCGTTAACGAAAGCGATCGGGCCGCCTTCAGCCGCCTCGGGAGAGATATGGCCGATCGAGATGCCGCGGGAAGCGCCGGAGAACCGGCCGTCGGTAATGAGGCCGACTTTGGCGCCGAGGCCCATGCCGACGATTTGCGATGTCGGAGCGAGCATCTCAGGCATGCCGGGGCCGCCTTTCGGCCCTTCGTAGCGGATAACGACCACATGGCCTTCTTTGACTTTGCCGTTGGCAATACCGGACAAGGCATCGTCTTGGGAGTCAAAGCAGATGGCAGGACCCTTCAGGTACCCGCCGACGGATTTGTCCACCGCGCCTACCTTAATGATGGCACCGTTAGGAGCCAGGTTTCCGAAGAGAACGGCCAAACCCCCGCGCTCGCTGTGCGGGTTGTCCAGTGTACGAATGACGTCCGTATCTTTAATCTCGCATCCGGCGACATTCTCGCGCAACGTCTTGCCGGTGGCGGTTAACGTATCGCCGTGCATGGCGCCTTCTTTTTTCAGCAGCTCGTTAATCACTGCGCTCACGCCGCCTGCGTTGTGCACATCTTCAATGTGATAATCGGATGCTGGTGCAATTTTGGCAAGATGCGGCACACGTGACGCCACTTCGTTGATTCGCTCGATCGGGTAATCGATGCCGGCTTCAATCGCAAGGGCGAGCGTGTGAAGTACCGTGTTCGTAGAGCCTCCCAGAGCCATGTCGAGAGCAAACGCGTTGTCGATGGCTTCTTTGGTCACGATGTCGCGGGGTTTGATATCCTGCTTGATCAATTCCATCAATTGGCGTGCGGATTGCTTGACGAATTCTTTGCGTTCCGGTGCTACGGCAAGAATCGTTCCATTGCCCGGAAGAGCCAAGCCAAGCGCTTCAGCCAAACAGTTCATCGAATTCGCTGTGAACATTCCCGAGCAGGAGCCGCAAGTCGGGCAGCCGTATTGCTCGAGCTCCGTTAAACTCTTTTCATCAATTTTACCTGCTTGGAATGCGCCGACACCTTCGAATACGCTGGACAGCGAGATGGAACGGCCGTCGGAAGTTTTTCCCGCTTTCATCGGTCCGCCGCTGACGAACATGGTCGGGATGTTAACGCGCAATGCGCCCATCATCATACCCGGAGTAATTTTATCGCAGTTCGGAATGCATACCATTCCGTCGAACCAGTGAGCGTTGATCATAGTCTCTACCGAGTCGGCAATGATTTCACGGCTGGCCAGCGAGTAGCGCATGCCGATATGTCCCATTGCAATCCCGTCATCGACGCCGATCGTATTGAATTCAAAAGGTACTCCGCCCGCTTCGCGGATGGCTTCCTTAACGATTTTACCGAATTCTTGCAAATGGACATGTCCGGGGACGATGTCGATATAGGAGTTACAAACGGCAATGAACGGCTTGCCGAAGTCTTCTTCCTTAACGCCTGCAGCGCGAAGCAAGCTGCGGTGCGGGGCGCGGTCGAAGCCTTTTTTTATCATATCCGAACGCATTTTCGGAGTTGACATCCAAGTCCCTCACTTTCCATCAATCGAGATTGTTTATCTCTGAGTCTATCACAAATTCAGACAATTTGACTATATAAGAAGAGGCAATTCAGTGGTTTTCTTACTTCTGCGGCCGAAGCGGATCCAATATAGGCCGGTCGCCGAACAGCGGCGCGAGCCCTTTACGCTGCGTGCGCAGGGCCATGCCGTCGATGTGCCGCCTGTCCATGACCGCCGCATTTTGCCGAAACGCAATATAGGGTGACGGCCCGACCGAACAGAACAATGCGAATCCCTGAGCCTGCAAATACTGAAACTTCGGATCGTCGTACTTCACGCTGCTGCCGAACGGATAAACGAAAATGTCGGTTGGACCGACCAGCGGCTCCACTTCTTTTTTCCATCGGGCGGTATCTCTCTTCAAACGGGAAAGAGAAGATTTGTTCACGTCCAGATGGCCCCAGCTGTGGGAGGCGAAAGTCCAGCCGGATTCTTTCAATTTCTTCACGATCTGCTCGGCTTCGCGCTTTTCATTGTCATAAGAAGCATCGTCCGGATTATTCGTGCGATAACCTAGAACGCCTTCATATCCGGTCAAAGCCAGCAGCCCTTTGGCGCCCTGCCAGGAGAAATCGGGATGCTCCTTCACGAAATCGTCCACAATCGGCACCAGATCCCACGCGCGGGAAGTTTTTTCTTCTCCGTCCGGTGTTCTGCTCCACGCCGTGACGGTTCCATCCTCATCGGCAACGAGGCGCCAAATATTCCCGTTCTTCCTCATGTAATCGTAATAATTCACATCGTCGACGGAGAGGATCAGCGGCTTTTTCCCGACAGGCAGCGTCAGGGATTCCTTTTGCACAACGGAACGACCGTCTTTCACTTCCACCCGGTATAAGGAATGTATGTCGATCAGCATATAATTGCGTTTGTATAGTTCATCAAGCATGGCGAGAAACTCCGGGACGGTCACGAACCAATTGTCATAGCCTTCGGACAAGGAATCGCCATCGAATGCAAGCTCGGGAAACGCGATCAAAGGATGAAAGAAAATGTGCTCCACCGGTCGTTCATATTGGACGAGCTGTACCGGAGGGGGTTGGCTGGGTATCGGAGTTGAGGGTATAGGCTCATTGGTTTGTACGGGAGCTTGCGTTGGCGTTGCAGCCGGCGGAGAGGATACAGCAGGGGGCGGATGGCTTGCTTCGGTGGGCTGCACTTCGACGGAGGATGGAGATAAACAGCCGGAAGGAATGAAGAGGATAAGAAGCGCCGCAGCAGCTCGCATAATGAAACCCTTCATGGGATCATCTACTTTCGTGAACAGATTACCTAAATAGACGATGCAGCCGCATAAAAAGTTAAAAAAAAAACAGCCTCAATCTTTACGATCGGGCTGCTTCTGATCCGGGAACAAATTGGCCAATCCGGCGAAAGGTAAATTTTCATAATGATCGGTTTTGTACACGACTTCACTTTCCACCTTCGGTTCTTCGCTCAGCTTGTTGCGCTTGAACTGCATCCGGTCGTACAGCTTCACCAGAATTTGCGCCGTATTCAAAGCGTCGTCCAACGCCCGGTGATGGGAGCCGGAAAAAGGGATTTCAAGCATCTCCAACGCGGGCTTCAATCCCATCTGCTGGTGCTTTTCCAGCTTGAAGATTTTGGAAAGCATCTTTTGGAGGTTATTGTGGTTCACGATCCAGTCTGTTGCGATATGATGCTGCCGACATTCCTGCACAAACTGCCGTTGGTCGTCGGGACCCCATGCGCACAAGAAATACTCTTCAGGCCCGATCCACTCGATAAAATCCCGAATCACTTGGGCCAGAGTGCCGGCGGAGTTCACATTTTCCTGCGAGATACCGGTAAAAGAAGTCGTATCCGCCGTCAATTGCGGAACGATGACCGGTTTTACGAACGACTGGAACGTGCTGATGATCTGGGGAATCTCTTCCACCAGGCCTACCTTGGCCGCTCCGATTTCTATAATTTCAGCGATTTGGCCTTTTTTGCGCCGCACCGTCATTTCCAGGTCATACACGATAATGGTCACGTTAAGCACCTCAAGGACATTCGATCGAAAAAATCCGTACCTTTGTTATTATAGACTTCTGTCCGCATTTTGTCAGGGTAAAAAAAAAGAAAGGCAAAGTACGCACCCGCAGGGCCGGTTCATGTTGTCCTTGAGGTTCTTATTTTGTCTAAACGGCACTCTTCATTCATATACATGGACCAAAAGGAGAGTGTCAACGTGGACCAGACGGTGAGGCGTTATCACCAATTGAAACAAAAGCAAAAGGAAATAGAGCAAGAGCTGGCGGAGCTGCGTCAACAAATTATGAACCATTGCACGGATCAAGGACTGACGGAGTTCGAGATCGGCAATTACAGCGTAAAAATCATCGCGCAAGACAGAAGAGAGTACGACGAGCACAAGCTTTATCGTGCTTTGCCTGCTCTGTGGTGGAAAATTTCCAAAGCCGATTCCTCTAAAATATCGAGCATGTTAAAACTAAACGACATTACTGAAGATGACCTGCAGGGTACATATACGATGAAGAAAGTTTCTTTGCTGCACGTGGATCGGAAGTAATCACATGTCAGCAGTTCGGCTCCCGCTGATTGTACGTTCACTGTACATGGCGGGATTTTTTGCTATTCCATTATTGCTGGTTGTTAACAAATAGTTCGTGCGAAAATGATATAATTTGATAAAATAAGTGCAATTTTGGAGGAACGTGCGCAGCCCTGCTCTACTGTGAAATCGGCAACCGCCAAAGGAGAGGAGCGACTGAGATGAACAGTGCTCGCAACATTCACAACACAAAACCCGTAAAGCTAACCAGATCGGCTATGAGCAAACATTTGAAAAGCATGAGCCAGGAACAGCTTATCGAACTCGTGAAAGAGTGCTTTGACGCGAGTAAAGACATGGAAAGGTTTCTCGCCGTTAGAATTATGGGGAAAGAAGCGGTGCTGTCGCTTTTTCATGAATACCGCAAGAAGGTTGAGCATGAATTCTTTCCCCAACGTGGTCATGGCAAGCTAAGGCTGGCGGAGGCCAAAAAAGCGATTTCCGATTTTGAGAAACTGACAGGGAACGCCAGGTACAGCCTTGAATTGAAGCTGATCTATGTGGAGATGGGTGTAGCTTTTACCGTTGCTTACGGCGATATCGATCAAAGGTTTTACAGCAGCATAGAATCGGTGTATGCCGATGTTATTGGAACGGTCATTGCTGATGACAGCGGCGAACTGCTCCACGAATATAAGAATCGAATTCACGCCGTTGTGTCCGATAGTCAGGGCATCGGCTGGGGCTTTCACGATAACTTGTCTGATTTGTACAATGATTTAAGCTGAATTAGGACGTGATCTTCATGAATGGCAGCAAGAAAAGAAAAAAGACAAACCGGGAAAATCCTGTATTTCCTGCAGTCGAGCAAGATGAGCATTTCTATTTTATTGCAGGATATACAGATGGCGGCGCGCCGTATGGAATTACATGGGAGGAACATGAGTCGAAACAAAGCTATGTCTCGGACTCTCGAATAGATATGAGGGAGAGCCGAATGCAGGAATTGAAGTTGACGGAGCGGCAACTTCAGGAGCTTATTGAAACCTATGATATGCATGTAGATGGAATTGAATTTTTCTTGAATATCGAAACAGGTGATATTGTTACGCTAAATTCTTTCGACAGGGATGAAGAAGACCAGCTAATAAGTGAGATTATTGAAGAAGCGTTTAACGAAATATATTATCGCATGCCCTACAGGGAGTCAGAGGAAGGGTATATGGATATGTTCGATTTTGCAGAAACCGTCTCTAACGAAAAAATTGAGAAATAAGCTGTTTAACATATTACACGGCGGAAGAAAAATATTCCGAAAGTTCAAGGATGCGTTATCTTCAGATGGCCAAGAATTGCAAAGGTATTACACTTTTATGGAAGAGCGGAATCGCGAGCGTGTCATCGATTGGCTGGAATCTATTAATGTGAAAGTAACTATTGTTTGAAATAAGACTCTGGCGAACATATACTGTCAATAGAGGTGGAAATCAATGTCACGAAAGGAATTGATTGAACCTAACCATAAACTGATTTTAGGTATTGCCCGGGCCAACGAGGTAATTAGGATTAGTATATTCGGTTCTGTTGTCCTCGCCGAAGATCATGAAGCAAGTGATATTGATTTCTAAGTGGAGTTTGAGGAAGGCAGGACTCTCTTTGATTTAATACGCTTGAAGAATGAACTGGAACACTTATTAGATTATTCTGTTCATGTAGTAACTGAGAGCTCAGTTCACTGGACATTAAGAGATCGAATAATTAGTCAGGCCGTTCAATTATGAAGATGCTAAGGTTTACTTATACATGTATGGATTTGTTAACAATACTTATCGATGGACGGTGATCGAGTTGGAGCTGAAAGGCAATAAACTCGGGGGGAAAGCAAGCAAAATTATTGCGAGCGATCTTACGAAACCTCGTAGAGATCCTTTGGAAAACAAACAGTTCGTGCAGCAAAGTCTGGAAATAACCAAACAGGTGAATAGGGACAAGAAGTAGCGTCCACTCTTAGGGGACGCTATTAATTTTTCATAAATATAGTCGATTTTCCTTAAGTGCTTTGTTGAGATCTTGATGAAAGATATAATTAAAAATTGTATCGCACAATTTTAGAAATCAACTCTTTCAAAAAAAGTGGAGGATTGACGGCTAATTATGTCGAATAATTTACCTCAAATTTGATTACTTAACAACAACAAGCGAGGTTGCCCACATGATCGACAAAGTCATCCGCATCTTTAACATCATCAACGCTATTCAGGCGAATCCCGGAATCTCGGCGGCCGATCTGGCGCTCAAATGCGAAGTGAACATCCGAACCATCTACAGGGATCTCGATATTTTAAGTCTCATCGCACCGGTGACCAATGAAGGACGAGGCACCGGCTATCGGTTCATGGGCAAGTTCTTTCTCTATCCTCTTAACTTCTCTGAGCAGGAGGCGCTTGTTTTTTCGCTGCTGCCGTCCGTGTTGGACAAGGACAAGCTGCCACCGGGCTTTGATACGGCTTACGATAAAGTGATGGCGACCCACTTAAAAGAAAAATCACGTCAAAACAGCATCATCGAGGATATCACCGACATTATACAAATGGGCACACCGGCGTACCGGAAGGAAAGTCCCAATTTTCTTCAGCCCATCATTCAAGCCATTCTGGAGCACAAAAGTATACATACCGTCTACCATACGCAATACCGCAATGAAACGACCGAGCGCAAAATCGATCCCTACTACCTCGTACCCCGGGATCAACGGTTCTATCTGATCGGTTATTGCCATTTAAAACAGGATATTCGCACGTTCCGCATCAGTCGTTTTCAGAAGGTGGACAATACCGGACAGTTGTTCGACAAGGGCGATTTCAACATCAAGAAATATCTGAAAAACACATGGTCGATCGATCGCGGAGAGAAGAACATCACTTACAAAGTTCGGTTTAACGCCGATGTGGCCCGATATATCAAGGAAGAAGAGCTGTTCGTTCACCCGCGCATGAAAGATCAGAAGGACGGCAGCATGATTTTCGAAGTCACCGTCAACAACGAAAAAGAGTTTCTGAAGTGGATTCTCCAATACGGTCCATCTGCAGAGATATTAGAGCCGAAGTCGGTGCGGGAGTCGTTGAAGCTGCAGCTCTCTGAATGGATCGGGATGTATCAATAGTACGATTGCTTACTGAAGGAGGCTCCTGAAATGATGCTTCAGCTTGATCGGTACAAAGGAAGTCTGGTCGGGTTAGCAGTCGGCGATGCTTTGGGTACGACAGTGGAGTTCAGCACACCTGGGAATTTTAAACCGGTGACGGAAATGGTGGGCGGCGGGGTGTTCGGGCTGCAAGCGGGAGAGTGGACGGATGACACTTCCTTGGCATTGTGCTTGGCTGAAAGTTTGATTGAATCGGACGGATTTGACCCTGTCCATCAGATGACACTGTACACACGGTGGTTTCGCGAGGGCTATCTGAGCAGTACGGGTCACTGCTTCGATATCGGGGGAGCAACCAAGGTTGCGCTCATCCGTTTCGGGAAGACGGGCGAGCCTTACAGCGGATCTACGAATCCTCATTCTGCCGGTAACGGGTCGATCATGAGACTGAGTCCGGTACCGATGTTCTATGCTGCGGATCCGCAACAGGCGATTGCTTTTGCTGCGCTCAGTTCCAAAACGACTCATGCCTCCGAGGAATGTGTGGACGCCTGCAGGTTAATGGCCGGTTATATTTTGGCGGGGCTCTACGGCTGGCCAAAGGAACGTATGCTGGATCCCTCGGCATTTGATGATTGGTTCGACACGGGCTCATTGGCGCCCAAAATCTCTGCCATATTGGCCGGCTCTTATAAGCACAAAGAACCTCCGATCATCAAAGGCTCGGGATACGTAGTGGAATCTCTCGAAGCGGCACTGTGGGCATTTTATAAGACGAATGATTTTGAAAATGGGGCATTGACCGCGGTCAACCTGGGAGACGATGCGGACACGACAGGTGCCGTATACGGGCAGATTGCCGGCGCGGTCTATGGTTTGGAGAGTGTTCCTGTTCGGTGGCGCGAAAAGCTCGCTATGGGCGGTTTGATCGAACAGTTTGCGGAAGGACTGTATCGTAAGGCGACTTCGCTTCTTTAAGGAGAGGCGGAGTTTTGTATTTTCGAACATATATTCGGTGACATCCTGCTGCCGTTAGGTTTTCGTACAATGGGCTTATCAACGACAGGGGGTTTTGTTCGATGAAACAGACAATCGCCTTCACGCAGGCTTGGAGCCGGCCTTATCTTTCGACAGGCGGCGCGGAAAAAAGTTTATCTACTCATTGAGGCCAGAGGCAACGGAGAAGAAAAGGACAAGGATCGCGCGCCGATCAATCTGTCACTTGTATTGGACCGAAGCGGCTCCATGACCGGTGAACCGCTGGCATACAGTAAGAAGGCTTGCCAGTTTGTCGCCGATCAGATGGATGTTGCGGACGTGCTGAGCCTTGTCACGTTTGATAGTCAAGTAAAGACGGTTCTTGCTCCCTCCAAGGTAACCCATAAAGATTTGATCAAACAGCGAATAGAATCAATTGAGACGGGCGGCACTACCAATTTGAGCGGCGGGATGGTCGAAGGCGCTCAGCATGTTCGGAAGGGTAAGGAGGACGGTATGATCAACCGCGTCATCCTGCTGTCTGACGGCCATGCGAATCAAGGCATCACTGACCGCGAGAAGCTGTTCGCAATCGCTAAGGAATATCGCTCTTCCGGTGTCGGCATCACAACCATGGGCGTAGGCGACGGATTCGACGAGGAACTCATGGAAGGCATCGCTGAGCACGGAGGCGGCAACTTCTACTATATCGATAAGGCCGACGATATTCCGTCAATCTTCAATCAGGAACTGCAGGGATTGCTGTCCGTGGTGGCCCAAAATGTGAAGCTCACGATCACTCCCTCGGAGGTAACACATGTCGTAGGCATTTACGGTTATCAAGTGGAGGAGCAGCAGGGTAAGCCGGTCATCCACGCCGGTGATCTGTATCAGAATGAAGTGAAGTCCATATTGGTGGAGCTTGCATTTCATCCCCATACCCAGGGAGAACATAACGTACTGCAGCTCGCATGGGAATATATCGACGTTACAGAAGGTGCTCAGGCTTGCTCCTATCAGGTCGACGTTGCCGCGGAGTTCACTTCGGACATCAATCTCCTGAACCAGATGGGAAATCCCGAGGTTGAGCAGCAAGTACAGCTCACGAAGTCGGCCAAGGTCATCGAATCGGCGATGGCAGCTTTTGATGACGGCGACATGGAGCAAGGACAGACCATGTTGAAGCTGCAAGCAGATGAAATGCTGCAGATGTCCGTTGCAATGAACAGCCCCATCATGGCCGAAGAATCGGCGAAGCTATATAAGCAGCTGGAGAACTTCGAATATTCCAGCAAGAAACGCAAGGAGCTTCACCAGGAGAAGTACCGCCGGATGAAGCGGAAGTAAACAGATAAATCCCCTCAACCTTTTGCATATGGGAAGGTGAGGGGATGTTTTATGTCGAATTTTGAAGGCAGTAACAGAAAGATTATCGGGGGAACGAGTATGAGTTCTGCGGTACTATGGGAAAGGATTATTGAGCGGGCAAGAGCCTCAGAGTTTGAAATTCCTACCGCGCCTCGGGTGCGAAAGACGCCTCTGTGGTTTAGGGTCAGTTCTAAAGGGAATGCCCTGTTTATCAGCCAAGCAAAAGATAACGCACCGAGTTCCTCACTGAAAATGCCTAGAAGAATTACATACGATGAATTTGAGCGCATTTATCACTATTATGATTTGCGATTGAAGGGAGCAGCTGTCAGTCAGGAAGTGCTCGCTAAGTCGGTGAATACAGTCTATATTTACGGGCTTATTGCTGATGCTCGTTCTGGTCATTAATAGAAATGATCATAAGATGACTAGAATGTAGACGCATATGGTAGACAGACTTGTTGAAAGAGTATTATTTTTAAGATATACCTAACAATGGGATTGTTGTTACAGAGGAGCTAATATCATGATTATCTATTCCAGCACGGCGATCGACTTCAAAACTACGGTAGACAACAATAAAATTGCATCTGAGATCGAACAGTCTTTTATAAAAAAAAATGAATAAGAAACCCAACATTGCGGAGATTCGATCTTGGAATAACTCCATGCAATTCATGGAGAGGGTAGTAAGATTATCTGGAATAGCGGATGACTGCGGAATCATGATAGAATTCAATATTCCATCTACGAGTAAAAGGGTTGACTTCATAATTACCGGCAAAAATGAAAAGGGGTCGGATAATTACGTTGTTGTGGAACTGAAACAGTGGGATTCAGCTGAAGCTACTGAAAAGGAAGATGTGGTTCGCTCTTTCGTTGGGGGAAAGGTACGAGAAGTAGCCCATCCGTCATATCAGTCATGGTCATATAGGCAATTTATGGAGGATATGAATGAAGCGATCTACAGCAATGATATCACAGGTTATTCGTGTGCATATCTCCATAATTACAAAGGTAGCGTGCCTGAACCTCTAAAGGGCCAACAATATAGCAAGTATATCGATGAAGCGCCGTTATTCTTTTCAGACGATTCAATGAAACTCCAAGAATTTTTGAGAAGGCATGTCGGCAAAGGTTCCGGCATGCATTTGATGTACCAGATTGAAAACGGAAAAATCCGCCCTTCTAAGAAGCTTATCGATCATGTGGACAGCCTGTTTAAAGGTAACTCGAGTTTTGTCATGCTTGACGAACAGAAAGTGGCTTATGAAACAATAATGAACCTAGCCCGAAAACAGGGAGAGAAGCGCAGCATCATCATACAGGGAGGGCCTGGTACTGGTAAATCCGTTATATCTGTGAATGTGCTAGGTGGGTTGCTTCGAAGTAAGTTGAACGTCAAATTCGTTGCGCCCAACGCTTCATTCCGAAATGTTATGGTAAACAAGTTGGTTAGTCAGAATCCTAAAGATCGCACAAGGATCAAGAATTTATTTTCGGGCTCAGGTTCTTTCTACAGCGATCCTATAGATTTATTTGATGTGCTGATCGTCGATGAAGCACACAGGTTAAAGCAACAAGGCGCGTTTCAATATTGGGGTGAAAATCAGGTCAAGGATATCATCAAGGCTTCCAAAGTCAGTGTTTTCTTTATTGATGACAGCCAGCGGATTAGACCAGAGGATGTTGGCTCAGTTGAAGAAATCAAAAAATATGCTGCGGAATATGGAGCTGAAGTACACGAGTTGCAATTAAATGCTCAATTCCGCTGTTCCGGTGCGACGGGTTTTATTCAATGGGTAGATAACGTTTTACAACTTAGGGAAACAGGAAATTATGACGGCTGGGACAAAGAGTCGTTCGAATTTAAAATCTGTGATACCCCTAACGAAGTACATGAGACGATCAAGGGTAAAGTCAGAGAAGGCTACAATGCGCGGATGCTTGCCGGCTATGCGTGGGAGTGGACAGCGGAAAATAAGGGTAACCGAAATGGCGAAGTTGCCGATGTAACGATACAAGAGCACGGTTTTGAAATGCCATGGAACGGTCGCTCCATTTCAACCGATTGGGCGGTTCACGAAGGCGGTCTGAATCAAATTGGTTGTGTGCATACTTCACAAGGGCTCGAGTTCGACTATGCAGGTGTCATTATCGGTGATGATTTGATATATGAGTCGGCCACGATGAAACTTAAAGCAGATTACAATGCTTACAGAGATAAAGTGGGTAAAAAGGGCTTAAAAAAAGAGCCAGAGAAACTAGCGGAATTAGTAAAGAACGTATACAGAATATTGATGTCACGAGGAATGAAGGGGTGTTACGTTTTTTGCAGGGATCCGGCAGTGCAACAATATCTAAAAAGAGTTATGAGTTAATTAAAGGCTAGATTACTGAAGTACTCATGATGGTGACCGTGTATCTTTCATGACAGCTAAAGGACAACGCTGTTTGAAATACATGGTCTTTTATTTATCGTTTTTATTCATGGGGCGATAACATGCCAGCAGTAGGTGGAGTTTCGTGTTTGCGTTATGTGAGAGTCTAAGAGCCACGCTCTAGGTGGAGTCACAAAACATACGTTCGTGACAAGATGCTGTCATCTAACGAGTGATACAGTAAGTTTAGAAAGAGAATGAAGTCGAGGTCGATAACCTTTGCCCAGAGTATTTGATCAAAAAGTAACGGCGACGATGCATCGCGTTTTTAACGACGAAGTCGGCCATCTTTTTATGAGGAAAGATACACAGGTTCATTGCGGAGCATCCGATTGGCTTTTGGGTGCAGTCATCATGAGTAATCCCGGCTCGTATACTCCCAAATATACGGCAGGAGATTGGAATTCCTTTGTGCGCGGCGAAGGACCTGAATTGCTTCATGGTTGGGGCTATCCAGACATGACGATGCAAAATGTTATAGCGGTGCTTCAAGCAGCCTCGGCAGACTCGGGTTATGTGCTGGAAGGGAAAATCGATGTGTACAATCTTTCCGCAGTGGTTCAGCCTAATGGAGAAGATGCCGAAACATATCATAAGCATGCAGTAAACTCTCTGTCGCAACAGAATTGCGATGAATTACTGGGTGAACCTTGGATGCACTCTCAGGACAAATTCGAACACTACATATCGAACAATTGCTATCATTTTGTGATGATCGGGTTTCTGGATTCTTTTTTGATAGAAAAACAACGGCAAGTCCAACAATGGGCATCATCCCTGCCTAATGTTTTCTATGCGACAGATCATGCCGATAGATGGTCTCACCCGAGAAGATGGAGAACAGATCTTTTACTTAGAGAACAGATGATTGATAAGCTCGCACGCCATTTTCAGAATACCAAACCATCCGAAAGGAAGTTATGCCATGAGTCTCATTGATCGGGCCATCGAATTTTCCGCTTACGCCCATCGTGAGCAGACCCGCAACGGTACGGAAATCCCCTACATCAGCCACCCCTTCGCAGTCGGGCTGATCCTGCAGCAAGCCGGTTGCACTGAAGATGTCATCGCAGCCGGCATTCTCCACGACACCCTCGAAGACACAACAGTGACAGCTCACCAGTTATTAGCGGAGTTCGGCCCCGTGGTTCTGGAAATCGTGGAAGGATGCTCGGAACCGGACAAAGACGCGGCATGGGAGGATAGGAAGCAGCACACCTTACATTTTTTGAAAGAAGCGCCGCTGTCCGTCAGGTTGGTTGCTTGTGCAGACAAGCTTCATAACATTCGTTCCGTCAACAGGGATCTGGCTAAGTATAGTGAATATGCCTGGACCAGGTTCAAGCGAGGCCGCGCAAGTCAGCAATGGTACTTCACTGGACTCGTGGAAAGTCTCGGATATGCGTCCCGTTTTCCGCTGCTGGATGAGCTCGAAGATGAAGTGGAAGAGGTATTCGGTCCTCCGTTGGAATTCCCGGAATGGAAGGCACTTCGCAAGAATCAAAAGTTCATTGACCTCGCATTTGAAACGGCCTATGGAGACAAAGCCAAGATCGAAGAGAGGGAGCCGAAATTCAGACACTTTGGAGCTTCGGAACTGATCAAACGGATTCATGAACGAGCCGATCCGCTGCATCCGGAGTACAACGAGGATTTTGATGAATTAGCTGAATATTTACAAAGACGTGGAATCGAGTTTCAGTCCAACAGCGAGGGTCCTGAGATTTTGATCGGTTTTAGTACCGCGCTAAAGCGGCTGTTGAACCTGTATCCGCATGAAGTTTACCACCACTTCAAGAGGAACTTAAAGCGAGGCATATTGTAGGAAAGAGGTGTGTCAAGGGAGAGAACGGCTATACGGTGGTGGATACGGGAATCCGGTCCGAACAAGTTCTTTATAACAAACAACAAGGATCCCAATGCCGATAGCCTGCTGACGGGATTCCAATTCCAATCCACTTTCGCGTGTCTAATATTCATGGCATCTAGAGGCGAAGTGTCTTGCAGAGTGAGATACGGGCTCGTGTTGTTTTCTCGTAATTAGCCATCTAAGCGGGGGACCAAGATGTTCAAAAAAGTCGCTTTTCAGAAAAAGCTGTTTATTTCCTATTCCATTGTGGTGACATTGATTATTCTCAGTTCCTCTGTTGCATTTTATCAATACATCATCAAAACAACTGAGCGAGAAGCGATTAAAAATTTGGAACAGCATGCCATAAAGACATCGGACCAGATCAATACATTTTTCAAAACGATGGACACATGGCTTTGCAGGTCATGATAAACCCCAGAGTGATTCAAATTATGGGCGATATTAGTGAGAGTGATCCGATTGACAATTATTTCGAGAGTAATTTAGCGGCAGCCCAGGAAATGTTGACCATTCTACTTTCGATCAACGGACCCAACCTCTCCGCATCGAGAATAGGTCTTTATAATTTACGAGGTGACTACTTAAGCTTTGGAAAAATACCGGAATCACGTCAGCAAATTAATCAATTTCTGCTATCGGATCAGCTCCGTATTCAGTATGTAAAGCTGGATGAGTTAAGAGGGAAAAAGCTCATTATACCACCGCATTCTGATACATGGTCCGATGACCAGAATTATCGAATCATCTCCCTCATCCGGATGATAAAAAGCTCGTCATTGCAAAACTACGCG
Organism: Cohnella kolymensis; assembly: GCF_000829465.1. Taxonomy (GTDB): domain Bacteria; phylum Bacillota; class Bacilli; order Paenibacillales; family Paenibacillaceae; genus Cohnella; species Cohnella kolymensis. The sequence continues at coordinate 56,420 of NZ_JXAL01000001.1, read as the reverse complement.
ATTGCGCAAGTCCAACAACCTTACGAAATGCTTGCAGATCTATTAGAAGTGAATGATTTGAAGGTAATCCTCTTTTCAGAAGCCGGTGAGGTCATGGCCTCATCCGCCCGGACTAACAAGGAAGTACCCATAGATGAAATGAAAATTTATTATCATCGTGCGGCCCAGATATCGGATAACGAACAAATCGTTACTGACATGGAAAGTGGCACACAAGAAGTCATAGTCGCTGTGAGATCTGAGTTTACGAATCAGCTTTTGGTGATGGTTCAATCAAGGGACGAGTTGTTTGTCACTAAGAGGACCGCATTGGAAATATTGTTCTTTTCGGGCTTTAGTTTAGTCATCATGACCCTGATCATCACGTTTTTTATATCGCAGAGGCTGACGAAACCGTTAGTGCAACTCAGGAAATCAATGAAAAATGTCACGCTGAGCAACCTTTCCATTGATTTGGATCAAACCGGCAGCGCGAATGAGTTTACCCTGCTTTATCGTGCATTTGACGCCATGTTTAGGCGTTTGAATGAATCCATGTCCCAGGAAATCAAAGCCCACCTTCTTGCGCTGCAATCCCAAATGAATCCTCATTTTTTGTACAATATGTTAGCTGTGATAAGTTCTACCGCTGAAGAGTCCGGTAACGACAACGTGGTGAATATGTGCCATAAACTATCCCGGATGCTAAGGTATGTTTCGTCTTTCGATGAATCGGAAGCAACGATAACGAGCGAGTTGGATCACACGATCAATTATCTTTCTTTGATGAAAGAACGTTATGAAGACTATTTTTCGTTTACCATTGACGTTGATCACGAAGAGGCATCTACCGTAAAAATTCCGAAATTGATCATGCAGCCTATTGTAGAAAATAGTTTTCATCACGGCTTTCAGGAGATTACTCCTCCTTGGTTCATTCACATAAAGGTAGAAGTAAGCGATCTAATGTGGAAACTGGAAGTTTCGGATAACGGCATCGGCATTAACGACGATGCTATCCAACGGTTGCAGCAAAAAATTCGGGACACGATGCTCCACTCCTCCATCCAGGTGGACGGGTTGAAAATCGGAGGCCTCGGACTTGTGAACACGATTGTTAGATTAAAACTTCTGTACAAAGAAAAATTTGAATATCAAATCGAATCCAGTCAACCGCAAGGCGCGAAGATTACTCTCAGGGGGATGATCTGATGAGCATCCGGGTTTTGATTGTGGAAGATGAACCGCCGATTGCCAGAAGCTTAAAAAGAATGATCGAAGGGCATCACAATTCCTTCGCCGTGGTCTCAATGGCGATGAATGGACGGGAGGCCGTCGGATTTTTGGAACGGGAACAAGTGGACGTAGTCTTCACCGATATTCGTATGCCCTTGATGGATGGGATAGAATTGATGTCCCATTTGAATATCACGAATCCTGACATCCTCAAAGTCGCCATCAGCGGGCACCAAGAGTTTGAATATGCAAGAAAAGCGATACAGCATCGGGCATTCGATTACCTGTTAAAGCCAATCGCCAAGAGTGATCTCTCCGTGGTGCTGGAGAATATTTCTGATCTCACGTTTGGAAAAAGAATCGAAGATAAAAAGCGCCACTTGTATGAACTATTGAACCGCAATAAACCTTTGGAGCAGCCTGGCCTGTGGTGGCATCCCTTTTATTCGGTCGCCATTGTATGCGCCGGCCCTTATCCCCTCATTCCCGACGATAGCATGAGTCCGGCCGGAGAGTTTTGGAATGAACGTCCAGTTCTGGATGTCTTGCTCCCATTGCTTGCGGAAACGGAAGAATGTTGGGTGTTTGACGGTAAAACCAATGCGGAGAAAGTGATCGTGCTCGGCTTGCACGATAGGACCAGAGTCGATGTATTCGAGCAATATTACGGGCTGCTCTTGCTGCAAGAGGGATTGTTCGTCACCATGATGACCAGTCCGATTCTGCAGCAAGTAGGTGATCTTGGCCAGATTTGTCCGGAGCTCCGATCTGCCTTATATCAACAAACCGTTCTGGCGCACTCGCAATTTCTCGTTTGCAATTGGATCGATTTCAAAGCCAAACAGGATGTTCATTCAGGAATATTGGAGCTTCCTGACCGTGCAAACATCGAATCGATTGTTTTGGATATCGCGAGAAAAAACTGGAGAGGGGTGGATTTGGCGCTCCGGGATTTGTTATCCACATTTGCCGAATGCCGAATTCCTCAAATCGAGCTCATGCATGTATTAAGTCAAATGGCAAATCAACTCGTGTCCCGGATGCAGCGTGCTTATTCCATCACGGACTTGGATATGGATATCCGCGAAGCCGTCACGAATGCCATCCATTATGACAACTTGCGCGAGAACCTATTGAGTATTTTCGACAGTTTGTCTGAAGGAAAGAAAACCGAAGAAATTCCAAGGGTGGTCATGGAAGTAGAGTTATTCATCTCCAGGCATTATACCGAAACGATTACGAATGAGACGCTGGCCAAAAAATTTGGGTTTGTTCCCTCTTATATCAGTAAACTGTTTCGTACGTACAAAGGAATGAGTCCCTCGCAGTATCTTACGAATACGAGAATCGAGCGGGCAAAAGAATTCATGCAAAAGCAACCGGGACTCATGATGAAAGAAATCTCCGAGTTGGTCGGATTTAATGATCCGTTATACTTCAGTCGTGTCTTTCAAAAGCAAACGGGAACCCGACCGACGGATTATAAAAGTAAATGAAAGTGTTTTCATTTTGTCCATTTCATGTTTCGATATGTCCATTTATCGGAGCGGCATGATGAAATACAATTACTTTGCGGTATGATTCTCAATCTTTAAGGGGGTTCCAAAGTGCAAGTAGGAAATCGAAGAGTTAAAATGAAAGCGCTTCTTATTTTGATGCTTGCGATTCTCGTCATGGTTCTTGCCGCTTGTGGCAGTTCTAACAACGATGGCAATGCAAGTCCGTCGTCTGCGGCTGCCTCTCCAGACAGCACCCCGTCGGCTTCGACACAAGCTGCACAGGAAAAGAAAGAAGTCGTTGAGCTGGAGTTTTTTCAATTTGCTCCTGTTGTACCGGCATTCGAAGCCATTATCGCAAGATTCGAGGAAAAGTACCCGCATATTAACATTACACAGAATAATGTTCCGGATGCGCTGAAGGTTCTGGATATGCGGATGGCCTCCGGTGATGCGCCGGATCTTTTTAACCTGGGAGCTTCCGCAGCCTACCGAAATTACGTGCAAAATGGGTTGATCGTCGATCTCACGAACGAAGAGTTTATGAAGAGGGTTAATCCTACAGCGCTTGAAATGGTGGATTACGAAGGTAAGAAGTATGGAATGCCCGGTGTTTTCAACATGATTGGCATGTATTACAACAAAAAAATCTTCAACGACCTGGGTATCGATGTCCCCAAAACAAAAGATGAATTAATTGCTGCCGCAGAAAAGATCAAGGCTGCCGGAATAACTCCTTTCGTCTTCCCGGATAAAGATGTGCCGATGATCAACCGACTTGATTTTCAAGCTTATTCAGGAGTTTTCACGGATAATCCAAAACAGATTTTCCTGGATGCGATGGAGAAGAAAACGCACCTTACGGAAAGCGAAGTGTTGCGCAAGTCAGCACAGATGTATATAGATCTTCGGAAATACAGTGAAAACAGCTTAAGTATTTCCATGCAGGAAGGATTCAATCAGTTTGCAACCGGCAAAGCGGCGATGATGCCTTACATTAATTTTGCCGCTACCGTGGTCAGATCCATTAACCCGGAGTTGGAGTTTTCGGAATTTCCATTACCTGGAGATGACCCGAACGCCATAAGGGTACCGGTTGGAACCGGCTTCCAATTTGCCATATCTTCGGATTCCAAATATATCGAAGAAGCGAAAATGTTTCTCGACTTCTGGTCGCAGCCCGAAAATGCGGCGCTTTTTGAATCGAAAGAGATGTCCCCTTCGGCGATCCTGGGCGTACCAAGCACGACAAAGGAAACCGAACTGATGCGCAAGTATATTGATGAAGGGAAAACATTTCAATGGCCGGGTGAGAGGGGACATTGGTCGGTCAGCCAATTGAACGATTTTGCAACTCACGCACAAGCCTTGGCTCAGACAAAGGATGTTGACAAGTTCCTTCAATCCATTGATGCCTTGTTCTACGGAGTGAAATAATAAAGGATTTCTCGAGAGAATCCGTTAGTGTATGCCGCTTGCGGATTCTCTGCTATCACGCATGAGGCGCGTTTGAAAGGGAGGGCAACAGGTTGCAACCACTGCGCATAGGAATGTCCAAAAAAACGACCCATTTCCTGTTTACCTTACCGGGAGTTCTGGTGTTCGCGGTCTTATTTCTGGGTCCGATGTTTACGGGAATCTATTATAGTATGACTAACTGGGACGGCCTGTCGAAAAAGTACAATTTCATTTGGTTTGAAAATTATATTCAGACCTTCTCCGATGTCCGATTCATGGGGGATATCCGGTTCACACTCTCTTACACTTTTTTATTAACCTTCTTTGTAACCGTGCTTTCCTTATTATTAGCCGTGGCGCTTAATTCCCGATTGATTCGTTTCAGGAATGCTTATCGCTCCGCCTTTTTTTTTCCTGCCGTGCTCGGTTCGATTGTCGTGGGGTTGATCTGGAACCAAATCTTTTATGGCGTTATTCCGAATATAGGGAAGTTTCTGGGAATCAATGCTTTATCGACGAATCCATTGGGAAACCCTAATCTCGCGTTATACGGAATTTTATTCGTGAGTATTTGGCAGGGGATCGCCATCCCCATGGTGCTGTTCATCGCCGGACTTCAAAGCGTGCCTCAGCACTTGTACGAAGCCGCAACATTGGACGGCGCCACTATATTTCAGAAATTTCGGGATATTACATTCCCATTTCTTGTACCGGTACTCAGTGTGGTTCTGGTTTTGAAAATAAGAGCGGGTCTCACCACTTTCGAATATATCATGGCGATGACAGGCGGCGGTCCCGGCTTTTCTACTGAGTCCATAGGTTTGTTGATTTTCAAGCAAGGATTCGGAAACAACCGTTTTGGACTCGGCGCGGCGCAATCCGTATTGTTGCTCGTGGCGATCGCCCTCTTTTCCATTCTTCAATTCTCTTACCTGAACCGTAAGGGAGTCGACCAACAATGAAAATGATCTGGCCCAAAATCGGCACCCATCTCGTCATGCTGGCCGGCGTTGTTTTGATCGCTTATCCCGTCTATTTGACTTTCATTACCGCATTTAAAACACCATTGGAAGCTGCGAATAACTACTTCGCTCTCCCTGAATCTCTCACATGGATTAATTTCGAAAAACTGTTCGCGATGCCGTCCATCTGGCCGTCCATAACGAATTCAATTATCATCACGGCTATTTCGGCCATGATCATCGCCATATTGGTTCCTATGGTCTCCTATCCGATTTCAAGGAACTTTGGTCAAACCTATTATCGGATCGTATTTTATATGTTTATTTTCGGCATGTTTGTTCCCGTACAAATGCTGATGCTTCCATTGGTCAAAATGATGACCTTCTTCCATCTCACGAATCCCATCGGATTGGTGTTGGTCTATTTGTCCGGTTCGTTAATCCAAGGCGTTTTTCTTTGTGTCGGTTATTTGCGGACAGTGCCGCTCGAACTGGAAGAGGCCGCGGAGATTGACGGATGTAATGCCTGGACGGCTTTTTTTAAGGTGATTTATCCGGTCATGAGGCCGATTGTCGCCACGATTCTCATCATCAATGCATTATGGATATGGAATGAGTTCTTGCTGCCTCTCGTTCTGCTTAACAAGGATTCCTCTTATTGGACGCTCCCGTTGTTTCAATATAATTTGAATGCGAGAACCGATTTGGGTACGACCGTGCAATTTGCAGCATACGCACTAAGCATTTTTTCCGATTCTGATCCTGTATGTATTCATGCAAAAGTACATCATAAGCGGTTTAACGGAAGGTTCGTTAAAAAAGTTAATATAGGGAGATCTCCCGATGAAAAAATGTCAAGTTAGCGGTGCTAGGGTTAAATCACGGCTACAAATTGGTGTCGGTGAGGATGCTCTTGAAACTTTAAAGGTGATTAATGCGATTAAACAGTCAGCTAGTCAAGGGCACAAAATTCATATTTCTTGACTAAAAAATTCAATAGTTAGGAGTGGCTGGCGAAATGCAAACAGCTGTCGAATGTACAAGTAGTGGTGTTGTATTACGAGGAATGCTCCACGCACCGGATCATATCACGGGGAAGTCACCAGCAGTGATCCTCTTCCATGGTTTTACCGGTTCCAAGACGGGTGCTCAGTTCGTTTTTGTGGAACTCTGCAGACGGTTAGAAAAGAAAGGAATTGCAAGCGTTCGTTTTGATTTCTCCGGGAGCGGAGAAAGCGACGGTGATTTCATGGGAACGACCCTGACAAGTCAATTATCGGACGCTAGTAATATTTTGGACTACGTTCGATCGCTTGATTTTGTCGACAAAGAAAAAGTGATGATCCTGGGCATGAGTCTGGGAGGTGTAATTGCCAGTCTTCTCGCAGCTGATCGCAAAGATGAGATCCATGCATTATGTTTATGGTGTCCCGCTGCAATCGTTGTCCAGGATTTGAAAGAAGGGAAGCTGCAAAACATCGACATCAGCCATCTCGATAATTGGGAATACATCGATGTTCGCGGTTTAAAGCTTGGCAAGGATTTTGTAAATGATGCTTTGTGTTGGGATATTTATGCCACCGCTTCGTATTACAACAAAAATGTGCTGCTGATCCACGGTGATCAAGATGATCTTGTCCCGATCAGTGTGTCGGAGAAATATTTAGAGACCTATGGGCAAAAGGCAGAATTAAAGGTTGTCCCGGGAGCAGGCCACACTTACGAAAGCGTCGGTTGGAGAAATCAATTATTGGATCATACGCTGGATTTCTTCAACAGGAATTTGACCCGAAGATAGGGAGGTGAGGGTCTGTGTCTATTTCGCTGGAGCTCCTGCGTCGGTTTGATTGGCGATCATTCTCCCAAAAGAAAACGATCCCTTTTTTTCACCCAACCCACTCCCGCTTGCGGATGAACGCCTTGACGCATTATAAATCTCATCTTTCTCATGGATCACATAATACAAAAACTGCTGGGAATTGAAGGGATATAATGCTATCGAATTCGGAGGAACGGTAAATGCGTACTCAGGTAGGGATTATAGGAGCGGGTCCTGCGGGGCTTCTGCTTTCTCATCAACTTCATCAGATGGGAATCGAATCCGTCATTGTGGAGAACCGAACCCAGGCTGAAATCGAAGGGACGATTCGCGCGGGGGTTCTAGAGCAAGGAACCGTCGACCTTATGAACCGTCTGGGCGTCGGCTCCCGGTTGATGAAGGAAAGCTATTTTCACGAAGGGTTTGAGCTTCGCTTCAAGGGAAAGGGCCATCGGATCAACGTTCATGAGCTGACAGGCGGCAAATACGTGACCGTGTATGCGCAGCATGAAGTGATCAAGGATTTGGTGGACGCGCGCCTGCGGCAGGGCGGCGCCATTCATTTTAACGTCGGAGAAGTCAGCTTGCACGATTTGGACAGCGAGTTGCCGAAGATCCGTTTTCGCCAAGATAAAGAAGGAGAGCTTCAGGAACTTGTGTGCGACTATATTGCCGGCTGTGACGGCTTCCATGGTCCGAGCCGCCCGGCCATTCCGCATTCCTTGCGTACCGAGTACCAGAAGATTTATCCGTTCGGCTGGCTCGGCATTTTGACAGAAGCGCCAGTGTCCTCTCCTGAACTAATTTATTCGAACCACGAACGGGGATTTGCCTTGCTAAGCACCCGTTCTTCGAAAATTCAGCGTCTATATCTCCAAGTCGATGCGAAGGATGACATCGCCAATTGGTCCGATGACCGGATTTGGTCCGAGCTGCATAACCGCCTGGAAACCAAAGAAGGTTTCCGTCTGATCGAAGGTCCCATCTTCCAGAAAGGCATTGTCTCCATGCGCAGCTTCGTGTGCGATCCGATGCAGTACGGAAAGCTGTTCCTGGCGGGAGACGCCGCGCACATCGTACCGCCGACGGGAGCCAAGGGATTAAACCTGGCGGCATCGGACGTCCAATACCTCGCCCGCGGACTCGATGCCTACTATAAGAGGGGGCAGACGGAGCTATTGGAAAGGTACACGGACGTATGTTTGAGGCGGGTATGGAAAGCAGAACGCTTCTCGATGGTCATGACGACGATGCTCCACCGCAATCATGACCATTCACCGTTTGAACGCCAAATTCAATTGGCGGAACTGGATTATGTCACTTCGTCCCGCGCCGCTTCGGTCAGCCTGGCCGAGAATTATGTGGGCTTACCGATGGAATATCATTGAATGAACAAAGCGAACTTTCTCGAAGAAGAAGATCGCTTTTGTGCTGCTGATGAGAGCGTACTAACGATGATAATTCGCTCTGCGTCGAATGGCTGGGGGGAATGGGATTTTGACAAGGGACTGCCTAATGAAACAAATAGAGCTGCTTGATATCAAGATTCCCGCCGACCTTGCCAGTCCTGAAGGCACTTTGAAAAAAATTTAAAACTTGAAATTAAAGGTCTTTTCAATCAATTATGAGGACGAGATAAAAGCGATCGAAGAATTGTCGGCGATCATTGACTGAGTGATAAGCAAACAAATACGCTCAATCGACGCTTTACGACAAATAACTCCAATGATAATATGATGAAGGTAGTCCATATATAACCAATTTAAGGGGCAAAAGTCGCAGATGAAGATTAAACTAGGATTGCTGATCATGATTGTTGGTTTTATTTTGGCGGGGTGTAATAAAGAGGAAGCTCTTGTTAACCAAGAACCGCAGTATCAGGAAGACCCAAGCGTCAAGATTGCCAAAGACGAAGTCGTCCTTTTCGCGGCCGGGGCTGACGCCAAGCTTGACACCGGGGATTTGTACCTCGTGAAGAATGGTGCGAATAAAGAAAAAATTTCCTCAGAGGTCATCCGCGATCAATTTATCTACCTTTACAATACCAAAGTGGCATTGTTTCTGGATAAAGATAACAACCTGATGATGAAAGAAAAAGACAAGGAAGAGGTACAGCTTTCGACCGACGTTTATCCGGATTCTGTCACCTTCTCGAAGTCTGAGTCCGCCATTTTGTACCTGAAAACCACTGTCAGCAAGAACTTTGAGTCGGAAACCGGCGATCTGTATCTGTCAGTGATTGGCGGAGAAAAGGAAAAGATCGCTTCCGATGTGAAACGAAACGCCTACCAGATCTCCGTGGACGGGACGACGGTTACATACTTAACGAAGGACGGCTCACTGTACCGCAAAGAATCCAAGGCTGCGGACAAGGAGAAGATCGGATCGGATGTGGTTTATTTCCTGACCAGCCCGGACGGGAAGACGACGGTCTTCGACAACTCGGAAGGCAATTTCTACATCAAGAAGGCCGCCGCTGTGGACAAGGAACGAATGGATGCCGACAAGATCGGCGAAGCGCTCTACTCCCGTGACAGCCAACTGTTCGTTTACCTTGACGAATACAGGGAAGAAACTTCCAAGGGCGAGTTGGTCGTGCTCAAGGACGGATACGCCAAATCGAAGATCGGTTCGGACGTCACCGATTATAAGCTGACGGACATGGGATACGAGCTTTATTTTCTGAATGAAGATAAAGGGCTGTACGTGAAGAATCTCAAAGACCCTGTCGAACCGAAGACGAAAGAAAAGAAAGCGGAAGCATCCGCAGCTCCGACGCTCAAAACCCTCAATCCGGAAGAACACCGCAAGCTAGACGACGACATTGTCTCGTTCGACGTGGCGCCGGACGGAAGCAGCATCATTTTTACCGATACGGACGGAAATCTGTTCCTGAAGAGAACAGGGGAGCAAAAGTCCAAAATCGGCAGCGGCGTGAAGGAATCGCGTTTATACAATAAGATCGTGGTGTTCCTGGACGAGGAGAAGAATTTGTACTCGATCGATCTCTCTCCAGCCGCAACGGAAAGCGCAAGCGCCAGCCCGGAACCGAAAAAGAAAGACGAACCATCGGACGCTCCGGCAGCAGACGTTCCCGCAACACCTGTGAAAGAGAAGAAGAAGCTGGCCGAGCAGGTGGAATCTTATGCCATCGACTCCAGCCTCCAATATTTGACCTATAAAACGAAATCCGGAGAGCTGTTCCTGATCATGAATGGGAAGGCGCCGGTTAAACTGGTGGAAAAGTCGGACGAGTATAATACGATTCATTTTCTGGGTCGCAAGATCCATGAGAAGCTGATCGGCATCGGACAGATGACGGGCAGTTGGAAAGGCGAGGACGAGGAATCGACCTGGTATTTGGAAATCACGAAAGATAAGAAGTTCAAGTACTACGACGACAATGGAGAGGGACAGGAAGTTCCGTTCACACTGGAGAACGCCACCCCTCACCAGGTCGATGTGGTCTTCACACCGGATTCTGACGATATGTTCATCTGGCAGTACGAAAACAAGGACACCTTCCTCCATCGCGGAGTCGGAGAGGCGGCCGAAACCGGGGATACCAAGTATGTCCGGGTCACTCCTGAAGAAGTGAAGAAAGTAATGAAACAGAGGCAGGCGGATGCCGAGAAGAAACGAAAGATGCAGGCCAAGATTGATCAAGCGACGGCGCTTGGTGACAACGTGAAATACACGTACTTGTACGATTACGCGGGGGCGACGGTGTATCACGACCCATCCACATCGAATCAAGCGGGAACGCTGGGTTCCTATAACGAACTGTATGTGAAGGACACCTACGTGGATGAAAATGGCGTGCTCTGGTGCCAATCCAACGTTTATTTCAGTGACATCGGCCAATCTTACGATGTTTGGTTCAAATATTAATTACACTAGGGGACTGGCTTCGGGCAGTCCCTTTTGTATGATGACAAAAGGAGCATTTTCATGAACGCATACGATACAGCAGCAAGATGGTACGAGAAAGCTCGCGGCAGCGAGGACTCATTCGACAAATTCATCAGCGTGTGGATTTCTTTTAATGCTTTGTATGGGGACGAGCCTGTAGATCGGGAAGGAGAGAAAATCAGCCGGCTCGTGGCAAGGATCCGTCCCGAAATCGCGCAGGCGATTCTCAATCTGCCTGAGGTGGATTACTTTTGCACGCTTCAGCCTCCGGTCCAGTATCTGAATGTCAGAGGCGAAGTATCGGATACAAAAGGAGCCAGGCAACGGTTGATCCGTTACCGCCAGCAACAGCCCGTCGTTGCACTTGAAAACTTACTGCAGATTCTCAATAAAGTTCGGAACAACCTTTTTCATGGTTCCAAAAAAATCAACCGCACGCGCGATATAGATATCGTAAGAAACGCATATCCGATTGTTAGCAGAGTTGTGGAAAGCTATTTTCGGGTCGAACCTGTTAACAACAACATCGCGGTTCTTCAATCCGCGGTGGAACAAATTCAGACGACCGCCGAATCGCTTAAACAAGGGTATAACATGATTCCAAAGGACAGATCGAATCCAGTCGCGATACTCCTCGAACACGATGATTTAGGTCACCTCTTATTCGTCCCTCCGAACCATCCGGAGAAGCTGAGGGAAGCTCAACAGAAGTTGATCGCCAGATACGAAGTTAACAAACCGGAATTGTTCAAGGAAATCGATGAAATCATGTATTTTGTCAAAGACAAAATCGACAAGGCGATCCGCAACGGCTGTCAACCGGAGGAACTCAAGTCATTAAAACAAGAGTTCGCCGGACTTCAAAACAAGTATAGAGACAAAGGTTACGACATTCATTAAACGAAACAAGCTGACTCCGGTTGATACCGGAGTCAGCTTTCATTTTGCTTGTAATCCAATTGACAGGGTGTCTGCCTAACTACCGCTTCGCCTTATAAAACTCATGATAAAGCTTCATGAGCGCCCTCTTCTCAATCCTTGAAACATAAGAGCGGGAAATCCCCAGCTCCCTTGCAATCTCGCGCTGTGTGCGTTCGTCTCCGACCCCGTCCAACCCGAAGCGGCCTCGTATAACCTCCTGTTCACGATCATCGAGAATGTCCAGATTGCGGTAAATTTTGCTTTTTTCAATTTTTAGCTGCACCTGTTCAACGACTTCATCGGGTTCCGTCCCTAGAATATCCTGCAAGGTAATCTCGTTGCCTTCTTTGTCGGTACCGATCGGGTCGTGGAGGGAGACGTCTTTTCGCGTTTTTTTCAGGGATCGCAAATGCATAAGTATTTCATTCTCTATACAGCGGGCGGCGAATGTGGCGAGTTTGGTGCCTTTGTTCGGCTGGAAGCTTTCAATTGCTTTGATCAGCCCGATCGTTCCGATGGAAATGAGATCTTCGAGATCCTCTCCGGTGTTATCGAATTTCTTCACAATGTGGGCGACAAGCCGCAAGTTGTGCTCGATCAGCAAATTGCGGGACACGGGGTTGCCTTCAGCAAGTCTTTGCAGGTGCAAAGCTTCTTCTTGGTCGGTCAGCGGCTGCGGGAATGCGTTGTTTTTGACATAGGAGACAAGCAAAGACAGCTGCTTCAGGAACAGGGCAATCGATGTAATAAAACCGGGCACGGGAAGGTCACCTCCGGCAGTAGGGTCAACGTGCAAAGAAAGCATTACCATTCTATGTGGTTAAACGCCTAATCGTGCTAGTTCCATCGGATAAGAAATAAAGTTATCGAATGCTGACAGCCATATTTGGGAAATAATGAACCCGACGAATTTGATCTTTTCGGAGGTGATCGTGTGGCGGTGAAAAGCGGCGGCAAAAAACCGGCGTATAAACCCGTGTCGATGTCAGCCAAGGAGTATAAGGCTTTCGCTAAATCCAGGGAACCGGCTCGGGCGGTGCCAGGCAACTGTTTGAAAGCTTTTCTGGTGGGAGGGACCATATGCCTGATCGGTCAGGGCATTCAGCAGTTCTATATGACCGTGTTCGATATGCCCACACGTCAGGCGGCAAGTCCGACGGTGGCGACGCTCGTCTTTATTTCCGTGGTGCTGACCGCTTTGGGTGTCTACGATAAAATCGCGCAGTGGGCCGGAGCAGGATCGGCCGTTCCCGTTACGGGTTTTGCGAATTCGATGTCTTCAGCTGCAATCGAGCATCGCAGTGAAGGCTTGGTTCTTGGCGTGGGTGCGAAAATGTTTAAGTTAGCCGGTTCCGTAGTTGTGTTCGGCGTTGTTGCCGCATTTTTTGTCGGTATCATCCACTGGCTGCTGGACCTTACGCTTGGAGGACGATAGGATGCTCACCGGAAAAAGAACATGGATGTACCCGAAACCGCCCGTCATTATTGCGACCGGCACAGTGGTCGGGCCTGACGAGGGCAAGGGGCCGCTGGCCAACGATTTCGATCTCATTCATTCCGACTACGAAATCGGACAGTCAACCTGGGAGAAATCCGAGCGGGTACTGCTCGAGCAGGCGGCAGAGATCGCGCTGCAGCATGCGCAAATCAGCCAGCAGCAGCTTAATTTCTTCGTCGGCGGCGACCTGATGAATCAGATCATCAGCAGCACCTTCGCTGCCCGCAAGATGGCCGTGCCGTATCTCGGAGTTTTCGCGGCCTGTTCCACCTCGATGGAGTCGCTGGCGCTCGCTTCCTTGATCGTGGCCTCCGGCGGGGCGAAATATGCGATGGCCGGGACTTCGAGCCATAACTGTACGGCGGAGAAGCAGTTTCGGTATCCGACGGAGTACGGTTCGCAAAAGCCGCCGACCGCGCAGTATACGATTACCGGAGCGGGTACGGCCATTGTCGCGCAGAAGGGTGAGGGACCCGTAATTACCGCCGCGACCATCGGCAAAATTATGGATCTTGGAATTAAAGACCCGTTCAATATGGGTGCGGCAATGGCTCCGGCGGCTGTCGATACGATCCAGGGCCACCTTGAAGACACCGGCAGAGAGCCTGGATATTACGACATGATCGTAACCGGGGACCTCGCCAATGTCGGGCATCCGATTGCGACGGAGATGCTCCAGCGTAACGGAGTGCCGATTGAATCCACGCAATTTATGGACGCCGGCCTGATGATCTATGACCGGGAGAAGCAGGCGGTGCAAGCCGGAGGAAGCGGATGCGCTTGTTCGGCGGTCGTGACGTACGGCCACCTGCTCAAAAGGATCAAGGCTGGAGAACTGAAGCGCATCCTTGTGGTCGCCACCGGCGCGCTCCTCAGTCCGCTGTCGTATCAACAGGGAGAGTCCATTCCGTGCATTGCCAACGCAGTGGCCATTGAGGCGCAGGACAATAATGGGCGAAAGGGGGCGCTGTAATGCAGGACGTCTGGACATATATGACGGGCGGAAGTACGGGAATGCAGTATTTTTGGGCTTTTGTGGTGGGCGGCGCTTTCTGTGTCGTTGGACAGCTGATGCTTGATGTAGGCCGGATGACGCCGGCGCACGTGATGTCTACGCTTGTCGTGGTGGGCGCAATAATCGACGGCATCGGATGGTATGACCCTTTGATCGATTTCGCCGGCGCAGGGGCGTCGGTTCCGATCACCAGCTTCGGCAACTCGCTCGTTCATGGAGCGCTGCAGGAGCTGGAGCGGGACGGTCCGATCGGCGTTATTACCGGAATCTTCGAGGTGACGAGCGCGGGAATTTCCGCAGCGATTATCTTCTCGTTCCTCGCCGCCTTGGTCGTGCGTCCGAAGGGTTGATATACGGCTTTCCAAGCCGACAGCCAATTCCGATTCCGGGTTTGGCTGTTTTTCGTTTACCATCTTAGCCAAATTCCGGTATAATGAGGTGATTAATAAAAATATAAAACCAAAGGTCCATAGGAGGAAAACGGCAATGGATCATCACGGAGCGATGCAATTGTTGGATCAAATACGACGCAATATGGAATCTTGCATTTACGGGAAGAAAGATGAGATCGCTTGGATGCTGACCGCGATGCTCGCGGGCGGACATGTGCTGATCGAGGACGTGCCGGGCACCGGCAAGACGCAAATGGTGAAAGCGCTCGCTTTATCCGTCGGCGGTATTTTTCATCGGATTCAATGCAATCCCGATTTGCTGCCTACGGACATTACCGGCGTTTCGATTTACCATCCGAAGCTGGAACAATTCGTATTTCGTCCCGGCCCGATCATGGCCAACATGCTGCTGACGGATGAAATCAACCGCGCAACGACCAAGACGCAATCGGCGCTTCTGGAGGCCATGGAAGAAAGGCGGGTATCCGTCGACGGCGAGACCCATACGCTTCCGCAGTGTTTTATGTTATTCGCCACGCAAAACCCGATAGAGTTCGAAGGTACATACAGTTTGCCCGAAGCCCAATTAGACCGTTTTCTGATGAAAATCAAGCTCGGCTATCCGGATGAAGCTTCGGAAAAGCGTCTTGTCCTGGAGCCCTCCGCCAGCCGGGCTGCCGAGGCTTTGACCGCTGTCGCCACCGTGGAAGATGTCGCTGAGCTGCAGCGGCAGGCGGAAGGCATCCATCTGGAAACTACCGTTGCCGATTATCTCATATCGTTGATTCGCGGCACTCGGCATCACCCCGGCATCCTGCTTGGCGCTAGCCCCCGGGCTGCGGTTGCTCTTGCCTCGGCAGCCAAAGCTTACGCGTTCCTGAACCACCGCTCATTCGTTCTGCCCGATGACGTTAAGGCGATGGCTCCGCTTGTTCTCGGACACAGGCTCCATCTTCGCTCGGAAGCTCGTATGCAAGGGGTAACGACGGTCCAAATCCTGCAAGAGGTTATTCGCCTGTTGCCTGTGCCTGTCGGAATGGAGCGTTAATTATGAGTCGGCTGTACCTGCCTCGCGCTTGGTGGTTAAGCACCGGTCTGTATTTGGCGTCGGTCTTTTATTTACTTTTTCAAGGCGGCAAAACTTCTCTCATGCTTTTCGTCATTTTTAACGCGCTTGTGCTCTATCTGATTCTTGGCCGGTGGAGCGGGATCGCAGGCATTCAAGGTGCCCGCACCGTGCAGCTCAGAGAAGGTCAGTCCGCGCTTCTCACCGCCGGCATGAGGTTAACCGTGAATTTGCAGATTCAGATACCCGGCTTCTGGCCTCTTCCTTATATTATTGTCCGTGAGAAACTCGCCCGCTTGAACAGCGGAGACAACCAATTGTACGAAGTGTCGGTGGTGCCGGATTATCGCCGTAAAGGTGAAATCCAGTTTGAATCCGCTCCTCTAAGACGCGGCCGATATCAATTTCAGACGACGGATTGCTCGACGCGGGATATTTTCGGATTGCTCGAGCACCGGGGTACCTTTTATCAGCCTATGGATATTCAAGTGGTGCCTCGCAGCATTCAATTGAAAGACTGGCAGTTGATCCGCCGTTCGGAGCGGGGAATGTTTCAGCATACGTATACGTCGCGATGGGCAAGGGAAACCACCCAGATCGACGGGGTCAGGGAGTACATACACGGAGACAGGCTGTCCAGAATCCACTGGAACGCCACCGCCAAGACCGGGGAGTGGAAATCCAAGGAGTTCGAGCGTGAAGCGCTGCCCCGGGTGGTGTTCGTACTGGATCGCAACGCCGCCGCTTATTCTAGGGCAGATCAATTCGAATTGGCAGTATCCGTAGCCGCCTCCGTAGTGGAACTGTCGATCTTGAAGGGGATGCCTGTCGGTTTTGTGTCCGCAGGAGAACGTTCCTATTGGTTCGGAGAAGGAAGATCGCATGTGACCCGTGAAGAGATTTTGCAGCATCTGGTCGATGTAGAGCCGGATGGAGCGCAGACGATGGGTGATCTTCTATGCCAGGTAGCGGAGCGTTACGAACCGGGCATTCACATCGTCATGATCGGCGCCTCCACCGAACATCCCGCACTGTCAACGGCTGTCAATGCGATAAGCGCGAAGCGCATGGTGCCGAGTGTCATCCACATTGCTGATCCGCATGCGGATCAGCTTGATGCGCCGAGACTTCGGAAGTGGCAG
Organism: Cohnella kolymensis; assembly: GCF_000829465.1. Taxonomy (GTDB): domain Bacteria; phylum Bacillota; class Bacilli; order Paenibacillales; family Paenibacillaceae; genus Cohnella; species Cohnella kolymensis. The sequence continues at coordinate 39,524 of NZ_JXAL01000001.1, read as the reverse complement.
CTATGGTGCCAGTCGAAGGACTGGGACTTTTGCTCGGTGAACCAATTGGACAAATTGCCGCAAGCATTGGGGGTGGGCGCTTGAGGTCCCGCATCTCCGGCTTTTACTGGCACAATCTCGTATTGGAACGGCTTCCCCGGCTTTTTGCGCTGGTCATCGTATTGCAGTTGATTCAGTGCTTTCAGGGCTACTGGTGGGAAGAAACATATTCTATCGTTTACGCTGCTTTAACGGTCACGGCTTTGTTGGAACTGCTGTTCACCAGAGGGTTACTGTGGCGGTTTGTCGTACAATGCGCGGCTGCCGTGATTTTCGTAATTGCAAAAACACCTTTCGTGTGGGCCGGCTGGCCTGAAAGCTGGCGGGTCTGGGAGCAAGTTCGCGCATTTGCCGTCTTTCATGGGGAGCAGCTTCATCCGTTCATCGAGATTGCCGTGATCACAGTAATACTCGTGCATCTGATGGCCTTATTCGGCAAAAACCGTTCAGGCGCGATTTTTGTGATCGTAACTTCCATTGCCGTGATGGCAGCCTTCGATTCATTTTTCCCGTTGGAGCTTTGGCACAATATCGCGTGGATCGTGACGATGGGTCTGTCGTGGCTCGTTATCCTTCATTTAAGCCAGCTTCGCGCACGCCATCCGGAAAGCTGGTATTCCTTGGCCCAAAGGCCGTTTGATATCGCCGTGCCGGCTGTGCTTATCATTTCGCTGGTGCTGCTGAGCGGTGTGTTCATGCCTCGCGCGCCTGTGCTGCTGGAAGACCCTTACACGATCTGGACGGAAGCGCAAGGACGGGAAGTGCCCAGCTTCGCAGGAGAAGGCGGGGTTCTAACCAGCAGCGGGGGAGGTTCCGGCTCATCCCAATCCGGTTACAGCAGGGACGACCGAACGATCGGAGGCGGATTTGAATTCGATTTCTCTCCCGTGATGACCGTGACAACGTCTGAACGCAGCTATTGGCGGGGGGAATCGAAGGCCGTATATACGGGCAAAGGTTGGGGAGACCGTAGAAACCCGGAATTATTTCCGTTCGCATTCGGCGAGAAGCCTTCCTTACCGATTGTTCCGCCCCGGGCCGACGGTGTGCAGACGAAGCAGGTCGTCCAGACGGTCAAAATTTTGCGCAAGGATAAGCTTCCGGTGCTTTTCGCAGCGGGCCCGGCCTCAACTTTAACCGATCTCAAAAGCGACAATAACAGCGGATTGCTGTGGAACCCCGAGGAATAGGGAGCTGCGCTGGAATAAGGCGGCCGCGGTCGAGTCTTACTCCGTCGTTTCCGAGGTCGCTGTGTTGGATGAAGCGGCATTGCGCAATGCCGGACCTGCCAAAATCTTTAATGCCGAAACGTATTTGCAGCTTCCGGACAGCTTGCCGGAACGTGTTCGCAATTTGGCGAGGGAGCAGACGGCAGGCTTAACGAATGATTATGATCGGGCCAAAAAGCTGGAGAAATATTTAAAAGAGACATTCCCCTACACCAATTCTCCGGATGTAGGCAAACAGGTGAGCAAAGATGTGGTGGATGCGTTCCTTTTTGAAATCCAAGAGGGTTATTGCGACTACTTCTCAACATCTTTCGTGGTCATGGCTCGCTCCATCGGATTACCGACTCGCTGGGTCAAAGGGTACGCTACAGGCTTCGACCCCGCCTCGGTCATCGACCGGCTGAATCCCGCGCGCGACGAAACGGCGAATATAGCCGGGGCGGGTACCTATACGGTGCGCAATGCTGACGCTCACTCTTGGGCTGAGGTTTATTTCGAAGGGTACGGCTGGATTCCGTTCGAGCCGACCTCCGGGTTTAGCGTGCCGCAGCCTCGCACCGAACCGGAAGCGGTAGAGCCGGATACGGAACAGCCGGTGGATGCGGCACCGGTTACGCCGGGGAGCAGCGGAGCAATAACTGGCTTGTTACTGCCGGCATCGGCGGCGTGCTTCTGATTGCGGTTGCTGCCTATCTGATTTACCGGCGCGGCGGGATGGGAGATATATGGCACCGCGTCCGCTACTATGGAGCGACACCGAATCAAAGGGTCGTCCGCGAGATGGACAAATTGCTCTCCTTCCTCAAACGGAGGGGATTAAAAAGGGAATCGCACGAGACGATCAGAGAAACGTTCTCCCGGTGGACCGGAACGTTCAGTTCGCTCAGGTCCGATTTTGACGGGATCTTGGCGACTTTCGAACAAGTGCGTTACGGACATCAGACCGCGGACGACCGCGTGTTACAGGAATTTACCGCGGCAGCGGCCAAAATCCGCAAGGCATTATAAGCTGCAAACAAACGGGAAAGCGCCGGATTTCCGGGCTTTCCCTGTTTTTGAAGGCAGGGTGGCGTGTGGTATATTTTGAGGAAGTATAACGGTTAAAAGACAGGGGTTATTATACACAATGTTCCAACGATTACTGCCCGATCAAATCGTGAACACGATATTCGATATTGATTTGGTTGAACTGAAAAACAGCGGTGTGACAGGGATCATTACTGATCTGGACAACACCCTTGTGAGCGCGAAGACTCCGCTGGCCACGCCGGAATTGGTCGGTTGGCTTGATTTATTAAAGGATAACGGCTTTAAAGTCGTCATTTTGTCGAACAATAATTTGACCCGGGTTTCCAGATTTGCCGAGCCGCTGGGAATCCCCTTCATTCCGGCCGCACGCAAACCGGCGGGCAGGTCGTTCCACAGAGCGTTACAGCTGATGGGACTTCCGCCGGAGCAAGCGGTCGTCGTGGGTGACCAGATGCTGACGGACGTGCTGGGCGGTCATCGTGCCGGATTGCACGCGATTCTGGTGACGCCGATTGCGCTGGGTGAAGAAGGATTTATGACCCGATTCAACAGGAGAATCGAGAAAATCGTATTAGCCCGCCTTCGCAAAAAAGGTTTGTGGCCGGACAAAGGAGGGCGCTGAAGTGGCTCATCATGAATTGCAGCAGCCCCGTTGTGCCGGGTGCGGCATCGCGCTCCAAAGCGAACACACCCACACGCCGGGTTATGTGCCGGAATCCTCGCTGGATAAGGACTCCGCAGTCTGCCAACGCTGTTTTCGAATTAAAAACTATAATGAAGCGTCTTCCGTTACCGTCAACCAGGACGAGTTCCTCAAGCTGCTCGGCGGCGTAGCGTCCACGGACAGTCTGGTCGTTCATATTGTCGATATATTTGATTTCCAGGGGAGCATCATTTCGGGCTTGCAGCGTTTTGTCGGGAATAATCCCGTCCTGCTCGTCGTGAACAAAATCGACTTGCTGCCGCGAGTGACGAATTGGAACCGTCTGCGCAACTGGGTGCAGAAGCAAGCCAAAGAGAATGGGCTGAAGGTGGCGGACGTTGTGCTGTGCAGCGCTCGGCGCAATACCGGCTTCGATCGGGTCGTGGAGGCGGTCAACTCCCTGCGCAGGCGCCGCGACGTATATGTTGTAGGCGCCACTAACGTTGGCAAAAGCACGCTGATTAACCGGCTCATCTCCGATTACAGCGACTTGAAACGTGAGCTCACGGTCTCGCGGTACCCGGGGACGACTTTAGACGCCGTGGAGATTCCGCTGGAGGACGGCAAAAGCATCATCGATACGCCGGGAATCGTCTATTCCTCCCGGCTCACCGAGATTATTCCGCGCGAAGATTTAGGTGCCGTTCTGCCGGATAAGCCGCTTAAACCGATTACTTATCAGTTGAATGAGAAGCAGACGCTGTTCTTCGGCTCGTTGGTGCGCTTTGATTTTGTCGAGGGGGAGCGGCAGTCTTTCACGGTTTATGTGTCAGGCGGGCTGCCGATCCATCGAACGAAGATGGAAAAGGCGGATGCTTTATACGCCGAGCACCGTGGAGTGATGCTTGCTCCGCCAAACTTGGAGGGCTTGGAAGGTATGCCGCCTTGGACAAGACATAGGCTGCGGATTCAGCCGAACACGGAACAGGATGTGTTTATATCCGGATTAGGCTGGATTCAAGCGAACGGCTCCAGCGGAGCAACAGTGGATGTCTATGCGCCGCGGGGCATTAAAGTGATGCTGCGTGACTCCATCTTATAGGAAGCAAGACAGCGGGAGAGGGGAAAGCTGTTAATGGACAGCAACACGGTGTTATATGGGGTGATCGGAGACCCGATACGGCACTCCAAATCGCCCGTCATGATGAATGAGGCGTTCCGGCACATGGGCATCAACGCGGCTTACGGCGCTTTTCATGTCACTCGCGAGCAGCTTGGTGACGCGATCGCAGGTATGTGCGCAATGGGCTTTCGCGGACTTAACGTCACAATCCCGCACAAAGTGGATGTCATGGCTTATCTCGATGAAATCCATGCAGGAGCGCAAGCAGCCGGAGCGGTCAATACGATTGTCAACGAAGACGGCCGGCTGATCGGATATAACACAGACGGGATCGGCTACGTGCGCTCTTTGAAGGAAGAGGTTGAGCTGGACTTAACCGGCAAAACTGTGGTCATTCTAGGCGCCGGCGGTGCCGCAAGGGGCATCCTGTGGGCCTTGGCCCGGGAAAAACCCTCTGCAATCCTTTTAGCGAACCGTACCGCCGACAAAGCGGAACGGCTGGCCGCTGCCTTCTCAGCGGAATGCAGCGTCAGCGTTGTGAACCGGGACGAGCTTCAGGAAGCCTGTTCCGACGCGGATATTGTGATCAATACGACATCGGTTGGTATGTCGCCTAACCTGGACGCAGTGCCGTTAGACGCAGCATGGCTGAAGCAGGAAGCGGTGGCCAGCGATTTAGTCTATAATCCGCGCGAAACCGCATTCCTTCGGCAGGCGAAGCAGCGTGGCTGCCGCATCCACGGCGGGGTGGGCATGTTCATTTATCAAGGCGTGTACGCCTTCGAATACTGGACCGGTCAACCCGCGCCCATCGATGTCATGCGGCAAGCTGTTGTCGCGTCATTCGGATAATATTTTCACATATAGAAAGCAGGAGAACCACATGTTAACGGGTAAACAAAAACGCCACCTCAGATCGCTTGCCCACCACCTGAAACCGATTTTCCAGGTAGGCAAAGGCAGCACGAACGACCATCTCATCCGCCATATTGAAGAAGCGATAGAGAGCCGCGAACTGATCAAAGTCTCCGTGCTGAACAATTGCATGGACGACCCTCGTGAGATCGGCGCCGAACTGGCGGAGCGTACGGGTTCTGAGCTCGCGCAGGTAATCGGCAAAACCATCGTCCTATACAAAGAATCTCGCGACCACAAACAGATCGAGCTTCCTCGTTAAAAGGCGGGAAAGGCGGCGGCTTATGCAGCGGATCGGCTTGCTGGGCGGTACTTTTAATCCGATTCATATCGGTCATCTATTGGCGGCTGAAGCAGCGAGAGAGGCAGCGGAGCTGGATCAAATCTGGTTTGTTCCCACTCTTGTTCCGCCTCACAAAGCTGAGCCCGGTGTTGCTGCTTCCATACGCCTCGAAATGCTGCAGGCAGCCATTGCCGGCAATCCCTGCTTTAAGGTGGAAGACATAGAACTGCACCGGAGCGGGACTTCGTACACGATCGATACCGTTACTGCGTTGCAGCAGCGGCATCCTGACATCATGTTTTTCTGGATTGTTGGCTCGGACATGATTAACGATCTGCCGAATTGGAGAAGCATAGATGAGCTGACCGCGAGAATCTTCTTCGTAGGTCTGGAGCGGCCGAATGAGCCGGTGACGGAGGCGGAGCTTCCGGATTTCATACAGGATCGGCTGCTTCGTGCGAGCATGCCGCCCATAGGCATATCGTCCACAGATATCCGGCGCAGGTTGAAGGAAGGAAAGTCGGTCAGGTATATGGTTCCGGATCCGGTGCTCACATTGATTCAGAGGGATGGCTTATATGAATCTTGAGCTATTAAGGGAAGCAACCCGCAGCCAGATGCCGGACAAAAGATGGCAGCACACACTGGGTGTCGTAAAGACGGCGGTTGAATTGGCGGAACGCTTCGGAGGAGACGCGGAGAAAGCTGAACTTGCGGCGCTGCTGCATGATTACTCCAAAGCCTGGCCGATCAATCGCATGGAACAAATCATTCGCACCGAGCGATTGCCCGGGGAGCTTCTGGATTACGATAAAGAGCTGTGGCATGCGCATGTCGGCGCTTGGGCCGTGCAGAACGAGCACCGGATCGAGGATGAAGAAGTGCTCGACGCGATCCGCTATCATACTTCGGGACGGGCAGACATGACGCTTCTCGATAAAATCGTGTGCTTGGCCGACTATATCGAGCCGGGCCGTGATTTTCCAGGTGTGAATAAGATGCGTGATCTCGCTCAACATAGTTTGGAAGAGGCGCTGGCCGCAGGATTCGATTCTACGATAAAGCTGTTGATCGAGCTGGGGAAACCCATTTTCCCGCTCACGGTGACAGCGCGCAATGATCTGATCAGGCAATTGAAAATACAAAAAGATACAACGGTTAATGGAGGTTGAGACATGGCGGGAAATTCGGAACAATTGTTAAAAGCGGTGATGGACGCAGCCGAAGAGAAAAAAGCGATTGATGTGGTCGCTCTGAATTTGCAGGGTATTTCTTTGGTCGCCGACTATTTCGTCATTTGCCACGGTAACTCGGATACTCAGGTTCAGTCGATCGCGACGGAAATTCGTAAACGTGCTGAAGTGAGCGGCGCTCGGGTGCGGTTGGAAGGGATGGATACGGCGCGCTGGGTGCTGATTGACATGGGAGATGTCGTTGCGCATGTGTTTCACCGTGATGAGAGGGAGTACTATCATCTGGAGCGGCTGTGGTCGGATGCGAAAGCGGTTGGAACGGTATGAACCTTTCGGCGGGACATCTTCTGAAATTGCGCGTCCTCCGGGAGACGTCGCCTTACGGGTGGTTTCTTGGCGAAGGAGACACAGAGGGACAGGAAGTGCTGCTCCCGTATGGCGAAGCCGTCGGCACAACGCCTAGAGTAGGTGAGGAAGTCGAGGTATTTCTGTTCCATGATGACAAAGAACGGATAACCGCGACTTTGCGCAGGCCGAAGCTGTTGTTCGGACAATTGGCGAGGCTTGAAGTGGCGGATTTCCATCCCCGGTTCGGTTACTTTCTGGAGATGGGAATCGGGCGTCAGCTGCTGCTGCCGCTCAAGGAGCTGCCTCCCGAACGGCGTGATGTGTGGCCGCAGAACGGTGACGAGCTTCATGTCGTCATGCGGCAGGACAAAGAAGGGCGAATGCTGGCCCGGCTCGCGAAGATTGACGATTTTGCGCCTTTGATATTCCGCGCACCTTCAGGTTGGAACAATGAATGGCGCGAAGGATGGGTGACCGACGTTTTCCGGGACGGCGTGTTTACGCTGGTCGAAGGCGGCGTGCTCGGTTACGGTGCGCTCGGGTACATTCATGACGCGTCTATGATCCACCCGCTGCGGATCGGACAGAAATTTCGCGCCCGTGTCACGCAGGTGAGGGAAGACGGGCGGGTGAGCCTCAGCGTTCGGCCCGCCAAAGAAACCGGCCGCGTCGAGGATGCGGATCGGCTGCTGGCTTTTATGAAAGAAAGGCCCGGCGGTGCAATGCCTTATTCCGACGAGACAAGCGCCGACGATATTAAAAGGAGATTCGGGCTCAGTAAATCCGCGTTTAAACGCGCATTGGGCAAGCTGATGAAGGAAGGGCTGGTCACGCAAAAAGGCACCTGGACTCATCTTGTCAGCGCAGAGCAACCGGCTCAAAGCTCGGATAACGGGGACCGCGTCGACTAACTTCAAAGACATACATAACGGAAAAGGAGACAGCCATGCGATCTTACCGGCAATTCGCTGCCGTATACGACCGTCTGATGGAAGAAATGCCGTATTCCGAATGGATGTTTTTCGCACGCAGCTGCTGGGAAAAATACGGCATACCGAGAACGGTCGTCGATTTAGGCTGCGGGACGGGCAATATGGCCATACCGCTTGCCCGTTCGGGTTTTAGCGTATTCGGCATCGATCTGTCCGCCGACATGCTGTCCGTTGCGCGCAACAAATGGGACGAGACGCCGGGACGCGGGCTTCGGCAAGAGCCAGGCACTGTCCGCTGGCTTCAGCAGGATATGCGGGATTGGGAACTTCCGCAGGCGGTCGACACGGTCATCAGTTTTTGTGACTGCCTCAACTATTTAACAACTCCTGACGACATCAAGCTGACGCTGCGGAGGACTTTCACCGGACTGGCTCCCGGAGGTTTATTCCTGTTTGATGTTCATGCTCCCAAGCAGCTGGAACGGTATGCGGAGGAGCAGCCTTTTGTATATGATGAGAAGGATCTTTCCTATTTGTGGACATGCGATTACGACCCTAAGGATTTGATCATCGAGCATGATCTGACGTTCTTCGTGAAGGACGAGGCTTCTCCGTCGGGACCGGGCGCGCTGTATCACCGGTTCGAAGAATCACATGTGCAGCGTGCTTACGAGCCGGATTGGATGGCTCGCGAATTGACGGCGGCCGGCTTCGAGCTGCTGCATCTTTGCGCTGATTTCAGCTGGGAAGCTCCGAATGAAGATTCGGAACGGTTATTTTATATCGCGCGTAAGCCTGAATAACCCGCTCCCATTCCTATAGCACGCCTTGACATCATTTGTTGGAATTGGCTATAATCATGGCATACTTTGGCTGTGACAAGGAGCAGTAATCGACTGACGTTACTCAGAGAGCCGGCGGATGGTGCAAGCCGGTTAGCGTTCACGATGAACTCGCCTTGGAGCCTCCGAGCTGAACGGATTCCTCCGATAAGCCCGGCGTCGCCCGCGTTAAGGGATACAAGTGGGCGGTAACCCAAGAAGGGTGCCGTCAACTAGGGTGGTACCACGGGAATAAATCCTCTCGTCCCTAGCGACAACGCTAGAGACGGGAGGTTTTTTTAATTGCGAAGGGAGCAATACCTCATGTCTCAAGATAATCATCAAGCTACAAGCCGCAAACGATCGAGCCGAAATGGCAGCGTTACTGGGATGCGCACCACACATTCCGCACGACTGAAAACCCCGGCAAACCGAAATTTTACGCGCTCGACATGTTCCCTTATCCTTCCGGCGCAGGGCTTCACGTCGGCCATCCGGAAGGTTACACGGCAACGGACATCGTGAGCCGCTTCAAAAGGATGAAGGGCTTTAACGTCCTGCATCCGATGGGCTGGGACGCTTTCGGACTGCCGGCCGAACAATATGCTTTGCAAACCGGCCGCCATCCGCGGGAAATTACAGTCGAGAACATTGACAATTTCCGGCGGCAGATCAAATCGCTCGGTTTCTCGTATGATTGGGAACGCGAAATCAGCACGACGGATCCGCAATATTACAAATGGACGCAGTGGATTTTTATCCAGTTGTATAAGAAGGGCCTTGCTTATGTCGCAGAAGTGCCGGTCAACTGGTGTCCCGCGCTCGGCACGGTGCTTGCGAACGAGGAAGTCATCGACGGGCTGAGCGAGCGCGGCGGCCATCCGGTTGTCCGTAAGCCGATGAGACAGTGGATGCTCAGAATTACCGAGTATGCAGAGCGCCTGCTTGAAGACTTGGAAGAGCTGGACTGGTCGGAAAGCATTAAGGATATGCAGCGGAATTGGATCGGCAAGTCTACCGGTGCGGAAGTTGTGTTTGAGATAGACGGTCACGATGCTGAGTTGACGGTGTTTACGACGCGTCCGGACACTTTATTCGGTGCAACTTATTGTGTGCTGGCTCCCGAGCATGAGTTGGTCGGCCGCATTGCTTCGGCAGAGCAGCAAGCTGCGGTTGAAGCTTATGTGGAGCAAGCCGCCCGTAAAAGCGATCTCGAACGCACCGATCTGGCCAAGGACAAATCCGGCGTATTTACCGGTGCGTATGCGATCAACCCCGTCAACGGCAGCAAGCTGCCGATCTGGATTGCGGATTATGTGCTGGGCGGTTATGGCACCGGCGCCATCATGGCGGTTCCGGGGCATGACGAGCGGGACTGGGAATTCGCTAAAAAGTTCGGCCTGCCGATTATCGAGGTGGTCGAGGGTGGAGATGTTACCGAAGCGGCATTTACGGGCGACGGTAAACTCGTCAATTCCGAGTTCCTGAACGGATTGTCCACTGATGATGCGATTGAAGTGATGATCCGTCATTTGGAGAGCAACGGCAAAGGAAAAGGGAAGGTCACTTACCGCCTGCGCGACTGGTTGTTCAGCCGCCAGCGTTATTGGGGCGAACCGATTCCGGTGCTCCACTTTGAAGACGGTACGATGGACACGGTGCCGGAAGAGGAGCTTCCTCTTTTGTTGCCGGATGTGGATGCGATTCAGCCTTCAGGCACTGGCGAGTCGCCGCTTGCTAATGTCTCGGAATGGGTCAACGTGGTCGATCCGAGAACCGGACGGCGGGCGCGCCGCGAAACGAACACGATGCCTCAGTGGGCCGGCAGCTGCTGGTACTATTTGCGGTTCATCGATCCGCTCAATGAGAAAGAAATCTGTTCGCCTGAGAAGCAGCGCGAATGGCTGCCGGTGGATTTGTACATTGGAGGCGCGGAGCATGCGGTGCTTCATCTGCTGTATGCCCGTTTCTGGCACAAGGTGCTGTACGATCTCGGTGTGGTCGCTACGAAAGAGCCATTCCATAAGCTCGTTAACCAAGGGATGATATTGGGAACCAACAACGAAAAAATGTCCAAATCCCGCGGCAACGTCATCAACCCGGATGATATCGTGAACGAGTTCGGCGCCGACACGCTTCGCATGTATGAGATGTTCATGGGCCCGCTGGAAGCGACCAAGCCTTGGAACACCAATGGAGTGGACGGTATATACCGGTTCCTTTCCCGTGTATGGCGGTTGTTCGTTGATGATAACGGCGGCTTGAATGTGAAAATAAAGAATGTGAGCGGGGATGAAAATTTCCGCCGGACATGGCATAAGAGCTTGAAGAAAGTGGGCGAGGATTACGAGGCTCTGCGGTTCAATACCGCGATCAGCCAGATGATGATTTTCGTCAACGAAGCTTACAAGTCCGAAACGCTCCCGAAGAAAGCGATGGAGGATTTTGTCCAGATGCTGTCCCCGATCGCTCCGCATATTGCGGAAGAATTGTGGGAGAAGCTTGGCCATGCGGGCTCTATCAGTTATGCGCCGTGGCCGGAATACGATCCGTCGTTGACGGTCGATGCGGAAGTCGAAATCGCCGTCCAGGTAAACGGCAAAATTGTGGAGCGCGTCAACATTCCGTCCGACCTCGATGAAGCCGGCATGCAGGAATTGGCGCTTAACCTCGACAAAGTCAAAGCCTTGACCGAAGGCAAAACCGTCCGCAAAATCATCGCCGTAAAAGGTAAGCTCGTCAACATCGTAGCCAACTAACATTATCAGTAAGGTTAGCTCGTGAACATTGTTGCGAACTAACATTATCTGAAGGTAGGCGCGTCAACATTGATTCGAACTAACCTCATCGCGTGAAGCACACGCCGTTTGTCTCCATCATGGAGCGGACGGCGTGTTTTGTTTTTAGGTAGGGGTGATGGTAGTGGTGCGAAAGTTTGTATGATGCTGTCATGTTGGGATTGATCAGTGGTATGGCGGGAGTAACTGGGTGGATGGAGGTAATAGTGTGCGAAAGTTCCGATGGTGCTGTCATGTTGGGATTGAGTAGCAGTATGGCGGGAGTAACTAATATGGTTGCAGAAATTAGTGATGGCGAGTCGTACGGAGTTCATGGTGTGGGGTGGGAATATGTTCGAACAAGAGTTTGAGAAGTTTCTGGATCAGCAGAGGCGCTCGGCTTCCGGAGCCAGGCTAGAACGGCTGCACAAGGATTTGACAGGTGAAAAGCAGATGTTGGAAGTTGTCATATGGCCGGTGTTGAAATCATTCGACGGCATTACCATGGAGCAGGAAATGGTGAGCACCACCGGAGTTAAAATTTATGTCGATGCCGTTTATGAGCCTGTGCGTATTGCTTTCGAGAGCAACGGATTTGTTCCTCATGCCGAGATGATTACACGGGACAGATTCACCTTCGAGCAAATGCGCATTCGTACGATCGCAATGCAAGGGTACAAGTACATCCCGTTCTCCCGGGACGAACAGGAGAAACGTGCCGAGGCCGCCCGTCGTGCCTTCTATGAACTGCTCGGACGCTTCTCCACCAGCCCCGGCTTGGCATTCGAAGAACTGTCCGTGTTAGAGAGGGAGGTGATTCGATACGGTCTTCGCCTCAACCGTCCTATAAAATTGGAAGATGTTCGTTACTGTCTGCAGTGTGGAAGGCATGCTCTCGAACTGTCCTTCGCAATCTGATGGAAAAGAAATTAGTTAAACCTCTCGGTACTGGAGTTCAACGACACCATGAGTTTGAACTTTTGCCTAAAGCACGTGATTACTTTTTGTGAGTGTGCGGTTGACTGTGACTTGGGAGAGTTTAAGGCTGGCAACCGGACTTACAAGTGGCAACACGTACAGAGGAATATCGTGTAAGTCCGCCAACCGGACTTACAGGTGGCAACATGTAGCGAGGTAGACCTCCTAAGGCTGGCAACCGGACTTACAGGTGGCAATACGTACAGACGAATATGGTGTAAGTCCGGCCACCGGACTTACAGGTGACAACATGTACAAATGTATATCGTCTAAGGCTGGCCACCGGACTTACAGGGGGCAAGATGTACAAATGTTGACCGTCTAGTCTAAGGCCGGCCACCGGACTTACACATGCTAGCTTGTACACAGATACTTCGTGTAAGGCCGACGACCAACAATGCAGGTTGCAGCATACGCAATCAAGCACATTGTAAGGCCGATTGCCGGCCTTACATGCAGCACCGCCTTAAGTCCGCTCCCTTGGGAACAGGGAGGAGTCTACTCGTTCCAGGTCTTCGGCGTACTTGGCATGGGTGGTGTGCAGTACTTGGTGGAATGCGCCTCTCGTCGATTTGCGGAGTACATCCAAAGCAGCGGCGGTGATGCCGCCGGGCACGGAGACTCGGGACTGAAGCTCGCTCGGGGTGCAAGGATACTCAAGCAGCAGCCGGGCGGTGCCGAGCATCATTTCACAAGCCAGAATGGTCGCGGTTTGCCGATCCATCCCTGCTTCCAACACTGCAGCTTCTATGAACTGTTCCAATAGATAAGCGAGGAAAGCGGGTCCGCAGCTGGACAAATCCGACGCGGCGCGCACTTCTTCCTCCTGGATTTCAACCGGCCTGCTGATCGTAGAGAAAAGCTGCAGCAAAGCTTCCTTATCCTCAGCCGTCAAACGCGTTCCCCACATGAACAGCGATGCGCCGCTCCTACGGCATTCACTACACTGGGAACTATTTTAGTCACTTTGCAGGGTATACGTTCTTCAAGCTGACAAATGGTCACGGGACTGGTGATGGAAATAACGGTTTGCTCCGGGCTCAGTACTGCGGAAATATCGTCCAATACGGCGCGGAAATCTAACGGCTTTACGCACAAAAACACGTAATCCGCCCCAAGCACCGCATGTTTGTTGGAAGCGGAGACGATCAGGCCCGGATATCGATCTGCAAGAGAGACACTTTTGGAGGGGGTGCGGGAGCTGACGGCAATTTGTTCCGCCTGAATAGCGCCGGCGCGAATGAACGCCCCTATTAACACGCTCCCCATGCTGCCCGCACCGATGAAACAGAATCTCATCCTTTCATCCCTCCTCCGCACGGAATCATTCATCCCATTGTATGAACAACGGTTTGGCCGAAATGACGCTTTTATATGATATGCATTGAATAAAAGGGAGGGACGGCTCATGCCGAACGCTAAAGCCGTATTCGCAGCGGGCTTGCTCACTATTGGAGCGGCTCTGCTCGCTTACTCAATATTTTTTTCTGATTCTGATCAAGATGTGCCCGGCTGGGAACCTGTCAACAAACGTATAGAAAAGGCGATTACCGCATCACCGTCTGAACAGCCATCAGCTTCGTCACAACGGCCCGACACTTCACCAGCAACCACACAGGCAACCCAACCGGTCAATCCCGCAGCCGACTCCCATATGCCGTTTCCTGCGAGCACATTGCTCGATCTCAACACAGCGAGGCAGTCACAATTGGAAGACTTGCCGGGTATAGGCGCGTCCAAAGCCAAGGCAATCATAGCCTTCCGCGAGCAGAATGGAGCATTCAAATCTGTGAAACAGCTCCTCGAAGTAAAAGGCATCGGCCCTAAAATGCTGGAGAAAATAGAACCGCACGTAACCGTCGGAAGTCAAACCGATCGTTAATGAGATTACTTTTTTATTTCCAACAACTATGAGAGAATAAGAAGGAGTTTCATAAATCTGGATCATTGGGAGGTTATTGAATGGCGAACGAGCAATCGTATTCATTGGAAACCTTGGCCGTACACGGCGGACAACAACTCGATCCGACAACTTTGTCGCGCGCGGTGCCGATCTATCAGACGAGCTCGTATGGTTTTCGGGATACCGAGCATGCCGCGAATTTGTTTGCGTTAAAGGAATTCGGCAATATTTATACGAGAATTATGAATCCGACTTCAGATGTTTTCGAACAGCGGATCGCCGCTCTCGAAGGAGGGGCTGCAGCATTGGCGGTAGCTTCTGGGCAGGCGGCAATTACGTATTCCATACTTAATATAGCCGGCGCAGGAGATGAGATTGTTTCGGCTTCGAGCCTTTATGGCGGCACATATAACTTGTTTTCGAACACACTTCCCAAGCTTGGCATCACGGTTAAATTCGTAGATCCTTCGAAGCCTGAAAATTTCCGGTCAGCGATTACCGACAAAACAAAAGCGGTTTTCGCCGAAACGATCGGTAACCCTAGAGGTGATATCGTGGATATTGCCGCGGTTGCCTCAATTGCGCATGACAACGGTATTCCTCTTATCATCGACAATACGTTCGCGACACCTTTCCTATGCCGTCCGCTCGAGCACGGCGCAGATATCGTATTGCACTCGGCTACTAAGTTTATCGGTGGGCACGGTACATCCATCGGCGGCGTTGTCATAGACGGGGGAAAATTCGACTGGAAATCCAGCGGCAAGTTTGCCGGTTTAACGGAGCCGGATCCCAGCTACCATGGAGTGGTGTACACTGACGCGGTCGGTCCCATCGCCTACATTATCAAAATGCGTGTGCAGCTTCTGCGTGATATGGGAGCCGCGCTGTCACCGTTCAATTCTTTTTTATTCCTGCAAGGTTTGGAGACGCTTCATCTCAGAATGGAACGGCATAGCAGCAACGCGCTCACTGTCGCACAGTTTCTGGAAAAGCATCCGGCCGTTGAGTGGGTGAATTATGCCGGCTTGGAAAGCCATGAATCATACGACAAAGCGCAAAAATATTTACCGAACGGTCAAGGCGCTATCATGACTTTTGGAATCAAAGGCGGATTGGAAGCCGGCAAAAAGGTGATCAACGCCGTTAAACTGTTCTCGCATCTGGCCAACGTGGGCGATTCCAAATCGCTTATTATCCATCCTGCGAGCACGACGCATCAACAGCTGAGTGAAACCGAGCAGCAATCGGCGGGCGTTCAGCCGGGCATGATCCGTTTATCTATCGGTACGGAAGGCATCAAAGATATTCTCGGCGACCTGGATCAAGCATTGACAGCGAGCCAGAGGTAAGTCATCGAATTCGGGGGTACAGAGGATGTCATCTTTGCGGAAAGATTGGGACACGTACTTTATGGACATCGCCTATATGGTTTCTACAAGGTCCCGCTGTCCGCGGCGGCATGTCGGTACTGTACTCGTGCAGGGAAAAAAACTACTTGGAACCGCCTATAACGGCGCGCCGATGGGAACGCCCGACTGCTCCGAGGACGGATGTCTGATTGTGGAAGAGCTGGTGCCGTCCTCAACGGACAACGGCGGGATGGTGAAGAAGCAACGGTGCATCCGAACGATACATGCCGAGCAGAATCTGCTGTTGTTCACGGACCGCGTTGACCGTGAGGGCTCAGTCGTTTACGTAACCGACGAACCTTGCTGGACGTGCGCCAATATGCTCGCGAACAGCGGCATCGTGGAAATCGTATATCATCGAGATTACCCGAAGGATCATGAAAAAGTAACAACACTGATGAAGCAAAGAGGAATCCGATTTAAGAAAATTGAGCCCTACACAGCTCCTGCGGACACGCAAGTGCAGGACGGCGCATAGAGCGAACAGCCTGAAGAGGAGGAACCTCTTCACCGACAAGGTGAAGGGGTTCTTTTTTCATTTTCGGAGAAAGGAGCGGGGCGAATGGAAAGAAGGCCGTTCGTGGCAATCGCCTGCACCTGGGTGGCCGGCACCGCTGCGGTATCGCTTTCTCATGGGCAGGAAGCCGTATTGCTGTTGGCCGGCCTGCTCTTCATTTTCGTCGCAGCTGCGCTTACGGGTAAGTCGACATGGCTGATCACAGTCTGCTGCTCGTTGGCACTGCTGGGTGCCGCAGCTCAGCGAACGGCAGTCGACAACGGCAATACATCGCAGATCATCATGCCGCATAACATCTCATCTGCAGACGCTGTGCTGACAGGCTATATTTCTTCGACGGTTGAAGTGGACGGAGATCTTGTGACGCTTGAACTGACGGGACGCACAATAAAAATGTCCACTGCCGCAGCGGAACAGCAAATCCGTGAAAAGGTGCTGCTACGGGTCAAGCTTCGGCAGCAAGCGGAACAACAGCTGGCATCCGCCTGGGCGAGAGGAGACACGGTAGAGGTAACAGGGCGGCTCGAGCAGCCCGGGCAAGCCGGAAATTTCGGCGCGTTCGATTACCGAGATTATTTGCATAAGCGGGGCATTCACTGGCAGCTGCAAGCTGAAGGAACCGATAGCGTCGGCCTCGGTTATCCGGGTCAGGTTCCCTTATATGTAAAACCGCTACGCAAGTTGGATGACATTCGCTCCCGGATCGGGCAGCTGATGGACGCGTTATACCCGGAAGGGGACGCCGGTTATATGAAAGGATTGGTAGCCGGTATACGTTCGGACTTGAATCCGGAGCAGTTCGATGAATTTTCACGGCTCGGCCTGACCCATGTCTTGGCGATTTCAGGCCTGCATGTCGCTGTCGTCGTGTTCCTGATTCTCAAAATTTTATCTTGGATCAGGGTAACCAGAGAGCGCTCATTGGCCATTGCGATTGCTCTCATGCCGGTATATATGATGCTCACAGGCGCCTCTCCATCAGCCGTCCGCGCCTGCCTAATGGCTATGCTGGCACTTTGGTTAGCCCGGCGCAATGCCCTGAAAGACGGGTTTCATCTGTTGTCGGCTGCCGCTATGCTCATGCTGATCTGGGATGCGCGCCTGATCGGTGACGTCAGCTTTCAGCTGTCATTTGTCGTAACTGCCGGTTTAATCCTGTTTGTTCCGGCCGTGACCGCATCGCTTCCCGTATGGAAATGGCTGAAGGCACCGCTCGCGGTTGCCGTTACGGCTCAAGCCGTCTCTTTCCCGCTGACCGTGTATTATTTTCACTCCGTCCACTTGTTGTCGTTGCCCGCGAATTTGATTCTCGTGCCGTTCATCAGTTTTATTGTGATGCCTTTAGGCATGGCTTCCATTGTCTTCGGCGCAGTATGGCTTCCTTTGGGAAAAATTCCGGCGATGCTTGCTTCCTTGGGCAACCGATGGACATTTGATCTGGTGGATTGGCTGAGCAGCTTCGGCGCATTGCGAACCGTATGGTCCCAGCCCTCATGGGCATGGGTTTTTTGCGCTTATCTTGTCATGGGACTGATGATAGTTCTATTGAACTGCAGATTGTCGAGAAAAAGAGAGGAACAGTGGTGGCGTGAAAAAGAATCGGAATCCCGGTCGGCAGCCGCTGTCGGCGACATCACCGCCCCTTTGACAATGTTGAGGCCTAAGCTAAGGTCAAAGGGGGTCACATTTTATGCGATTGGAGCCGGGGTTTTGATGCTGGTGTGGCTTCTCTGGGGCGTACGGCCCGCTGCCTTTGATGAAGCCGGTAAAATCATGTTTCTCGACGTCGGTCAGGCTGACAGTATTTTGGTCCGCACCGGGGGAGGCAAGCATATTCTGATCGACAGCGGCGGAGCCATCCGCTTCCGGAAGCCGGGAGACGAGTGGCGCGAGCGCCGGGATCCCTATGAGCCGGGCCGAAAACTTATTGTGCCGCTGCTGCTGCAGCGCGGAGTCCGGGAATTGGATGCGCTCGTGTTGACCCACCTGGATGCCGATCATATCGGCGGGGCTAAAGCGGTCATCGCAAACATACCCGTCAGAAAAATATGGTTTAACGGGACGTTGAAAGATTCCTCCGCTGTCAAAGAACTGTTCCAACTGGCTTTAAACAAAAATATCCCGTGTTTTGCGGTGGATTCCTCTATGAGATGGGCGGTTGACGGAACGACGAGCATCAGCATATTGTACCCTCAGACAGCTGACGCTCGCGCAGCAGATGATATCCCCTTTATAAATGAACAAAACGAGCGCAGCATCGTTTTATTAGTGACGGTGTATGGACGCCGCTTTTTGCTGCCCGGGGATGTCGGTGCTGCTGCTGAGCAGGAAATTGTGGGCTCAAATGCGCCGTTGTTGCTGCACGCCGCCGCCGATGTGCTGAAAGCGGCACATCATGGAAGCAAAACGTCCACATCATTCCCATGGTTAGCGTATTGGCAGCCGGCAGAAACCGTAATTTCCGTCGGCCGCAACAACCTCTACGGTCATCCCGCTCCGGAAGTGGTGCAGAGAATTACGGATTCCGGAAGCTCACTTTTCCGCACGGATGTGCATGGTGAGGTACAGTACCGGATTGCGCCGAACGGAGAGCTGTCGCGCCGCATCAAACATTTTACAAACGCCGGTCAGCAATAAACTCTATTTAAAAGATTGTGCTCATGGTAACATTATTGCTAGACTTATACAGCTTATAAAAATTGTGTTTAATTCATGGGTTTAGGGGTTGCAACCTTTTATCGGACATTTGCGTCTGAGAGGGTGCAGGGGGGGAGGATCTTCTGTGGTGGAGCCGGCTCTGATCAAAGCCGCGCAAGCGGGCGACCGAGAAGCACTCGTTACGCTGCTCCGCGAAATAGAGCATCAGGTTTACCGTACTGCTTATTACTTGTTGAATCATGAGCAGGATGCATTGGATGCCTCGCAGGAAGCGCTTATCCGCGTATATACGAAAATTGGCTCATATGAAGAAAAAGCACAATTTCGAACTTGGGTTCAGCGGATCGTAACGAACATATGTATCGATAAATTTCGGCGTAAACGGCCGTCCGTATCGATTGACGAGCATGAAATGGTATTTGAATCGGGGGACAGTGTTGAGGCCGAGGTTCTTTCGGCATACGCGGCGGAGGAGATCCGCGAAGCGATCGGCAAACTGCCTGAGCATCACCGAACCGTCGTTGTGCTTCGGTATTTACAGGATTTTTCATACAACGAGATTGCCGACTCTCTGAATTTGCCGTTGAATACGGTCAAATCTTATTTGTTCAGAGCAAGGCAGCAATTGCAAGTACTACTCCATGATTATCAGAAAGGTGGTGTCCGGGGATGATGTGCCAAGAGGTGATGGAACTCATGCAGCGTTACATTGACGGCGATTTGGATGAACAGGAAACGTCGCTCATGATGGATCATGTTGGACAATGCCCGGATTGTGCCGCTATGCTGGATAGATTGAAGAGATTGTCAAGCGAGCTCGAGCAGCTGCCGCGAGTCGTGCCGCGCTACAGTCTGGTCGATGCGATTCTGCCTGAATTGGAACGGTTGAATGAACTTGAAATTCGCACAGCTCCTGCTGACGAAATCTTGGAAGCCGCGCCTTTACGGAGCAGGCGTTCGTTGCGGCCCGGCCGCGATTTATTGCGGAGATTGTCCACAGTGGTGGCGCTTGGCGTCGTTGTGGGCTTGCTGATATTCACACAGCCCGATCAGTGGCCGTTCGGATCTAACAGCAGCGGTACCAACGAAGCGGGACCCAGCCTTGACAAACAAAATAATGAGAAATCCGTGATTCAGGAATCCAATACCAATACGCTGAAGGTTGAGCAGCAAGCACCTGCAAGTAAAGGGACTGGAGGAGCGGACGACCAACACGCAGATCGCGCCGATCCGCGGGAATCGGATCCCGGTGAGAAAGCGCCGAACGACGTTAAAATTACCGGTAACGAGACAATGCCAGCGGCCACACCGAGCTTCAATGCTTCAACGAGTGAGCCGCCGGCTAATCCCGACACGCCGGTTTCCAACAGAGGGGATGTCGATCGAAGCGCATCTGCATCCGGCGAAGCGTCTTCGTCCGGGTCGCCCGCGGCCAGTGCTTCTGAAGAAGTGCCGCAGTCGGCAGGCATCATGGCTGAAGACGGCGATCAAGGCAAGATGGCTTTCGGTTCGGGGGCCCCTGATGCGGCCGTGTCCGTCGTATCGCCTGACGGTAAGTGGCGTGCGGTAACTTCAGAAGGTACGGCAACGATACAGATCTACAAATCGGAAGATAACAGCCTGTTATTTGACTCCGCTGCGCGTGAAGGCTCGATCGAGAACTTGACATGGTCGCCTGAAAGCACCTATCTTTATTACAGTTGGATCGATGCGGAAGGCAGCCGGACGGAATTGATGTTTGATATCGAGGGCGTTCAAGAGTCAAATCGCTGACTTCGTTGTCACCCTTTGCGCCTCAGCTGCGTATAGTGTACAGATGGAGTTGGCGTTCGTCTTCGGACGGCGTCACGGTCGTTCGCGCACGGTACCATGGGCCGGCCGGCGAACGTTGATATAGATGTCCGAGGACAAAGGGATCGCGTCTGCCTTAAGGCGTGATCTCTTTGTTGTTTATAAGCCGATGTAGAGCTGGAGGGGCGTATGGAAGCCAAACAAGCGTTTCGCGATATTAAACAAGGAAATATAGCACCGCTCTACATTTGTTACGGTACGGAATCGTATTTAATGAACGAGTTTACAAATCGTCTTGTAGAGACACTGTCGGAGCCGGAGCATCGGGAGATGGCTGTCATCCGTTTCGATACGGGTGAAACGCCTATCGATGTCATCATAGAGGAAGCGGAAACTCTTCCCTTTCTGGTGCCGACGAAGATCATTCTGGTGCGTGACAGCGTGCTGTTCGCATCGGGTAAAGAATCGGCGCGTATAGAGCATAGGCCGGAGCGCTTGCTCTCGTACATGGCACAGCCGTCGGAGACGACCGTGCTGGTGTTCCTGGTTCCACACGAGAAATTGGATGAACGCAAAAAACTGGTCAAAACCGCGAAAGCCAATCACGGTGTGATCACATTTGCTCCGCTTCAGGCCGGGGAGCTGCAGCAATGGCTGTTCAACCGCGCCTCACGGCAAGGAAGAACTTTGGAGCAGCAAGCCGCGGAGGAGCTGCTTCGGCGTGCAGGCACGGATATGAATGCACTGGCTGCGGAAACGGACAAGCTGTGTCTGCATGCGGGCGCGCAAGGTACAATTACAGCGGATGCAGTGGAGTCTTTGGTGCCGATGGCAACCGAGCAGAATGTTTTTCGTCTGACCGAGGAACTGGCGGCTTTGCGGACGGAGCAAGCGATCACATTATATTATGACTTGCTTAAGCAGAGGGAAGAGCCGATCAAGCTGATGGCTCTATTGGTCCGGCAGTTCCGGAATATGCTGCATGTGAAGGAACTGGGCAGCCAGGGCTATTCGCCTCAGCAAATGGCCGGACAGTTAGGACTGCACCCCTACGCGGTAAAAGTGACAGCCGATCAAGCACGTAAATTCAGCCAAGAGCGCCTTGCTGCTTTGCTGTCGGAATTAGCCGATCTCGATTACGCGATGAAAACCGGCCGTGTGGAAAAAACGCTCGGCCTCGAGCTATTCCTGCTTAAAACCGCCTCCGCTGGTGCAAGCTGAGGGACACTTAACTAGAATACAAATCGCCCTCCGCTTTTCTCAAAAGCGGGAGGGCGATTTGTTTATTCAATCTTAACTCTAAATGAGGCCCATTCCGTTCTGAGTGCACCTTGCTCAGTCGAAGGAATATAGGGGGGACTGTATACTTTTATCCAGTATTCACCTTTTCCCTTGATGGCAATTGAGCCGGCAAAGGCCGCCTCCTTGATGGGCACTTTTACGGTGTGGACTTCCGTATACTCATATTTATTATACTGTTGAATGGATATCATCAGGTCGTCAAACCCGTTACGCTGTTGCGATATGTTTCCAGCGATGGGGATGGATCCCCCCGGCGTAATTTTCAAAAAACCGTCGTCCGGTTTGGTGAACGTTACTCCGTATTCTTGGCCTTCTTCGGTTATCTGTATCGATGAGGGCGTTTCACTTGTTCGTATAATTTCAAAACGTTCTTTGGCGAACGCATTCGCAGTAAGCTCGATCGGAGTAATGCCCGGCGTCAATGATAGCTTGAATCGCACACGGTTAAACAGCTTGCCGCCCGTTTCGATGTCCCTTGCGACGATTGATCCGTTATAGCTCGCCCAAGCGCCGGCTCCGAATGGCAGCATGAGATACGGCGTTTTGATATCTTTCTCATACAACACCGTGAAGGAGATCTCGGTATTCGCTGTCGACAGTTTCGGCTGCATCAGTTCGATAGCTTTTTCGCTCCAGCGCCATTTGAGGGTACCCGTTTTCCATTCGGAAGATATGCCGACCCACCGTAAGGCGCTGACCGGAATATAAACTCTGCCGTCAGACAGGAACGGAGCCGGAATCTTTAGAAACTCAGCCGGATTGTCGCCGAAATAAACATAAGGTTTACCCGGACGAAATGTGATATTCGAGTTCGGGATAATAGCTGAATGCATAACAATGGCAGCCCGCCGTTGCTGCACATCCCATTTCACGATGCCCGCGCCGACCCGCTCGATGGTTTTGAGGGAAAAGTATGTACTCCCATTGCGCACGACGATCGGATCCACAGTTATGTTATTGCCGTCCAGAGTACCTGTTTTCGATCCTACCTTAAGCGAAAGCTCATGCCGGTGCAGAACCATTCGTGCAACATCCTGCCCGTCACCCGCTGTGTCACCTTCTGCCGCAAAAGCAGGTACAGCCAACGCGACAACCATCACAATCCCAACAGCTAAAGACGTCCATTTCTTCACATTCGTACACCTCCCTAACCAATAAACGCCCCAACTCCGCACAAAGTTACGTTCCCGAACCGCATTACAGTAAATAATTCCCTTCGTTTCCTCGCTTTAAGGCTGCCGAACCGCCTTACAGCAGACAATTCACTCCGCTTCCTCGCTGTAAGGCTGGCAAACCGCCTTACAGCAGAAAACTCGCTCCGTTTACGCGCTGTAAGACTGCTGAACCGCCTTACAGCAAATAATTCCCTTCGTTTCCTCGCTGTAAGGCTGCCGAACCGCCTTACAGCAGAAAATTCACTCCGAGTAATTAAACCTAACAAAAAAAGCCATCCTATTGGCAGGTAAGCCTGCAACAGGATGGCTTTCTTTGGCCGGGGCATCAACGGGATGCTGCGGCGGCATATATCAGGCACAGGATTAACCTTGTGCGGACAATGCGTTAACTTTTTTGGCCAGACGGGATTTTTTGCGGGCAGCCGCATTCTTGTGAATGAGACCTTTGGTTGCCGCTTTATCCAATTTCTTCTGGGCCGTAACCAACGCTTCTTTAGCAGCGTTGACATCCGTTCCCGTTACAACTGTGTCGGCTTGCTTAACAGCGGTACGAAGAGCGGATTTTTGCGAAGCATTGCGCAGACGGCGTGCTTCGTTGGTTTTTGTACGTTTAATGGCGGATTTGATGTTTGGCATTCTTTTCACCTCCTGCAAAACAGAAGAATTTCTCCACACAACTTGTAACATTCTATCATGCAAGGTGTCAAAACGCAACATGAATTCCACCCTATCCCGCATGCGAAAGGGGCTCGCCATAACGATGGACAACGATTTATCCTTGTATAACGTACGAACCGATCTTGCGCTGGAAGCCAGAGAGCTGGCCGGAGGTCCGCAAATTCCGGGCGTATGGTCGGAAGCTGAAGAGAATGAAGGCATCTCGGTCGACCGGATGCAGATCCAGAATCCTCTGGCGGCACAGCGAATCGGTAAAATGATCGGTAATTACGTCACTTTGGACGTGCCGCTGCTCCGGAAAGGGGATACGGATCTGCAAGACAGAGTAGCCACGACGTTCGCGAGGGAATTTGAAGCGTTCCTGCAGCGGGTCGGCGTGCAGCCGATGGGCAGTGTACTTGTAGTCGGTTTAGGCAACTGGAACGTGACACCCGATGCGCTGGGACCCCTGGTCGTAGAAAACCTCATGGTGACCCGTCACTACTTCGAGTTAATGCCGGGTCAAGTGGCCCCCGGCTACCGACCGGTCAGTGCCGTGGCGCCGGGTGTTATGGGCACAACGGGAATGGAGTCCAGCGACATCGTACAGGGAATCGTACAGCAAGTGCGGCCGGATCTTGTCATTATCATAGACGCATTGGCATCCAGAGACCTGACCCGTGTAAACACCAGCATTCAGATCGCAGACACGGGAATCCATCCCGGTTCGGGCATCGGCAACAAACGCAAAGGACTAACAAGGGAAACACTGGGCGTACCTTGTATCGCAATCGGAGTGCCGACCGTCACCTATGCTTCTAACATTGTGAACAACACGATGGACATGCTCATTGCACATTTGCAAAAGGAAACGCCTAACACCCAGCCATTGTTCGGCGTTTTCGGCGGCATGGGTGAAACCCAGCGGCTTCAGCTCGTCAAGGAAGTGCTTAACCCGCTCGGTCACGACCTGCTGGTGACGCCTAAGGAAGTCGACAAGTTCATGGAGGATATGGCAAACATTATCGCAAGCGGCCTGAACGCTGCTCTTCACGAGGCGGTCGACAGCAGCAACGTTGCCGCATATACACACTAATTATGACGCAGAATGCCGGCTTCCCGGAGCCGGTTTTTTTGCGTTCTTTTCCACAATTGTCTCTCTAGTAACCTCTGATATTTTCTGTTCTATCATTTTTAACTCTCTCATATGATTCATTACCTTAACAAAATGAGAGGGAGACCGGCAATCGGACTCCGGAGAGGATGAATCATGAAACGAATTGTGGTTACGCTGAACTGGCCGCGGCTTCGGGCCAAATGGCGGCGTATTCTCATCACCGGCCGTGCTTATTTCGTCCTCAGCTTTTGTTCCATGATCATGTTCGTTTTGCTGGGGCTCGGAGGGATGCTTCAGAAATCTTTGGCGGTTTCTCCCGTTCAATCCATGAAAGGCTTCACCGCGTCGGTGTCGGGTGAGTTCTTTCACTCGTTGCTCGGGATGGAGCTGCCGCATATGACAACCGATGAGCAAGCGTCCCCGTTACAGGCGGACAGGATCGCATCCTTCGTTGTCCGGTTTCTAACCGACCTGAACCCGGATGACCCGAAAAGTCTGCTCGCCTTGGAAATGCCCAACATGGACCGGGACCGCTCCGTGCTGCTTCACCCGGGATCCGGAGAGCCGGCTGCGCCGGAAGACCATGGACCGCTTGATGAGTCACCTGTTGAAACGGATGAGCCGAATCCGGATGTGCCGGATCCTGACGCGCATGATGTGCCCGGACCCGATTCGGAAAGCCAGGAGGAAGGGGCGCCTGCCGGTCCGCCGGAAGAGCATTCACCTGAGCCCGAGACGTCGCCGTCGCCGGATGGGGCACAAGAGGACACGGGCAGCGGACAAACGACGGAAGGCCGTAAAGTTGTTTTCATTTACCACTCCCATAACCGGGAATCCTTTTTTCCGGAGCTCACGCCGGGCAAGAAGGATCCGAATTCCGACAAGGTCAACATCACGTTGGTCGGCAAACGATTGGCGCAGCAGTTCGAGAAACAAGGTCTCGGCAGCGTGCACTCCCCCAAGGACTATGCGTCGGCGATCAAGGGCTATAATTGGAATTATTCGTACAAATATTCTCTGCAGACCGTCCGGCAAGCGATGTCAAACAACAAGCAGCTGAAATTTTTCTTCGATATTCATCGGGATTCCCAGCATCGCAAGAAAACGACGGCAACGATCGACGGTAAGGATTATGCCCAGGTCTATTTCATTATCGGACACCGGAACCCGAACTGGCGGCAAAATGAGCAATTCGCAAAGAAGATTCACGAGCAATTGGAGAAAGATTATCCCGGTTTATCGCGCGGCGTATGGACGAAAAAAGCGGCCAACGGAAACGGCGAATACAATCAGTCGGTATCCCCGGACAGTCTGCTGCTTGAGATCGGGGGCGTGGACAACACGCTTGCGGAATGTTACCGGACCGCGGATGTACTGGCGAAGGTAATCTCCGAGCAGTATTGGGAAGGGCAAGAGGCGGAAAAAGTGAGCGCTGGAAAATGAAGCGACGGGAGAGGTTATTGTGCGGCGAGATACGTTAAAGCTGCTGATATTTGCAGGGATCGTCGGTTTTGCGGTTTTGTACGGCATGGAGCTGTCATCCAAAGGCATCGCAGATGTCAACGGATCGTGGGACTCCGGCGGCAATCCGCCCGGGCAGCAAGTGCCGGCAGATGAAGAATGGCAATTGCCTGCAAGGGAGAAGCCTATAAGAGAAGAGCCCGCTCCTTCAATTGAACCCGACACCGGCTGGCAACAAGAACTGAACGAAATTCCCCGCAACGACCGGGAGCCGCTCGTTGACCGGGTGTCCGGCAAAACCGCGGAAGTGCTGCACGACCTGTCCCGTAACGGAATTCGCTTTGTTGTCTCTATATTTGACGGCTTGACGGGCTGAGCATGAACAAATGGTTCAAATTCCCTTGACTTTGATTCCGCATACGGAATAAAATAACAGTAATTAGAATAAAAGGGGCATATTTTTTATGTTGGCATTGGTTCTGAACTGATTAATCCTATAAGCTGCGAATAAGCAAGGCATTAGACTGTCCGGTTGAAGTCTTCTATTGCCATGTGCGATTCGCGGAATGGATTTCCAGTGAAGAACCGGTGAAGACCGCCCCTGCTGAAGGTAAACTTCGGGGAGATCCTGCCGTGCTCATCTGGGCACGGCTTTTTTGCGCATATTTCGGGCCATCCGTCCGGGCTGCGCGACTCTTCGCATTTTATCAGGTTGGGCTGCGAGCTTGCGCCGATGGCGCTGTTCGCCGCCTTTTTTTTATTACACAACCCTATGGAGGATGAAATCATTGAGAACACATTCGCTAAACAAACTGGAATATAACAGACTGAAAGCAACACTGCTGAGCTATGCAGTAACTTATCTGGGCAGAGCCGAAATCGAGAAGCTCGAGCCGATGTACGATCAAAAAGT
Source organism: Cohnella kolymensis (assembly GCF_000829465.1). Lineage (GTDB taxonomy): Bacteria > Bacillota > Bacilli > Paenibacillales > Paenibacillaceae > Cohnella > Cohnella kolymensis. The sequence continues at coordinate 12,308 of NZ_JXAL01000001.1, read as the reverse complement.
GATAGCCGCGAGACTGGCCGAAACGGCGGAAGCCCGTAACTTGTTATCGAAAGGAGCGAGCCCTCCGCTGCCTTCTCTGGAGGGGATGGAGCCGTTGATGGCGCTGTTGGGCACGGGATACGTGATGACAGAACAAGACTTCGGTCACTTGGCCCAATTCGCCCGCAGCTGCGAGCACCTGAGTCAGTATATGGCTTCCAAACGCGCGGAAGCCCCGTCCGTAGCATCCTATACCGCATCGATGCACAGCCTGAAACCGCTGCGCGAAGAGATCGAGCAATGCATCGACCGAGGTCGCATTGTGGATACGGCAAGCGCAGAGCTGCATAAGGCGCGTAAAAAAATACGTACCGCCGAAGACAGAATCCAAAAAAAGCTGGAAGGAATGTTTTCACGTTACGGAGATATTTTGCAAGAGCGGCTGGTCAGTCAGCGCAATGGGCGATACGTGCTGCCGGTGAAAAAAGAATATCGCAAAAGAATTCCCGGCACCGTTCTGGATGAGTCGGCAAGCGGGCAGACGGTTTTCGTGGAACCCTCAGAACTTGCCGGCCTGCAAATGGAATTGAGCGCGCTGCGAGCCGAGGAAGCCCGGGAGGAAACGCAGATTTTGGCGCTGTTGACCGGAACCGCGGAATCGTATGCTTACGAGCTTAAAATCAATCTCGACACGGTAGGCTATTACGATTTCCTGTTCGCGAAAGCGAAATGGGCGCTAGCGATCGGCGGGGCAGCCGTGGAGTTGAACGACGAACGAATGATCGATCTGCGGGAAGCAAGGCATCCTTTTCTGAACGGCAAGCCGGTCCCGCTGAACGTCCGGTTGGGCGGCGGTTATCAGGCGCTGCTCATAACCGGACCCAATACGGGAGGCAAGACGGTAGCGCTCAAGACCGTGGGTCTGCTCACATTGATGGCGCAGTCCGGATTGCTTGTGCCGGCAGCGGAAGGGAGCCGCCTCGCCGTGTTTAAATCCGTGGAAGTGGATATCGGCGACGATCAAAGCATGGACGCGTCGCTAAGCACCTTTTCGTCTCATCTTCGCAATGTAATTGACATTTTGCAGCACGCGGGTCCTGCCACTTTGGTGCTGTTGGATGAGCTCGCCACCGGAACGGACCCGGGCGAAGGTGTCGGGCTTTCCATCGCCGTGCTGGAAGAGCTGTATCGCCGGGGAACCACTCTGCTGGCGACAACCCATTTTAACGAGATTAAAGAGTATGCCAGGGTAACCGACGGCTTTCAGAATGCGCGGATGGCGTTCGATGAAGAAACGCTGCGCCCGTTGTACCGGCTCGATATGGGAGAAGCGGGTAACAGCTACGCCTTTGTCATCGCCTCTAAACTGGGCATTCCTTCGGTCATCATCGACCGGGCCAAGTCGATTGCGGAGAGCTTAAAAAGTGGTCAGGGCACGGTGACGATTCCCGCCGCACCCCGGGCTGTGCGCCAACCGGCAGCCACGGCCGGAGACAGACCGGCCCAAGCCAAGAAGCAGACGGGACCAGATGATGCGAATAGTACGGTGTGGGAAGTCGGAGATGTCGTTTTCATACCGCATTTGCGTAAATCAGGCGTCGTGTACCGGCTCCCCGACGAACGAGGCAATCTCGTCGTGCAGGTGCAAAAAGAGAAGCTCACCATTAACCATAAGCGTATCCGCCGATACATCGAGCGGAAGCATTTATACCCCGGAACAGACTATGACATGGATATTGTGTTCGAATCCGTAGACGTTCGCAAGAAGCGCAAATTGATGGGCAAACGGCATGTGGAAGGTTTGACGATAGAGAAGCCTCCGGAACAATGAACACGAAGCGGCGCGAAATATGGCGCATTGAAGCCCCGGTCATGCGCTGTTATAATGAAGTGATAGTCATTTGACGCTTTGAACCGGCTGGAGGTACTTATTTTAATGGCAGATACACCTTTCAAACAAAGCCATATCCGCAATTTCTGCATTATTGCGCATATCGACCACGGCAAATCGACGCTGGCCGACCGCATTTTGGAATATACCGGTGCACTTACTTCCCGCGAAATGCAAGATCAAGTATTGGACTCAATGGACCTGGAGCGCGAACGCGGCATTACGATCAAGCTGCAGGCTGTTCGTTTGCTTTACAAAGCGGACGACGGAGAAACTTACATGCTGCACCTGATCGACACTCCGGGACATGTCGACTTCACCTACGAGGTTTCGCGCAGCTTGGCTGCCTGCGAAGGCGCGCTGCTTGTCGTGGATGCGGCTCAGGGCATTGAAGCCCAGACGCTCGCCAATGTTTACTTGGCACTGGATAATAATCTGGAAATCGTTCCGGTAATCAACAAAATCGACCTTCCAAGCGCAGAGCCCGAGCGTGTAAAACAGGAAGTCGAAGACGTGATCGGGCTGGACGCCAGCGACGCAGTTCTGGCTTCCGCCAAGAATGGCATCGGGATCAAAGAAATTCTCGAACAGGTGGTGCGGAAGATTCCGGCACCGCAAGGCGATCGGAATAAACCGCTCAAGGCGCTTATTTTCGACTCTCATTATGATCCTTATAAAGGCGTTATCAGTTATGTACGAGTCATTGACGGCACACTGCGTGCCGGAACCAAGATGAAATTTATGGCGAGCGGCGCCATTTTCGAAGCGGTGGAAGTCGGAACGTTCATGCCTCGTGCCACTGAAGTACAGGAACTCGGCCCCGGCGATGTCGGTTTTGTTGCGGCATCCATCAAGAACGTAAAGGAAGCCCGGGTCGGCGATACGATAACGGAAGTTAACAACCCTGCATCTGAAGCACTGCCGGGTTATCGCCGGATTAATCCGATGGTTTTCTGCGGTCTGTATCCGATCGAATCGACGGATTACAACGACTTGCGGGATGCGCTGGAGAAGCTGGAGCTTAACGATGCATCGCTGCGTTTCGAGCCGGAGTCCTCTCAGGCGCTCGGATTCGGATTCCGCTGCGGTTTCCTCGGCATGCTTCATATGGAGATCATTCAAGAACGCATCGAGCGGGAATTCAACATTCCGCTCATTACGACTGCGCCGAGCGTTATTTACAGGGTGACGTTGACTAACGGGGACACGCTGGAAATTTCAAACCCGGCGGATTACCCGGAAGCCGGAAAGCTGGACTTGGTGGAAGAACCTTACGTTAAGGCCTCGATTATTGTGCCTAACGACTACGTGGGCGCCATCATGGAGCTTTGTCAGGGGAAGCGCGGAGAGTTCATAGACATGCAGTACCTGGATACGAACCGGGTAACTTTGAAATATAACATGCCGCTCGCTGAAATCGTCTATGATTTCTTCGATCAGCTGAAGTCGAGCACGAAAGGTTACGCGTCCTTCGATTACGAGGTGTCCGGTTACCGCCAATCCAATTTGGTGAAAATGGACATTTTGCTCAATGCCGAGAAGGTCGATGCGTTGTCGTTCATCGTTCACCGCGACCGGGCTTACCAGCGGGGACGTGTCATTTGCGAAAAGCTGAAAGAGCTGATCCCGCGCCAAATGTTCGAGGTTCCCATTCAGGCTGCGATCGGACAGAAGATCGTCTCCCGCGAATCCATCAAGGCCATGCGCAAGAACGTACTCGCCAAATGTTACGGCGGCGATATTTCCCGTAAACGCAAGCTGCTCGAAAAGCAAAAAGAAGGTAAGAAACGGATGAAGCAGGTCGGCAACGTCGAGGTGCCGCAAGAGGCGTTCATGGCCGTGTTGAAAATCGACAACGACTAAGCAATAGCGGGCTCGCAGCCCGTTATTCGTTTTCATGGGCGATAAAATGAGGTGACACGAAAGGTGCAACAACCCGTAAAAATTCAAGACTCTAACGCCGTAACGAAGCACCCTGTCCACCAATGGCCCCCGCGGGCGCTGTATATACACATTCCTTTTTGCACGAACAAGTGCTTTTACTGTGATTTTAACTCCTATGTGGCTGCAGGACAGCCCATCGACGCTTACCTGGACGCTTTGGAAAATGAAATGAAACTGACGGTAAAAGAGCTGCCTCCAACCAGCATCGATACCGTATTCGTCGGCGGGGGCACGCCAACAGTGCTGACCCCTCCGCAGATGAGCCGGTTCCTGGCAGCCGTTAGACGTTATTTTCCGCTGGCCGATCATGTTGAATTTACAATGGAAGCAAACCCCGGAACGACAGATATGGCAAAGCTGCAAGCGATGCGCGAGGGCGGGGTGAACCGGATCAGCTTCGGAGCCCAATCTTTCGATGACGGGCTGCTCGCCGGTATCGGACGGATTCATGCAGCGCAGGACGTTGTACAAAGCATCGAGAACGCGAAGGCGGCGGGTTTCACCAACCTGTCGATCGATCTCATGTTCGGACTGCCGAATCAAACTTTGCAGCAGTTAACGGACAGCGTCGAGAAGGCGTTGCAGCTCGATCTGCCGCATTACTCCTTGTACAGCTTGAAAGTGGAGGAGAACACGCTGTTCCACCGCTTGTATGAACGCGGAGAACTGCCGCTTCCCGAGGAAGATGTGGAGCTGGCGATGTATCAGCATCTGATGGAACGCCTGGGCGAAGCCGGTTACCGGCATTATGAGATCAGCAACTTCGCAAGGTCCGGCTGTGAAAGCCGGCACAATACGACATATTGGCGAAATGAGCTTACTACGGGCTCGGGGCTGGTGCGCACGGTTACGCGAAAGGCGAACGCCATGTCAATATCAAAGGCGTGCAGTCTTATATCGACATGGCGCTCAAAGCTTTACCGCGTTTGGAAACGAATCAGGTCAGCGCCGAGGAAGCGATGGAAGATTTCATGATGGTCGGCTTACGGTTGCAGGATGGCGTCAAACAAGCGGACTTCAGCCGCCAGTTCGGCGGCGCGAGCCTGGAACAGGTATTCGGTCCGACGCTGACCCGGCTCATGGCGCAGGGTTTGCTGGAACGAATCGAACAACCTGCCGGCTACCGTTTAACGCCTAAAGGCGTATTGCTCGGCAATGAAGTTTTCGGAGCCTTTGTATAAACGCAGCATGACAGAAGTTAACGCACTTTCATTTTCTCGTTAAACTTATCGGATCCGCCTTTGGGGATGCTCAGCGTCTGCCATTCGGCGGATTTGTTTGCTTTTGCTGCGTACACAATTTGTCCGGCATGATAGCTGTAATGGGAAATTTGCCGATCGATCGCTTGCAGCACGGTATGCGCCTTCCCGCGTATCGTCACGGTGCGCAGAAGATCCTCAGGCTGAAGTCCGTTCAAAGCCTCGAATACAACCGCCCAGCCTTTTTCCCAGAGCGCTTTAAGAGTGTCCGTGTCGGCAATATCGTCGACAAATTCTTCGTCCCGGTTCCGGTCCGTTTTTTCGCCGTCCGAAGTCAGAAAATCGGTCCAGCGGGAAATCATGTTTCCGGCCATATGCTTCACGATAACGGCAATACTGTTGCTCTCCGGCTCCGGCGTCCAGAACATCCCGCTCGCGTCCAATTGCGCCATGGCACGATCCCCGAGCGATTTAACACCGTTGAACTCGGCGATTGCCGTCTCCAACACATGCTTGGCCAGTGTGTGCTCTGCATTCATTGACAACAGCTCCTCCCAAAATTTGTTGGCGAATATACCCATATTACAACAAAGGAATAGGATATTCAGTGCGGATTTTTTTATCGAACCGATAAATAAACCCAATCATTGGCATATTTACTATTGAGAATTCATTCGCTTTGTTGTATATTTATTCATAACATTCGTGGAGAGAGAGCAGGGATTTAACATGATTTCCGTAACGATCGTCTGTCGCCAAGCGCACACTGCAGATGTAGAAGCGCTTTATGAACTTATACAAGGCTATGCGGCCAAAGGCATCATGCTGCCCCGTTCCCGCGAAGCTTTGACCCGGGGTATCGATTCCTTCGTGGTCGCAGAGGACGGCGGGAAACTGATCGGCTGCGGCTCGCTCTGCCGTCTAGGCAATGATCTGGTAGAAATTCGTTCGCTCGGAATTGCCGAAGGATATAAAGGCCAGCGAATCGGCAGCAGGCTCGTAGAGGCGCTCATTCAAGAAGCTCGAACGCAGGGCATTCCCAAGGTCATGGCGCTCACCTACGAGGTATCCTTTTTTCAGAAAAACGGGTTTGAAATTGTCGATAAAGAGATTTTTCCAGAAAAAGTCTGGACGGATTGCGTGAACTGCCCGAAGCAGCAATGCTGTGACGAAATTGCGGTACTGAGAAAGATCGGTTAACAAGAAACAGGGGAGCTTTTGACTACCCCGATAATCGAATAGGACTTGCCGAACCAAGCCGGAACGACCTTGACAGGGGACGTGAGGGTTTGGTATTTTTGTATTAGCCATTAGCACTCATTCCAATTGAGTGCTAATGATGAATAGCGGCAAATTCTAAGGAGGAATCTCGGATGTTGAGTGAGCGCCAACGCATGATTTTGAGTGCAATTGTCGACGATTATATTCGCTCTGCCGAACCGGTCGGTTCGCGAAGCATTTCGAAGCGCGGTGACGTGACATTCAGCCCGGCGACCATTCGCAACGAGATGGCTGATCTGGAGGAAATGGGATTGCTTGAGCAGCCCCACACCTCGGCCGGACGCATTCCTTCTATTAAAGGTTATCGCTATTACGTCGACAATCTGGTTACGCTGGACGGGGTCCACGATCAGGACGTGCGGAAAATCCGTACTTTTTTTGCGGAGAAAATGAACCATTGGGAAGGCGTCATCGGCCACGCGTCGACGATTCTGTCTCAGCTGACCAATTATACGTCAATCGTCCTCGGCCCGGAGATGTTCAGCACGACGCTGAAGCATTTTCAGCTTGTTCCGATTAACGACGCTTCGGCGGTCGCGATTATCGTAACGAACACCGGTCACGTCGAGCACCGTACCATTGCGGTTCCGGACGGAATCTCGATGGATGACATGAACAAGGTCGTCAACTTATTGAATGATAAGCTCGCAGGTGTGCCTTTTTATCGGATCAAATCGGTGCTGCACAGTGAAGTTGCCAATGAGTTGAGCCGGTACGTAGACCACTGCGAAGACATCCTCTCCATTCTGGAGAACACCATTACAGAGGAGCAGGAGCCGAAAGTATTTTTAAGCGGCGCCTCCAATATGCTCACTCAGCCGGAATTCAAGGACGTCGACAAAGCCAAGAATATCCTCGGAATATTGGAGGAGACCCAGATCTTGATGCGGCTGTTCGAGTCCACACCTGAAGGCATTCAAGTCAAGATCGGAACCGAGAACACGTTAGCCGCCATTAATCAATGCAGCTTGATCACCGCTACGTATACGATTGACGGACAATCGCTCGGCACGATCGGCATTCTCGGCCCGACCCGCATGGAGTACCGCAAGGTGATCAGCTTATTGGACTATTTATCCAAGGATATCGCACTGCTGATGTCCCGTTGGTATAAGTGACATGCTGCACAGCCCCCTTTTACGGGCGGCAAGGTAAGGAGGTGAACCCTGCATGAGTACGAATGACACGAAGGAGCCTGAACCTATGTCCGAACATCAAGAGGACTCTTTAGAGGAAAACATGTTGTCCGACAACGATTCTTCCCCTGCTGAAGCAGAAAATAACGTTGATACGGGCGGCGGGGAAGTTGACCGGATCGCGGAACTTCAGCGTGAAGCGGAGGAGAATCATAACCGTTATTTGCGCGCGCAAGCCGATTTCGATAATTTCCGCCGTCGTACGATGAAGGAAAAAGAAGAATTGGCGCAATACGCGTCTTTGAAGCTGGTCGGTCAGCTGCTGCCCGTGCTGGACAATTTCCAGCGCGCTCTTCACACGGGTGAGGGAGCCGACAGCGCTTCTTTTACGAAAGGTATCGAAATGATCTATCGCCAGCTTTCCCAAGTGCTTGAGGATGAGGGATTGAAACCGATGGAACCGGTCGGTCAGCCTTTCGACCCTGAACTGCATCAGGCGATTATGCAAGTTGAAACCGACGAATACGAAGAAGGCATCGTTGTAGAAGTGGTTCAGCCCGGCTACCGTATGAAGGATAAAATAATCCGTCCGGCGATGGTCAAAGTCAGCGGTTGATGCTGCGCATAAACAACGAATTTAGAATAGCAGTATATGGAGGAGGAACATACAGTTATGAGTAAAGTAATCGGTATTGACCTTGGGACCACGAACTCATGCGTGGCGGTCATGGAAGGCGGCGAAGCCGTCGTAATCCCTAACCCGGAGGGCAACCGTACGACCCCGTCCGTGGTAGGTTTCAAGAAAGACGGCGAGCGTGTCGTTGGTGAAACCGCTAAGCGCCAGGCGATCACGAATCCGGATCGCACCGTTATTTCCATTAAGCGTCACATGGGCTCCAACCACAAGGAATCTATTGACGGCAAAGAGTTTTCCCCGCAAGAAATTTCAGCGATCATCCTGCAGAAGCTTAAAGCGGATGCCGAAGCATACTTAGGCCAGCCGGTGACCCAAGCGGTCATCACCGTTCCTGCCTATTTTAACGACAGTCAGCGTCAAGCCACCAAAGATGCCGGCAGCATTGCAGGCCTTGAAGTCCTTCGGATCGTCAACGAACCCACCGCAGCGGCTCTGGCCTATGGTTTGGAGAAATCCGAAGACCAGACGATTCTCGTATTCGACTTGGGCGGCGGTACGTTCGACGTTAGTATTCTCGAGCTTGGCGACGGATTTTTCGAAGTTAAAGCGACCAGCGGGGACAATCACCTGGGCGGCGACGACTTTGACCAAGTCATCATGGAATGGATGTCGGCTGAATTCAAAAAAGAACACGGCATCGACCTGCTCAAAGATAAAGCGGCTGTTCAACGTTTGAAGGATGCTGCCGAAAAAGCGAAAAAAGAGTTGTCCGGCGTAATGTCGACGACCATTTCCCTGCCGTTCATTACGGTAGTTGACGGAGTTCCGCAGCACTTGGAGCTGAACTTGACCCGCGCTAAATTCGACGAGCTCACCGCAAGTCTGGTAGAGCGCACGATGGGCCCTACACGCCAAGCGTTGTCCGATGCAGGCATGACCCCTGCCGATATCAACAAAATCGTATTGGTCGGCGGATCGACCCGCATTCCGGCCGTACAGGAAGCCATCAAAAAACTGACGGGCAAAGAGCCTCACAAAGGCGTAAACCCCGATGAAGTCGTGGCTTTGGGAGCTGCGGTTCAGGCAGGCGTTCTTACCGGAGATGTCAAAGACGTTGTTCTGCTTGACGTAACGCCTTTGTCCCTTGGTATTGAAACTGCAGGCGGCGTTCTGACGAAAATGATCGACCGCAACACAACGATCCCTACCAGCAAATCTCAAGTGTTCTCGACATACGCTGACAACCAGACGCAGGTGGAGATCCATGTCCAGCAAGGTGAACGCGCAATGGCGAAAGACAACAAAACGCTCGGACGTTTTATTCTGAGCGATATTCCGCCGGCACCGCGAGGCATTCCGCAAATCGAAGTAACCTTCGATATCGATGCCAACGGTATCGTTAACGTATCCGCTCTGGACAAAGGAACGGGTAAAAGCCAGAAAATCACCATCACCTCTTCCAGCGGACTTACTCCTGAAGAGATTGAGCGCATGCAGAAGGAAGCCGAGCTTCATGCGGAAGAAGACAAACAGCGCCGCGATCTCGTAGAAGCGAAGAACAGCGCCGACCAGCTGGTCTACACCGTTGAGAAAACGATCAAAGACCTGGGCGACAAAGTCGACGCAGGCGAGATCGACAAAGCGAATGCAGCCAAAGAAAAAGTGAAAACCGCGTTGGAAAGCGACAACCTGGAACAGATCAAATCGGCAACCGACGAACTGACCGAGATCGTTCAGCAGCTGTCCGTGAAGCTCTATGAGCAAGCAGCGCAGCAAGGCCAAGCAGGCGGCGACGCCCAAGGCGCAGACGCAGGCGCAGGCGCCAAAAAAGACAACGTAGTCGACGCCGACTACGAAGTCGTAGACGAAGACAAAAAATAAACCAATCAAGTTTTTCCTTTGTATAAAAAACCGAAAGTCAAAGTTGTTCCCGCTCTTGATGTTGTTGGGATCTGCAGTGTCAGCCGGATCGGCTGGGACAAAGGGATATATCTCCTGGAGGAGTGACAACGACCGCCTTTTTGAGACGCTTCGCCACCTTTGTATAATCGTTCAGGCGAAGCGTCGAAAACAGCGGCCGGAAGGAGATATATCCCGACGTCCCGTATAGCGATCCGACCATGAACTTGATCCTAATAACACCAACCGGAGACACTTTGACTTTCCTCATGAGGAGGTGGAGGAGTGGCCGACAAGAGAGATTATTACGACGTGCTTGGACTAGAGCGGAACGCCTCCGCGGACGATATCAAAAAAGCGTACCGCAAGCTGGCGCGCCAATATCATCCGGACGTCAACAAGGCCTCCGATGCGGAAAGCAAGTTCAAGGAAGTCAAAGAAGCTTACGATATACTGAGCGATGACCAACAGCGTGCGCGGTACGACCAATTCGGCCACCAGGATCCTTCTGCCGGCTTCGGCGGCGGCGGCGCGGATTTCGGCGGCGGCTTCGGCGACATATTCGATATGTTCTTCGGAGGCGGCGGCGGCCGGCGCGACCCGAATGCGCCGCAGCGCGGTAACGACCTGCAGTACACGATGACGATCGATTTCAAGGAAGCGGTGTTCGGCAAAGAAACCGACATCACAATTCCTCGCACCGAGACGTGCGACAATTGCCACGGCAGCGGCGCGAAGCCGGGGACGAAGCCGGAAACCTGCTCCGTCTGCCGTGGCTCCGGCCAGCAGGAAGTGGCGCAGAATACGCCATTCGGACGCATCGTCAATCGGCGCGCCTGCTCCGCCTGCGGCGGACGCGGCACAATCATTCGCGAACGCTGCGGCACTTGCGCGGGCAACGGCCAAGTCAAACGCCAACGCAAAATTCACGTCAAAATTCCGGCCGGTGTTGACGAAGGCTCTCAGCTTCGGATCAGCGGCGAGGGAGAAGGCGGCGTTCGCGGCGGTCCTCCTGGAGATTTATATATCGTTCTGCGAGTGAAATCTCACGAGTTTTTCGAGCGTGACGGCGACGATATCTATTGCGAAGTTCCGCTTACATTCAGCCAGGCCGCGTTGGGTGATGAAATTGAAATTCCGACCCTGACTGAGAAAGTAAAGCTCAAAATCCCGCCCGGCACCCAAACCGGCACTTACTTCCGTTTGAAGGGCAAAGGTGTGCCGAGACTTCGCGGATACGGCCAAGGGGATCAGCAAGTGAAAGTTACGATAATCACTCCTACGCAGCTGAGCGATGAGCAGAAAGAATTGCTTCGCGATTTTGCAGCTAAAAGCGGACAGTCGACCCATGAACAGCAGCACACCATCTTTGAACGGATGAAGCGTGCGATTTTAGGGGATTGACTTATAGTCTCTCAATGTAATGCCGCCAGGGCTAAACCTGGCGGTTTTTTTGTATGAGCGTTACCTGCTAAGCGCAATATAGGTGCATCATCCTGCCAGCCGACAAGGCTGTAAGTCAGAAGGAGGGTACCTGAATGCCAGATCAACAATCACCATCTGAAACCGGCCGTCTTTCTCCTGATTTTCAAAGGAGATTGCCCATTGCGAGAGAAGAGGACGTGGAATACTCGGAAGAGCTTGCCGGTCCTGATGATAAAGAAGCGCAAGAACGCGCGCGTCAAGCGGATCGCCGGGCGCAGTCATACGAAGGAGAGTGATCCGTGTGGACATGCAGTTTCTCCGCGCGAGCTTCGAAACGCAAGAGGCGGCCGAATCCGCCGTGCGCAAATTGTCTTCGCTTCGAAGCGACGGTATACGGCTTGAACGGCTTAGCTCTAACGCGCTTGCAGACCAAGACACCGACGCTTTAACGGCAACCGTCATGTCTGGAAATGACATTCAGATGTACAGCGGAGCGATGGCGGCCGCAGATGTTCCTTCCCAAGAATGGCGTGTATCTCGCGGCGGCGAACAGGCCGCCGGCAGCGCTCCGTTCGCGCTCTCGGTCAATGTGCCCGGCTCCGTTGCGGAGCAGGCGCGCAACGTCATCCAGGCCGCAGGCGGGCAGATGAGCTGACCGTTTCATTCAAGACGCACCGCCGGCAGGCGATGCGTCTTTTTCACGTCTTCTACCGTCCGGTGCCGAGTAAACCTCCCATTTTTTCGCCACCTGAGTGAAATTACATATATCCCCCTGAACAACGATATCCCCATTTTCCGCCACCTGAGTGAAGTACATATATCCCCTTGAACAACGATATCCCCATTTTCCGCCACCTGAGTAAAGTACATATATCCGACAAGTGTTAAACGAACAAGGAAGCAAACGGCAAGACAGC